>NZ_CP095462.1:3176540-3893080 GCF_023022965.1 Ectobacillus sp. JY-23 | reverse complement strand
GATAATCCCTTCTGTTCTTTTGATTTAGATGGCTTACACAAAGCAAATAGCAACAATCCCCCAATGATAAAGCCCGGATGCACATGAAAAATTTCTATGAAAAGTACGCCCACGACGAGATGAACGATTGTAAAAGGCCATCGCAGTCCCTTGACTGAACTTTGTATAAATTGCCATGTTAATACGCCGAGCATCACACCTACAACAGGAACAATTCCCTTTGTCATGCCCTGTACCCATTGTAAATCCTTGAAGGTGACCAAAGTTGTGAGCAATACAATCATTAAAATAATAGTGGGTAGTATTGTAGCGAGCACTGCATTGAGCATGCCTAGTATACCGCCAACACGAAAACCGATATATCCTGCCATTTTCGTGTTGATTGGACCTGGCAATGTGTTTCCAATTGCGAGAACATCACCGAATTCTTCAGCATTCATCCACTTAAAGCGTTCCACTACCTCTTTATGAATTAAAGGAATCGTCGAGGGACCACCTCCGTATCCAAGCATGCTGCTGCGAAAAAAAGCGACAAAAATATGACGTTGTTTCATCTGACCCTTCCTTTGGTTTTTCTTTTAGTTTGCCACAAGATGACGATATAGTGTACTGCAATACAAAGATTTATTTAAAAGACCCTTCCTATCAGTCCTTAATTTGCAGTCCATAAACTGTAAGCAGTGCACCTATTGCAAGCACCCAGCTTCCTGTAAATAATAGTGCATTCCCCACACCTTTTTGGTCGTTTAACAGCGATAGGTGACCGGACGATTCTAAATAGGAACCAATCGCAATCAATACATTCCCATTACTTTCCACGCGTCCTCTTGTTGTGCCTCTTGCAGAAAGACCAGCCGCCTCAAATGTCGCACCAAGCGCTTGCACACCGCTTCCCACTGCATTGAACTGATTGCCCGCCTGCTCCTCGCCCTCGATTTCCAATTGTGTTGCAACAGCGTTTGTTGTGTTACCAGTTGCCTGCAGCCAACAGCCTGTGATGGTTGCAAGCTCAGGTTCAAATGGTTCCACTTCATATAGCTTTGTACGCCCAATCGCCTCAATCACATTGCCAACAGCTTCTATGACATTGCCCTGTGCAAACAGAATTTTTCCGTTCTCATCCTTATATATTGAATCTTTTGTTTGTCCGATGGCTGCTATAATGCTGCCAAGTGCAAGGATATAGGTTCCTATTTCAAGCAATAACTCTCCGCTATATTCTTGATCCATTTCACTCCCACCGTTCATATTTTATATTGCTAACATATTCTCCTTAAGTACAAAGGGATACGCCTCTTCTGATGTGAATTCCAATACATGCAAAAAAGCGAGCTATATTCGCTCGCTTGTTAGTTCATCGTTTCCAGTGCATATGATAATTCCGCATGAAAGTCTTGCCACTCTTTTAGCTTGTCCGGATGATCTGCCAACTGCTCAGGTGCCTCTCGAATCAAATTAACATACACTGTTTTTCCATGCACACGCTTTAAGACACGTCGCCAGGATGGTTCAATTTCACTTTCTTTATTTTCGTCAGCAATTAAAATATCTCCCACGACAACATCCAGACCATCTTTTTCAGCATGAATGGCGTACATATATAACCCTCCGTTTTCTTTTGCTTCTGCTTCATCTACACGCTTGGTGTATAAATGAAAAGAAGTTTCTATGGACAGTGTGCCATATACGGTTCCCTCATCATCTGTAAAAGGAATAGCTATGTGTTGTTTCGGGCCTGCTTGTATAACAGGTGTCACTGGCTTTGGTTCTATTGCAGGCTTTGCCTCTACTATCGGCTTCGGCGGTTGTGTCTCTTGCTTAACAACCGGCTTTGCTTCTTGTACTTTTTCAGGCGCAGAATCTGCTGTTTTCTCTTCTTTTACAATCGTTTGATTAGCTGTGTCCTTCGACTGTACCGGTGGTTTTTCTTGAGAAGAACAACCACTCATTAAACCAACCGTTAACACACTTGTTATAAGTACATCTTTGATGACTATCAATCTCTCCATCTTCCACACGCTCCGGCTAAGAGTATTTATGCCTTACAATCATTATACTTATTATAAAAATATATAGATTTATATGCTATCATAATTAGAAAAATATTTTTATATTAAAAAAACAAAAGATTTATATTTCCTATATATTTTACAAAGAGTGGTATATCACAAGCGTATACTTTATACAATATTCACATATATAATTGCTTTCCTTAACTTAAACAGGAAGGAGAATATGATGGAGGCATTGGCGTTTCTCTCCGCAACAATTGGTGTGCTGTTACAGCCTTTGGTAATGTTATTGGTAGTCATTATTGCATTTCAGATTTTACAATACTTACGTACGAAGAAGGAACTAGATCGGCAAATCTTGCAGGAGCTGCAGGCTATTCAAGAAAGCTTGCGGCAGCGGGAATAAGCTTTATCAAAACATAAACAGCTTGTTTCTGGCGAAACAAGCTGTTTATGTTCGTTTATTTGATTCCTAATGTGTTTTTAATATCAGCAAGTGTTTTGCTTTTATATGATTTTACAGCTTTTGGTGCACTTTGAACGGTCGGGTTTTGCATAGCGAAGTTCTTCTCTACAAATGCGAAGTCCTTCACATCTACCGTACCATCATAATTGATATCTGTATGGCGTGACGCGCTTCCCCAAGTTGTTTGAATTTCTAGTGCGTCCATGATGTCAATCACATCATCTTTATTTACATCACCACCTGGAGCAACTTGCATCGTTTCTGTCCCTAATCTCCTTTGAACACCGTACAACTCACCATCCATTACTCTGAATGCATATGTGAATGTATTATGCATCGTGAAATGTCCTGGTATATCTTGATTGACGTTCATGATATCACGCGTGACAGGGATGCCAGTGATGTAGAATTGACCACGCTTATCCATCACGCCAGAATGTTGCATACCTACGTTATCCCTAACTGTCACGTTTGCTCCAACCGTTGTGTAGTCTCTTATATAATCAAAGTTACCTTGCGCATCACGGAAGCCCTCTGCTTGAATATATCCGATGACACTAGATTTGTTCGGTAAAATATCAATTGGTGCAATATACGTAAACGGCTTTGTTACGATGCTATCTGTACTTGTAAAAGTGGACGTAACGCTTCTGAAGCTAGAAAGCAGAGTTGGAGCTGCCATCTCCGGAATCTTCAATGTTACATCTACCATTGGAATATCACCGCTCACTTCCGCTCCCCCATCAAACGCGACCTCCACCTTTGACTTCACAACCGTAGCTGACGTGTTAGTGCTTGTAACATTCAATTTACCACCCAATTGTTGTGCTTCAGGGCGCAAGTTAATACTTACGATATTGGTATCACTTGTATTGGTAGAAAAATCATAAACTGCTTGTTTTACTTTGTTCACATTGTTAGCTGTAAGCGTGATTGTCACTGTTTCTCCAATGCGAGTAACAACGCGGTTTGCTCTCGTTTTTAGATTTGGTTGCCCATACACATATGGGGTATTGTCTTGTACAAAGTAATACTCTTTTGCTCCATATGAATTTGTTGCTTGATCAATACCTTCAAATGCAACATTTAATACAGGTATACGCGGATTCATCGCAATTTCATCTTTCACATGCCCATTTTCGTCTAATGTAAGTTTACCGTTTGCCAAGGCACTATTGTAAAAGTACCAGATGCTGTTCTGTGATTGCTTTGCACCCAAGCCGTTGGCATTCAAGCTATCCACAATATTGTCGTGAATAGAGGCTGTCAAGCCGAGTGTTTGCTGCCCCTGTTTATATTCCACAAACGGATTGCCTGGCTTTTCACCTTCCACTTGTACGTTGAATGCATCGGGCATGGTATTGTCTACGAACAAGTCCGGTGCCGCGACAAATATTTTTCCTTCATCATTATAAGCGATAAATTTCATCTTATAATGGCCTTCCTTTGCCAATGCTGCCCTGCTGCTGATTGGTTGCTCACTATCGCCTGTGAATGGATAATAGACACCTTTAAACAACTGACCTGCTGATTGTAATACGCCTTCATTGAGAAGCATGCCGTTAAAGGAACCTACTATACCTAAGTCTTTACCTGTAGTCGCATCTGTCAGCACCACATCAATTGTTTTCATGTGCGACTGCAAGATGAAGCTTCCTCCTAAAAACGGATAATAAAATGGATTGCTTGTTGCATTTCGATCTGTTGACATCGAAACGCGGTCCAAGTTAACCTCTTGAAATCCTTCTTCTACATAATGCACGCCAAATGGAACTTGGTATGTTTCTTCCGGATTATCATGATTTGTATACACAATATATCCTTCATAAATCCCTTTTTCAGCCGTATGTGGAATGAAGAGGGATACGTTTCTGCTCACATCTCCGTTTGGTCCCACTCTTACGGAAGCGTCTGTTTTGACTTCCACACCATTTTTCTCTGCATCCTTCGCTTCTCGCACATCCTTTTGAAATTTCACCGTCACATCAAAGGTTTTTTCTTCTTGTCCTTTGTTTGTAATCGTTATGATACGAGAATCCTTCGTGTCTTTTCCATTGAAGGCTTTATTTCCAAAACTTAAAGCACCTGTAGCTTCATTAATTTGTTTTTCTTTTCCATTAAGAATTGTTTGTGTTTTGTCCTTCACCTTAATCTCAATACCAGCGTGCATTGCTTCATAAGGATCGACGCGTCCTGCCCCCTGCTCAAATACACTGTAAGGCTTGCTTAACGGGTCTGCCGTGTTCATCAGAATGGCTTTGATATCTTCAGGCTGCAAGTCGGGTTTTGCCTGCAATAACAATGCCGTGATACCGGCCACGCTTGGTGTTGCCATAGATGTTCCGGACATGCGCTGATACGCATATGTGTAATCAGACGGATTACTTGGGCTGTTGATAAAGCTTGGAACTGTCGATAATACGCTAACACCAGGTGCCGTTACTTCCGGCTTGATATCATAATTGATACGAGATGGTCCGCGAGAGCTAAAGTCTGCTAGTGTGTCTCCAACCGTTGCATATTCTCCCATCTCACTGAAGGAAAACTGTATTTTTCCTTCACTAATTTTTTGTTTTAAAGCCAGCCCGTCAGCATTCGTGATATTAAATGCAGGAATAAAGTCCGATCCTTCAGCCAAGTAAAATGGCATGTGTCCCTCAGCTGCATTGTTGTTATAAATTAAGATAGCAGCCGCGCCATTGATTTTGGCTTGTAAAATTTTATCGTTCAAATTGTTCGTGCCACGCGGGACAAGGACAACTTTTCCTTTTACATTTATGTTTTTATAGTTGCTTGCTTGTCCATATCCAGCAATGTTCACGATTTCAAATGTTTTGTTTAAAAAAGTAGAAAGGTCATCAGTAAAGCCTCTTGCCAATAAACGCATATCTGATTTAAAAACATCCAAATTCCCTTTCATTGTAGAAATCTTCATCGCTACGTCACTTGCCCCTACCGTCAATGCCAAGGAAGCCGTACCTGGAGAGCCCAATGTATACATTTTATTGCCATCGTTTCCTGCCGCTACAATAGCTGCTACACCGCTGAGAACTGCGTTGTTAATAGCAATACTCGTTGGATACATCGGATCATTATAGCTTGCCCCCAAGGAAAGATTCATTACATCCATATCTTCTGCTACCGCTTTGTCGATCGCAGCAATGATACCCTCGGAAGAACCGCTGCCACCCGGACCTAATACACGATATGCGTATAGTTCTGCGTCCGGTGCGATACCTTTTGTCGCGTATGGGCTGTTATTTGCACCTTGACCCGCAATTGTGCCTGCGACATGCGTTCCATGATCTGTGACGTAGCTAGATGCGTTCGCGCCAGGTTTTCCAGCTTTGATCCAGTCTTCATATGTGGTTTCCATCGGATCATTGTCATTATGAACGAAATCATAGCCACCTTTATACGCAGCTTTTAAATCCGGATGATTGTAATCAATTCCTGTATCAAGAACTGCAACCTTGATTCCCTTTCCTGTGTAACCTTCCTTATGCAATTGATCGACATTCAAAAATGCGCGTTCATCTGCCATACCCTGCCCTTGTGCTTCTGTAGAAGCCTCGTCTGTCTGTACCGGCGGTTCTGCTTTTACAGTTACATCGCTATAAATGGCTTGTACCGCATCTGATTTCAGCACATCTTGAATTTTATTGGCAGGTACTTCAAGCGCAACACCGTTAAATGCATGCTTATAGACACGTTTTACCTTATAGGCATCTTCTTTTTCTTTAAATATACGAGTCAAGTCGCTCTTAAATGTTGCATGATCAGCGTCCACATTGCTTTTTGCTTTTGCAGCGGATAAGCTTTCACCTCGGAGAGCAGCCTCTAATACCGCCATCTTTTCAGGCTTTTGCTTAAATGCGACAATGATCGAAACGTTGCTCTCACTTTCCAAATTTACATCCTGCTGTAAGAAAAGGCCTGTTTGGACATCCGTCGACAATTTGGCAAGTGCTTCTCTTTGCTCAGGCGTCAGTTTAGCTAAAATCGCTTCTGTGCTTGCTGGTGCTGTAGCATGAACTGCTGTTGGCAGATTAACATATGGAGCTGATAGACCTGTAGAAACCAAACCTACGCCTAATGCTAGAGTTGTCGCTTTTTTCATGAATTTCTTTTTCATGTTGTTTTCTTCCTTCCGCTAGTGAGATGATGAGCTGTGAAATGTGCTAGTTTTATATGGCTATGAGTCTTGTATGTTATGAAAATTGAATCATAGCCTCTTTTACGGCTGCAAAACTGTTACTGTTTTTGCTTGTGTTGTTACTTTGAATCCTTGCTTATTGGTCACATCTGCCGATATTGTGTATGTGCCGCTTGGCAGATTCGCTTCTGGCTTCCACTCCAGATGGATTTCATGCTCGTTTTGGATAGTCATACTATCTACCACATTTCCGCTTGCATCCCTTACATTGACAGCCCAATCTACACGATTGTTAGCAAATCCATTCACGCGCGCTGGTTTACTCGCATTGATGTTTTGACTCGGAGACACACTAAAGTAGCTGACGAACATATCTGCGGTAATATATGATGGATCACCCCATATCGTGTAGCTTTGGTTCAGTGCATAATCGACACCCATAACAACGACGCTCTTTGGTTCCTCTTTTACAAGTGTGGATGTTTGTCCTTCCTGTAAGGCTTTATATTTACCGTTATACCAGATAACTGCACCATTATAGCCGCTTCCGTTTTCGTTATCCTTCGCTGTGAAAGAGATTTCGTATTGCCCGTCTTTCGGCTGTACGCGGATGTCAGATACCACTGGTGCTACGGAATCGATCTTAATCGGCATTTTGACTTCCTGTGGCTTCGCTCCTGGATAATCTAGAGTTGTTTTAATGACATATTGATAGTTACCATCTTTGACGAACTGTCCATTTTGGTCTCTCATGTTCCATAAATAACCCTGATTCATATAGTTGCGATACACCATAATATTTTTTCGGAACTTCCACGGCTGTCCTGTATATTCGCTAAAGTCGCCCAGATATTGCACCAACTCTCCTTTGTCATTTTCTACGTACATTTCTGTTTTTTGTAAGTTACGAAGTGAAGTGAATGTAGAAAAGGCTCCCGGTACTACGGCATTCGGCGATAGTACGATGCGTTCTATGTTGAATGTACCAGAGATTGGGTTGTATCCCATTGGGAACCGTGCTCCTTCGTCATTCCAAAGAGCAGTGTATCCTAAGAAAGCATCTTTCTCCCACGCAGCTGGATCAATATTTTTTGGTTCATCCCATTTCCCATAATACCCCATATATGGAACTGTCAATGGAACTGCTTTGTCGCTATTTTTACCTGTTGGCACGAGACGTACGTATCCTTCAACGAACGTACCTTTTTTCAAATTTGCAGGTAATAAAAATGCGACATCTAGCTTCTTCTTCTGACCGGGCTTGATTTTGAATGTTGCTCCTTGTGTGTCTGTGACCTTCTGTTCATTTACAAATACATATGCACCCTTTATACGCTGACTTTTCGTCGTTAAATATTGTTTGGAGTCGAGTTCTCCATCATTGTCTAAATCAAACTCTTTTATTTCTTTTTCATCAGTCAATAAATCTACATATACTTCATACTCTACATCTTTGACATCAAGGTTTTCGAGCGCCTCCACATCGAGTCTGAATTTATTGTTCACGCTTGTTATTTCCTTCAACGCAACAGCTCCCGCTTTCTCAAGTGGCGCATCGCTGTTAGTCACAAGTACAGGCGTTTGGATGGCGTTTTGAATTTGCATTAATCCCGATCCTTGTACACGTGGCGAATATGGTACTGCATGATGCGTTCGCGGATCTTGTACAACCTTTGCTGTGTTCATCAGCGCGATTTTTGCCTTCAATGCCGCATCTTTTCCATGTGGAAGCCCTTTCTCATAAAGTGCCTGCAACAGCAATGCAGCTCCGCCAGCGACATGCGGCGTCGCCATTGATGTACCGCTCATAATTTCATACTGGTTACCAGGTACGGTGGAATAAATATTGCCGCCTGGTGCCGAAATTTCAGGTTTGAAGTCGAGTGTGTGTGGCGCCCCAATTGATGAAAAATCAGACATGGTGTCTTTATCCGGATTTTGGATCCATATTCCTTTTGAGAGCTTCATTTTTACAATCTGACCGCTAGTTAGTTTTGCGATTAATGCATCCCCCGCAGCTTTGCTTGTTGTAACTGCTGGAAGGAAGTATGGACTGAAAAACAAGTAGGGAAAATCAGCCGTGCCTGCAGGCGGTACAATAATAACCGCTTTAGCTCCCTTCTTTTTTGCTTCATTTTGCACGTACGCATACGTTGCATACAGCTGGTTTGGTTTAGCTACCACGACTTTACCAGCTACATCCTTTCCCACAAAATCCGCCGTTCTTCCTTCTCCAACATATACCATTTCATAGCTCTCACCCAATGACAACGCGCTAGAAAGCTTAAAGTTGTATTGTGTTTGATCTTGATACGGCAACTGCAAGCCGTTTTCCTCTTGCAGGGTATTCATGTGCATTTTCGTATTTTCATAGGATGCGACCGACAAAGCGTATGGTCCTACACCAGGTTCTCCGACTGTACTAATGTCTGGATTTTCTGCATATGGCTGTGCGGAAGCAGGCATGATGTTGTTTTTGGTGCTATAAGCGGAGTTCCCGCCAGCCACGACAACAAGTGCACCTCTCTCGGTCGCTTCACGAATTACTTTTTGTGTAGGATCATACGCTTCTCCTACAAAGCCCGCGTCTGTTCCTAGACTCATATTAATGACATCAGCGCCCATCGTAACCGCATGCTCAATACCAGCAATGATATCGTCTTCGTAAGCACCACCGCCCTTATCAGAAAATACTTTTTCCGCCAGTAGCTGCACGCCAGGTGCTATACCTTTTACACCGTCATTGACTTCATCGCCGTTCGCCCCTACAGTTCCTGCCACATGCATACCATGCGGATTGCTAGATGTTCCGCGCGGGATTACATCGGCGTCATTGTCTGCCCAATCATATCCTGTTGGCACTTTATCACTGAACCATGTATCCTGTATGTCGGTTTCGGCAAGTTTTCTATCGATATTTTCCTGCCTCCACTTTTGTTTGTCCTTACCTCCCGATGTTAATGTCATATCCTGATGCGTATAGTCGATACCGGAATCGATGACGGCCACAAGCAGTCCTTCTCCTTCATAGCCATGACGCTCCCATACTTGTTGAGCTTGCACCAGTTCCTTACTTGCGCCCATAGATGGTTGGAATACTCTTGCGATATGAACTTGCTTTACGCCCGGGGCAACCTTGATGTCTTTGATGTTACGGAATTCTGTCTCCATGCTAAAACCATTAAACCCTTCATAAAAACGGTGCTTAACTTTGACCGCCGCTTTTGTTTTGCCGATTTTCGCAATAACCTCATCTTGTACTTGTTTCATTTGTCCCTTTTTACTTGCGACAGTTTTTGTCACAGCGGTCGGTTGCTCTACCTCGACGATAATGCGCACCTTTTCATTTGGCTGGTACGGCTTTGTCAATCCATCCTTTGCTAGCTCTTGGTAGCCAAGTTCATCTGCCGCACCTTCAGCTGCCTCTCTTTGCTCATCTAAAAAAATACGTTGTCCCTGCTTCACGATTTGCTCTACGCTCGGCGCTTCTTCCGCAAATCCTGGTGTCGTAAACAACATGGTAGTCAATGTAGCCATAGTCAAGACTTTATATGGAAGTCCTTTTCGTTTATTCATCTGCATCCCTTCCCCTTCTGGTTTTGCAAGCACCCGGCCATCATGTGCACAACCAGGTGCTCACCCACTGCTTCTATATCTAATTCTGCATTCCCAATGCTCGTAACACATCATCCAGCGTTTTTCCTTCGTATGTGTCCACCGGATTTGTGTGCCCCGGTACGTACGTATTTACAGCTAAATAATGATTGATAACAAATTGCATATCCACTGCGTTTACAGTGCCGTCATAGTTAATATCAGCGCTGCGTTCCGACGTTCCCCATGCATGTTGAATAGCAATAGCATCCATGATGTCGATTACATGATCTCCGTTCACGTCACCACCCATGGTTTGCGCGTAGAAAATATATGTCCAAAGCCCTGCCGCATTTCCCTTATACGTTTGCATCAGGTGAGTGACATCAACTTGTCGTTCAAAATGACCCGGCACCTTCACAATGACTTTAAATGCTTCATTCGTTAACGGAAGATTTTTAAAGAAATATCTAGCTCCGCTGTTAACTTCCGCATCGTAGCGAGTTCCATCCGGTCCGATTGCATATACCTGTGCACCTATTTTCGAATGGTCTCTCCCATAATCTAGCCATGCATTCTTCATAAAGCCATCCGGCAGGAATCCACCTTCAAGCTGCGATACTGTCGGGATGATGTTGATGCCTTGCGCAAATCCTTTTACATCTACAATGCTTTGATTCCAAACTGATGCTTTTGCGGATTTGAATTGGATATTGGATATCCATTTGATGTAAGACTGTGGGTGATCTTTCACTTTCAAAGTTACATCCACAATTGGCAAGTCCTCCGGTAATGACTGCGATGGTGTTCCCTGCAAAAGCGCTCCTACACGCACCAACGCGTTGCCTCCAGAGACCCCAGCGTCCTCTCTAATCAATTGTGTCTGCATGTTGTTTGCCTGTGCAGTTTGTACGAATGCATCGTGAAGCTTCACATCTTGTAAATCAAATGTGTCTTTCGGATACATCAATGTAAAATCCCCGCCCAACACATCCTTGATATTTTCCATAGACAGTGTCAATGTCACTGCATCTCCGTACTTCGCATCATGCTTATTTGGTGTGATTTTAGCGTAAGGAATACCTTTTTTTACCAGTGTATATGTGAAATCCGGATGGTCCTGAATACCATTCACTGAATAATCCAATACCTGTAACGTTGTACGCTTACTGTCTTGTCCTGCGTTTAATGTAGTCTGAAATGTAAAGTTTCCATTTTCATCAAGTGGCAGTGCTAATGGTCTTGCACCACTATTAAGTACATTGACCATATTTTTGGATTGGTTAAAGTTGAAACCATACTTGTTCATCATTTCAATATGCGAATCAAAGACGCTTCCGTCTACCTGCAGCCCTTTCTCATCAACTTCATATATACCGCCCGGTTGCTTCATTTTTATGTCGGGAATGGTATTTTCAATAAAGAAGCTATCCGATTTCTTAAACGTTTTTCCTTGCTGATTAGTAGCAACAATCTCTACCTCATACCTTCCTGGAGGCGCAAGTACTTTGGAGTAACCCACCGGCTGCTTCGGATTTCCTGTGAACGGAAAATATAGGCCCACAAAACCAAATTCCATTCCATACTCAATATCCTCGTTAAAGGAACCTGTTCCAGCTTCAATAATCCCCATTGCTTCTCCTGTATCTGCATTTTTCAAGACAATGTCAACTGCCTTCATTGGGCTACTTAAAGAGAAAGTGATTGGTGTATATCCCATGTAACCTGTATTCATATCTCTTCGTGTTGTGAAGGATTTAAAATGTGCCGTGACATTTTCAACTCCCTCCTTCATTTTTTTGAAGCCGAATGGTATTTGATACACTTCATTTGGATCTTGCTTGTTTGTCAAATACACATACCCACCGTACATGCCCATTTCTGCTTCAGCTGGAATGAAAAGCTCTGCACGAATTGCTTTCGAATTGTTGCTCGGGATAGAAAATGTTTTTGGAACCTGAAGCGCTACACCGTTTTTAGCCCCATCCTTTAGTCCTGCAGCTCCTTTTTGATATTCAACTTTAATATCAAATGCCTTCGTTTTACTGCTTCGATTCGCAATGCTTATTAGTCTTTCATCTCTGTTTCCTTTTGGAGAAGCAATCTGTGCGCCAAAACTTAAAGAGCCTGTCTTTTCTTGGACAACAACTGTTTCACCGTCGCGAATGGTTTCTGTTTTGTCAATAACTTCGATGTCCGTTTTGGCGTGAGCTGCTTCATAAACATCGATTCTACCAGCTCCAACCTCGAAAACATTGTATACTCCGTTCATTTCATCAGCTGTACTCATCAATGCCGTTTTAACATCCTTTGGTTTATAATTCGGATGCTTTTGCAGCAACAAAGCGGCAGCTCCTGCCACATGCGGTGCGGCCATGGAGGTTCCTGAATTTCGTGCATATGCATACTTGTAATCATTTTGATAAGCCGGTCCGTTCATATATGCCGGTACGCTCGAATATACCGCAACACCAGGTGCTGTAACCTCTGGTTTAATATCATAGTTTGATCGTACTGGACCTCTAGAACTAAAGGGTGCCAGTCTGTCACCTTGAGACTGTACTTCTCCTAACTTTTGGAACGTAAAGGTTGCGCCTTGTCCAAGCTTCGCCAGCATCGCCAGCCCTTGTTCATTAGTCATAGAGAAGGCTGGAAGAAAGCTCATCGATTCTCCAAAGTAATAAGGAAGATGGCCTTCCTGCGGGTTATTGTTATAGATAAACGCCGCCTTTGCTCCCTTTGCTTTAGCCGTCTTAATCTTTTGGTCAATACCAATATCACCGCGCTCAATCAGCACGATTTTTCCTGTTACATCTTTTCCGTTATAATCCGCATCTTTCCCTTTTCCAGCCGCAATAATAGGGAGACTCTGACCAACCAAATCCGCTATATTGTCTGTATAGTTTCTAGAAAGCAATCGCAATTCCGAAAATACAGTGCTTCCGCCCGCTGCCGCCAGTGTTCCTTCTGTACTGCTGACAGTAATGGGGTAGTCACTTGCACCAACAGATATAGCGAATGCAGATGTTGCAGGCGTACCAATCGTATACAGTCCGTTTGCTCCGTTGTTACCATTTGCGATGACTGCAACAGTTCCAGCTAATGAAGCATTGTTAATAGCAATGGCAATTGGATCGAGCGGATCGTTATGATCGCTTCCTAACGATAAGTTAATGACATCCATACCATCGGCCACAGCACGGTCGATAGCGGCGATAATGCCACCTGTCGCGCCTGAACCATATGGACCGAGTACTTTATACGCATATAAATCTACACCTGGCGCTACTCCTTCTACTGCTACGTCCGCCGCATTTTTTGCTTGTCCAGCAATGGTACCTGCCACATGGGTACCATGCGCTGTATAATACATGCTACCAGTGGTAGGATGCTTCTCTGGTTGACCGGAGGCTTTCCAATCTTCGTAGGTTGTTTCCATCGGGTCTGCATCATTGTTAATAAAATCATAGCCGCCCCGGTACACATCCTTTAAATCAGGGTGGTTATAATCAATCCCGGTATCCAAGACTCCAACCTTAACGCCTTTTCCAGTGACCCCTTTTTCATGAAGCTGTTTTGCACCAATATGTTCCACACTATCTGCAGCTGGTGATGAAGAGGTGGCTTGTCCATCTGTTTGAACCGGGGGATCGATATGTACCTCCGTGTTGCTCCAGACGGCTTTGACGCCATCTATTGCGATTAGCTCCTGGGCTTGATTAGCAGGAATTTGCATGGATACTCCATTAAAGGCATGACGGAATTCACGCTGCACTTGTATACCCGCTTTTTTCTTCAGCTTTGCTCCAAGTTGCTGACGGAAGATGTGATGTGCCTTGTCAGCCTTATCTCTAGCAACCTTCGCATCTAGCTTTTTCCCTTTTGCTGCTGCTTTCTCAACAGCTACCTGGGCAGGATCTTCACGGAATTGAACAATTACATCTATTAATTTGTCGCTAGTTGTATCAATTGATGGAGAAATATGAAGACCATCTTGTTCATTGATTTGCGCTTGCTGAATGCGCTCGCGTTCTGCATCCGTTATGTATGCTACATAGTTTTCTACATCTTTAATCGTCGTATGTTTTTCTATTGCGAACGTAGAAACTGTATTTGGCAACAATAAACTTGTTGCTAAAAAACTAGTGGATAAGACCTTAAGCCACTTCCCCTCCATTAGAACGCCCCCTCATTATTGATTACATTTGAACTACTAACCTAGTACACTTCCTGATTCATATCTATCGTATCACGCTTATAATAGTATGAAAATTGGGATAATTTTGATAAAAAACCACCTGATTGTTTCATAAAAAAAGGAAATTCCTATGTAGGAATTTCCTTTTCGTTTTATTTTTTAATTACAATTTGGGGGAATCATTGGTTAAAATCTTTCCTAAAGCTATTCATCCATTTCTTCTATAAGCTTTTATGTTCTATTTGCCAACACCGTATACAAAAAGAAAAAGCGCCGCAATCGGCGCTTTTTCTTATACTTCCTCGCTTGTTACTCGCTCAAATTCTGCTGATACCTTTTCAAACTCTGTATCGTCTTCAATGTAAGACAATTCGCCGTTCTCTTCTACTTTAAACAAGAACACGTCCATTTCTTCTTCCGTTGTCGATTGGATATCCTCCAGAAGACCTACGGCGATATATGCATGACCTTCTACGTGCATCGTGCCCAATACCTCTACCTCTTGCTCTTCGCCCTCGTCACCGATTGCAAAAATGTCGCCTACTTTGATTTCTTCCATATCGACCGCTCCTTTCGTTTCTTGCCAAGTTAGAATGTTACCCTTTCATCTTACGTTATCGAGCGCACATATACAAGCATATGCTTCACTGATAGTATTGATGCAATCTTTCATACAAACCGCCGCTCTCTACCAACTCTTCATGAGAGCCCTGCTCTATCACTCGTCCCTCTTGTAAAACGACGATATGATCGGCCGTTCGAATCGTATTAAGGCGATGTGCGATAATAAAGCAGGTGCGCCCTTTCATCAGCCTTGCAAGCGCCTGCTGTACGTGTTGCTCCGTCAGTGTATCAATACTGCTAGTTGCTTCATCTAACACAAGAATAGCTGGCGCGGCAAGCATGACCCGTGCAATCGCCAGCAGCTGTCTTTGTCCTTGACTGATGCCGCTGCCGTCGGGACCGATTACTGTATCGTAGCCATTTGGGAGCTTACTGATGAATGCATGCGCCCCCGCCATATGTGCTGCTGTAACTACTTCTTCCTCAGTTGCATCCAAACGACCATAGCGAATATTTTCACGTATACTGCCGGCAAGCAGTACTGTATCCTGCAATACAAAGCCCATCTGTCGCCGTAAACTTTCACGCGTAATGTTCTTAATGCTTTGACCATCAATACGAATATCACCTGCCGCCGGCTCATAAAAGCGAGATAATAATCCTGTGATAGTTGTTTTACCGGCTCCGGTCGGACCGACAAACGCAACCGTTTCACCCGGATGTGCTCGAAAACTGACATCCGTTAAGGTCTCTTCTTCGCCATAGGAAAATGAAACATTTATAAACTCCACATGCCCTTGTAGCTTCTCGACTTCACGAGCACCTATTTCATCTTCCTCCGGCTCTTCATCCAATGTTTCAAAAACACGTTCCGCACCTGCAATCGCTGATAATAGCGTGTTGAACTGATTTGCCAAATCATTGAGCGGTCTTGTAAATTGGCGTGCATACTCGGCAAAAATGACGATGGTTCCAACTGTGACCATACCGCGGAGCGCGAGCACACCGCCGATACAAGCGATAACGGCAAAGCTACCATTATTGAGTACGTTCATCAATTTGGGAATAAAGCCGGAAAACACCTGAGCCCAATAGCCTGTTTTTTTCAGTTTTTCATTCTTTTCCATAAACAGCTTGATAACACGCTCTTCCTGCGAAAAGATTTGCATCACCGATTGTCCTGATACCATTTCTTCTACAAAGCCGTTTATTTCGCCTAAATTTCGCTGCTGTTGTTGAAATAGCGGACCTGTTCGTGCCGTAATCCATGTCATACCGGCAAACAATAACGGGACAATCATCATGGTAAGCAGTGTTAATAGCGGGCTTAGCCATAGCATTACAGAAATAGTCCCGATGAGCGTAATCACACTCGATACAACTTGAATGACTGAACTGTTCAAAGTAGAGCTGATATTTTCTACATCATTAACAGCACGGCTCATGATTTCCCCATGCTGCCGCTTATCAAAATACGGCAGCGGTAAACGGTGCAAATGGCGAAACAATTGGCGACGCAGCTTAGATACTGTATCCTGTGAAACATGAATCATCCAATAGCTTTGCAAAAAGAGGGAGGCCGCATACAGAAGATATACCGCAAAAAGTCCCAAAAGCAATGACATAAGCCCTTCTGGTTGTTTCGTCACAATATAAAGGTCAATCGCTTTTCCGATTAGAAACGGACCCAAAAGACCAAGACCGGAGCTTAATACAACAAGAAAGAAGACAATAAATAGCTTGCTTCTTTGCTCATCCACATACCCCCATAAACGGTGTAAGGTTTGTTTCCAATCGTTCGGCTTTTTGTTAGACATGCGCAGCACCTCCTAATTGTGATGTGTGCATGTCTCGGTACAATTGCGATGTACGAAGCAACTGGCCGTGCGTACCTTGTGCAGCAACACGTCCGTTCTCAAGCAGAACGATGCGATCGGCTCTCCTTGCTGTGCTGACCTTTTGTGTAATAAGAAAGGTTGTACAGTGATAAGCTTGAATAGCTGTGAGCAAGCGAGATTCGGTTTCTGTATCAAGGGCGCTCGTACTGTCATCAAGCAACAGCAGCTTCGGCTTTCTCACGAGCGCACGCGCAATGGCGATCCGCTGCTTTTGACCACCGGATAAGTTCACACCTCTTTGTCCGATTACGCTATCGTATTGGTGCGGCATGTTTATGATTGTGTCATGAATTTGCGCAGCCTTTGCCGCTTGTATGATTTCTTCGTTGGTTGCCTCGCTGTTTCCCCACGCAATATTATCACGTATGCTTCCTGTAAATAACAGTGATTCCTGTGGGACCATACCAATTGCCTGTCTGACACTTTTTGCATGAAGTGATTGAATCGGGTGCCCATCTATATACACATCCCCTTGTTTTACATCATATAATTTGACCAGCAGTTGCAGGAGCGTTGTTTTACCTGCACCGGTCTCTCCCATAATAGCAATGGTTTGACCCACTCCTGCTGCAAACGATACATCCTGCAGGGCATACGAGTCTGTCTCAGGGTATTGGAAGAACACATTGCGAAATGCAACACTTCCCTGTAACGATACCTTCATCCCCTTTTCTTCTTTCTCCTCCGCTTCTAATACTTCTCCAATTCGTCCAGCTGAGGCAAACGCACGAGAATAAGCCATAATAATAAAGGAAAATACCGAAAAAACAGAGGTAATACGGAGTGCATAATTGACAATGGCAACGACCTCTCCAACCTGCGCATCTCCAGCTGAAACACGCACGCCGCCAAACCAAAGGATTACTAAAATGGCTGTATTCATAAACAGAAGCAAAACGGGCATTGTTGCTTCTAGTGTTCGCAATGATGTAATGGTACGTTGACGCAATTCCCCGTCTGCCCTGTCAAAGCGTTTTGTTTCGTATGTACGACGCGAAAAACCACGAATAAAACGCATGGAAGCTACATTAAAGCGCATAACGCTATTTACGTCGTCCAGCTTTTCTTGTACAACGCGAAACAACCCCCGTCCTCTTCTCAGCATCCACCTCAAAAAGAGGAACAACGGCGGGACTGTCACAAGAAGCGCAAAAGCTAGGTGCAAATCAAGGATGCATGCCATAACAATGCTACCTACTAGTAATAGGGGGGCACGCATGGCAATGCGCAGACTCATAAATAACGTATTTTGGAGCTGCGATACATCGCTTGTCAAACGCGTCACAAGAGTAGCAGCGGGAAAACGCTTCGCTTCTTGCACCGACAGGGATTGTACTTTTGAAAATGTCGCATGCCTCACATCGTGACCGAAGCCTTGGCTAACATGAGCAGCAATAAACGAGTTTGCAACACCGGACGCAAAGGCAAGCAAGGACATCAGCAGCATAATTCCGCCCCATGTTAACACCTTCCGCAAGTCATTCTCCATTATGCCTTCATCAATAATTTTTGCCATAAATAATGGATGTAGCAATTCAACCCCAAGCTCCACCAGCATACAGAAAAGAGCTGTTATCGCCGCAAATCGGTATGGTTTGATATATCGTAATACATGCAAAAAAATCTCCTCCCTATTTTGATGTATGTAGAAAACGAATGAAAAATCCATCACAACGATGGATTCTTCATCCGTCTTACTTTTGCGCTTCTCCGTATGTCAAATGATAGCCACGCGTTTTTAACTCAATCACGAGTTGCTTCGCATTTTCCAGATCTGTTTCAATCACGAACAAATATGGATCGTTTTCCGCTGGTTGTTGATTCGGTCCATATGCCTTTAAGTTTACACCTTTAGCTTGGTAGCCTCTACCCTCAAACTCGCGCACAAGACCACGAGCCTGCCAAAATGCAGTATTTGGTATGATTACCTTATAGGGCGGGCTATCCAGTACTTTATCCGTTCCATAGCCTTTGTAGTTAAACTGCAAGTGGGGATTGTCAACAAAATCCGTCCAATCTCCACCCCACTCAAAGCCTAAGCTTTTCGCGTACGCGATGGCAGAACGATATGGCTCTTGTAAATACGCGCTGCGGCTCCATTCATCTTTTCCGTTAATGATGGGAACAAAATCCAAAGCCTGCCCAACTAAATGATACGACTGCATAGTACGTGATACACCTTGCGCTACATACTGACGTTGACGTTCCACTGTACGAATGGTTTCATATATTAAGATATCAGCTTTGTTATTAATACAATATTGATACCACTTATAAGCGGCAGCCTTTGTGTTGGGAGCAAGTTGATCAAGGTTTGTACGGTTACGCTTGTCATATGTCATTTGAAATGCCATGTTACATCCTCCTTTTTAAAAATGGTCTGCCAAACCTGCGTGATTTACAAACATGTATATCACTGTTGTATCATACGCACTTGAGAGGTCAGACGTACTAGGACAAGCAACCATTTAGCGTTTGCTCATTATACATATATATAAAGATAAAACGAGAGAAATGGAGAATATTAAAAATAATCCCCCATTTCCAGCGCATTCCCTTATAATAAATGATTGGAACGACACAATATAAAGGGAGTCATGACATGAAAAGCAGCAAGATTTTACTGTTCCTAACAGGTATTATGGTACTTACACTCGGCATCAGTCTCACGATTAAAGCAAATGTTGGACTAGGCGCATGGGATGCACTCGCAGTAGGACAAGCGCAAACATTCGGCTTTACTGTAGGCACCTGGATGATTATTAATCAAACGGCGCTTTTGTTTATCAACGCTTGGCTTTTAAAGGAGCGTCCGCAATTTTTGGCCGCCATTACATTTGTATTAATCGGTTTGTTCGTTGATTTCTGGCTATTGCAGGTATTCCCAAACTGGCAACTAGATGGAATGACACTGCGCTGGGGCGTTCTGCTTCTTGGGATCATTGTTATTGGTCTCGGGGCTGGGATGTACTTACAGGCTGAAATGCCCATGCTAAATCCCATCGATATGTTTATGATGGCACTGAAAAAGCGATTCAACGTGAGCTTAATGACAGCCAAAACGCTTGGTGAACTCGTTGCCCTTGTGTTGGCATTTATCTTACAAGGTCCTATTAACCTCGGCACACTCTTGATTACAGTTATCATCGGACCTGTTGTGCAATTCTTCTTTAAGCAAGTTGGGCGTATCAAGCGAAAGTTTAGCAGTACAGCTACAAGCCATACATCTGCAGGTTAACTTTTAAAAGGCGACGTGGCAGGCACAGGATATCTCATGAGGGTGAGGATAAATCACCCTCTTTTTATAACGGCTTATATACCATTTGCCGATGCAGCTGGAACCCTCTTTTTTCGTAAAACATGCGGGCCTGTGTGTTATCTATCCAGTAGTCAAGATCTATTCGTTTCATTCTCTCTTCGCGCGCTAATTCTTCAATTGCCGCCAGCAGCGCTGAGCCATAGCCTTTTCCATGCACATCGGCATGTATGCTAATTTGATGAATATATAATGTTGCTTCCGCTTTTTTAAACGCATTTGCAGGACGGTGCTTCACTTCAACCCAAGCATAGCCAATATCCTTTTTATCTACTAAGACAAGAAATACCATTTCTGGTTTCTTGACCATTTCTTTAAAAAATACAGCTACCTCTTCATATTGATAGGGCTGAAACACCTCGGGATACAAGTTAGCATGTAAGGTTTGCACTGTTTCATTCAGTCTTGCAATTTGTTCGTGATCCTTTGTTCGTATTATTCTCATAGCATCTTCTCCTATTTTCTTAACAGTTTACTAGATGAAGTATTAAATGAAAAGTAAAAAAATTCAATCAAAACACTAGAACATTCGTTCTTTTTTGTGATAGTATTTAAAAAAACAGATGAGAAAAGAGGGTATCCATGCATATACAACAAACTCTTGCTACATTTGAGGAATTTGCCGCTTGGCTCCGCTCCTTACAGATGGAACCTGCATTTTGGGAAAGATCGATTACCGAGGGAAAGTGGGAAGTACGAGACGTAATTGCTCACTTGCTCCATTGGGATGAGTATTTACTGACTCATACGTTGCCGGCTGTGAGAAGAGGAGAAGATATACAGTTTCCAGATTTCGATACATACAACCATGCGTCTCTTTGCTACCGTGAATTGTCGCAGCAAGACGTACTGAACCAAGCAGCGGCCACACGCGAGCAACTTGTTTACGAACTGCGAAATATGCAAGTTGACGCATTATGCGCCCACATTTCCGTTAACAACGTTTCACATGATGCACATACCGGCGCCCCCTATTCCCTGCTCCATATCATTGACGAGTTTATTCACCATGACCGCCATCATCAAAAGCAAGTACTCTCTGTCATCCAAACGGCTTAGTTTGGATGATTTTCTTTTTCCTTAGACTGTATTCAAGTCATATGTTGCTAGTTGGCACTGGTTAATCGGAGTGAAGATGGCTCTTTGATTGGTCGCGGAAAGCGAACCCCCGTAACGGAAATCAACACCGAACTTTATGTAACACCATCTTTCCTTAAGAAACTCTTAAGAAATTCCCTAAACTGTTATTAAGATTTGTTTCCTATACTAAAACACATGATATACTTTCGAAAGGAGTGTGATACGTATGGACAAATTTACAATTCTGGTCGTCGACGATGATGAAGAGATTCGCAATGGCATTGAAATTTATTTACGAAACGAAGGCTTTCATGTTTTAAAGGCAAAAGACGGCATTGAAGCGCTGGATGTTGTAATGACACATGATATTCATCTCATCTTACTGGATATTATGATGCCGCGCCTTGATGGCATTTCCGCAACCTTTAAAATACGCGAGCAAAAAAACATTCCCATTATTATGCTGAGCGCCAAAAGCGAACAAGCCGACAAAGTACTCGGTCTGCAGGTCGGGGCCGATGACTATGTTACCAAACCGTTTAATCCGCTTGAGCTTATCGCCCGTGTTAAATCACAACTGAGACGCTATGTAAACCTTGGAACCTACAACGGTACAAGGAGCATTGATTTAAACGGTCTGTCACTTGATCAAGCCGCCAAAACGGTAACCATACACGGCGAGCCCGTCAAGCTGACACCACTTGAATATAAAATTGTCGAGCTGCTGATGACCCATGCAGGACGCGTATTTTCCATTCATGAAATTTACGAGCGCGTCTGGCGCGAGCCATCCTTCAACCCGGAAAACACGGTCGCCGTACATATCCGGAACATCCGTGAAAAAATTGAAATCAATCCAAAAAATCCAAAATATTTAAAGGTGGTGTGGGGTGTTGGCTACAAAATGGAAAAGTAGTGTAAAGACACTGATTTGGCTGTTAGTAGTCGGTCTTGGCTGTACCGGAACGTTTTCACTCTTGCTAGATGGAATCAATTTTACGTATAAAACGTATTTTGATACGCCGCAATTTGAAGGAGAAAAGCAAAACTACTTATCTTCACTTTCTGAATTGGAGCTTAACTATGTACCAAAGGAAGAAGCGAAACAGCAAATCAAGGTGACAGCGGAAGAGATTCACGAACATCGTTATCGATACGGTGATTTGAATGAACAAATCGGCAATATTACCGCGCAGTATGAGGATAAAATAAATAGCAGTCCAACGCCTGAAGTTGCGGGGTTATATAAAACAGAACGCGACGCCAAAATCGCAGATATCACTAAAAACTTTCAAGATGATGAACATGTGCGCGCTAAGGTTGTAAAAGAAAAGGAAAAAAAGCTGGATGAATACTATCAAAATTTGGAAAACACACGACCCGAATACAAGCAGTATGATAAAAGCTTTAAATACTTTTTAACCAATACGGTTACTGGTAAAGTGCATACGAATTTGAATGTAGAAGATTATAGTGCTGCGCAAAAATTACTGGCTCCACGTGATATGCTCTGGAAAGAAACATACGACGGAAAGAAAACACTTCAGTTAAATTCTTATTTTGACAACCAATCGTTAACAGGAGGCCAATTTCAAGGAATAATTGCTGTTCCAAAGTGGACGGATGAATTTTCACATATCGTTGAGACAGCTTCTTACTATAAAAAACAGCAGCAACGCTTTTTTATCTATACAGGTGTATCTGTTCTTTTATTAATTGCTGGATTATATGCAGCAAAGTTTGCGCGTCCATTTGTGCCTATCGCTGCCCTACGACCGTATTATAAGAAAGTACCTTTTGACATTAGACTTGGCGCATTTGCTTTTACGTTATTGCTTGCTTTTGTGTTCATTATAGGTGAGCGCCCATTTATGTATTACGAGATTCATTATACTCCTGCAAATCGTATGTTTTTTAGCATTCTTGCCTCTACCTGTCTCATCGCCGCTACGCTGCCACAAGCATGGGTATTATGGAAAGAGTGGCGTGAGGAATCTATCCCTACGTTATGGCAGCGCACCTGGTGCTATCATATCTTAGAATTCATACAAAAAGTATTTTTTGTCCGCAGTGTTGGCATGCAGATTGTAATCTTGATGGGCTTGTTATTCACACTTGGGTTTAGTGCTGTATTTGTCGCAGTGCAATCCGGTCTCATTATCGTCTATATGCCGTTTGTTTTGCTCGTAGGCGTGCCCATTTTTCTATATATCTTAAAGCAAACCGCCTATTTTAACGAAATTTTTACGGCTGTTAAAGAAATTGCAGGCGGTAACTTACGCGCGGATTTACCGGTGAAGGGGCGTTCCCCGCTTGCTTTCTTGGCTGCAGATATTAATATACTAAAAAACAATGTATCATTTTCGCAAAAAGAACAAGCAAAAAGTGAGCGTCTCAAAACAGAGCTGATTACAAATGTCAGTCATGATTTACGCACACCGCTTACATCGATTATTACGTATACCGATTTATTGAAATCATCAAATTTAACAGAAGATGAACGCAGCGCCTACGTCCAAGTGCTTGACCGGAAGTCGAAGCGACTAAAGGTGTTGATTGATGATCTATTTGAGGCTTCTAAGATGATGAGCGGCAATATTGAACTTGCCTTAGAGCAAGCGGATATTGTCCAGCTCCTGCAGCAGTCGCTTGCGGAGCACGATGATAACATCTCACAATCTACCCTACAATTCCGTGTTACCCAAAGCGAGAATCAAATTTTCGCTGTAGTAGACGGTCAAAAAATGTGGCGGGTGTTTGATAACTTAATTAGCAACATTTTAAAGTACTCTCTGGAACACTCTCGTGTATACATTAACGCCACAAGCGTCGGTGAAGATGTAACTATCACATTTAAAAATGTCTCTAAATACGAGCTCGGCGGCAATACAGAGGAGCTGCTCGAGCGCTTCAAGCGCGGTGACACATCGCGTCACACAGATGGCTCTGGCCTAGGTCTTGCCATTGCCAAGTCCATCGTTGACCTGCACGGCGGCGAGCTCGACATTGAACTCGACGGCGATCTATTCAAGATTACCATCACATTACGAAAAAGCGTCCGATAACGGACGCTTTTTTTATAATAACGGAAACAAATAAAGAAATGAAACAGAGTCTTTACCAACTTCCATCTGCGTCTTCCCCACACAAACACTGACCGCTCCTACCTGCTCCCCCCTAACCAGCTTTAGAACGCTCCGCTACGTGTTGGTCTTACAAGGCACTTGCATCTCTTACACCATGCCTTTTCTTCTCTCCTACTAAAAAAGAAAAAGGTTTTTCCTTTATTAATTTTCACTAAATTCATAGTCTTTATGCAATTTACCTCTTTATACTTTCCTAAAAAGCTGTATAATATAAATGCAAACGCTTACTATATTAGTATATGTATAGAGTTTGCATTTATTATTGTAATACTATTTTTAAGGGGACTTAGAAATTTGGGCAGCTACTACGCCCCACGTCTTGTACGACATGCTATGAAGATGGACAAACCTTCTCATTGGAAAGGATTCCAACTCGTGATAAGATTTTGCGAATGCTTTCTTACAAAATAGATAAGTAATAGTTTTTGGTAAATATTAATTATTCTGATAACATGAGAGTATAAGGGATATTCATCAACACATCACCGGCAAGACAGAAACACGCACGAACTTAGGAGGTTTTGTTGGATGACAAAACAAACAAATGGAAACCCGTGGCTGAAGTTCCACGGTCCAAACCTTGGCTATGTAATTGAACAATATGATCTCTTTTTAAATGGTGAAGCGGTAGACGCAGAGCTGCAGGAGTTGTTTACAACATGGGGCGCACCGCCTGAAACAAATACAGCAGCACCAGAAACAGCGCCGCAAGCATTTGACGGCACAACACTTTTAGCGGCAGCACGACTGCTTGATGAGATTCGCTCACAGGGTCATCTTTATGCTGATTTAAATCCACTAGAGCGGACAAACGCACAAGTTCCTCTTAATGGTCTTAGTGAAGCAGATTTGAAAGCGATTCCAGCTACTGCGGTATGGAACGAAGCACCGCAGCATATTCGCACTGCTTGGGATGCAGCTCTTCATCTGCAGCAAGTATACACGAGCACATTAGCATTCGAGTTCGCACATGTACAAGATAAGGCAGAGCGCACTTGGCTACAGCAGCAAATTGAAACTGTGCCGCAATCTATCAGCAATGAAACACGTATTGCGGTTTTAAAACGATTAACAGCCGTAGAGGGCTTTGAACAATTTTTGCACAAAACCTTTGTTGGTCAAAAACGCTTCTCCATTGAAGGGGTAGATATGCTCGTTCCTATGATGGATGAGTTGATTTCACACGGTGCAAAGCAAGGTGTACAGGATGTTGTCATCGGTATGGCGCACCGCGGTCGTTTGAGTGTGCTTGCGCATGTACTAGAAAAGCCGTACAGTGTAATGTTCACGGAGTTTCAAAACTCAAAAGCGCAGGCAGCTGACGCTTGGACGGGCGATGTAAAGTACCACCTTGGTAAAGAGCACATGGTCGGCGGCACACGTGTAACACTTGCCAACAATCCAAGTCACTTGGAATTTGTTGATCCGGTTGTAGAAGGCTTTGCACGCGCAGCGCAGGAAAACCGTGAAAAAGCTGGCGAACCTACGCACGATGTATCAAAAGCATTTGCAATTTTGGTGCACGGGGATGCGGCATTCCCTGGTCAAGGTATTGTCGCTGAAACGCTGAACCTTGGCAGATTGAATGGCTACCGAACAGGCGGTACGATTCACCTCATTGCCAACAACATGGTCGGCTTTACAACAGACAGCTATGACTCTCGCTCCACTCGCTATGCGAGCGACCTTGCAAAAGGGTTTGACATTCCAATCATACACGTAAACGCGGATGATCCAGATGCATGTTTACAGGCCGCTTCCCTAGCATACCGCTACCGCGAAACGTTCCAAAAGGATTTTGTTATCGACTTAGTTGGTTACCGCCGCTACGGTCACAACGAAATGGACGATCCGGCTGTAACACAGCCGCTTGTATATAAAAAAGTAAGCAAACACCCGACAGTCCGCGCATTGTACGCGAAGCAATTGCAGGAATCAGGTGTATTGAAAAATGAAGAAATTGAAACAATCTCCGCATTTGTACAGGAGCATTTAAAATCTGAGTACGCGCTGGTTGGACCGAAAACAACAGGAAACGCGAGTGCGGACGTGAAGATGCCAGATGCTGTCGCGAACGGCATTCCAAACTTGCCGACAAGTGTTCCGGCAGAAACATTGCGTGAAATCAATGCAGCGATGCTTGATTGGCCTTCTGATTTCCGTGTTTATCCTAAAGTGAAAAAGATCTTGGAGCGCCGCGAGCAAGCGTTAGTGGAAGGTAAAATTGAATGGGCGCATGCTGAAGCATTGGCATATGCAACCATTTTACAGGACGGTACGCCAATTCGCTTAACAGGTCAAGATTCACAGCGCGGTACATTCGCGCATCGCCACATTATGCTACATGATACGGAGACAAACGAAACGTATTCACCGCTTCATCGCATTCCAGGCAGCAACGCTTCCTTCACAGTCCACAACAGTCCGCTTTCAGAAGCTGCAGTTGTCGGCTTTGAATACGGCTACAATGTGTTTGCGCCGGAAACTCTGGTACTTTGGGAAGCACAGTACGGTGACTTCGCCAATACCGCACAAGGTTTGTTCGATCAATTTGTATCAGCAAGCCGCGCAAAATGGGGACAAAAATCTGGTCTTGTTATTTTACTTCCGCACGGCTATGAAGGCCAAGGCCCAGAGCACTCTAGTGCACGTCCGGAGCGCTTCCTGCAGCTTGCCGCAGAGAATAACTGGACAGTAGCAAATCTAACAAGCGCAGCGCAATACTTCCACATTTTACGCCGTCAAGCGATGAGCCTCGGCAAAGATTATGTACGTCCGCTTATCATTATGACGCCAAAGAGCTTGCTTCGTAACCCGCTGACAACCTCGCCTGCTGAAGCATTAAGTAAAGGTAGCTTTGAAGCGGTGCTGGAGCAGCCAGGTCTTGGCAAAACGGATAAAGTGAAGCGCCTTGTTTTAACAACTGGTAAGATGGCAATTGACTTGGCTGCGGAAGTGGAGTCCAATAAGGAACTGCAGCTTGATGAACTGCACATCGTGCGCGTTGAAGAGCTATATCCATTCCCGAAAGAAAAAATTCAAGAAATCATGAAGCGTTACCCGAACCTGACAGAAATCGTATGGGTACAGGAAGAACCAAGAAATATGGGTGCTTGGCATTACCTCGCACCGACGCTGTTTGAAATGGCGGAAGGCAAAAAGGTTGGCTATATTGGCCGTCCAGATCGCTCCAGTCCATCTGGCGGTGATCCATACGTGCATAAGGCGGAACAAGATGTTATCATCAGCTGCACGTTACGCGTGGGTCAAACAGAGCCGACAGCGCTCGAAAAAGAATTCGTTCATATGTAACAGAGCGGGGTACGCCCCCGCTCGCAATAAATCGCAAGGCAAATTGGGGAGGACATACAAATGATTGAAATTAAAGTACCTGAGCTTGCAGAATCCATTACAGAAGGCACTATTTCACAATGGCTCATCAAAGTTGGCGACAAAGTAAGCAAAGGGGAAAGCGTCGTTGAGCTTGAGACTGACAAAGTAAACCTAGAAATTAATACAGAATATACAGGTATTGTGGCACAAATGTTAAAACAACCCGGCGATACAGTAGAAGTCGGCGATGTAATCGCAATTTTAGACACAAATGAGCAAGCGGCAACAGTAGAAGCGCCAGCTGCACCTGCACCTACGCCTGCTCCGCAGCCAGAAGTAGCTGCAGTTAAAACACCGGCTGCACCGCAGCCAATGCAAGGGCTGCCGAACACAGATCGTCCAATCGCTTCTCCGGCAGCACGTAAATTGGCACGCGAGATGGGCATCGACTTAAACGAAGTGCGCAGTACAGATCCGCTTGGCCGCATCAGACCGCATGATGTAAAAGCACATACTGCTGCACCAACTCCGACTCCAGCTCCTGCTCCAAAGGTTGAAAAACCAAAAGCAGCAGTTGAGTTCGATAAACCGGTGGAACGTGTAAAAATGTCCCGCCGTCGTCAAACGATTGCAAATCGCTTGGTAGAGGTACAGCAAACGGCAGCTATGCTCACTACGTTCAACGAAGTTGATATGACGGCAATCATGGAGCTTCGTAACGAGCGCAAGGATGCATTCGTGAAAAAGCATGATGTGCGTCTAGGCTTTATGTCCTTCTTCACAAAAGCGGTTGTAGCGGCGCTGAAGCAATTCCCATTATTAAACGCTGAAATCCAAGGCGATGAGCTGATTGTGAAGAAATTCTACGACATTGGTATTGCAGTATCTGCACCAGAAGGTCTGGTTGTACCGGTTGTACGTGATGCAAATACGAAGAACTTTGCAGAAATTGAAAGAGAAATCGGCGAGCTTGGTAAAAAAGCACGCGACAACAAGTTGACGCTAAAAGAACTACAAGGCGGCACGTTCACGATTACAAACGGCGGCGTATTCGGTTCCTTAATGTCTACACCGATTCTAAACGGACCACAAGTCGGCATCCTCGGCATGCACAAAATTCAGTTGCGTCCGGTTGCAATTGATGCAGAGCGCATGGAAAACCGCCCGATGATGTACATCGCCCTTTCCTACGACCACCGCATCGTAGACGGCAAAGAAGCGGTAAGCTTCTTAGCGATGGTAAAAGAGTTGCTTGAAGATCCAAAATCTTTGCTTTTAGAAGGTTAACGAAAAAATCCCCATCCAGTGATGGGGATTTTTTACTTTATAGTTTAGTCTATCGGTCAATTCTCCTCTTCTATCGGCCAATTTTTCTCTCTATCGGCCGACTTCCGCCTTTATGATTAAAAAAGATGGTTTGCGCAGTTCATTTGCCACCCGCGGCATGAGGCGTATGCCCTCTTCGGTCGGTATAGGTTCTTCAATTTCCTGCAGTGTAAAGCCTGCTCGCATGAGTCCGTTCAGCAATGTGGTTAGCGTACGGTGGTAGATAATTACACCATCTACGTACCAGGAGATGATTCGCTGTCCCTCTTCATGATAGTGATCTATCGGATAATATAGCTTGTTTCCCTTTTCATCCTTCACCCAGTCTCCTTGTTTGCTTGCAGTTACAATCGGATGCTCAACAGAAAACAAAAAAGTACCGCCTGGCCTGAGGGCCTTAGCTACTTTTTGTACCACACCTTCGTAATCTTTTACATAATGAAGTGCAAGAGAGCTTACGACTAAGTCGTACTGGCCTAGAGGTGTGTCTTCAATGGAACCTTGTACATACGTTATACGTTCAGACGGATGCCTACGTGCTTCGGCAATCATGTTTTCCGATAAATCAATACCGGTCACTTCCGCTGCCCCCTGCTCAATACAAAAGCGGGCAAACTCTCCCATTCCACAGCCAAGATCTAGTACATGCTTACCTTTCAAATCCGGCAGCATGCGGCGCAATGCGGGCTGCTCAACGAAGTTGTTGTAGTTCAGCGGCGACTGTCGCAATTGCTTATAGCCTTTAAAGAAATCAGGATGATCATAAATGTTTTGTTTCATCTACTTCCCTCCTATCGGTGTGTATGTATTAATTTTGCCAGATGCAGAAAAAAAGAAATAGACTTATATTTTTCTTTTTGGTATCATTTAGATTGAGTCATGCCTAAAAAAGCTGTTCCGAAACCGGAGCAGCTTTTTTGTTTACATATCGAGTTCTTTTTCTATTGTTTGATTGCGATCGAATGGGAACCAGTTCGCTCTACCAAACAATTTTACCATAACTGGAATGAAGAATGGTAAGAACACTAAGGCGTACAATAGAAGTCCTGCAAGTACGATTGTTGCGATTTGCAATAGTGATAACACACCGGAAGGATACATCGCAGCGAACGTTCCTCCTAAAATAATTACTGCAGAGAAAATGACTGTTCCCATGTTGCGCATCGCTAGTAGCATCGCTTCTGTTACCTTCATGCCCTTATATTCATTAAAGCGGTCCATTAAGAAGATACTGTAGTCCACACCCAGTGCCATGAGGAGCACGAAGCCAAAGAATGGCATTGTCCAGTTAATACCGTCATAGCCAAGAATATTTACGAAAATGAGCTCGTTAATCGCGAGTGAGCTGTAGAAGCACAACAGGAGCGAGACGATAAGATATAACGGCATAACGAGAGAACGTAGCATCACAACTAAAATGAGTGTAATACCAATTAACATATAAATAACCGTTTGGCTGTAGTCACTATTGGATGCTGCTAGCATATCTGCCGATACAGCTGATACACCAGACACCCCGATGTTTGCATCTTCTAAATCACTGCCCCGAAGTGCACGCTTTACAGCCTCTTTAATATCCTTTGTTGCCTCCAGCGCTTCGTTCGAGTATGGATTATATTTCAAAACAACGTCTAGCTTTGCGACTTCTTTATCTTCTGATAAATATTGATCGAACACCTGCTGGAAATCGCTGTTTTCCAGTGCGGCGCTTGGAATATAAAAGCCCGTCATTTCCTTATCACCGGAATTGTTTAAATCCTTGAGATAGGACTGTGCGGATTCCAGCCCCTTCGTTACCTCACCAATACCATCAGCACTTTTCCCAAGACCATCACGCAATGTACCGAGCTGTCCCGGCAGCTGTGCAAAGCCATCTTTCAGCTGTTGCTGACCGTTGGTTACTTGTGATAATCCGTTTGTCACCTGCGGGAACTTCCCGATAATTTGACTTTGTCCATCAGCTGCCTGCCCTATTCCTGCTTCTAGTTGACCGAGCGCCGTTACGATTTGGCCAAGACCATCAGCAAGCTGCTTTTGTCCTGCTGCGGCGCCGGCAAATTGTTGTTCACTTTGCGCAAGAGGTGCAATAACCTCATTTTGCATGATTTGATTAATCTGCGCGAGACCCTTTTGCATCGCCGCTACTTCGCCAGCAGATTGTAGCACATTTCCTTTTAAGGCTTGATAACTTGTATCATTTTTCATATCATAGCGGCTTTCTAAATCGCTAAAGGTTTTCTGTAAAGCGGCAAGGTTGAGTTTCGTGCTTGTTCCTTGTAACCCAGCCTCAATACCGCTGTATTGCTGACTGAGTTGCTGCAAGCCTCTTGTAAGCTCCGCAAATTGCTGTGCTTGCTTTTCCGTGCCTGCAACTGAAGCTGCAACTTGCTCCTGAATCTTTGCTAGCTCCTGCTTAATTTGTCCGGCCCCCATCGAACCTTGACGCACACCGTTTTCCACCTGCGTTAAAGCAGCTTGTATTTGTCCAAGGCCCGTTTGCAATCCTTTTGTTCCATTAATTAAGCTATCAAAACCGTTCACTGCTTCGCTAAGCTTTGGACCAGATACCGCAAGCGAATCTTTCGCTTCTGTTAAACCATCTTTAATTTGACTTAAACCGTCATTTCCTTGTCCAAGACCGTCTTGTAAGGAATCAGCCTGGTCGGCAACATAGAAATCCTCAACCGGTTCACCGAGCGGCCGCGTTGCACTGCGTACTTTTTCGACAGAAGAAAGCTTTGCTACTTCACGACTTACCTTTTCAATGATGGCTAGTGCTTCTTCTGAATCTAGCTTTTCTTTTCCTTCAATAACAACCTGCACCGGCATAACTTCCCCCGGACCAAAGCTGTCAGCAATTGTATTAAAACCTTTTACAGAACCATAATCCTCACCAATTTCATTTAAGGAATTAAATGATAATTTTCCATCGTAGCTACTGATAAGGGGTACAACAATTATTGCAACAAGTAAAAGCGCACGCAATGGCTTTTGTAAGGAAAACGTACCGAATGCACTCCATAGCTTACTGTCACCGTGACCAGCAATTGATTTTGCTGGCCAAAACAAACGCGGACCTAGTGCGTACATTGCAAGCGGTACAAGTGTAACGAAAGCGATTAATAATACGAGAATGCCGACCGCCACACCTGTTGCAGATTGATATAAGGAAAACTTGGATAAGCCAATGGCCGAGAATCCGATTAATACAGCCAAGGCGCTAAAAAAGACCGTGCGCCCCGCAGTCTGATACGTTTTAATAATGGCATCGGCCACTGATTCATGCTTTGGTAATTCTTCTTTAAAACGGCTTAGCAATAAAATGCAGTAGTCCGTTCCGATACCGAATAAAATAGCGACCATAAAAATTTGGGTAAAGTTGGATAACGGGAAGCTGAACCAGTCCACCAAATAAGCGACCACAGCGGCGCTGGCCACGTATGAAATGCCGACTGTGAGCAATGGAATGAGCGGTGCCACGACAGAGCGAAATACTAAAATTAATACAAATAAAATGAACACGACTGTAATGATTTCCGTTTTATGCAAGCCGTTTTGTGAGCTAATGACTACATCTTCTCCGATGAAGCTTTCGCCCGTAAAATAGTGCTCTACCTTCGGGGTGCCTACAACCTTTTCTAGTGCTGCGCGAATGTCCGCAACTTCACGGTTCTGTCGCTCTACTTCTAGTAGCGTCAAAATCGTTTGATTATCCTTAGAAACAAGCTGCTCCCTCAGCTCTTCACCGTCTCGATATGTAGTCAAAGCAGCAAGGCCGAGCGCTTCCTCTTTCTCTTTGAGTTTATCTAGTATACTGTTAATCTCTTCTTGTTTGTTTCCGGTAATACCATCTTTATCATGAAACACGAGCACCGCCGAGAGTGTATTGCCATCATCTTTGTTGTGACGCTCTAAAATGTCATGTGCCACCATCGATGAATATTCGTCCGGAATGGTAATGTTCCCCTTTTCACGAACAAGCTGCTCCATATTTGGCGCAAACATCAGAAGCACAGTCAGGAGTACTGCCCACAGCGCCAAAAAGACCCAGCGTAGCTTCAATAATGTACGCATGCTTTATTTCTCCTCCTTTGCGCGGATAATATTCCAAATTTTTTCATAAATATGAATAAAGCTTTCCACTTCTTCCGCTTCAAGTTCTGTTAGATACGAGGCAATAAAGGTATGCATCTCCTCTTCCCCTGCAGCAAGAACCGCTTCCGCTTCCTGTGTTGTTTCTAGCCAGATGATGCGGCGGTCCTGAGAATCTGTTGTACGTGTTACGTATCCCTTTGCCGCTAATTTATTAATCATAGCCGTCATGGCGCTACGATTTACACAGTTCAGCTCTGATAACGTACTCGATGTGCAAGGACCATACCGTTTAATATGACGCAGCGTAAAGTATTGCTCTGGTGTTAAATCCTCCAGTAATTCAGCTAGCAGCGCATTTAATTTACGCGTTGCAAAAATAAAAATGTCTTCATACCGTTCAATTAAATGACTCATTTTTTGTTTTTCCATAGTGAACCCCCTATAGTTCAATTGTTGAACTATTCAACGATTGAATTATAAAACACAGATGCTCATTCCGTCAATAATGAGCACCGGAGAAGCAGAAGTGACATTGTTTACTGTCTTATCATATAAAAAAAGCCCGCTCGTAAGCGGACTTTCCTACTCTTGTGGCTTGCCGTCATGGTCGGACCATACACCAAGTAAAATACCAAGCGTATAGATGGTTTCCTCCCATTTTCCAAGTGTGCCTTGAAAGTTTGTATAGCCGAGACTTTCTAAAATCATGCCAATTAATGCGAACAGCGCGACCCAAGTCTTCCAGTTTCGTAAGCGTTTCAGCAAGTTTTCCTTTGTTAGCTTCATCTTTTCTCACCCCGCTATATTGTATTCATAATCAGGACAAGCGGTGACAAGTTGTCACTATCATATATACAAATTGCGAGATGAAACATGCCTATTTGTTTATCGTTGTTTTTGCTTTTTGGCTTTGCTTGTTGAACGCCTTACTTTCATTTTTGCCTGCCAGTATTGCGGTTTTAGTACGGCAAAGCCTTGTTCAGTCTGCTTATTATCCGCAAATTCCATGACCTTTGCGGTGTCAACTGAAAACGAGAGTCCGTTATTGCGGTAATGATTTGCGATCACAGAGCCGGTTACATGTCCGGTAATTGCCATACCACACTGGCGGTTGCTGTTAAAGAAGTTATGCTTCACCTCTACGCTTGCCTCATCGCGCAAACATACACCGATCTCATTTTCTTCTATTGTGTTGTTGACGAGCACAGCAACTGCTGCTTCTTTACAAACAATACCGGTATGCTGTTTTTCACAGCGGTTGTTGACGAGCCAAATTTGCGCATGACCTTCTAACATAACGCCGCTCTCACGCTGCTCTGAAAATGTATTATGCTCAATCGTTCCGTTGCCCTCGCCCGTTACTTGTAAGCCGATGATATTTTCGGTAAAGATATTGTTACTAAAGTCACCTATTTCACCGCTGGCGATATGAACACCGGTATGATTGTTTTCGATATGATTGCCCCTAAATACATCTATGTTGCTTGCAGCATAAAGACCAACCGTATTACCCTCAAAGCGATTGTTTTCTACTGTAACTGTTGCTACATCAAGCGCACGAATTCCGTTCTTACTCGCATGAAACAAATTCTCTTTGAAAATGGCTACCGCTTGATGCATAAGCGTCACAGCACATACAGCTTGCGAAATGCGGGTCCCCTTCATTTCCAACCGACTGTTGTCACGTGCCATTATGCCGCTACGCTCTCCAAGCATCTCGTTATAAGATAGCTGTGCATATGCCTGTTGCTCGCAAGTCAGGCTACTATTTTGCCATTTGTTACGATGCATGTCACCGCTGGCTGCTTTAATGAGAGAAACAGCTGTGTCTTGAAGCTCGCAATCTGTCATATGGTAAGAGCCGCTGACCTCAAGCATGCCTTCCTTCCATGAGCACCACTGTAGTACAAGCTCTGTATTGTCTCCGGTATAAATACGGGCGTTTTGGAATGAACAATGCGATGCAAACAAAAAGTGACCATCCATTTGAAACGGCTCTGTAAAAATGAGTGCCATTTGTTCAAAGCGAAACGAATCATAACTGTGACCTTGCAGCACCGACTTTTCTATGCGAAGCTTTGTGCATGTTGTACCTTGTCCGATGAACGCTGCAGATTGTAAAAGAACCGGCCGGTCAATGATATATTCTCCTTCTCCAAGTAAAAAGGTTGTTCCCGGCTGCGAAGCTTCAATGAGTGAAGCCAAATCATCTGTCGCCGCAACCTCCCTCGCATGAGTCACAATCATCGTTTTATACAAAATACGCTTTTTCAAGGCTTTAGTACACGCAATTTGCTCGTTAAGCGCATCAATCTGCTGCTGAAGGGTATCTAGCTCCTTTTTCGTGCGAAACAATAGCTGCTGCACATGCTGCTGAGAATTCGTAACAACATGCAGAGATCTTTCTATTACACGCCCTGCAAATCGATTGTACTTCTCTGTCATATAAGCTTCATGATACTGCTTTGCATAGGAATAATAACGCTTTGTCAACTCTCTCTCCGCCATTTGCACCGCGGATTGTAAACTATATTTATAGAGCGTCATATATTTTGTTTTTTGGAAAACAAGCCACACCCGGTCCGTATAAGGCACCTCATATGCTGAAACGCTGATTGCCTTAGAGTACGAATCGTAGCGCATTGGCTCTTCATTTACACGAATTGGCTGCGGCGTGACATCCTGGGGCATTTCCATATAGGTAATGGTTTTCGGATATTTTTGACTATATGCGTATACATGTTCATTCAGTGCCTTCAGCTCTTTACGCGCAAGCTCATTTAGCATAGCAAAGTAATTGTACGAAGACGGCTCATAATGCATACCTTCTTTATAAGAAGCAGACACATCGAGCTGTGGCTGCTCACTGAGCCACTGGCGTAAGCGCTGCTCCCCTTCTTCATACGCCACTTCTTTCTCTTCAAACTCATCGCTTTCCGTATGATACGGAAACGGATTCATTAAAAATGGTGGAAATTTTTCTGTCTCATCAATTTGACAGACAGCCGCCGTTGCTTCAATTTCATTGCGTATTCGCTCTTTTGTTTCTTCATGCTGCTGTAGCAACGTATGCAAGGCTTGCTTTTTTAGTGCTGCGGCCATCTGGTTTTCTTTTTTCATTTCAATTTGCTTCTGCAGCTGCGCAGCATCTTGTTCGCAAAGAGCTGCTACGCGCTGCGATTGCTTCAGCAGCATCAATTGCGTGGCGCGCTCTGCTTCATGCTGCAGGTTTAAAAACACTGGTACAATGACCTCGTCCTCTAACTGACGCAATCCAGCACGAACTAGAGTTGCTACGGCACTCCGCTCTTTTAAAGTGCGCTGATAAAAGGTTGCCGCATCTCCGCCCCGCTCGACAAGCTGTTCATACAATGATGTTTGTGCACTGACAACATATACATCGCGGCCAAGAGCTTGTTGCCACTGCGCTTGTGGTACAGATGGATCGCTAACAAGGTCTGCTTTATTTAAAATAAATATGGCGCGTTCTTTTATATCTGAATTCAGCCTTTGCAGCTCTGTTGTTATATCGCTGGTAATATCAAGTACATATAATACTAAATCTGCTTCATACAGCTGTTCGCCCGGTAGATCTGCAATAACTAAATCAATATGTTCATAGGCATCCCATGAAGATAAAGCAGCTGGTTTATGAAACAGTTGATACTCCATGGATTTCCCAAGACGCATATCTTCATAAAATGCGTGAGAAAGCGGCCACTCTGTTATCTGCTCTGTTTGTCCATTTTCACGATAGGTGATAACTGTTCCATCATGCGCCCCAAATACAATATGCGTTGTTGCAACTGCCACCAAGTCTTTCCCGGCCGGCAGTAAATCTTCTCCAAGTAAAGCATTCACAAGTGTCGATTTACCGCTGTTGCGCGGTCCCATCACACCAATCGTAAAACAAGGCCGTTCTAAACGCCGCTCTATACGCTCCATGCTCATTTGCAATTCTTTATCATGAAGAGACGGAACTTGTGCGGCATGAGCCTGTAGTTCGTTATGTATGTGTTGCAAATGTGACTGAAGCAACTGTAAAGATTCCACAACCTTCCAACCTCTCTATTACTCTATATTTTTTTCATACCTTTCTTTAATTGTATATTAGAAATAAAAAAATTCATATATTTTCATATTCATTTTTAATATAAAGGTAAAAAATATCCCTTTTTACGCCCGCCGCATATACTGACGGAAACGATAAAAAGGGGGAGTGGGTATGGAATACAGTTACAGCGGTATCGCATTTGCCGTGCTAGTTATCGTTGTTGTGTTATGGTTTATATTTCAAACCGTATCTTATACAGATGGTATACTGGGTACAGTTGGTCTTTGCATCTAATACAGCTGCAACTCCACCTGGTGCAGATCATACCGCGGCCATACTATTTCGCGGTCCCTATACGTTTTTTCCAGCTGTCTATAAAACTCTTCATCTTGCAATGTTTCTTCTGTCATATCTTTAAAGGTATGATGAAGCTCAATGCGTTTTAATATCTCATCGGCATGAGGAATTTCTTCGCACAGCAAGAGATCAATGTAAGCGTGCACTTGTTCCTCTGTTGGATGTTCCGGTAACTCCGCAGGGGGATTAATCAATAGCAGCGGTGTAAAGTTTTCAATGAGCTCTTGCTTTGTTTTTTGAATTTGCTTTGCTACCTCCTGCCGCAGCTGCGTTATATAGATTTCCATATCTACTTTTAGGCGTGACAATGCTTTTAAAAAAAGTTCTTTTTCTTCCGTGAGTATTACATTGCCATATCCGACAACTGTACGTGTATATGTGCTTCGCAGCTGCTCAACGCGGTCATTCATTGGTTTTGTATGCAGGGAAAAATGCTTATCAAAAAGCTGATACGATGCTTTCATCTTTTCCTCAAAGCCTCTTTCCTTGGCAATGTTGAGCAGATGACTCGGTATTTTCATTGTTGTTTTCTCAAGTCGACCACCACTAAAAGTAATTTCGGCAAACTGTATCATATTACGGTATGCCATCAGGCGCTTTTGCATCGTAAAGTCCGGGGCAGGCTGCCGGCGCAATTCGCAGCGTAGCTCATTTGTGCTCATCACAAAAGATTGCGGCGGCAAAGAAGCCGTATGTACGATGCCGTTTTTCTGTACATGTTCGTTTTGCTTAGACACAGGCACATAGGAATACGTTGTCCCATCCACTTCTAGCATGCCCATTCGCAAATCACGTTCATCGGCAACTCGAATAAACGGGATAAGCAAATCGAGCGCTGTTACATCTCCAAACCCTTCGCGGTACGGGTTCGCACTGCAATCAAGCGTTACCTCCACCTTACCGCTTCGGTTCACGAACCGAAGCAAGGCTTCTGCTACGATGATGCTCATTGCTGGCGCAGCATAGCGTACTTCTTCGCGAGCAGCGTCAATCTTTTTTGCTATTACTTCATCGGTGATTGTCATAAACCTCATATCACAACCTCCCTTCTTTACTATGTTGTATTCGCTCTACAGGAACGGGTTCCCTTTTAAAACAAAAAAAGGCATCCTGTTGGACACCCTCAATCCCCCCCGCCGCCGCAGCTTGAGCAACTGCTGCCACCGCTGTCGCTCCCACCGTCAGACGAGCAGGAAAAACAGCTAGAGCAGGACGTACTGCTTTTTTTATAGGTACGATAATTGTGATACTCATAGCTAGAAAGATATAAAAATGCGAGTAATCGCTCGTGCGGATCGCTTCCATGCTTTATACGTGCCCTTATTTCCGCTTTTGAGATATGTGCAATTTCTTTTGCCTGCCGTTTCATTTTCAAAATAACGTCATCAATGACCTCTTGTGCGGCAATATGGTTTGAAAAATAGCGTGCCTTCAGTACGTCCGCAGGCAGCTGCTGAAATTCTGCAATACGGGACGGGCTAACTGGGTGACGATAAAAGCCGCCGTACAGCTTGCGTGTTTCTGGATGCAACGGAAACAGAACACTATATACCCAATCAAAAAAACCACGCTCATCCGGATTACTAGCACCGCTCACATTCGGGGCGTGGTGAAGCAGCCTTCCTACATATGCTTTTGAGAAGCGCTCATATTCGCGCGTAAACATGATCATCTCATGCCAGACATCGTCGACACGCATACTGAACATGGGTGCTTCTTTTAAAATACCACATAATACGAAAAAGCGTTTTAGCTCATAAAATCGCCATTCCCATTCATGCTTGCGAAGCTTATGCTCGGCTTCTACACGCTTGCGCACCTGCTCCGCATACGCAGCTGGTATGCTCTCTTCTAAATGCGAAACAAGGTTTTGCAAGTCATTGACAGACTCCAGCTTCATTTTCTCCGGAATAGGTCCAAACGCCTTAGTGCGTGCTATTGCTACAATTAAAATAGTAAGTAAGGCTAAAGTAAATAGACTAATAACTACTATCACACCAATCTCCCCTTTCTCTTCTAGTTTATACAAAAACTTCCTGACATTCATCTTATTTTTATAAATGAAAAAGCGTATGCCTCTAGACATACGCTTTTTCGCTTCTCACCACACTTTGTACGAAAATTTGGGATTATTTTATCGCACAAATACAATATACAAGATATTGCGGCATTATATATGTCACATTTCATATATTTCTAGCAATTTTCGTCCTTCTTCTATAATTTCTTTTCGCAACGAAGCTGGTTCTAGCACTTTCACCTTGGCACCCATACCTAAGATCCACTTCTTCACCGACTCTTTGCCATTCATCGTCGCTTCAAATAAAATGCCGTCTTCTTGCTTTGTAATCACTTGGTTTTCTGCCCATACTGACTCCTGCACCATCGTGGCAAATGGCTCGGCAATATAAAGCTTTACATCTAAATACTCTTTCATTAAACCAAATTTCGGAAATTCTTTACGCACATCAAAGTTATCAGGAATTGCATACGAGTCCCCAGTCACCCATATATCGCGTATGCGTGCAAGCTTAAAGATACGTGTATCTTTCTTCGTGTTACAGTAGGCAACACAATAAAAGAACTCATTGTAATGTACAAATCCGTATGGCTCAATAATACGCTCTGATTCACCGCTATGCGATGTGTATGTAATTTTCACCTTGCGCAATGTCAAAAGTGCATCTTGCAGTTGCAAATACTTACTACTTTCATCCGATGTTTCATAGTTGGGCTTTGATTTATGTACAAAATAAATATGACGTTCTTTATCACGTTCTAGCTTTTGAACCGCTTTTAATTTATCAAGTGCACTTTCTGCATATTTTGCATACACGGATGCCTTTTCTGTTAGCTGTGTCGCTGAAAATACCAAGGCTTCTAGTTCTTTATGCGACATGTTACGTACCGGAAAAAATGATGTATTAGAAATATAATAGCCCCCGTCACGTCCCTTATCGCTTTCTACAAAAATACCAGCTAACGCCAATTCATCGCGGTAATTGCGAATCATCCGCTCCTTAACCTCAAGCTCAGCTGCTAGTTCGCTGATTTTCATCTTTTTGCGCGCATGCAATAGCTCAATCATACGCAAGGCGTTGCTTAACTTGCTCATTCTATTCCCCTCCCGCACTGATTGTAACATGTTCCTTGCTTTACAAAAAGAGGAAGTGCGTTTTCACACTTCCTACAAGGTAAATTGATTGGTTTTATGAACTAGTGTTTGAATGTTATGATCTATCGTTTCTACTTCTTGTAGCAATGTATTGATATTACCAGTCGCATTATGCAAAGTTTCATGCACCTGTTCAGTAGCGGCTGCTGTTTCTTCACTTGCAGCCATCACAGCTACAACCTCCTGCTGCACAGCTGTTTGTTTTTCCTCCATCACTCTAACGCGTTCATTTACAATGTGAAGAGCATCATTAAGCTCTTTTGTGAGATGCTGTAGACCTTGCATTTGATCACCTACTTCACTTACTTGCTTATTTTGCTGCGCATATTCTGTAAGTGTTGTTGCTAATTCTGTATTTGCTTCATTGGCCTCTGTGCGTATCCTCTGGGTAATTTCTTGAATCCGATTTGTTTGTTCAGCCGTTTTTTCAGCAAGCTTACGAACCTCATCTGCCACGACCGCAAATCCGCGCCCGCTTTCACCAGCACGCGCCGCTTCAATAGAGGCGTTCAGCGCCAATAAATTCGTTTGTGTGGCAATTTCATCGATGGTTTTTACGATTTCTTCTGTTCCCTTCACACGCTCAAAAAGTATTTGCATCGTTTGACGAAATGCCTCCAGATGCGCGCTTGTTGTCTCACTACGTACAACAGACTTTCGCAATGCATCTCTTCCTTCATTACCTGCTCTTTCCACGACTTCCGAAATAAATCGCATTTGTTCTACAGCCTGAACAACGCCTTTGACCTCCATACCGAAGTCCTGAATATTTTCAGCCGCATGCTCCATTGCTACTACAGTTTGAGCATTACTCACTGCAATTTCTTGGCTAGACGCGGACATAATTGTATTTTTTTCTTGTAAATACTGTGAAGACGTTACTAATTCAGAAGAAGCCTCCTCTATCGCACGTGCTGTTACCTGTACTTCACCAACTAATGTGCGTAAATGTGCGGTCATACGCTGAAACGCACTTACAATGCGCCCAATTTCATCCTTTCTTGTATGTATAAGTTTCATATCACGTAAATCACCAGCAGCAACACGTGTAACGGCTTGTTCCAACATTTGTAGCGGCTTTAACATGCGATGTAAGAAAATGAACAGTACAAGAGATGAGATGCTAAATACAATTGCAATGAATATCAGTAATTCACGCATATGTTCTTGTACCACAGTTGCAGTGGTAGTTTTGACCTGTGAAGCATTGATATCCATCCCCAGGGCACCAATTACTTTGTTAGTATCATCCATAAGTGGGACAATCACTGTCATGTAATCTCCATATTTCGGATCATGCACGACATCAGTTTGTATCGGTTTACCTTTTAAAACATTCCTTATATTAGGATATACTGTACTTGTTTCTTCCTGAATGGCACTCGCTACTTGGGAGTTTTTTGGCTGTCCATCAATCATAATGTACGCTTTATTACTTTCTATTTTCATAGTGTACAAGTATAACGCACCTGTACTTTCGCGCACACGGTTTAACGCATCACGCAATTCCCAATATTTCTCATTTTCTTTTGGCTGCTGTAACCATTCTGTATATCTCTCTTGGTCAAACTGCTCTGCGATTGCTTCAGTCGTATGTGTCCCAAACGTTGCAATGCTAGTTTCTACTCCTTTTTTCAAAAGATACTGCATAAAAACGCCCAATCCTATTGCAAGAATTAACATAAATGCAGTCGTTACAGCAATAATTCGAACACAAATACTCGTACTTCGCAACCTGACCGCCCCTTTTATATTTTTGTAAACACTTATATATTTTACTATTCAATTTTATGATTTTCTAGATATTATATAAAAATATAATTCTGAAAATAAAGTATTTTGAAATGGATGTCGAATAATTTCTCTGTCTTTTTCTTACTGGTGTCTCATATAATGGTCTTACCACAAAGGTAAATTGGTCTTACCAAGGGAGGGTGACATGAACAACGAACGTTCTTCTACTGCAGTTGAAAGCATATTAATTCAGCGCATTACACAAGGCGTATATCAAGCAGGGCAACCTTTATCTTCAGAACGCGAACTCGCCGCCTTATTTAGTACCTCACGCGCAACAATCCGTGAAGCGTTACAGCGTCTTCAGTGCGATGGCTGGGTTACTCTTCAGTCTCGGCAGCCTGCCATTGTGAACGATTATTGGAAGCAAGGAAATATCGGTACACTTGTGGATTTAGCACGACATGGAGATTCTGAGGTATTCATCTCTCACCTGCTAGAGCTTCGTATTGTGCTTGTTCCTGCCTACGTAAGAGATGCGATACATTTGCATAGAGCAAGGGCAATCGCTATCTTGTCAGATTTTGAGATAATCACAGATGAAGCCGCAAGCTATGCAACTTTTGATTGGCACTTGCAAAAGCAAATGGCGATGCTGTCATCAAATCCTCTTTATCTCTTACTATTAAATAGCTTTGAGGATGTGTATTTAAAAATGGCACAGCGCTATTTTGCGCATGCGCAGCACCGCGATAGCTCGCGTGAATACTATGAGAAATTGCTAGAAGCTTGCTTTCAGGGAAATGCAGAAGAAGCTGCGCTTGTTACCCGTGAAGCCATGCAAAAAAGTTTAATGTTATGGAGGGGTGTATATGAAGAAAGTCTATAGAGATTTCTTTTTTTATCCAGATATTCTTGTAATGACGTTGCTGGCAACGGTCCTGACAATTTATTTGTTTATACAAGGTTTTGAGCTATTCATGGTTAGCTGGTTTCTATTCGGACTTGTCTTTTTTATGTTCAGCGAATATGTTACACACCGTTTTTTGTTTCATCTCAAGCCCCCGAAAAATCCTTTATTTCTCAAATTTTTAAAACGCATACATTATGATCATCATGCCGTTCCGAACGAACTTCATCTGCTTTTTTTGCCGCTTTGGTACAGTTTGCCGAACTTTTTTGTGTTATGCGCTATTTTTTACGTAATCACAGGTAGCTTCACTAGTATAATCGCATTCGGCGTAGGACTTATAACCATGCTGCTTGTATATGAATGGAAGCACTATGTCGCCCACACCCCATTAAAACCGAAAACAAGGTTTGGGAAGTGGCTGAAAAAAACACATCAGCTCCATCACTTTAAAAACGAAAACTATTGGTTTGGCGTGTCCAATCCATTTGTAGACGTACTCTTTGGCACGCTTAAACATGAAAAAGACGTGGAAACGAGTGAAACAGCCAAAAATTTAGAAAAAAGAGCGTAAGCCAAAGGCTATACGCTCTTTTCGTACATTTCAGGGCGGAATTCAGCGTCCGGTTAAATAGCTCTTCAGCAATGTAACAGTTTCAGGCGAACGGAGGCGTACCGTTGTTTCTGCTCCCGTCCACAGGATGGTGTTATCAATGAGTACCAAGAAGGTGGGTGCTTTGCAGATTTTTACCGAAACACCGGCGTGCTTAAGCTCAGAACGGAGACGCTTGCTCATGTCCTGCGGTGCAGAAATTAAGATGCTTTCTTTGGCACTGCGGATGTCCTTATATAAATATGGGGATTCCCCGGGAAACCAGCGTAGCTTTTTATTAGCGACCTCCTGTAAAAAGTCGCGATTGCGAGTAAGGCTCCCTTGTCGTTTTAAATGCATGGTGAGCTGCGAAAATGCAAGGCGATTTGCAAGCTGTGCTTTCGTATAGGCCACATCAGCGATTTGAATAAATTTGCCGCGCGCTCTTGTTACAGCGACATTGATTAAACGCTGACTATTTTTGTTAAAAAACAACACACCCGGTCGCTCCTGTGGCTCGCTGTCTACAACGTCAAAAATCATAACATCGCGCTCTGCTCCTTGAAAACGATGTACCGTTGCAATGGTTACACCAGTCGCCTGAAGCTTACGCGCGCAAATGGATAAAAAACGCGCCTGCGCTTTATAAGGAGTAACGATGCCAACTGAAAGACCTCGCTTGGCATACTGCACTGCCAAATGCAGGCTCATAAGGCCTGACACGATATTGTAGCGCGAGCGTGAAGCTGCGTCGGTTAACGAATGCGCCCCCATGTCCTGTGTATCAAGTAGCAACGTAGCCTTGCCAGGAAACGGTCCTTTAGCAGCAATTTCGTTGCGCGCATGTACACTTTCATGGTCCGACACTTTCCCCTCGTATATAAAGCTATTTGTAAAACTAGAAATGTCAGGATGCATACGGCGCTGCTCTTTTAGCATATACAAATGCGGATGCGAAAGTTTGCTTGCAATGCCAACATGATGAAACACATCCTCGCGCAGCCATTTCTCGACAAGTGGATGACGAGACATGGCAATTGGAGGGAGCTGCTTGAAATCACCGCACACCACAACGCGTTTACCGAGCGAGGCAGCAAATGCGATCTGCGGGACATATGCCATGCTAACCTCATCCACGACAACCAAATCATACGTACGCTGATACAAAGCCGGGTCAATCGCGCATTTGGTCAGCGTTGCGCCAATTACTTTAGCACGCTCTGCTTGCTTCTCTTCTTGCTCTTTTAACTCCAGCCGTAATTTGCGCGCTGCCTTGCGCAGCTCGGACAGCTCTCTTTCATCTTGCTTCGTCAAGCTCACGCGGCTTTTCAAATCATGACGGCGAGCAAGTAACTCTTCCTGTTCGCTTTGCAGACCCGGATCAGCCATCTTAGCTGCCAGCAAAGATGGATGTGACTGCACCGCTTCATCCTGACTATAACCATATCGAATCACTTCACCATCACGCCACTCTCCCCGCGCTGTCAACAGCCTTGCCACTTCCAGCATCAGCACATCAACCGCAGCGTTGCTGTGCGCAAGTACGAGCACGCTTTTCTCTTTTTTTGCGTGCTGCGCAACAACGCGCGACAAATGATACGTTTTGCCTGTGCCAGGTGGTCCCCATACATATGTCACATCATTGTAATACGAGCGATAAATGAGCTCAAAATGAGGACCATTCATTTTTTCTGCATGACGCACCGGTACCGTACCAGTCATCACACGCTGCACGCGCTTCAAACGCTCAGGCGCTTGCTCCACCTCACTCAGTCGATCACCAAGCTCCTCTAGCAGCTGCCACGGCTCGCTGAACAGCTTCGCTTCTTTTACTGTTTCTCCGATGTACGTATTCAGCTTAATCTCGATTTCAAAGCCCTCCGTACCGAGAATTTCACCGTTCACGCTCTCGCCACCGATTTCTACACGAACCGGCGTATCGCTTGGAAAAAACAGCTCTATCGTCAATTGAAAGGTATAAATAGATGCCTTGCTGTCTCGATATAAAAAGGCTCCGTTTACAATGGTATAGCCTGTACCGCCCCTGCTTTTCAATTCCTTTACTTCCGCATCTAAGGCGATGTACCATTCCTTCATTACCTGCATATTATCCGATCCTTTTCTGTAGATTCACGAATGTTTATTGTACAAGATGACATGCCATTTTGCCAATTTCGTTAACCTCAAATCTCCCCTCCCTCGTGCTCCGCGAGACGCTCTTGCGGGACACCTAATCTCCACTTTTCTCTCTCTTGTGCCCCGCGACACGCTCTTGCGGGACACCTAATCTCATATCTCCTCTCTCTTGTGCTCCGCGACACGCTCTTGCGGGACACCTAATCTCCACTTTTCTCTCTCTTGTGCCCCGCGACACGCTCTTGCGGGACACCTAATCTCAAATAGGCTCTCCCTCGTGCCCCGCGACACGCTCTTGCGGGACACCTAATCTCAAATAGGCTCTCCCTCGTGCCCCGCGACACGCTCTTGCGGGACACCTAACCTCATATCTCTTCTCTCTTGTGCTCCGCGACACATTCTTATGCCGCTAACTGGCTTAACGCTAACTCTTAAGAGACGACACAGCTCCTTGCTTCAGAAACCTTCTTCATGTTCTATCCCTCATGTATACATCCGCTGTAAAATAGGTATTAACGTGCTTCCTTTACTAGTTAAAGAATATTCAACTTTAGGTGGTACCGTATTATATTGCGTTCGTTTGAGTAAGTTATCTTCTTCAAGTTTTTTAGCTGTTTTGTCAATACTTGATGACTTACACTAGGTAGCAAGTGACGTAATTCACTATACCGTAATGTTCCGTCCATACCTAAATACCATATAATCACCGTTTTCTATTGATCTTGTAGAAAAAAGTAACTAACACTAGGGAAAACAGCGTATGCCTATTAGAGAATATTATCCTGGAGATAACTTCACAAAGTACTTATTAACTACAGAGCTTTCTCTGCACCAAATTAAAAAAGGTCCTTTTCCCATATAAGGGAAAGGACCTTCTTAAAACTCGTGTCGATTGCTTCGTACATATTGCTCTACTTTTTTTACTGGAGCCATTTTTTTGAGACGTTTTTCCAATAACGTCATTTCCGCATGCAAAACAGGATTGTTGTGTAAATCGTCACGCGATACCGAAAATCCGCTGAGCTGCTTTGGGTAATTGCGCGCGCGCAGCCATTCTTCTACCTCTTTTAATAATGCGACGAGCTCTGGCAAATCAAAGTAAGCAGCTGCCTGCGCAATGGCCGGCCAATCTTTGTCTTTTGCGTAAAAATAAGCGCTCCACCAATAAAATTCTTCTGTTCCTTTTCTCACGTGCTGATAGTACGCATAAAACATAAACAAAGCCTGCTGACCGGCGTTCAGGCGATTGTAAAACTGCGACCCGTCGCGTCCAGCCACGCGCTCCGCTTTGTATGCTGCCAACAGCGGCCGAAAATACGACAAACTTAACTCTCCGTCCTGCACTACATCCCGAATACGAAGCTCCCTCCTTTACAGTTCCATACGGTTGAAAATGTTGATTAGTTTGGATGCTGAGATTTGCGCGTCGAATGCCTCGTGATCAAATACAACGCGTGTTGCCCCTGCTCTATGCGCACGTCTGATAATTTCAGCCAGCTGCGGTGCGGTAAAACGTGCGGCAACTCGGTCACGTCCGGCGTTTGCGGCTGCTTCATCTGTAAAAATAACAACCGTATCTTCCTCAATATATGGAACGAACAAACTGAACATAACATCATCGCCCACTTTTTCTCCGCTCGGTAATGCAAAGGCTTCTTTGCCACCGTAACGCATGTCGTTCAGCAGCTGCATCACGACATATTCTTCTTTCTCCAAAATAGGTTCTTCTCCCTGCACAACAAAGCATTGATTGACTACATCATAAATAATTGCACGCACAAAGCGGCTGCCTTCGTCAATCATGACTTCTGCCACGCCGCTGAACATACCGCTATACAGCGTCAATGTAATTTCATCCAATTTGACGCGGCGTACAAGCGGACGCTCGTCCTTTTCAAAGCCGTAATATCGTGCAAACGTTTCCGCAATTTCACGTTCTGAAAACAACCAAAAGCTTGGCACACCCTCGGCGTTCACGCCACAAAACATCGGTGCTGTTTCCTTTGCCAGCTCCGACTCGTCCGCTTCCGGTCCCATAATTGTATAGATTTCATTTTGCGTTAACAGGCTGCGCAATACGTCTTCGTACATCGCATAAAATATTTCGCGTTCATCTCCCGCATATTCCTGCCAGACTGCAATTTGCTGTTGTAAGGTTTGTTTTGACATGATGTTAACTCCTGACTGTTAAGATTGTAATCGCTTTATCGTTTATTTTACCGTTTCCTGTCTATTTTGGCGAGTATATTCTGTTTCTACCAATATACAAGAAAAAGACTCCTGTGCTATTTCCTGTCAGGAGTCTTTTTCATTCAATTGCCTGTTACAACCACATTTTGAATTTGTGAAGTAGCCGCACCGCTTCCACCTCCGCCGAAGGAAACTGTGCCGCCCGCAGGAATCTCACTGTTCCAGCCTACACTTTCCAGAACATAGCGTGTGCCGGTTTTACTGATAATTTTCGCATCCCAAACTTGTGTGATGTTGCCATCATAGTCGAATGCCAGGCGCCAATTTTTAATAGGTGCTGCGCTATTATTTTTAATCGTTACGTTGAAATTAAAACCTGTGCCCCAATCAGATGTAATGGTGAATGTAACCTGTGCATCACCAGTTGGCGGCGGTGTTGTTGCATCGTTGGTTTTTACTGTTACACTTCCCGGTAAAGACACATTGCCTGCACTGTCTCTAGCCGTGACGGTAAAGGTATAATCAGTGGCCGCTTGTAGACCGCTAATGGTGATGCTGTTCGTCGCTGTTGCTACCTTCGTTGTACCGTAGCTGACGTCATATCCTGCCACTCCAACATTATCTGTTGATGCTGTCCAAGCTAACGTTACACTATTTGCTGTTTTACCAGAAACAGTCACATTTTTCACAGCGGCTGGGGCTTCTGTATCGCCTGGATTCGGGGTAGTACCAAGCAATTCTGTTGCCAGTTTATCCAGTAGTTTCGCGCCTGTACATGTATATTTCGAGCTCGTGCGGCAGTCGGAGCTCAATTCCCAAAACATAGCACCGCCCATACCCTTTGCTTTAATATAGTTTGTTTTATGCCCAAAAGATTCAATGTCATCATAGCTGATGAACACTCCTGTAGTCGGATTGTATAAAAATGGAACTTTCGCTGTATCATTCCAGTAACGAGTAAAGCCGTTCTTATTTACATAGTTGGCGACCAAATCACCATAATCAAATACACCGCTTGCACCGGATGACCAATCATCCCATGTTCCCATCGGTACAATTGAGCCATCATACCCAGGTGTAGCTGTTTGATACTCACCATTATTGCCGTTCGCAACTCCCTTCCAGCCGCGCCCGTAAAACGGCATACCCAGTACAAGCTTACTCATCGGTACACCGGCTTGTTGGTAACGGGTCACAGATTCATCAACTGTAAAACCCTTATCTTTTTGCGGATCATTCACGGTGGCATACAAAGGCGCATTATGATTAGTTTGCGTTTCCCATCCCCCATGGAAATCGTATGTCATAATGTTAATCCAATCAACAATAGCAGCTATTTGAGACAGCTCTGTATTTTTCACATATTGTGCGCTCGCACCGGAAGCAATTGTCAGCAAATAGGTTTTACCATCTTCCACCCCAGCCTTGTTCAATTCATTACGAATATCTTGTAGCAACAGCGTATAGTTTTGCTTATCTGCAGGTCGATACGAATTGCCGGACAAACCGCCTTCTACTGGATACTCCCAGTCAAGGTCGACGCCGTCAAATCCGTATGTACGAATGAATTCGACAGCGGATTTGGCAAAAACTTGCCGCGTCTGCGGGTCAGCTGCGACATCTGAAAAACGGTTGCTCCACGTCCAACCACCTACAGAAATCAACGTTTTTAAGTGAGGATACTTTTTCTTTAAATCTAGCAATTTACCAAAATTCCCGCATTTAGCTTGCTCACACTCGGCCCAAGTTTTCCCCGCATACGATTTGCTGACATCGGCCCACGGCTCTCCCAGCACAATAGTGCCATTTGGTACTTGCTTGTTTTGCAGAGGCACTGCTGCATCTGTACAAGACCACGTGTTGCGGTTTGGACTGTCGGGTGATGGATTACCGTGTCTGCCATCCCAGCAAATATCAGCGAATGCATAATTGATGTGAGTCAGCTTTGTACCGTCAATATCTTCTACTTGAAAGTTACGCCCATAAATGCCCCATGATGTGAAATAGCCAACAATCTTATGATTTTGCGCTGCCTCCACCTGCACAGCTGGTGGTGCCGTCCAACCACCTATAAACACGGCCAGCAAGCATACTGCAGTCAGCAAAAGCGAAAAATAAGATGATTGTTTTTTTCGTTTCATATCCCTTTCCCCTTTCTAGCGTTTTTATAAATGGGCTCTGTTAAAACCTGAGTACTTGTTAATGAGAATGAAGGATAAGGCTCCTGCGGAAAGCGAGCCCCCGTAACGGAAATCAGCAGTGAGCTTTAACAGAGCCATAGATTAATAGCTATATAGCTATTAATTTCTACCATTTGTAATAACATATAAAATTTGTTATTACAAAAAATTCTACTTGTTATAACATTTTGTGTAAACCCTTTCTTATCGACAAATTCAACGAAAAAGCTGCCTCCTTTTTGGAGACAGCTTTTGTGTTTACAGTGTTGTACTGCTGTAGCTTACATATAGTACAAAAAAGGAAATTCCTGTTACCAGGATAACATAAGGCATATCAATCGTTTTCTCCGCACTACCAGATTTGCCAAGTAGGTATTTACAAACAGTCCAGGCAAGCAGATAAATAGCAATCCAAAGCAGCGTTGTCACGAAAAAAGATAACGAGTACGTATACCGCATATAATTCGAGGTTGCGATACTTAATAGCATGAGCACACCTTGCAAAAGCTTCAAGATCGACATATTGAGTCTCCTTTTTTATTCGTCTCATAATGTAATTCCAACTAACCACATAAAATCCTGCTCCAAAAGATAGAAAAAAGCCCATCAAAGTGATGGACTTCCCATTTTATATATTGGACTTTTTTCGAAAGCACATAACAATTGTAACGATTCCGCTGCTCAAAAACATATGCCTAAATAAATGCCGTTCATGACTTGTTCAAATGCTAGTCCTAATGCACGGCTTAGCAACTGAGGCGCAAAAAAGAATACGATACCGATAATACCAACTAAGAGTCCCGGCAAAAAGCGATTTTGAAATCGCTTTTTCCATGATATAAATACTAATACAATCGTAAAAACAACGGGAATTCCCCAAAACAAAACGATGTCTCCCAGGCTAGCACCTCCTTCTAATCAGTTCTTTATGATGCTTGCCAACCTTCTATCATTTTATCCGTACACCTTTGTACGGTCGCCAGACAACTCTTCTATTTGTATGAAGGATACATGTGCTTCATATCCTTCTTCTTGCGGACTGCAGGCATAAACACCGGCCAGAATTGGCTTGTCTGCGTCTGCAAACAAATACGCCATACGTAGCTGCTTCCACACCTCACCGTCCTCCGAGTAATCCACGTAAAAATCGTTTTCAATACGTGAAATACGAAAATATAGCTCAGCTGTATCGTCCTGCATTTCTTGCGTGGACCAATCAGAATACCCATGGTTCGTTACGACAGCACCAAGCTTGTTCGGTGCGGCCGGAATATATTCAACCGATGCTTTAATCCATGTATCTGTTGAAAAACGAACCATTACACCCACTTGGTCATACCGGTGGAGAGGCTTAGGACGAACCTTCGTTGTTAACCTGAAATTCCCTCGGAGCTCACAGTGTAAGAAGTGTCCGTTATCCGCCTCAAAACCGTAATGTGTCTTTTGCCAAAAATCGCTTCCCTTCTCTGTTTCTATTATTAATGTATTGCTTTCAATACGATAGGCTTTTGGCGGTGAGAACCAACGTAATCTCACATCCATGTGGCTTTTGAAGTCTTCAAAAAGAATCATACCTTTGCCTCCTTTATAAACAAACGATAACATATATGTGCCATCACTTGCGACGCAGACGCATAAAAACTAGAGAAGCGAGTAAGAGTAGCCCCAAGCAAATCAGATAGCTATTACTGAATAAAAAGGCTGCTTTATCTTGTACAAGTAGGTTCACACTAATGCGATGGGACGGAGCATCTAGGATTTTCCCCATGATAGCGCCGATTAATGCACTTGCTATAAAATTCAGCATGGAGAAAACACCCATACCCGCTCCAGCTTGTTCACGCGCAAGCGCGCCAGATACCAAACTTGCCATCGCTGTTTGTCCGAAGGTAAAGCCAATGTTAGCCAAAATAAGAAATGCAAGAATGAACCATTTGCTTTGTCCAGAAGCCGTCGACAATCCCATATACGCAAGCATCAGCATACCAAAGGCTGTTACAACTGTTACAGTGCTTCCCTTTCTATCTGTTAATGTGCCGCCAACTCTACCGAGAAGAGCTGCCGCTAAAGCACCAGGAAACATCATAAAACCGATTTCAGCAGGCGGTAAGTTATTTAAACGTGCAAGCATGATGGGAGTAATAAATGTTACGCCAAATACAGCACCAGAGAACAAAAAGCTAACTAGCAACGCCTTACCGTACTGTTTATTCATGAATAGTCCCATATTTAAAAACGGATATGCGGTTCGTTTAGAACGCCATACAAATACAATTCCCGCAAGCAAGGCGATAATAAGCATCACGGTGTTGCTATTTGTAATGGCAAGCATTACAGCTGCTATGGCAGCAGCCAAAAGCCCCGCACCTAGTACATCCACACGTCCTCGCTGCGGTTGATCCTTGGGCAAGTTCTTCCAAAAACCAGGTAACGTTAGTAACGCTAACAAAGAAATCAAAAACAAATAACGCCAGCCCACACTGCCTGTAAATAAGCCAGAAATAATAGGACCGATGGCAGTACCGAATGCCAGCGAGGAGGAAATAATCCCCAGCATCTTACCTCTATTTTCTGGCTCTACATATTTAACAGGCACACTCATCGCCACAGCTGGAATAACAGATGCACCAAGTGATTGCAGTAAGCGCGCACCAATGAGCATACTGTAGTTTTGTGCCAATAAGCCAAAGAGCGAACCAAGTGCAAAAACGCTAAGTCCTGCTGTTAATAAATGCTTGAGCTGATATTGGTCAGTAAGTTTACCATATACGACTGAACCAATTGCATATACAATAATGTATCCTGTTACAACCCAACTCACTTGTGACGGAGACAAAGTGAAGTCACTAGCAATTGTCGGTAACGCAACGTTAAACATCGTTGCATTCATAACAGAAATAATCAGTAAAAAACTAAGCAGGCGAATTGCTTGTTTGGATAGAATCATGATGAACACCTCTTTTATCTCAAATTAAAATACTTGTTTAAACAAGTATTGTAGTGGAAAAATCACTGTAAATTGGCAGCAATTTTTCGAAGCACCTCTTTGCATAACTCCACAGACGCCGGACTAATCCCTTCACTTGCCTCTTCGATGGTACGCTGCGCCTCAGCAACGGCAGCGTTCTTCAGCACCTTTCCTTCTTCAGTCAAATAGATAAGCTTAACCCGGCGGTCCTTTGCATCTACTTTTCTGCAAACAAGCCCTCTTTTAATTAAGTTATCTACAATACGGGATGTACTAGGCTGGTCTCGATCAGTCATGCAGGCTAAATCGGTTTGTGGTCTCCCATCTCGTTCCCACAATACATTCAACACAGTCCATTGCTCAAAGGTCAAATCAACTCCCGCTTGCTTTATGTTATGCGCCAAGCGATTTGACATAGCTCTTCCCGCACTATTGATGATAAAACCAAGCGATTCTCGAAGCTCGTAGTTCATGTGAGAACCTCCTTTTTTGTTTACGGATGTAGTATATAAAAATATAGTTGTTTATGCAAGTATTTTTGTATACTAGTAATTATCCAATGGTACAGAAATATGTTTATACTACATGCAATATGTACTCCAATAGCGGGGACTCCCGGTTTTTCCCAAAGTAGTCTCCACCTTTAATCAACAAGTGAATTCACAACATTAGGCTTTAACACAGCCATAAAATAAAAGCAGCACAGCGCTGCTTTTATTCCTTACTATATACCCCATGCTTCATAATATAGTCATACACTTCATCTCGCATCAAGTACCGTGGATAGCGTCCCATCCCAATTTCATCGCGAATATATTTGGAGCTAACCTCCATTGCGATTCCTTTATCAACCAGGTGAAAGCGTGTACCGTCATGATATTTCCGCAGCAGCAGGCTTTTCGAGATTACCTTTGGCATGTCGATGCCGCCATGTGACATGATGACAAACTTATTTTCACGAATAAGTTCTTCACGATACTTCCAGCGCCTATGAATCGGTGTTTCCGGATTATCAATATTCGCCAGTAAATCTGCACCCATAATAAAGTACACTTCATCATCTGGGTATTTTTGTTTAAAATACTCCATGGTAAAATATGTATACTGTTTACCGATACCCGCACGCTCCTTCATTTCATAGTCATCGGCACGAAAGAGCGGATTGTTGCGAATTGCCAGCTGAATCATATTCCAGCGATGCTCGTCACTCGTTTTTGTTACCTTTCCATCACCGCGATACTGACAGCACGGTACAAATTCTACAAATCGAAAGCCGCACAGATCCGCAAGTGTTTTTGCCATAAACAAATGTGCATCCGTAATTGGATCAAAAGAAGAGCCAAATATACCTATTTTTCCCATTTTTATCGCCTCGCCACTTTTTCTTGTACTTCTTTAATGCGTAACATTTTATTGTCCCAACATGCCTGCGACAAGTCGACAGGGTACTCCTCTGGCATGAGAGAGCGCTTGTATTCATCCCAAAGTACATTCAAATTTTCTTTTAAAAAGGCTTGTATCTCTTGTAAGGATGGTGATTCATAAACCAGCTTGCCATTTTCAAAAATAACATGATGCAAATCGCGCGCTTCAAAGTTTGTGACAAACTTGCTGACGAAGGTATGAACAGGATGGAACATTTTTAAATGATGCTCCGCCTGCGGATTTTCATGCGCAAGCGCAATATAATCACCTTCTGATTTGCCATTTGTTTTATTGATGATGCGGTACACACGTTTAAGGCCGGGCGTAGTCACTTTTTCTGGATTAGCGCTAATTTTAATGGTATCAACCATTTCACCATTTTCCTCAATAGATACAATTTTGTATACCGCACCGAGCGCAGGCTGATCGTAAGCCGTAATTACTTTCGTACCAATACCCCACATATCGATGCGTGCACCTTGCGAACGCAGGTTAATAATGGTTTCCTCATTGAGGTCATTGGAAGCAATAATTTTAGTTTCTGTAAATCCTGCTGCATCTAGCATTTTGCGTGCTTCTTTAGATAAATATGCCAAATCACCACTATCAAGGCGAATGCCTTTAAATACAATACGATCGCCCATTTCTTGTGCAACCCGAATCGCGTTCGGTACACCCGATTTTAAAGTATCGTACGTATCAACTAAAAACACACAATCGCGGTGACTTTCCGCATATTTGCGAAATGCTGTATATTCATCGCGATACGCCTGAACAAGCGCATGCGCGTGCGTACCGGCGACCGGTATACCAAACAGCTTACCAGCGCGTACATTCGACGTTGCTGAAAAACCGCCGATGAATGCGGCACGCGTACCCCAGACAGCAGCATCCATTTCGTGGGCGCGTCTGGTACCGAACTCCAACGCTTGTTGTTCGCCGATGACAGTCTTAATACGTGCTGCTTTTGTCGCAATCAGTGTTTGATAGTTGATGATGTTAAGAATCGCTGTTTCGATGAGCTGCGCTTCTACAAGGGGCGCTTCAATGCGTAAAATCGGTTCATTGGCGAATACCAATTCTCCTTCGCGCATAGAGCGTACCGTGCCAGTAAAACGAATTCCTTTTAAGTATGTGAGAAAATCCTCCTCATAATGAAGCTCCTCGCGTAAATACGCAAGATCACTTTCTGTGAGATGAAAATCCTGTAAATACTGAATTAGGCGCTCCAGACCTGCGAACACAGCAAAACCGTTGCCAAACGGCAATCTGCGAAAGAACACCTCAAATACAGATCTCTTTTCATGAATGCCGTCTTGCCAATAGGTTTTTGCCATATTAATTTGATATAAATCGGTATGCAAAGAAAAACTGTCGTCTCGATACGTCGCGCTCATCTTTGTTTCCTCCCTATTTTACTTCGGCTCCCAATGTCATCTTAAAATGTCCCAGCGCCCACTCGTGACCAACCTGGTTGAAGCTTGCGACCGCTTTTTCATGAATGACAATAGAAAAGCCTTTATTGTATGCATCCACAGCTGTATGCAAGCAGCAAATATCGGTACAGCAGCCCACGATATGTACTTCCGTAATACCGCGCTCGCGCAGTTTCGTCTCCAAATCCGTACCCGCAAATGCGCTGTAGCGCGTTTTATCCATCCAATATACATTGGACTTATCTTTGTATTCTTGATATAAAGGCTCAAGTGTGCCGTACAGCTTACGCCCTTTTGTATTTCTAATATTGTGCGGCGGGAACAATTTCGTTTCTGGATGATACGTATCGCCTTCTTCATGCAAATCGATTGCGAACACGACATAGTCACCGCTTTCTATGAATTCCTTTGTTAGGCGAACAAGCTCTCCTTCAATTGCTTGCCCTGGCTCGCCGCATGTAAGTGCGCCGTCCGCCGCGATAAAATCGTTTGTGTAATCAATGTTCAGTAGTGCTTTCATAATAGTATATCCCCCTATTCTTTTAATAACGCGCCGTATAAATTGATTTTACGACATTCATATCTATAAACTCAAACAGCTGCGCCGGTGTTTTTGATGTACGTTGTGTTTTTCTGCCTGGTACAGGACGAATAAATGGCAAAGTTTTGATTTTTCGTGAGAAGCTTGCTTCACTGGTAATGGCCGGATCGTCCGTAACGGTTTTTAACACTGCCTGCAGCTCTGAATATGTAAAATGAGTCGGTAAAAAAGCTTTGGCAATCGTCGTCTGCAGTAAATCTTCTCGTATAATGCGAATCGCGTCGCTGATAATATCATGATGGTCAAATGCAAGATTAAGCTTCAGCGCCTCCTCCAGCCCAAATAGAGCTACCTCCGCTGCGTCATCTGCCGCGCGGCGCCGCGCCACATAGCTTTCAGGTACAATTGCATAATGCGCGTTTGAAAGAATCCAGCCGCGCGGGTCACGTCCCGGTTTGTCATACATGCCAAAATGCTTCATATGGATATCCGTGATGCCTGTTTCCTCTGCAAGTTCGCGCTTTGCAGCCTGCAGCGCTGTTTCATCCGGCTGCACAAAACCGCCCGGCAACGCCCATTTGCCGCCTTCTATATTGTCGTGTCCTTCTGCATTACGGACAGCTCGCTTAATCAGCATAATTTGCAGGGTCATCACCGGCGGCTTATGCTTGTCACTGTAATCAGACACAATCGTGAAGACTGCGATGTCCGATGTATATCCGTCTGGTGTACGGTACTTGCGGACATCGTATTGCTTCAGTGCCTTGTCGTTGCTCATAGAATATGCACCTCTTTTAATTAACAATTTGTTAATTATATTATATGCGATTAATCTGAAAAGTCTACAAAAAAGTTTTTATAACTCGCCAGTTCCTCGCCTTGCTGATATAGTCGGGATTGCTTTCTCGCTGATGAACAATTCGCAGGCGATTTCCTTCGTCGTCAAGCAGCTCGAACACGTGTGACTAATTGTGCATGAATCATTGCAGTTTTTCTTGCGGGGCACCTAACCTCAGATTTTCACTCTCTCGTGATCCGCGAGACGCTCTTGCGGGACACCTAACCTCAGGTTTATCCTCTCTCGTGGTCCGCGAGACGCTCTTGCGGGACACCTAACCTCAGGTTTATCCTCTCTCGTGGTCCGCGAGACGCTCTTGCGGGACACCTAACCTCAGGTTTATCCTCTCTCGTGGTCCGCGAGACGCTCTTGCGGGGCACCTAACCTCAGGTTTATCCTCTCTCGTGATCCGCGAGACGCTCTTGCGGGACACCTAACCTCAGGTTTATCCTCTCTCGTGGTCCGTGAGACGCTCTTGCGGGACACCTACTCTTAGATAAGTTACGCTTAGCTGGACAAAGTTCATATGAATTCAATTTATGAATCGATAAAGAAAAGGCCTATCACTAATATCGTGATAAACCCCTACTTTTATTTTAAATTTGTTAGGTTTGCTTTGCTCCGCAGCAGGGATCCTCATCCCATCAAAAAATGCCGATTTGCAGCAGCAAGCCTTATTTTAGTTTAACCATTTCATATTTGCCGCCGGACCAGCCAAGACCAGAGGATACTTCTAAATCATAGCTTGCTACATCGGCTGGCAGTTCGAAAACGACTTTACCTGTTTTAGAGATGCCAGGGTTAATTTCCTTTAAGAAGAAGCCGATGTCACCTTCATTTACGTACATATCGTACTCCAGATTAGCCTCGTATTCGTTGCCGCCCGCTTTGATACGGAACATCTCTCCGTCTACCAAACGCGCTTTTTTATCACCATTTTTCACATCCACTTCCACAATGACAAATTTGCCGGACGTGGTCTTGTCACCAAGAACGTTGGACAGTTTATTCGCTTCATTCACGCTTTTTACCGTATACGTGAACTTATCGACTCTAACAGGTTCGTTCAGACCGAATACTTTTTTTGCTGCTTTCTCTGTTTTGGCCGGTTGCGCTGCTTTTTCTACCTTCGCTGGTTGCGCAGCAGTCTCTTTACTTTCCTCTCCCCCATTTGCTGCTACTGCGATTACAATCACTGCCAATACCCAAAACCAAATTTTCTTATAAAACGGTTTTTTTTACTTTTTCTTTTGCCATGGTTTCATTCCTCCTAGGTTATAGATAATAGCTGCTGTTTACAACCTTATAGTAAGATGTAATGCGGCACTATTTATGTCACATAAATAATATCTTTTTAAAAATTTGCAAGTCACGCGTACCTTTTCTCTGCCACCTGAAACGATTTCAGATAGTGCGACATCTCCTCCGCAAATACACCCGCACTTGACAGAGGCTGTATATGATCTTCCTCGAGTAAAGCGGGACATACCTTTACTTCGTCTGCTTCCTGCCAAAGCAAATATCCAATCGTGCCGGCACCAGACAGAAATGCACCCGGTACGCGCTGCGCCTCCATCACGTATGATGAACCCATAATCGTTTGCGCTTTTCCATGTGTAACACTGCTTGTGAAGTTGACATATACGTATTTCCCTTCCCGAAGTACACAGCACAACTCCTCTACCGTATAGGATTTGACTAAAATACTTGGTAAATCAAAGTTTTCTAGATTTTCCACGGGCAATACCGTTCGTACAAATACCTCTTCGCCTCGTTTCATGACATCTGTTAAAAATGCTTTGACGTTCATTGCTTCTCCTCCATTCGTTTTCATAGCTTTATTGTAAAAAAGAATGCGGCAACATATATGGCACGTTACAAAAATTTGGTACGATACATCTGTCAGCAATAAGCAGAAATGAACAGGTGCGAAACAAACACACGCGTTATACTGAAGAAGCGAGGTGATCATATGGGATGGACGGAAGAATTACAGGCGGCGATTGATTATTTGGAAGATGGTTTGACGGAGGGATATTCTGTAGAGGAAGCTGCGAAGCAGGCCCATGTATCGGTGTTTCACTTTCAGCGTTTGTTCTCTGTGTTAACCGGAATGAGCGTGGGTGATTATGTCAGGAAAAGACGTTTGACACTAGCAGGACAAGAATTGGCATTTCATAACGCCCGTGTGCTAGATACGGCACTAAAGTACGGCTATGAAACACCAGAAGCGTTCGCGAAAGCATTCAAACGTCAGCACGGGCTCTCACCGTCTGAAGTAAAAGGTGCACCCGCCGGCTTAACTGTATACAATCGTTTGGTCATCTCAGTTCTATTAAAAGGAGCGGATCCAATGAAAGTGAGAATGGAAGAAAAAGAGGCCTTTTCAATTGTGGGTGTGAAGCGCACCTTTTCGTGCGAAAACAATGAACAACAGCGAGCAATCCCGAAGATGTGGGCAGAAGTGCATCAAAACGGTGTGAATGATGAATTAGTATCTTTAAACAACGGTGTAGTTAAAGGTGTACTCGGTGTTTGCCGCGCGCTAGACGCACAGGCGAAAACCATCGAGTACTGGATTGCCGTAGCACATGATACTGCCTATACACCGAAGCACCTCGAGCGTCTTACGTTGGCATCGGCAACCTATGCGATTTTTGAAGTACACGGTCCGATGCCGCATGCGATGCAGGATATGTGGAACCGCATCTACTCTGAATGGTTTCCATCCAATCCATACCGACCAGCCGGCGCGGCGGAGCTCGAGGTATATCCATTAGAAGACGCGACGAAGGAAGATTACTATTCTGAAATTTGGATTCCCATTGTTCCCAAAGCATGATGTGGCAGCGAATGGAATGCGTTGCGATTTACAGCGCACATATCGAGAACTCAATTGCTTTTTATAAGGCAATGGGCTTAGAAAAGGCGTGGAAAGTTTATCAAGATGACGAAGAGCGATGAAAATTGGTTGGGATGCGCTTTCCTCATGGAAACACGGAGTTCGTTTTGAAAAACAATCCGCACGTGGTGGAGAATGTCTGGGCGGTATATGAAGCATTGCAGCCGCGCTCGTATGTACGGTGAATTCGAACGCCTTTTCCCAACCCGCTTGGCTGTCAGGTTGCCATGCTACAAGCACCAGATAAGCATGTATTTGTACTAGTGGGTGCATAGAAAAGCGCTTAGGAATATTCCTAAGCGTTTTTCTTATCATACACCTGACTGCCTGTGATAATTTCGCAGCAGCATACCGTTGGATCGCATCATGCCAAATTCTTCGTAATAAGGCAGTAAGTCGTCGTCACAGCACAAATCAATCATATATATGTGTTCCAGTTCTTTCAGCATGCGGGTCATTAGCTCCTTGCCAATTCCTTTTTGCTGATAGGTAGGCAGTACTTCCAGCAGTGGAATATAAGCGGAAAGAACACCGTCGCTAATGGCAGTGATAAATCCCACTACTTGATTCGTTTGCTCGTCGATTGCCAAGATGACCTTGTTGCTGTTTTGTAGCAATTGCAAGTGTGCTTGCGGCTTTGGCGGATTGGGCCATCCAACGAAAAAACCTGTTAACATGTCTGCTGTAATACCTTCTGATGAATGCTTATATATCATACTCAATCAACTCCCTATTTTTTAGTCAGGTTGTTGATTGGATTAAAAATACAATAGTACCATATGAACCTCCAGCGTTTTTTACAGATAGTATACTATACTTTCATACCTATAGTGCATGTTTCTGCTTACGGCTGCACGACTACGTCCACATCAGACGCTTTTACAAATGCAAAGCGATGATTCAGGTGAATGCGGTAGTATTCGTCTTGGCCGTAAATCATTTTGTGCGTGCTGTACGGATCTTGTGTATAAACCGTCGCATTATAAAAATCGCTTTTCACTTTTTCTGCCGCAACGTACAGCTGACCTTGCGAAATGGTGTACTGAAGCGGTGTCATGGCGCGTGGCGTGATATCTGCTGGATAAGCGGAGGCTTCCGGATAGGCGGCACCGTAAACTGGAATTTCAGTTTTACCTGCCTTTGGTGTAATAACAGTACCGCTTGTTTTCACTGTGTAAGCATCATTCGGATTATAGAACCATGCTTTTCGTCCTGCATACCAAATAGCATCCCAGTCTCCTTCACTTCCTGCTAAATGGAAGGTTTGACCCGCTTTCGCTTTATTCCCCCAGTCTAAGCCTTCTTTATTGCTTGGGTCACGAAGTGCCGGTTCATTGAAAAGCGGTGCATCAAAGCTTGGCGCTTCATACAAATAAACAAAATTTGCCGGTTGTATCTTCGGCGCGGCATCGCTAACCTCCTGCAGATTTTTATGGAAATGCGGTCTAAACGTCACAATCTCTCCTTTGCCGGTGCTTGGGGTTATGGACGCCCCCATCAATGCCATATAATGCTCCCAATCCCAAAATGGGCCTGGGTCGGAATGCATCGCAGATTGTTTTGCTGGACTTAAACCCGGCACTTCATCATGCCCAATAATATGTGCGCGGTCGAGCGGAATGTCGTATTGCTTTGCCAAATGGCGAACAAGCTTTGCCGAGGAGCGATACATCTCTTCGCTGTACCATGCTGCGCCCTTCATCGCATAGCCTTCATGCTCGATTCCAATCGAATGCATATTAAAATACCAATTGCCGCCGTGCCATGCTACATCTTTATTATCGACCATCTGCAGCACTTTGCCATCAGAGGAACGAATTACATATTGAGAGGAAGCAGCATATGGATTGGCAAACAAACGAATCGTACCGTCATAGCTTACCTCTGTATCATGCACGACGATATAGCGAATGTCAGGTCCAAAGTTAGGGCGGTCAGCAACATCATAATTGCTGTAGTTCCAAGGATTTGGGCCTGTTTGCTTATAAAAAGCAGGGATATAATCACAAGCAAGGCTTGGCGGGCAATCTGTTCCCTTCATCGACTTTTTCTGTAATTTCAGCGGCTGCATTGTCTGACGATTTGGCTGTACCGCTTTTGCCTCAAGGCGAATATGCTCACCATCGGACGTGATGCGTTCTGTTCCTTCATTTAGGGTTTGATAAACTTGGTCGGCAAAATCTGCTGCTACCTCTTCTAGCTGCGAGCCGCTGTATGCTGCAATGGCTCCGTACCAATCTGCTTCATTCATTGAAACTTCTCCTGCTGTTTCCTTAGCATATTTTGCTAATAAAGCTGACGCTCCTCTAATATTCTGTACTGGATTTTGTTTGATTTCTTCAGACGAGATACCAAGCAGCTCAGCTGCTGTATTTGCTGTATGACTGCTGTAGCTAGCTGCAAGCTGCGTAAGAGGATTATTCTCTCCTTTGCCATCATACGGGATATCAAGATCAGTCAGGTGCATAGGGCCATAGCCGCCAGCTGTACTAGGCTTGCCAGAGTGTACCTCCCATCTCGACATATGATAAGAAACCGCCAGCAACACGCGTTCCGGTACGCCGAACTCTTGTGCTGCAAGTGTAAATGCTTCCTGCAATGACCGTACCTCCGCTTCAGCAGCATGAACAGCAAAAATAGGAGAACCAATGGAAAGCGGCGTCATCAGCAGCAATCCTCCCGTTAACACAGAGACACCAATTTGTAGTGCTTTTCTTTTTTTCATACAAGCCTCCTTAAAATTTAATTTCAATAAAAATAGATATTTAATGAAATTAAATTTCTTTAAAAGCCTTAAAAAACCTTCTATTTTTATACTTATTTGTAAAATAATATAAAAAATTTCGTTCGCATATATTCATAGAGGGAGCAAAAAATGAAAAGGAGACAACATATGTATATATATGAGCCTATTTGCACAGAAAAACCCAATAATGAGCTAGGAGGTTCAGAGGAACGATTTACTGGAAGCTATGGAAAGTTGGCTTACACTGTAAAAGGAAGCGGCCCCCCGCTGCTGCTTATTCACAGTATAAGTCTCGGTGCTTCCCCCTTTTGTTGGCGGAAAAACATCGACGCGTTGGCGTCACGTTATACGGTTTACGCGCTGGAATTGCCGGGCTTTGGTAGCTCAGAAAAACGCCCGATGATTTATACAGCCAACATTTTTATTCCTGCCATCACAGAATTTATTGAAAAGGTCGTGCAGGCGCGTGTCAGTATTATTACGAGAGATTTACCCGCTGCCTACTGCAGTTATATCGCTTATATTAGACCAGAGCTCGTAGCAAAACTGTTGCTCATCACGCCTTCTGGTTTGGCAGGGAATGACACGTCTCCGTGTGAATCCAGCTCTACCACGTTTACGATTTTCACACAGCCATTTGTTGGAAACGGTTTATATAATACCTTTTCGTCCAAAGAGAGCTTGGATCAGCAATTAAAAACCATTTTCTACTCTGACCCTGCCTACGTTACGCCTGATGTTATTGAAAACTTTTACGCAAACGCACATCAATGTCCGAATGCAAATTATGCACCAGCTTCCTTTGTGGCAGGCTACTGCAATTTCAGCGTGCGTTCTTTTTTCGGGATGATCACGCAGCCTATTCTCATTCTATGGGGGGCAAAAGCAATCGTTAGTCCTGTGCAAAATCTCTCCCAATTTTTAGGACTGAGACCGCAGACACAATATCAAATTTTCACAAATTGCGGGCTTATTTTACAGGAAGAGGACCCAAAACGCTTTAATGACACTGCACTCCAATTTTTACAAGCATAAGAGCCTATGATAGGCTCTTTTCTTTTACTTTATCAAGCAGGATATTTGCTCCATCGTAACTTATGCCAATCGGCTCTTCGGAAAGCCACAGCGGTGCGTCAAGATCGATGTAATGAATGTTTGGGTGTGCCTCTGCTACATGTGCTATCGCTGCAACCGACAAGGAGGATTCCATCATGCTGCCGACCATGCATTTCACTCCCGCTGTTTGAGCGATGTCAGCGATACGCCATGCCTCACGAATTCCACCACATTTCATGAGTTTAATATTTAGTAAATCTACGTAACGTCCTTGTACAAGCTTCATAGCATCAGCTGCGGAAAAGATGCTTTCATCAGCCATAATTGGTGTATTCACGCGCTCTGTCACGTATTTCAAGCCCTCCCAGTCCTTGGCATGCACTGGCTGTTCTACAAGTTCGATCCCAAGCTCGCGCGCTTCCATTTCTCGAATGAGCGCTACCGCTTCCCGCGGTGTCCAGCCCTGATTGGCGTCCAGCCTAAGCTGGATATGAGATGGTACCTGCTCCTTAATCGCGGTGATACGCTCTAAATCCAGTGCGGCATCCATACCTACCTTCACTTTCAGTTTGTCAAAGCCATTTTGCACATGAGTGGCCGCCTCTTGTGCCATAACCGATGGAGTATCCACACCAACAGTCATGTCGGTGCGTATTTTTTTTCTGCCCCCGAGCCACATTGAAAGTGAAACACCAAGACTGCGGCAATATAAATCGTGCAGCGCCATGTCGGCTGCTGCTTTAGCGCTGGTGTTACCGATACACGAGGACTGAATGCTGGTTAAAAGCATTTGGAAGTCAGCTACATCTTTTCCAAGCAGCACAGCGCGAATCGGACCTTGCAGCGCTTCTTCAATGCCGCTGGCAAAATCTCCTGTAATGACCGGTGTCGGTGCAGCGCTTCCTTTTCCGATGATGCCCGCATCCGTATGAATCGCAACCTCTACATTTTCAATTTCCGTTGCGGTGCGCAGCGCGGTTTTAAATGGCTTTCGTAACGGGATAAGACGCCTCGTTACTTTTATATCTGTAATTTTCATAGTAATCTCTCCTTATATAAAGTTATAAAAAAATCCGGCCGCAAGATGTATGCTTGCGGCCGGATTTTATCTCTGCTTACGTAGATAAAGCGGCGAGTTGTTCATATTTTTTCTTTGCGTCCTTGAGTGCGACGAGTAGTGCCTTTTGAGAAGAGCCGAAGTAGCGCTTTTCGATTTCGCCTGGTAAACTCGGGTCAAGAATATGCTTGTATAGAAATAAAGATTGTACAAAACGCGCAGTCAAGGCAACTGTTGCGGAACATTCGGCATCCATAATCACACCTGTATCCCGGTCAATGACTAGCGCTAAAAAGTAACTTTTGAACTGCTCAGTAATTGGATTGTTTTGCGGCGCCTTTGCATCGCCAACAATATAGATAGTCCGCACAGAATACATCAGCTTCCTCCGTTCCTTCAACGGGCCAACAAGGGAACACTTGTGGACGTTTGAAAGATGGTATCATGCTGTAATTATACTGAAAACCTATTTAATTTTCAATATTTTCTGAAATATATATTCTTATAAAATAGCTCTAGGTATATTTCACTCTGTTTTTTTCTTTCCTGCCAGCACAGCTGCTAACAGAAGAAACAGAACTGCCATTCCTACGCCCATTATCATCGAATATGGGACAATATCCTGTAGACCAATTCCGGCAGAAATAGAAGCAGCAAATAAGCATACACATGCTGTTACGTAGTTTTTCATCTGTCACCCCTCCTTAGCATAAGTATAGCATTTCTCCCCAAAACCTTCCATAATATGCTAAAATATATACATCCGGCTCATTTTTCAGAAAGGGAAAGAATGAACCAAGGTGACTGGTGCATTTTGAGTCTCCGGCCCCCACGCATTACTCGTTCTTCTTTCCCACAAAAAAGGATATCGGTTTTTCTAATTGTACTTATTATATATAGGGAGAGATACTATGTTTAAAGCTAAAATTCATCCTCTAATTCTCTTAAACTGCTTTGTGAACGCAATTATTATGGGTATGTTTGCGTTTGATATGTACGAGGAAGGCAAAATGATGTATACCGCTGTGTTCGCTATGCTGTTTGTATTATTTGCTTGTATTTCCGGGTATGGTTTGTATCGCAATCAACGTTTCAATTCCTGAACAGCCAAATAATATGCGCCTTTTGCAGCAGACTCTTCTCCTACGACAAACGTCGCCTGCGGAAGGTGGGAATGAATATGGGCTTGCAGCGCAGTGCGAACAGACTCGATATGCATCAAAATACTTCCCTTTAACCCGATGTGCACATCAGCAGGCAGCTGCAGCTTTCGGTGCAATCGCATTGCTGTGGCGCCGAGTTCCGTGCCGGCACGGCATAATATATCCTGCGCTTCAATAGATCCTTTCTCAGCCTGCGCGGTGATAACTGGCACAAGCGCTGCAATTTCCCCTTTTGGTGCCCCGTAGATGAATGCTTTTATATCATTGGCTCTTTGTGCACCGATCTCCTGTAGCAGTGCTTTACTAAGGGAGCTGTGTATACCTGATGTTTCATCTTCCTCAATGAGTTGCTTAAAAGCATCTATGACGATGCGGTAGCCACTTCCTTCATCACCCAGCAAATGTCCCCAGCCGCCTGTAAAGGCTTCCTTTGTACCGTTTACCCCAAAGCAAATTGAACCCGTGCCAGAAATGATTAAAATACCGTCACTTCCCTTTAATGCACCGGCATGTGCAATCTTTGCGTCATTTACAATGGAAAAAGGTGTGTGAAATACGTGCAGTGCCTGCTCCAGCTCAGCGCGGTGCGACCCGCTTTCAATACCGGCGAGTCCTAAATAGATGTATGCGCATTTCTCGGTAAGCGTTTGCTGACAAAGCGTAATAGCCTCCACAATATTTGCGATGGCCTGCTTCGCATCGACAAGTACATTCCCAAAGCCACTGCTACCTCTACCTATCTCTTCTCCTTGCAAATTGTACGCAACAGCCTCCGTCTTCGTACCGCCGCCGTCTACACCAATAATGTACATATAAAATCCTCCTTTTTATACGATAAAGAGGAAGATGCAAAGCATCTTCCTTTAGTTATTGTTTGACACGAAACTTAAATTTCCCCCAAGGCTCGAGGTGATCTAATAAAATTAATTCATCTTCGTCAATACGGCCGACCACATTTGTTTTGCCGGAATTTTTCATTTCGCGCAGCGCGATTTGCAGTTCGCCCTTGTATTGACCGTACAATTCATTTTCAATCATAATGTCCCCGCGTCTCATGTCGGGTGTATATGTTGGCTTGAACTCTTCCGCCTTATATTTCACGCGCGATTGTGTCGAGCGAATTAAATAGTCGGATACATCACCGCGGTAGAAATGGAATTCGTCCAGTACTATTGTTTTCTCAAGGTCTGTGATGCTGTCGTGCAGCGTCACGTCAAATGTTAGCATTTCCGGATCTACCTCGCTCATCGCCCGCAATTCTTCCTCAGAAGCATAAGCATTCGCAATAATCACATCATCAATGAGACCTGTCGCGAACAAATGCTTCACCTGCACCTTCAGTGGCAGATCGCGATGCATTTCCAATGTACACAAGCCTTCTGTCACCGGCCAAGGTCCGAACGTAGCGCTTTGCGCATTTACAAACGCCGCCGTACGTAAGCCAAGCTCTTTAAATTGACGGCTTGATTTGATAAAGTGCTCGTACGAAAGTCCCGCGTAGCGATGCGGATAAAAGTTATGAGAACCAAGTAAGTTTTTTGTATTCGGCTTGTACGCCATAATATTTTCAATATAACGCGTCGCGTTGCTCATCGTTACTTCAATTTTCAAACCATACGGATTGTAAGTCATAATAGATTCTTCATTGCCGGTAAAGCCCATGTCAAGGCGGATGCCGTATGCGCCCAGTTCATGGAAAAACGATAGATCTTGATAGGAGATGCCAAGGCTGCCGAACACGCGCGGCGCAATGTCGAGAAGTACCTGCATATCCAGCTCATTTGCGTAATCGATGGTTTCCTTTAAGTTGGCAATAATCGTTTCTTTATCACCCGTCAACGATAATAAGCATGTAAAAATTCGTTTAAAGCCATATTTATGAGCAAGTGCGATATACGCTTTATCACGTTCGACAGTGGAATGTTCTGGATAAATCGAGATACCTAGCTGATTCATGGGTACTCCTCCTTAACGTTCTTCCTTCAATTTTTTAATAATACGTACCATATGTTCAATTAATTTTTGCTCACTGATTGCAGTCATCAAATGGTCTTGGGCATGAATCATTAATAATGATTTTTCTGTTGGATTTCCATTCAATTCTGCTTGAATCAATCGTGTTTGTGTTTTGTGCGCATGGCCCAGCTCCGCACTTGCTTCCTTTAGCAAACTTTCTGCTTTTTCAAAGTCATACTCCTCCGCAGCTGTTAGTGCTTCATATGCCAAGGAACGTGCATTGCCTCCGTGTGAGATAATTTCAAAAATATCCTGTTCTTGGTTTGTCATGATGATCTCTCCTATCTTTTTATGGTTGTGATATTTCCTAAAATAACCGCTGACTTTGCGCCTGTCGCGCTTGGCACATTGCTCGGGCGGTCGTTCATTGTTTCATAGGCAAGCAGCGCAAATGCCACTGCTTCCTTCGCTTCCGAGGAAAAACCGGCATCTTCTTGCGTGAGAACGCGGTAACCCGGCAATAAATCACGCAGCATGTTCATCAGCGTATCATTGTAGCTGCCGCCTCCGCCCACAATAATTTCATCCACTTTATGATGCGGAAACACGAAGCGCTGATAGCTATCTGCAATCGATTTTGCCGTAAACATCGTAATGGTCGCAAGTTGATCATACGGAGACAAATGCGCGTATTCTGCCAGCATTTGCGCCGCGAATGCTTCTCCAAATAATTCACGCCCCGTTGACTTTGGCGGCTCTGCAGCAATATATGGAACACTCATACAGCGTGCAAGCATAGCTTCGTTTACCGTTCCTCGCGCTGCAAATGCCCCGTTTTTATCGTACGGTACACCAAACAGCTTAGAGCACATTTCATCAATAATCATATTGCCTGGCCCCGTATCAAACGCGTACACTTCTTCCAGCTTCGCTCGCTTGGGCATGATCGTCACATTGCCGATGCCGCCGATATTTTGCAGAAGGCGTGACGTCGCTTCACTTCTATATAAGCGCCACTCAGTGTACGGCACTAAAGGAGCACCTTGTCCACCAGCTGCCATGTCCATCGTACGGAAATTAGATACGACCGGCACATTCGTTTCATATGCAATCACCGCTGGCTCGCCAATTTGGAGTGTAGATGGTACAAATGCACCTTCTCGCTCCGGTTGATGCCAAATGGTTTGGCCATGTGAGCCGATAACACAGATGTCGCTAAGGGGTACATTCGCCTTGTCGCACACCGCTTTAGCAGCTGCCGCAAACAGGTGGCCCAGCTTAAAGTTTAAGCTGCAAATGCCTTGCACGGTCGAACGTTCGACCGATAGACTGTCCACAATTTCATCGCGAACGTCCGGTGGGATTGGCGCAGAAATAAAATCGACCAGCGTCACTTGTATATCCGCGCCGTTTTCTTCAATACTGACTAGTGCAGCGTCTACACCATCAAGCGATGTACCAGACATTAATCCTACTGCATACACCATCCGTTTTCCCCCTTATATCATTTGTGTTTGGAAAAATTGCGGCAAGTAGTCACGATGCGCTTCCAATAGTTCATCTAAGACGACCTTTGCTAGCTCATCTGTCGGTACAAGCGGATTAATTGTTAATGCAAGCAAAGCCGTTTCATATGAACCTGTGACAGCCGCTTCCGCTCCTAGGCGTTCAAATGATTTAATCTCTTGCACGAGACCATTTACTGCCACCGGTAGCTCTCCTATTGCGAGCGGCCTTGGACCATCTTTTGTGACGATACAGCTCACTTCTACTGCTGATTCATTTGGCAGACCAGCAATCGCGCCGTTATTTTGTACATTTAAGGTTTGAATATCTTTTTTATCATTATATATAGAAGAAATTAAACTGCAGGCAGCATCGCTGTAATAAGCGCCTCCGCGTTTTTCTAGCTGCGGCGGCTTCACGCGAAGCGTTTCATCCTTGTACAGTGCAAACAGCTCGTCTTCAAGACGCTTCACAACTTCTGCACGTGTTGTACCGCTTTTAAACGCTTCCAGCTCTTCCTCTAAAATGTCCTTTGTTTTGTAGTAATAGCGGTGATATGGACAAGGAATAACACCAAGGGCTTGCAGGAACTCTGGTTGCCATGGCAGCGGCGCAATGTTGCGCATGGACATTTGTACGTCCGGATCACAAAGCAGCTTGATGACGCGTTCTGTGACATCGTTTCCATCTACATATACATGTAGACCGAAGACCATATGATTCAGTCCTGCAAAATCGATATGAACGCGGCTTACCTCCACATCAAGCAGCTTCGCGATCGTAATCTGCGTATGAATTGGCACGTTGCACACGCCGACAACGCGTTTATGGTTACTGTAGCGCAGCAAGGCTTCTGTTACCATACCTGCCGGATTTGTAAAATTGATCAGCCACGCGTCCGGACACAGCAGCTGCATTTCCTCGGCAATTTCAAGCAATACTGGAATGGTGCGCAGCCCTTTAAACAAACCACCCGCTCCGTTCGTTTCTTGCCCGATCATGCCATGCTTCAGCGGAATACGCTCATCTTTTATGCGTGCGTCTAATAGACCTACACGCATTTGCGTTGTAACGAAATCCGCACCGCGCAGCGCTTCCTTGCGATCTAGCGTCAGCTTAATTTCCATTGGTACACCTGCTTCTTGTACCATACGCTTTGCTAAATTGCCGACAATCTCCAGCTTTTCTTTTCCTGCCTCAATATCCACAAGCCATAATTCTCGTACCGGCAATTCATGGTATCGCTTAATAAATCCTTCCACAAGCTCTGGCGTATAGCTGGATCCGCCGCCGATTGTTACAATTTTTACCCCTTCTTGCGTCATGTGTTTGCACTCCCTTTAATAGATAAAAATCAAATAGTAGCTCGCTGCCGTACATACTACGAGCGAAATACCAAACCATTTGGAAGCCTGCTGTATGTTTTCACATTTGCGCTCTATCAGCCACGCCACGCATGTCAGCGCTGCACTAGAAGCAATGCTGTTCACGACAAACAAGCTGAGTTGGCTGCTCATGCCTGTCATCTTCAAAAGCGGTGTGAACAATAGATTCGCACCTACAACGAGCGTAAAAAAAAGAAACGCACTTTTATATCCGAAGCGGATCAACATCGTCTCTTCCTCCTTTTATAATCGTTCGAAGCGGGACTTACATCCCGCTTCGACACGATGTATTAAGCTACGTTATTTTCGTTTGTTCCCTCTTGCTCTAGTAATCTCTTATCATACATTTTGAAGAATGGTAAGTAGATAAAGAACGAAATCGCGATATTCACAAGAACGAGAATAATTGCTCTCCAGTCACCACCTGTGGCCAAGTAAGCTCCAATTGGTGCCGGTAATGTCCAAGGTACCATAATATATGTTGGATTAACAAAGCCAAGCACTGTCGCAAAATAAGAAAGAGTTGCTGTAATGATTGGAATGATAACAAATGGAATAATTAGAATCGGATTTAATACAATTGGTGCACCGAAAATAACCGGTTCATTAATATTGAAAATACTTGGTACAAGAGTTGTACGTCCTAACGCTTTACCATACTGTGATTTAGAGAAGAACAGCATCGCTAATACCAAACCAAGTGTCGCACCGGAACCGCCAATCCAGATGAACCATTGAAAGAATGTTTCAGGCGCTGTATAAGGAATTGTTTGACCTGCGGCAACCGCCTCAGCGTTTTTCGCCAAATATACTTCCCATACCGGACGTGCAACTGTACCAACGATAGATACACCATGAATACCAAAAGCCCAGAAGAATGTAATTAAAAAGACCGGAATCAAAATACCAGGTAAGCTGTCGCCCGCTTTTACTAAAGGTGCAACTGCTTTATCAACAAGCGTGTGTAAATCAATCGCAAATACGACTGTAATAAGTGTCATGACACCGATTACAATTGCAACCGGAATTAAAGATTCAAATGAGCGCGCAACCGAAGTCGGTACTTGCTCAGGCATTTTAATTGTAATGTTCTTTTGCTTACAGAAACGCAATACTTCTACCGCAAAAATGGAAACTAGCATCGCCACAAACAAGCCGTGGCCACCAAGGTTTGTCATCGGCAACACAAAGCCGACTTTATCCATCACCTTTGGCGCAATCGTCATTAAGAACGCACCTACCGCAAGCTGTGCACCGGAAAGCGGGTCGAGCTTGTAGCTCTTCGCGAGATTATACCCGATTCCGAAGGCTATGTAGAGCGACATGATAAACATCGTCAGGCGATACGGAATTAAGATTTCAAAAATATGTTTTTGTGCCCAAATCGCAAGCGCAGAGTCCTTCGCTACCGGCGGGAACGCGATAATTAAAAACAAACTTCCGATAATGATAAACGGTAATGCAGAAATAACACCGTCACGAATGGCGCGCAAATGCTTTTGCTCAGACAAGCGTGCCATAGGACCGGAAAGGTTTTTCTCTAAAAAGTTAACAAATGAATTCATATATATTCCCCCCACCCCTTTTTATGAAACGCTTACAAATTGCACAGCTCTTGTGCCTTTTTAAATAGTGCCGGACCACCAAGCGGGCTATATGCTTGCGGCGGGATTACATCACAAGGAACAGATGCTTCATCTGCTTCTGCTTTTAATTCTGTAAAGCGGTGTCTAACTTGTGGTGCCACCATCGCAACATCCCAACCATTCTTCACTTCTTCTCCAAATTCCTGTGTACCAACTGCAAGCACTTTCATTTCAACGCCTTGTTTGTCAGCTTCCTTTTTTAAAGCGTTTACAACTATTGCACTCGACATGCCCCCAGAGCAAACAAATAGTACCTTCATTAAAATTCCCCCTGTAATATTGTTTCAAAATGATAGCATCATTTGTACAATAATATAGCACAACGTGTCGTGATGGTCTATACATTTTGAAATAAAATTTCTATATTTTATATGCAATGTAGAGAAATATTATTACACAGAATAAACAAATTTCCTGAAATGATAAAAAATAATAAGAAACACATCGCTTATTTGTTCTATCGGCCGTTTTACTCCTTCTATCGGCCGTTTTACTCCTTCTATCGGCCGTTTTACTCCTTCTATCGGCCGTTTTACTCCTTCTATCGGCCGTTTTACTCCTTCTATCGGCCGTTTTACTCCTTCTATCGGCCGTTTTACTCCTTCTATCGGCCGTTTTACTCCTTCTATCGGCCAAAAGAAAGGCCCTACCTGCTTACGCGGTAGGGCCTTTCTTTATAAACTTTTCAATCGTCAGCCAGTCATCTTTATATGTAAGAAGAGACGATTGGTTGTATTTAAGATAATTCATGTACGGTATGTGAAATTACAAAAAGTGATCTCAAAATAAAATGCTTAAAAGTAACTTTTTTATTTGATTGCTAACTATGAGGCGTTCCTATGAAAAATCCAGTACCTCTTTCTCGCGTATTAGCTCTTCTATAATAGAACTCGAGATCCCCCTTTGTATCTACCTTCCTACTTTATCGAAAAAACTCTTCATATCCACACTTCGTTTTTATATGATTATATTATTAACAATTTCTTCCTCATAAAAGGAGGCATTTCTATGATAAAAGCCGTTCTCTTTGACCTCGATGGCACCTTGCTGGACCGAGATGCCTCGCTGCGTTTGTTTATTAAAGATCAATATAGGCGTTATGCACATGCGCTCCACCATATACCAGAGAAGGCATTTAAAGAACGCTTTATCCATCTGGACCAAAGGGGCTACGTTTGGAAAGACAAGGTATATAAGGAACTCATACGAGAATATAAAATAGAAGGGGTTACTTGGGAGGAGCTGCTGGCTGATTATGTATCTAAATTTCAGCATAGCTGCACACCGTTTCCTAATCTTGCACTACTGCTGCGGCTATTGCAGGAAAAAAGGATGCAGCTTGGCATCATCACCAACGGCTTTACCAATTTTCAGACCGCCAATTTACGGGCACTTGGGTTGCACCAATATATAGATGCTATTTTCATCTCAGAGCAAGAAGGCCTTAAAAAACCGAACCCAGCACTTTTTCAAAGAGCACTATGCTACCTGAACGTGAAACCAGAGGAGAGCTTGTATGTCGGCGACCATCCTGATAACGATGTGCGAGGGGCGCGCCAAGCCGGGATGCATGCCGTATGGAAACGTGATCCCTTTTGGGGCGAGGCGTTTATCGGGGACGATGTAGTTGATGATTTACTTGAAATCATTGCAGTTATTGAGAGGTACAAATCAGGAACCTGTCGAAATAAGTAAGAAAAGGAGGTCCATTTCATGCATGCAAAAGAATTAATTTTGCTGAACTTTGAAGAAGTACGCCGCCGCAGTATTAAGGTTTGGTCAGCTCTCCCTGCCGAAAGCCTGCACTGGAGGCCTGATGATAACGCATTTACATGCGCAGATCTCATTCGGCATGTACTTGAAGGTGAATATCTCTATCATCAAATTCTTCTCAATAAAGGCAGTATCGCGAAAACTAATCCATTTGAAGCACGAGCCTTTCTATCTGTTGAGGACGAACTTGCCTTTGCAAGGCCCTATCGGGAAGGCTTCTTGCATTACATCACAACTCTTCACCCCGATGACCTGCATACCGTAGAAATCGATCGCTCCAATGTCGGTTACATTCGAACACTCGGCGACATGCTGCTGCGGGTTGCGTATCATGAATCCATTCATACCGGCCAGCTGCTCGGTTATATGCGCACAATTGGCGTAGAACGGCCAAATATATGGGATTAAAGGAAGTGCCATGATGAGTATATTCACTATTTTACTCGGTATCGGTATAATAAGCTTGCTCATATCCGGTGTATTTCTCGGTGCTTGGGTTAACAGTGATCGACAGCGTGCAAACTTTCATTCAGAAACAAAGGAGCATCGCTCATTTCGAGAGAGAATTGCATTTTGGAGCGGCGGCATTGGAGTTGTGTGTTTAGGAGTAGCGGGGCTTGTGTATATGCTATGAGCAACTATTTTGCAAAAAAGGCGACCGCAACCTTCGTCACCGTTTCCCTTTCCTCATGCCTGTTCGGTGCATTTAGTATAGAAGACACCGTCTATGAAAAAGGAGCAGCGTTCATTGGTTGGTTTTTCTTATTTACGCTGTATATCGGTGCGATTGTAATCGTGTATGGCAACCTTGTTTCCATTGCGGTCGATTTTCTTCAATCACGGTAGCTACCGAATGATAACCGCTTATATATATTCATACTTGGCATATGCGGACTTGCAAACGGCATCTGGTTTCAAACCACAATGCTCGCGCTGGCTGGTATGGCCGCAGCCATCTTATATGCCTTCGTTGACAAATCTCAGCATTATAAGCGCTGGTTGCTTGCTTCAATAACCATTGTCACTGTAACTTTGAGCTATTTTCAGCTCACATCTCCTCTGCCCCCGCCCTTCACAAAAGAAGATGCCGTTGCACTTGCGACGTCTGAGCAGGGCACTGTGATTGATAACTTTCCTAAGACAATTGGCATGTGGGAAGGCAAGGTGGATGGATACGAAGTGAGACGCGAGACAAGCGTAGCAACAATTGATCATGAAATATACATCGTCACATTTACAGAAACATGGAGCGAAGCGGCGACATGGAAGTTATCCTATAAGGTCGAACGCGGCAGTTCCTCCGCTTACAGCGAGAGCGGCGTGATGCCGCCCTATTATAAAAGCCGGACACCATGAGTGCCCGGCTTTGCGGTACAAATGATTCGTGATTGGTAACATCTTTATTCACGGGTGAAAGTTCTTCTTCTACCACCCATTTGTGATTCTTCACTTTTTCTCCGCCCGTTGTTGGCATATAATCCACCATATGGTCAGTACTACTGATAAAGCATTCATGTAAACTCATATATTTGCTTACATAAAAAAACACTCCGCTACCGAAGTGTTTTTATGCATGCTGTTCAAAGGGAATGCCGTATTCGGCTTTGCTTCTGTAGACAACCACGCCGACTCGTTCTTCTCCTTTGACCGGTGCTACTGCTTTTGTAACAACAGCCTCGCTTTTTTGCTTTGTATCTTTTTCAGCCAGCAGTTTTTTCATCGCAGCCGGGTCTAAATATGTAGTCATGAAGCACCTCCGAACAAATAGTTTATGGTTCCCATAAGCTCTTGATTGGCAACTATCACATAACGTGTTTCTTCTTCCGATAACTCTCGCCGACCATCCATCGTAATCGTAATAACCAAATCTTTGCCTATAGGATAGCATATGAGATAGGTGTGGAACAAGTGCGCATGCGTTAAATGAACGAGCACTTCTCCTTTGAGAAAGCTCTCTACCACAAGCACTCGTTTTTGCTCATCTTTTGCGTGAAACGGATAAAAGTTAACACTGCCCACTTTGCCCGCAACGTGCTTTAACCCATCGCTTCCTTCCTTTTTCCAAACGCCCACTCCTGAATTATTGAAGCCCGGAAAGATCGCATACGCAGCCTGAAGCGACTCCTTTAAAAAGTCATACAATCTTGATTTGTCCGAACGAATGAGCTCTTTTGCTAGATTGAGAATGAACAACGCTGCTGCATCTCTTACCTTCTGTTCTCTCTCCACTTCCTGTAAACGTGTTTCCGGGTCTTTATAACATTGCAACGCTTTGATTTGTTTGATGATGTGCTGACAAGACACGCTCACTGCAGCATCATAATTTTTGACATCTGTTTGATAGGTTAATGGATTTACGCCTACTAAATCTGATAAAAAGTGATAGCCTTCCAAATCAATGTCATCTCTTGGCTTTGGCGTTGTTTTAGGCAGCAAATAAAACACGCGTTCTTTTCTTAATTTGCCCCAAAACAACCCCATTTCAAACAACGTGTTATCTCTTGTGATTAGGAAGGTTTTACCACGAATATGGATGATATCGTCCGGGGAACATATGAACACCGCAAAGTCGTTTTGCTGCAATTGTTCCTCCAAATCCTGCATCGTATAATTGCCAGACTGAAACACACCCGCATACCAGGGATTCACTTCCGCATGATACTCCAGCGCCTTTTGTACGGCGTTGACATACTCCATCGCTTCTCGAGAAGATCCAATAAAGACACTAGGTTTCGTTTGCTCCATACTACCTCCCATGGTTCTTTATTAGTATATTTGTAGTAAATTTATAAAATCACCAACATATTCCATACTATCATATCATATTTATGTGGGATTTTTGGGAGTGAATTTTAAGAGAGAAGTAGAAAAAGTTTTTCACATAATATGCCCCCTGAAAACAGCACTAAGTTTCTTACTGTTACAGAAACAGCATTCGAACAAGACCATGTTTAGGTGGAGGATTAGAAAGATTTATTGTAAAATCTATTCATAGCGAACAGGCTTTACTTAATCACAGGCTATATAATTTTAGTACCTTAATAAGATTGGATAAATACACACTTAAAGTTGGTGCTGCATTCAGTAATCATACATATGAAATGCGCATAAAAAGGATCGTCATACATTTACAACAACCCCATACGCGCCTAATACCTTCATATGCTCCTCGATAATCTCCTCTTTTAATTCCACCGGCTCTATTACACTAACGCTTGCTCCCATACCTAAAATCCACTTTTTTACTGAACGTCTCCCCTTCATGACAGCTTCAAATAAAACGCTGCCATCGTCGTTATACTGTACGCTTTGATTTTCACCCCAAATCGATTCAGGAACGGATTGAGAAAATGGGGGAGAAATATGCAGTTTGACATGCAGCGCTTCATTTCGCATGATGCCTAGACTTGACCACTCCTTACGAATATCAAAGGTAGCTGAGATTGTGTAGCGCTCCTGCAATACGTCTACTTGTTCTATCCTAACAACCTTAAATGTTCGCAGTTCTTGTTCAGATTCACAAAAAGCTGCGCAATAAAAGAAATCATTGTAGTAGACAAATCCATAGGGACAAATGATTCGTTTCTTATAGGAAGAAGAATTACTATAAACAATTTGGACCTTACGCCTGCTTGCGAGCGCTTCCTGCAGCTGCATATACTTTTTATTCTCACCTGACTCTAGACGATTTGGTTTTGAGCGCTGCACAAAATGAATATAGCGATTCTGCTCCTGCTCCTTACGCTGCGCGGCACGTAGTTTATCTAGCGCAACCTGTGCCGTTTCTGCCTGTGCAACTTCTTTTGCAAGCAGCTGCTGCACCGCGAAAATCAAAGCGCTTAGTTCAGACTCCTGCAGCTTTCTTGTCGGAAAAAAAGAAGCCTGTGATAAGGAATAGCCACCATTCCTCCCTTTTTCGCCTTCTACATAAATACCCGCCTTTTCTAGATCTTCCTTATAATTACGCACCATTCGTTCTTTCACATCTAACTCCTGCGCCAATTCGCTAATTTTCATCTTACCGCGCGCATGAAGGAGCTCAATCATGCGCAGGCAATTGCTTATTTTGCTCATGGAAGCACCTCTCTTTATCCTTTGTTCCTTTTATTATAAAAGGGAATGAGGCAGTATTAGTGTCACTAAAAAATTAGAGGGTTCATATAAAAAGAAGAGAAGGACACATATCCTTCTCTTCTCAATAATTAACTCTCAGGAAGATTCACCCAGATGACCGCCCCTTGCGGATGTTTGTACGGGACTGGGTCTGCAAATAACTGAGGATTCGCGAAGATCCAGGCATGCGTGTTTTTGTAGGGTGCTTCTACGCAATCGGTAATACGATGAAATGCTTCTGCTTGTTGATATTCTTCTAAACTTAGTTTCTTGCTGTCTACTAACTCGGCGGTTCCAAAGACCATGCCTGTTCCGCTTTTAATCAGGGCAATTTTGCCGCGGATTTTTGTGTTGGATCCTCTGATTTCCCATATTTTGTTTCCTTGTAAGATGAGATCAATCCATGGTGATTTGATGACTAAGCCTTTCATGTTATGCCTCCGTTTTACATTGATAAAAAGAATCGTCTACTTATCCGTTTAATTCAAGATTATCAGCACATTGCCATTTTTTAAACCACTCCACCAAATCATGTTGCTCCGCACCAGGGGTCAACCGTATTGCACCCATTCCATAGGTTTTGTGAAAGGGAAACTGATAGTAGCGCAGATTTTCTGTGTCCTCATCCGGTGTTACAATATATACTTCCCGAACTGCCTTCATATTGTCTTTCCTTACTAGAATACCATTGCAATATTTATGCATTTCACCGAGAGCCTTGCTGATATTGGCTGCGACTCTGTATTTTGGATCAAAGATAATAAATTCATGTTGCCCTTCAAATACAGTATTGAGGATGCCTACGAACTTTTTGAGCAATGATTATCATACCTTTGTGTGCAATAACCTTCCTTAATAAACTTATAGTACCAAATATGCGCTCTTTGTATAGAAATTTTTTGAATATATACTTATCAATTGCCTATACTATTCATTCATTACGAATTAATAAGCCGTGCTCCTATGGAGAAGCAAAACTCATTCATTAGTACTGTCTAAAACAAACACGACTTGTTTATCTATCTCAACAATTAGATCATCTTCTAAATCATCATCCAAAGTATATGTATCATCTGTACCAATGTATTTTTTAATCGTTCTTGTCATATGCATAGAAAAGGGCAGTTGTACATGCCAATCATAAGTTACAACCATTCTCCGCAAATAATCAACCATACGCGCTATCTCATCACGTTCTTCCTCATTAGCCCCCAGTACAATAATTTCTAAAGCTCGCTGTTGCGCCAACTGTTTTGTTGGGGAATTGAATTTTGTCGCACCATTAGGAACGCTCTTCATTGTATCTGGACGTGTTCCGACACTATAATAAATGCCTGTCTGATCAAGGTATAAACCTGCTTCTTTATTAATCAAATTTCCATTGCTGTTTGTAAAATATTGCGGCACATCATCCTTTTGATTAATCCGAATTACTCTTAAGTTCGGGAATGACTGCAGCACATCATCAATATCGGGTATGAACGATAGTGAAATCTTACCATTTCCTATACTATGCATCCATCGATTACGTAAACTTGCATTTAGAATTACATACACTTTTTCTGATTCTTCACTTAACACTTTCAGAAGTTCGTCTACAAAGAACTGCTTTAAATGTATACTTGCTTCATTTTCCCTTGTCGGATTAGGTAGATATGCTTGTTCATTTCTCCATATGTTGAGAATCGTCTCCTCTAGCGGTTTCCATTCGTCATTTCCAAAAGTTTTATACTTTATATCCATTCCTTTTATTTTTGTGAAAACAGGGAGATTATGAATCTTGCCTGCTTTATTTATCCTGTGCAATGACAAGCTAATAATAGTTCCTTCGCTTGTAAACTTGCTCCAGTTTTCTCTCAAGAATCCTCTGTCAGCCAATAAATCAAGAACTCCTTTATAAATACGCTCTTTTCCATTCTCCTGTTCCAGCGGATGAATAAACTGTGATAGCCTTCTTGTTCGTGCCAAGCCTTCACGTATAGCTTGCTTTGGATCAAATTCCTCCTGTCCTCTTTTTTCATAATCATGAATTTCAACCAAAGATAAAATCGGTTGAGATAGTGACGGTGTTCTCAGCTTCTGCACGATAGATTGTACATGTTTTTCTGTAGCCCGTTCATTATAACTCTCCACATCTAAATCTTTCACAATTCCCTCAGGAGTTCGAGCAATTACCTTTAATGTGACTTTAGGAAAGGAATTTAAGATAAAGCAATGCTCATCTATTTTCTCTGTCACAATATTTTTATTAAGCAACACTTCTTCTACGGCCTCAATCATGCTATCAGAAATTATTTCTAGGCAAAGTTCTTTTACCCCTGAGGGGGCATGCAAGGGAAACAAGTTCTTATTAAATCTTGTCTTTACTTCTTTACACGCAGGAAGTAACTTTAAACCAGAGAACAAGCTCTGAAAACTTTTTAATAATGCTTCTCTCTCCGGCAATCCCATTCCCCGTTCTACTGTAGTTGTTTTTCCAGAAAAGGTATTCTCATTATGTATGATGAGAACCTGTTTTTCTTTATTTTCAATGTAATGTCTAGGATTTTTTATAATATCAAACAGATTAATTGAATCCCTTATCATTAAATCATCAAGCAATTTCTCATAACCTTTTGCCCATTGTACTTCCATTCCTTTTGCTTCAATTTGGAACCTAGCAAAAGATTGCTTACTCTCATGCGTAAAAGGATTAGGAATAGACACAAAAACAGATGCTTTGCGCTTTTGGCGTAGCAACCTCTTGCTTTCTTTTGGCATACGTTGATAGAAACGGCGGATACCAAAAGATACATTCAATAACGGTTTGTTCTCGATCCCTCTGGTAATTAATTTAAATCGATATACGTATGAAAAATAGTCTCGACGGTCTGCACGCTTAATTGGCTGTGACATCGCCTCAAATGTTCTTCCGAAACAAATGGGATAAAAAGGTAATTCTCCTTGATAGCCCCCCTCTATGCCCATCTGCAACGGTGTGTCACAAAGTTTATGCGAAATAAGAGCTGGTACCCACGTATATCGGGAATTTTCATCTATTTCCGGTAGCAGTGCCTCAACTGTACCAGTCTTCCAATCTATCAGTCGATTCTCATTATGTATTGTAACGGTTGAATCAATTTGCGAAAACCACATTTCACAAACAGTTTGCAGATGCTCTAGTGGCAGCCGTTTGCGAGCTACAATCCACGCTCGTTCTCCAGCAAGTGCTTTAGGATCGTTTTGAATATATAAAATATCTGGAAAGATACTGTATATCTTTGTGTTTAGTGTTTCTAACTTCTTTTTTAATTTGTATCGCTCTTTCTCAACTCTCAATGCCGATACCCATTCCTTAGGCCAGCATATGTAAGAGATTGTTTCTGGCAATAGCATCTCAACTGCGTTTTGAAATAAAAATAACTGTAGCTCTTTAATTTTCATCTTCTCGCTCCTCTTCTAATATAGTATCTATACTCTTTACAAATGGACCGTACATTGCCATAAATATCTCATCCTTGCGATGTTTCTTCATCTTCTTTTTCCAATACTCCAGCAGGGATGGCACATTGGCGGCAGGCTGATGAAAGCTGCCATCACAATAGAAAATACGGGCATTTCTTCCACCGCGCAGCAATCGGCCGATCATCTGCCAAACTGGAATAAAAATAAACCAAGAAAGTGCCTCTCGCTCTTTTGCGCGCAAAGAAGCCCAAAAATCTGCTTTTTTATACATCATTTCAAATTGAATCATACTTTGACGGCGTAACTCCTTGATTGCTTTGGCATATCTTAAATTTTTCCTTTCAATCCGTTCAAGAATGCTTGGCAACGCAGCATGGAGCGTTTGAATCATATAACTAAAATCATTTGGAACCGGGTAAGGCCTTACAAGGAAAAAGACAGAACCAAATAGAGCGCCCCCGTTCTCATCTAGGATGTTGAAACCTCTTCCTACTGACATAAGCGGAACGATTAGAATTTGCTCAGTCTCTCTCCGAAACAGCTCTATCTGGCTGCGGGAGAATTCTTTACGCATTCCACTTCCTTCTCTTTTCAATACCCTATAGTTCTCTCTCATGCTAGACATTCCTTCTAGAGTGTCAGCTACTGCTTGCGCGTCAACGTAGGAATTTACTACAAGCAGTATACGGCGTCCTTCTTTTTTAAGCATATTCAACTCTGATAACAGCCTGTTCTCTAGATATCTTGTAATCTTTCGCAAGTTTTCCTGCCGCTTTTGCTCACCCTGTCCTGAAATGCAAATTTTCTGATGTGTTTCTCTATCAAACATTGGAATATAAGATTGCATAATTTCAGATTGAGGAAGCTGCGAACGAATCAGCCACTGCGGCTGCATTTCAACATTATAGTGGTCCGAACCGGGAGCCAGACTTGTCCCAGACAGCAAAACCACCGACGGACCCTTTCTTCCAAATGCAGACTCATATATGCTATGCCAGTCATATAAAAGTCTTCTTCCAATTCCAGAGTATTCAATAAGTTTAAAAACACCCAAACCGCCGTCTTCTGCCTGTTCATACCGATAACCTAGTAAAGGTCCGGTCATTGCTTCTAACAGAAACGGCCGATATTCTTTTGCTCTCGTCAACAATTGGAGAGAATCATATCCGGTCCCCAGTCTACTTTGCACTGCCGGATAGTAAGAAAGCAAAAATTTAAAATTGTAGTCCATGTACGCAAAATATAAGAAAAACTCCAACATGTCTTTCGTTTCACTTGAAACCTTATCCGCATCTTCTACTAATAGAAGCAGAACCGCCCGGATAGATGCATCGTTTCTTAATTCACTGCTTAACATTTGCTGTAGATGATGTGTTAGTTGCTTATCACCGCTCGGATTACCGGCAAACTTTCTTAGCCGTTTCTCAATTTTCTCTCTTGTAGTTTCATCTGCCGCCAGCTTTTTAGCAATTTTATATGCAAATCTATTCGGAAACAGCAACTCCTGATCTAATGATTTCCTCAGCATTGGTGTGTGCTGGACCTTAGCGAACAGCTGCCAAACTGTCTTATCCAGTTCTCCTAGATTCAGCCTCCATTTCTGAACAAGCTTATCATTTGCAAATTCACTGTACTTGCCTATTGTAGTTTGCCTTTCCTTCAACAACAGCTGTTCTAAAAATGACTGCATATTTCCAAAAGCCTCAACCTCTACAATAAATCTCTCATCTAACTGTTTTTGAACCGCGTCAGCCTCATCAACAAAAACAATATCCAGCCAGTCATACATTGCTTGAAATACGGTTCTTTCTAACGGATCTACAACAGCAGGGAGCTTAGATTCAATTAAACTCGCTGTTGTAGCTATCCAAACATCTGCTTGTGCAAGATTCGTCCACTCCTGATAAATACCGCACGTATGAGCTAGTGGACATAAAACCTTTTGATCGTTTTGAATAATAGATTGACACGGATAGTAGTTGTCTCTTGTAAAATCGTTTGCTAACGCTTTTAACGTACAAGAATCCGATAACCATTGTAAACCTTGAAACTCTTCTTCTAGAAACTGTGAGATATCACGGCTAGAATCTGCATGGCTTGCAAGAAATTGTTCTGTATGCTTCTGGCGCCCCCCTTTTCCGATTATTGGAACAGCATGAATTCCTAAAGCGCGCAATTCTCTGACGCGCTCTCGCACTTGCGAAACACTATTTTCAATAAAACCAACCTTTGCTCCATTTTTTGTTACTTGATGATATGTCTCCATAACCATCCATGTAGACTTGCCTGCCGACAGCCCTCCAGCGATGTGCTGCGTTTCTTCATAAATAAATGTAGATTTTGTACTCGGATGCAAGCTTTGAAACTCGATTCGTTCAGCTCTTTTGACATAATCAAATCCCTTTGATTTACTTTCCATCTCATTTGCCAGTTCATCCCAGCCATCTTGTAAAGAAAATGAGCAATTTACTTTCTTGCGATTCGTATGCTTCTTTAATTCAGGATAAACCTTCCCAGTCTCTGGAATCGTGCCTGTATATGTATGAGGAATTGTGTCAATGAATCGCTGATAACTAAATTCTCCCGATTGTCCAAATTCTTTTTTCCTCGCCTGTTTTTCTATCGGTTCCGAGAAACATTGACTATAAACCTTAGACCTGTTTATGGCTAATTGTGGAGATATTTGACGAACTTTACCTTCTTCTTCTATAAATAAGCGATATTTACCATCTAATTGAAAATACGAAGCAAGACTTTCTAGCCAAAAGCCTCCATGGCGAAATTCAGGAAAAAATAATCTTAAGCGCATTAAAAGCTTCTTATCTGTATACTTTCTTATTACAGGCTCATCGTAACCAATAAGTAAAGACCACATTTCCTCTAGAGGAACAGAGGGATCCAGATTATTTATACCCAACAGCAATAATTCAACCTTGATAAGTTGCTCTGCTTCATTTTTCTTTAATCCAAATTTCTCAAGTTGTTGGCGTAATTCTTTGGTTAATTTGTACGGAAAATATGACATTATTCTTCCTCCTTTAATTTACGGAGAAGTTGGCGCTCTGTCATCAATTTTATATACTTGTGCTTAACTTGTTGCAAATGAGCGTAGAATTGTTCTACATATCTAGAATTCAACTGTTTCCGATAATCTGGAATAACAATATAAACATCATAACTATATTTCTCTAAATCATGATTAGATTTATTGTTAAATACATTGGCAAGCGTCTTTGGTGATTTATAATCCTTCATATCTATATTAATTGCTTTTTCTCCTGCTTGGACTTGAATATCAAACTGGTCAATATCGGGATATAAAATAGCATCATATTGCCTTAAGCGCTGGTACAAATTTTCTTCAAATATGCCTGTTAACAAAACATATCTTTGAATTCCCGCCCGAAGCCTATATACTTTTTCGCTTTCCATGAAAGAGAACTCTTTAAGATTAGCATTTGATTGAAAATATTCACATAAATACTCCTTATTACATTTCCATTGACCTTTTATAAGAGATAATGTCCATCCGCAATGCGGGCATTGTCTGTAATTTCCCAGTGAATTAGCAAGAATCTCATAGCAGCTAAACACATGTTCCTTAACCTTTAAGTTTTCAAACACATTTAGCTTCTTAACCAAATTATAGTAGGTTAAAACTGCATTTTCAGGCTGTGACAGGAAGGAACGAGCTTTTCTATATTCCTCATCTAACCCCTGCTCCCTGCAATACAGCAGAATCTCCTTCATAACAGATTGATCAAATTCCTGCGGATTTTCGTACTCTTCTAAAAAATCATCTGCCTCTATAGAAAATCCAAATCCCTCACTCAGAAAAGAAGCATCATTGGGAAATACCTCAGCCAAAGCTGGAATGCCCCATTCTGCTGATGGCCGATGAAGCAAATGGATGAAATCATATAAATTATTAGGATGTCTGTTATTTGATAGAAAGCAATGCTTAATAAATAGCGAGTGCCCCTTATAAAATGAGTCGGGTACATGCATCCAGTTCTTCTTCCAGTCCTGTATGCCTCTAGCAATTAAATAGAGCATTTCTTTTAGCTCGATACCTGCTTGCACAGCTGTTGTTCCCCCTTGTTCTGTTTGTCATGTATATTATAGTGAGATTTTTCATTACACAAAATTTGGAATCTTGTCTCTCTTGATTCACAAAAAATGTATAAATATGGATTTCAATAAAATTATTGAAAGTTATTAAAAAAAATAAAAATTACTCCATGTAAATCTTACAATTTCGGTTTCAAATATATTTTTGAAATCCCTTATTATTTAAGGGGATATCTCCCCTAAAATAAACTATGGTATACAAACTGTCTGCCGCCATCAAGAAGTTGCTCTTCGCATCTATTAATTAAACGTAAAGAAAACAACTTGTTAAGGTGAGTACTTACTAAAGATAATTTTTTTCCAGTTTTATCAGCAATTCCCCGTGCTGTTACATGCTGTTCTTGATAAATCATTTCCAGCATTTCACGGTGAGATTCGGATATTTTCCCAAGGAAGTTTGCTTTTCCACCTGGCATTTTTTCGACTATTCCCACGTCCAATCGACTTAATGAATAGTCGATATTAAAGCGATGTTCGTACATCTCTTCCATTAAATTAGTCAAGATAAGAAATTTCTCTTCATCGTTTGAAATCAGATATTTCATTACCTTCGCAATTATTTCATCTACACCAGAAGTATTAATTCCTTTAACGGTTGAAAAATCGTAAAAGAAAATAGTTCCTTTTGGATATTGATTAATACAATTAATAATACCCTCTCTAACAGGAACTAAAACAGTCCTCACTAACAAATGGGCGCTTTCAGTCGTATGAAATTCTAGCTCTATCACAACAGTATCCTCTCTCGTATTCAATTTCACAATTGAAATCTACCGCAAGTATATATTCTTACTCTTATAGATGTCAATCCCTAAAAGCATATTTCTAAAGAAATGTATGTACCCGGAAAATAGCTGTCTTCACAAATTGTATGAATATTGTTATTTGAAATTTGGTATGTACCTTTATGCGTTTTCACATAAAAATTTGTTTGCTTTGTTTTGTAAAATGATTTTTCCCTAGAGATAGATAAGCCCATTCCTCTATCCGCATCTACTTTAGAAGATGTTCTCTCTTTAAAAGCAAGTTTTATAACGTCTAGATCAGAAAACTCATTATGGTGCAACTGTTTAACAAGAGAAGGCTTCAGCGCATTAACAATACCAATCCCATTATCCCCTATTCCTATATTCACTTGATTTCGCTGAGGATAGCACTGGATTGCTGCGAAACCGAGACCTTGACTATGATCAAGGATATTAGTTCCTAACTCGCTTGCAATAACCGCAATTCTGTTTGCCTCTCTGCTCCCCATACCATTATTACATAAAATGTGAAGAATAGATTCAAAAATGTTGTTGATATCCTCTTCAGCTTTAATAGGAGTTATTTCTAACAAAACATTACTAGCATCATTTCTTCTACGTTTCGAGTAATATTCTAAATCATAATATTCCTTAAAACATAATTTTGCTGGTGCAGGACAATTTTTAAAGAAATTCATTCGATCCATGTAGGAAATAACTTGTTCTTTTGGAGGTATTATCTTTAGTTTACTGTGATTCAACTTATCTAATAGTAGTAATAGGGAGACTGCACCCAGAGGAGAAATAAACTCCACTTGGGATAAATTTAGTTCAATTTCTACTAAACGGATATCCTGATTTACAATAAAAGATAAAGGTTCAAATAAAGAGTTAATATCCTCTATCCTCTTTAAATTGGCACAAGAAGAATATTTTTTCATACGTTTCTGTCTCCAATAAATATTAGTTCTACTCATAAATGATTTTAATAAAAATGCTAGATTAGATAAGCATCTATTAAAATCCAAACAGTAATGTATAGCTAAAAAAATGAATTTTGAAAAATTTAATATGAATTAAAGGGAGTGGCAAAAAACCAATCCCTCTTATAATAAATATTCCCTCACAATCACCCCATCTTCCACCACATACATATACACATCCATCCCCAACTCTTCCAAGTCCCGTTCATGCTTTGTCTGCAGTGCAAGATTTTCAGGGTTTGCGACAATAATGCCGCGCGGCTTACCGTTTTCATCTTCACTCATGAAATCCACAAGAGCAAGGTTCGGATACATTTTCACATGCTTTCGTTGATGTTCTTCTTCGTAAGCCGTGATGATAGCCTCATAGTCTGATGCAAGTAAGCGTTTCGTATTTGTATACGCAGGCATCAATACTAGGGAAGCAATTCTTCTTGGAGGCACAATATTCACATTGCGCTCACGTTCTAGTTCGTCAAGGCGCCGTTTGCGACGTTCTTCAATGTCAATAAGTTGTGCCTTTGTTTGATTAATTAATGCGGAATTGCGGTTATCTAAGTCTTCATTTCGGTATTTCTCCAATTTATTTGCTGTAGTTTCGTATTGTGTATCAAAGGCTCTACGCAAAAATTGGAGCTTTTTACTGAGTTGATTTTCATTTAGTAACACAAACTCTTCACGTTTTTTCATCACATGTTGCATCGCGTTTATTAACAGCACATCTTTATCAAGCTGCGCTGAGACAGCGTTTTCCATAACCGCACTGTATAACCAGTAGGAGTCCAACTCTACAACTTCTCCGTTTTCTCGCTTTGCCAAGTACACAATATCCTTGTGTAACTCTCGACACGTACCATCCGTCAAACTGATTTCATATCCTTCTACCTCAAGTCGTTCGGACACCGCATAAGGAATTTCATAAGCTGGTAATATCGTACCTTCACTCTCTTCCTTCATCGCTTGCAGCGACAGTAAAAACAACGAATAATCATTACCAACAATTTCTATTTCATCACTTCCGTATCCTTGGTGACCCGTAAAACGATACGAATCTTCCTTCCCTTTTAGTGTGATATGATGTTTTCTCGCAAACTCGCGAAGTGACTTTGGAAGGCGTTCAATGCGATATACCTGTTCCTCATGAGACGGATATACCCGTACACGATGCTCACTGAGCGTGTGAGCTGTAAACTCTGCATACACGCGTCCCGGAACACGTTGCACCGCAATATCATACTGCTCGCGCTTCATGCCAGACACATCTAGCGTATCCATCGCCAAGCTTTCCTCTTGCGCCATTCGAAGCAATTCTTGATACTCCTCGGAAATTACCTGTTCAATATCACGCTTAATATCCTCCAAGCGCTCACGGTGTAGCACCGCATGCTGCATAAGCGTCGGCAAATCCGTCATTCGTTCCTCTAATCGGTCCCCAACAAAATCATATACCAAGTCATGACCTAAATCATGACGCATCTTTTCCATTTTTACCAGCAGCGTATGAAGCACATCTCCCTCACGTGTATTACCGGCAACCAAGTTACATACGAATACCTCGTTCTTTTGCCCGATACGGTGAATACGTCCCATCCGTTGCTCCAGCTTGTTTGGATTCCAAGGAATATCATAGTTAACCATCTGATTACAAAACTGCAGGTTAATCGATTCTCCCCCGGCATCCGTCGCAAGCATAATCGGATACTCATTGCGGAACAACTCCACCTGCCGTCTTCTTTCGTCCATAGAGTACTTCCCTACAATCTTCGCAATACCAAGCCCGTGCGCAGACAAACGCTGCTCCAAATAATGAAGCGTATCGGTGGACTCTGTAAAAATCAAAATCTTCTCTCCCTTGCGAAGCAAGCCGTTCTCCCCAAACAACGTATTCTCAAGCTCAACATACTTACGTTCTACATAATTTTGCCGAATATAACCGGAGTACTCAATCAAGCGCATAAGCTCAGCAATCTCTACCTCCAGTTCATTTGGATCTACCGCATCAAAACTGTGCTCACTGCTTTGCTCTAGTATCTCCTGCTCCTCAAGCGTCGAATCTTCATATTCGTCCACATCCAAATCGATGAACTGCGGCGACTCTTGATTGTGCAATTCCTCGAGCAAGCGCACAAGCCTCTCATGACGACGCACCAAGGACAAATGAATGGCCTCAATCGAAGAACTTAATCTTCTTTGAAGCAACATCATCGCGAATGCGGTACTGTTATGTCCGCGGTTCATCGCACGGTTAAAGTGCTGCTTCACGTACTCTGTCACCGTTTCATACAACTCCAGCTCTTTGTCTGATAACGTATATTTAATTGTCTTTGTTGTTCGCTTTGGGAACAGTGGGGATCCGTCAAAATACTTCAAGTTTTCTTTTAGCCGGCGGATGATGAACGGATTGCTTTTATCACGAAGTGTTTCCTTGATGCCGATAGAAGAGAAGATGTCCTCATCAATTAAACGCATCAAATGACGAAAGTTTTCCACATCCCCCTTATGTGGCGTTGCCGTTAACAGAAGAGCGTGCTCACTGTGACGTAAAATTCGTTCTCCAAGTTGATAAATCTTTGTACGCTTTGTCTTCTTGTTTTTTGTACCAGTCGTATACGCAGCCATCTTATGGGCTTCATCCACAATGACAAGATCAAAATCCGCTTCCATAAGCAGCGCCTTCACATCATCGCGCGACGCCCAATATAACGATGTAAGCACACAGCTTTGCTCAATGAACGGATTTTTCCCATTGTACTCCTTCAACGTATGACGTGTAATGATAGTAAAATCCTCACCAAATTTTTCATTGAGCTCCTGTTGCCATTGCTTTAACACAAGTGGCGGCACCAAAATCAAAATACGATCTGCACTGCGCCTTGCCTTCAGCTCACGAATCAACATCCCAGCCATAATTGTCTTACCAGCTCCAGGATCATCCGCAAGCAAGAAGCGAACGGACGGCACCTGTAGCATCCGTCCATATACCGCCTCGATTTGGTGTGGAAGCGGCATTACATTTTGACTACCAAGCGCACGTGCTTTTGAATATTTGCGGTCAATTAACAGCTCGCGGTACAGCATATACCGCTGCATCTCAGTTGCGTCAATTATCGTATGCGATGCACCGTTTAGCTTCTCAATGCTCTCTAACTGCTGGGGGAGGACGATGACTTGATAATATGTATTGCTATCTCTGCCATAGGCTTCTACGCGATAAAAGCTGCCTTGCATATCTTCACACTTCTTCACTTCCACTGCTTCCGGCCACAGCGGTCCTCTTACTATATCGCCAACCTCTAACATGTGGTATTCCTCCTGCCTTGAACATTTCTATATGTTATTATAGCAAAGAAAGAATGAAAAAAAATCCTGTAAGGATTTTTTACAGGAAGTTTTTGAAGCCTTGAAGCAGTATCATCTCCTAAAACTGGAGATTGTACTACTAGTAACTCTTATGGATTTATGAATACATTGTAAAAAGATATCTTTAAGTAAGTTATCTAACAACATTTTTATATTATAAAGATTGTTCCAAACAAGTTTTGTGTTCACAATCAAATATTCTCTATTCTTACTAAAACCTGTTCTTTCTGTTAAATTTCATCCTGCTTTTGTTTCATTATACTGTTAAGAAGTTTTGTGAAGCGCTAATAACTTTCTCATAATCTTGCTGTGTAATTCTTTTCGTTGCTTGCCGAAAAAATAATCCATAGTTCTTTTTATCTGAAATAAATTCTAAATCATTTTTAATTTCTGCTATAGTAACTGGCTTCTGAAATATATTTATATTTTCTATCTTTACCATATGACTAAACATATTAAATAGTATACTTTCTTCTTTTGTTAATAGATCTAATTGTTTCTCAACAATATCACTTGCAATATTAAAGGAAGCTACGAAATTCCTTCTTCCAACTCCAGCCATATAAACCAAAACTTTATCCCCTCGGTTAATTCTCTTAAAGTTAGGGGTGGTACTATTGTACACCCAACATTTTCTGCCTACTAAACTATCCAATATCTGTTCAGCATTTAATATGTTGTTACCAATTTCGAAATCATTCAATATATAAATATAATACATAAGATGTCTCCTCCATTCATTTAAGTATAGGTAGGGGCATGTATAAATAACTAAGTTAACAAAATCTAGCATTAGTTTGACAACTAATCTTTACATAAATTATACTTTTAATTTCGAAAATTAAGCAAGTAGAGACAACAACTTCTTATAACATTACAAAGAGAGCTTTTTGAATATATCTATATAATTTAATAAGAATAAACGGACTTTTTTGCTAACCTGAACAAAAAAGTCCGTTTATTTAAATACTATACAACTTCAACTCAAACTCTTCCTCACCATACAACTCCGTCGCACGACCAGACACATCTTCTAGACGCAGAACACATACATCTCCTGTCTTATACCGATCCTCCAACAGATGGAACACCACATCCTTTTGACGCTCCGCCACCTCTCCTTTTGAATCAAACGTTACCGTCAACTCATTGGAAATACGCTCGTTATTTCGATAAAACGCTGCACGAAGTGTTCTTGCGTACAATTCGCCTGATACCTTTTCTTCTTGGAAGAACGGCACGATAAATTGATAGCTTGTGATAACTTTTTGAATGGATGCAACGCGTACGTTAACTCGTTCTTCTTCTGCTTTACGTGCTTTTCCTCTCACTTGACGGTATTCAATCAGTGGTACGATGCTTTCTTGCGGCATTGCTCCGCCGTGAACGAAGCGCATACCCCCGCCTGCAGTGAAACGGTTTAACCCTTTGGCGATGACTGCTTCGTGTGATAATCCCAAATATTGCATGGACACCTTTGTTGTACCTTCCGGTGTACTTAAGCTGTGCCCAATCGCAAAACGACGATTACGGTCATATATGTCACCTTGAATACTTTCCGTCTTTTGATATTTCTCTACTTGTGAAGATTGATATAAAAAGCCGTGATCACTTGTAATATAAATACGCACTGCTTCATAAGTCCCAGTCAGCTTGCGTACAGCCGCTTTAATACGTTCCACCGTTTGCACTACCGCTTCATACGTATAGCCTTCTGTTTTGCCAGAATCACCAGTCGCATCAATATTGTCATGATATAAATACACGACACGCTTACCTTTGATTTGACTGAACCCTTCTTCCTTACTGCAAGAAATAAATGAATCCAGCTTTAACGCCACCGCATCGGGCTCATATGTTTGTAATATTTTGTTGCGGTTAACCAGCCCCTTTGTAGAAAGACCATCTACATAGACTGTTCCATCACTCGCAACATCTGTGATACTCCCAGGAAGCAATGCCGCCATGCCCAGCTGTGTGTATGTAGGAGCCGCAGCTTGCATCGGAATCAGCCGCACTTCTGCGTTCAAGCGCTGATTAAAACTGCTCTTTAGTTCTTCTCCAATCTCAAAACGCAGAGCATCAGAGATAATCACAAAAATACGCTCGCGTGATCCTTCTACTAATGGACGAATGAAATAATTGTAGAAGTTCTTTTGCTGAAGCACATCCGTAATCGGCCATTTCTCTCTCAGCTTCATATCTACCATTTCATCTGTATAACGACTAAGCTCTGTTAAATACGTATTCTCATACCAAAACGTCATGCGCTCCATTAACGCTTCATACGCATCTAAACCATGACCATTTGCATAATGTAGCTGTAGATGTCGATATGCTTGATCAATATGAAAATATTTCTCCGTATACAGCGCAAACCACTCACGCTCATTTCTTGGTGCATCATTCTTCTCAAACACACCGCGCCACTCATACACACGAAGCGCTTTTTCTAATAACTCATACTCCGCATGAAAACGTGTTTTATACCAATAGCTTTTGCTTCGCTCAGCTAAGATACTTTTCCATTCTGACACTACAATTGTTTCATTTAACAATAGTTCATGCAGAACATCCAATATTTTACGCTCCACCGCTGCAAACGTATCACAACGTAAAAATGCTTGGTATGTATAACGCTCAATTGCTTGTGACACGTTCCACTTTTGTTCTAGCGTATCCAAGATTTGCTCCAGTACCTTACGCTCCTCAGATTTTAACCAATCCTCGACAAACACCTTGCATATATTTGGAACAGCGGATACATATGTAACCTGCATCATTTTCTCATCTAGGTGGGCAGCGTAATGCTGGAAGACGATACTTTCTACAATATGAGCGAAGCGCTGTTCTTCCCGTTTAGCAATACCGAAGTATTCCTCCACAAATGAATGAAACACCTCAGCATCCATATACTTCGCAATTTGCGTCAAGCTCTCATTTGTATCAGACAACCCGTGCGCAGCCACACTTTTTAAAATATCCTGCGGCGTGCTGCTTTTGGCATTGCATAATACCGCAAGCATCGTTTGCTTCACCTGTTCTACAGTAGGATTATTCGCAAGTAGTTTTTGGAACCGTGCCACACGCTGCTTGTTTTCAAAGAACCTTGTATGTTCTTCCATAAACGGACGAATTGCCAAATGATCCAAACGCAATTCCTTCATCCGAATTGCAATTTCATCCGCTTGGAACTCGCCATGCTTGCCACTATAAAGTAAAATATCAAGCAAAAAATTATCACGATCCGCTGGCTTCGCAAATGGTGCATACAATAAATAAGAGTTTTCCGTATCCTCAAGCTCCAGCAGCACCTTCGTCCGAAACACATTATTTTCCTCTACATGATGAATGCGAATGCCTCGCTCAGACAACGCTTCTTCTATCTCAGTTAAATCGCGGCTTTCTCCTTGTGCATCATACCAAAACACAAGCGACCGCACCGCTCCTCGATTTTCATCTTGTTGCTGCTGAAACAACCGCAGTAATTCCTCTTTGATGTTCATTGACTATCCTTCCTCACTCCACATATTTCTACCTCTAGCATAAGCAAGAACAGTGGGATTGTAAACAAACGGCACGAAAAAAGGATAGAGAACAAGCCTCTATCCACTTTTTCATCACTTGATTTTCGCAAGTACATTTTGCAGCTTTGCATAGTTTACAACCACACCATCATCCAAATCAAGCGCAATTCGCTGATTCGCAAGCTCAGCAAGTTTTTTATCGAAGTCGATGAGTTCAACTTGCTGTGCCTTAATTGTTGTTAGTTGCTTGTCATAACGCTTCTTCGTTGCCGCTGTTAACTCTGGGTTAACAAGATCTTGCTCCAGACGTTTTTGCTCATGACGTAGCTTCTCTTGTAAATCCTGCACATAAGAGAAGCGCATCATCGCTAATGTTTCCGGTGTATAGCGATGTAAATAGAACAACGCACGGAAGCCCTTCTTCGTACCGGACTCCGCCATCCAGTAAATCGGACGCTTTTGATAAATCTTACAGTGATCCGCATAAAACTCATCAAAAAAATAACGACGCAAACGCTCAACTGGTGTTTCATTTGCTTTCATCGTCAGAGATTCAGCTAACCAGCGCAGGTTTTCCACCAATGTGTCTTGTCCAAACATAAGAACCAATAAATCTTGCAAGCGGCTAACTACATCGTCCTCGAAGTACTCTGTGTCTGTCAGAGGAATAATGCCATCACTGTCAGGCTTGAAAGTCGTGTACTTGCTGTCATCCCACTCTCCACCTGCGTATGCTAGTCCTTCTACATCTAATGAATAGCGTCCCATCATAAGGCCGATGCAGTAGGATAGAAATGACTTTGCATCACGAACACGGTCGGCGCGGCGGATGGTTACCTCTTCATCCGGTACTTCAGGTGTAAGTTCGTCTTGTAGGCCGTATAGTTCGATAAAGATTTTGTTTAGTTCTTCTTCGTTTTGTTGGAGTTGGCGGAATTGGGATTCGGTGTGGGATTGCCAATTTAAATAAATAACTTCCAATTTTTTAAATTCAACAGAATATTCCACAAAAGGATGACTCATAAACTCCCACGATGTCTCGTAAAAATTCCAATCAAGCTTAGAAATACGTTCATTTTCCTTGCTTATCTTAATCTGATTAGGGTCTGTTAAAAGACTTATTGGGATATTGTTAATAACTCCACTGGTATAATGTAATCCTGTCAAAACAAAGTTGGTTAAATACTGAAACGGTTTGCTATTAACACATGCTAACAAACTATATTTATCTCTTTCATCATATAAAAACATACTTGGACCAGTAGAATCAAAAATGAACCCATCAGGTACATATCTAGCACTAAACAAATTAGTAGATAAATCAGACCAAGTAATACAATTTTTAAAGAAAAAGTCTGGATTCCGTATGCCAGCTTTTATAGACTGAGAGAGCTCTTCCCCATCGTTATACCAGTTCACAATATAATCAAGGTTCCCATACCACCTTCTAAACCCTCCACCTTTATTGTATGGAAACCATTTTTTCTCAGATGCCTTTGCTTCCTGTCGACTTTTAAAACCTATCCCAATATTTTGTATGTTAACTTCATGCCATAATCTTAAAAATTTATCATTATCACCTGTAAAAGTACCTTTTTTAGCGGAAGCATAACTAGATACTTTTTCCTTGTTCAAAAACAACGAATATATTTGCGAAGAAGCCCAATATGATATGGGAGCTCCTAAAATAGAATTGAATTTATTTTGCTTTACTATATACTCCTGATTCCTCAACAAGAAGGCTTTCTCTTTTAAACCAGGTTGATTGTATTCAACCAAACGGTAATACTTTCCGATAAGATTACTAATATTGCTTTTTCGTAATACAAAGGCTGTACTTTGAACAACCTCACCGCCGATTTCCTCAAAAGTCCTTGGACCTAGGTGTAGCATAGATTCAATAAACATAGTTGATAATATTTTTTTACGAATATGTTCATAACTACCTAGAAACATCCATGACTGCTGATTAATCTGACAATGGTACCCTAACTCTTTTGCAAACACATTCCCCCTTTCCATAAACACTGCAAACAAGTCTGATTTAGCATCGTTATAGTTTACTTTTATATACTGAGATAATTGAGATAACATCCCTTTAGCACCCATATAAGGTGGATTTGTCACAACCACATCATACTGACTAGCCAACAATCTAGCCTGCTCAATCAATTCTGTAATCATATCTAACTGCTCATACACCTCAAAAGTATCAAACGTAGCCTGTCCCTCTTCTCTCAACGCTCGCACTTTTGAAAGATACTTCTCAAAATCCACCTTCTCTGGCTGCAAGATTGATCCAAAATTCTTGGCATCAATAAAAGTTGTAAGGAGTTCTTTTACCTCTTCCTTTCCACTTGCACTTTCACCAATTAAATCAGCCGCTTGTTCAATGAAAATACCATTCGACTCTTGAATTGAAATCACATTCAACTTCGGCACATTACGGAAAATACGTTTGGTTTTCTCACGCGCCTTCATCATTAATGCAAATGAAGCTAACTGTGCTGCCCGATCATCAATGTCAATTCCGTATAAGTTCTTCTCTAAGATAAGAGATGGAATCTCCTTCGTCGGATACCCACGTTCTTCATAGATTTTATATAGTAAGTCAAACGCATACACCAAAATATGGCCGGATCCACATGCTGGGTCTAAGATTGTAATCTCTTCCGGAGAAAGATTTGGATTACGCAGTTCTGCCAGCTTCGCTTGTACTTCTGGTTCTTGCTCTGCCGGTTCTACATAATATTTCATTTCTTCTTTCAGGTCTGATTCTGGATGTGATTCCAGCCACATATGACCAAGTGAGTTTTCTACCATATAACGTACAATCCAGTGCGGTGTAAACAACTGTGTCGCAGCCGGGATGTTTTCTTTTGTAATTTTTTTGTTTTTCTTCAGCCCTGCGAATACTTCATCTTTCTTTTCTGAGATGTAGTATTGATACAGCCATCCGATAACTTCTACATGTTCGAAGTTTCCATCTTCAAGCTCTTTACCAAGCTTATTGACTAAAGAATCCGCATGAAGTAAAGACTCCGGCAACAACAGCTCCGTATAATCAGCCAGCTTCTCAAACAAGAAAGGCATAATTTCATTCAACTCATTACACTGTGCAATCAACAGCTTACGAAATGCTTCTTCACGGTTTCCTTGCGCCAATGCCGTTGCGATATCTTCCTTGTTTACAGGTAAATCTGCATATTGATACTCCGTTAAAATATCGGGATCCACTTTTCCTTTTGTCTCACTAGATAACACACGAACACGAGACGGAAGATAATTATGTACTTCCATGTAACGAATCGCAATGAGTCGGTTAAACCAAGTGTAAGCGACTTCCTCAATGACGTTATCAAAGCCTTTTGTTTCAATTTCTTTCAACAGCTTTGTGATGCTGTTTTTATACGCAAGTGGATATTTTTTACCATTCATCTCCACATAGTCCGCACCTGTTACAAGCATAGGAGAGCCTTCGGGTGTAATCCCAAAGGCTTGTGCTCGTAATGCGATTTGGTTGCGAAGTTCGTTGCGGGCATAGACCGCAAATTCTTTAAGTGCTTTCTTGTTCATCGCATTCTATCTCCTTTTATTTCTTAATGATAACGGAATTGCCACGATTCAGTTCTTGTCTTACTTGATTTGCCAACTTTTCCATCCACTGTGTTAAGTCTTGTTCTGTTTTGATTTCAAATTGACCTGTCGGTAAGGCAACGTTCAAGAGCTGTGAAAGGTTCATTTCCACAACTTGTTCATCGTCTCCACCATTATCAGTAACATATGCATCATACAACTCGCGTACTTGGTCCTCCAAACGGCGGTAGTCATTGTTTGCCATTTGTGTATACGTGTATACACGGGAAATACTTTCTAAGTCCTGCATTTGCGCGATGCGTTTTTGCAATTCCTCTAGCTTTTGCGCTACAACTGTTTTGATTGTATCGATGTTTTGATAACGTTCTTGCAGTGCTTGCATGTCGCGCTGAATCTCTTCCATTTGCTCTAACTGTACCCCTATTTCTCTTTTCACAAAGTTGGATAAACCTGTTTTAAGCTGTTCATTCAACAGTGGTAAGTTTGGAATTTGCTTGAATGGATTATCGTTTGTGAGAATCGCTATGATACTTTGTTTCACCTTTTGTACGTCGGCATCATGCTTTGCCACATCTAGATCATCACGACGCTCTGCCAACACTTTCACACTTTCATCAAAATGACGAAGCGCATGACCATTATAGAAAGAGTTCAAGTGCTGTACGTCTTCCAACCATTCTTCTAGGTCTTTATCAAGCTCGATAAATTCCTCTACGAAGTTCTCTTGTTTGCTGATACCCATTAGCTCCAAGATACTGTTTTTAATTTTAGAAAGCTTGATGCCGCCCGGGTATGGATATTGCGTATTTTCACGCTGCTTCACACGCTGCATGTCTTCAATCGGCTCAATGAAGTGCTTTTGGATTTGTTCACGAATGGATTTGGCTACTTCATCGTACGTTTCACCAATATCATAGAAGTTGAACAACTCTCGCATTGCTTCTACTACATCTTTACGCACACGCGCAGGAATACCAATTTGCGCTTCTAGCACAACCTTTTCTCTCTCGGACGTTTTTGTAATACGACCGATAAATTGCGGATGTTCTACATCAAACGCTTCGCTTAAATAAGAGAGCTTAATTTTTTTATAATACACCGCAGCCGCTACCATACCCGCAATGTCGTTTTCACTCCACCCGTACGGTACGTCTTTAAACTTTTCAACTAGCGTCTTTAGAGTGACAACTTGTCGACCGCGACTCTCTTCCAAAAAGCGTACGATTGTTTCATATGCCAGATGATTGGCAAACGTGCCATCTAATCTACCTGATAAACCGTTTGTAGCCCATTCTTTTATCGTATTTTCCGCATTCTTCACCAGCACAGGCTCATCAATATAGCTTAAATAGCTGTACGTATTTCGCACCAATACCTCAAATGCACCTTGTAGTTGGTTTTCTAGTGCACCTTTAAACTCATAGTCTTGTCCTTGAATAAAGTACTTCGCATTTGCAGCCGCTTCTTCTAGCGCTTCCTTCGCTTTCTTCTCAAACTCACTGATTTGCTGGCGCTTTTCGTCCACAATTCTCTTTTGCTTATCTGTTAAGCTTGTGGAGATTTTTTTGTTGGCGAAGGACTGAATTTTTTGGGCATACTGCATCGGTTCAAAAAATTTACCTGCATACTGCTCCGGAATGTACATAATCATCGTGCCGGAGTTCGCATCGGCACGCGCTTGTTCTTCTGATACGTCACCTGTGTACACCTGTAGCGTCAAGGCGTTTGTTTTTCCGCCACGATTATAAGTGTCAAACGCTTTATTAAATTCAAAGTCATGTGTTTTTTGGTAACGGTAAGAGCGCATTTGGATAATGTCTTCATAAAAGAAACGACCTAGTGCATCAGTAACATTTGCATCGTTGACATTTTCACTTTGAATTTCACGGTTGATTTCTTGCTCGTCGTCACTTAAAAATACAAACGTACGATCCGCGTTTTCTGCGATTAACATTTTTTGGCGCAAACGAATCAACGATTGAACTACTCTTTTTTCCAAGTCATTTTTGATACAGTCTACGCTATCTACTAATAATGTTGTAATGTTCTCTAAGGTTGCTTTAATTTCGTCAATGCTCTTAATCATGAAAAGTACTTTTAGCACTTCCACGTCAAATCCTGTGATACCCTCACGTTTAGCCGCTTCACTGATTGTTGATGAAACAGATGTGCTAAGGAAGCGTTTCACTGTTTCATAGAACTGGGAGAATCGTGCTAATTGATTTGTATCTTCATCCTTTAATTGAATCGCAACTTCCTGGAAGGCATTCAATAGTGAGCGCTCACCTTGCGATAAGTGCGCACCGGCTTCTCCTTGACGACGTACCTTGTTGAATACACGCTGCAATAATTCAACTTGATACGGTACGAACGGATAAATAGCCGCATATTCATTCGCATCTTTAAAGCCGTTTTGCAGAACACTTTTATCTTTTTCAAACGTTAATGTGTTGTTTAAGCTTTGACCAATTTGATCGAAATCAATTTGCAGGCGATCTGTAGTGGCAGCCGTTTTTTCCAATAGGCGTCGCTTAATAACTTCATCCGTGTTGGAACTTGTCAAGTGAATCTTTGTCGCAAAGCGTCCTTGAATTTTGGAGAAGTTTTCTGTTCCCTTTACCTTTGTTACGGCATCAATTTGCTCCTGCGATGTAACGATGACCCATACTTTTCCCTGACAATGGTTTCCTAGGTCTTCGGTGATAGTTTGCAGGTTCAACATCAAATCTGTATCATCACCGATATACTGACCAATTTCATCGACCAAGAATGTTAAACGATAGTTGTCTCCTTGTGCTGCAACGTATTGAGCAACCAATTTCGCAAAATCATCCGAGCTCATTTCATAGTTTTTATTAGACGCCGCCAAAACAGCTTCTGCAGTATCCTTCGTATAGCCAAGTTGCACCAAAGCTTCTATAAATGATTTCTTTTTAAACAATACGCGAGCACGACTGTCAACCCATTTCGTATTGTCTATCTCTTCAAAACGCTCCACAAACTGTGTATATACGCCTTCTTCTGTTAACTGTCTTTCTAAGTTAGCAATCCATGGTGTAGAAGAATAGCCCAAGTACTCATTGAATACCTTTAGGAACACTTCTACAATAGTTGCTTTCTCTTTTTTGCCGCCAGCCGACTTAGAGTCGACGTTGAACAAGATAGCCTGGCTGTTATAACTTGCGGAGCGTTGCATAATTGTAAGGAGCTCTTGATCATCCGTTTTATCCTTGAAAAAGTCCACAGCACGCTTTCCGAAAACTGTTTCGTTGTTTAATAAGTAAGACAAGATTTTTAGGAAGTGAGATTTACCTGATCCGAAGAAACCAGAAATCCATACACCCATCTTAGTAGTTTGATTATCAAAGCTGTACGCATAGTTTTTAAAGAAATACGCCATGTTTTCGCTAATTTCTTTTGTCATAACGTACTCTTCAAGCTCATCTAAAATGACTTTCTCATCGCGTTGCCCCGCTTGTACCACGCCGTTGATTTCGCGATCAATTTTCTTTTTAAACAGCTCTTCGATTGTAAAAGCATCTTGTAACATCTTATTTTCTCCCCTTATATCTATATCGAAAACGCACGATAATAGCCATTTGATTCAAAGCGATTAAATAAACTCAATCCTTGCCCTGTATATTCTCCTGGGTAAAAAATGATAATCGGTGTGTTTGTCACTCGTGCATGCAATTGGTTCAACAATTCATGAGTGCTAACCAGTTGGAATACACTGCCCACGCCCGTAACAAACAAAACCTGCGCACCTTCTGCTTCTTCTCCAATACGAGCTACCAGTTGTTCTTCTTCCAGAGTTGGACGAATGGCATCAAACAATTCCTCCGTACCTTGGTCTGCTTCAAAGTCCTTAAGCCCCTCAATACCGCCAATATCTTCAAATAAATCAATCATCATATCGAACAAATTCAACACTTTTGCCTTTGCACTCATTCTTTCCGCAAAATACTGTACAGACCTCCTGACCATTAACTCGTCTTCCGGGTTGTAGTCGAACACGAAGTAAGGAACTTCATTCCCAAGTCCGCGCATATTTAAAAAATCTTCTTTCTGCACCTCTTCAAAGAAGCGATCCAATTTCTTTTGAATATCCAAGTTTACCACCATCAATCGTTTAATGTCAGCATCAGCAGGTCGCTGTATTGAGAATTGTTTTCCACATAATCACGCAGTTCCTTGCTAAGTGGAACAGGTTTAATTTCATATTCGTTACCCTTTTTCACCAGTAATTCCCCGTCCATAAGAATCTTCAATGTGACCTGCTTCAGCTTGTACTTCGTTTTTTCCGTCCAATTGCGCACTTCTTCATATTGCTGCGCTTTTTCTTCAAAAAATGTCAGCACATTTCCTTCCGTTACGGTATATTTAAAGCGCTTAAGATTGTAATGCACAACTTCGAACACAAAGTCCCGCGGGAACTTGAAGTGCTTTAAAAATGCATATAATAAAATGGCATTGTTATCAGAACGCGATCCAGCAACCAGCATGTCTCGTAACGTATCATCAAGCTTTTCTGCTCGGCGATATACGCGCGGAAAAATGTCTTTCATCGCCGCTTCACTACGGCAATGAAAGAGGTTTTCTTCAAAAATCCTTTCTTTTATTTCTTGTTTGGACAAGCCCTTCAACTGCATGTCTGCGACAATCTTCATTTCATTTCTGTATAAATGTTCGGCTGTAAACCCACCGGAATATACTTTCATTTACGACACAACCTTTTTCTATTCGTGTAGCTTCTTTTTCAATTCTGCCCAACGATGCCACACTTTCAACCATGCATAGAAATCGTAATATCGCTCACGGTCTTCTTCAAATGCTTCCATGACTAATTCTTCTTCTTCGTCATCAAACAGTCGCAACGTTTCTTCCTTCGCGACCACTTTCATTTTTTCCACTTGCGGTTCGATGTTTGGGTCGCTGATGTCGGTGGTAAGCCACTCTTCAAACGACTTACGTGGCTTCGGCGGCGCGTTCGGATCGCGGTCTTCCAATAGTGGTGACACGTTACCACGATAGAACATATGCAGGTCGTGATGCGCACGTGTAATGGACATATATAACATTTTAGCGTGTAATGTCTCATCTTTAAAGGTGCTGTCGCTAACATCGTGAATAATAACCGCATCAAACTCCAAGCCTTTTACCAAATAAGAAGGGATGATGACGATTTTTTCCTGCAATTCTTGTCTTCCTTCTGAAATCACCTGTATATCCTTAACGCGGCGACGACTGAGTTCGTCGAAAGTATCAATCGCTGTTTGTTTAGTATCTGTCAAAATAGCGATTGTTTGATGACCTTTGTCTTCAAACTTTCTTACCACCTGCGCAATCTCATCATACAGCTCACCGGCGCTTGTGACGTTTTGCACGGTCGGAAGTGCACCTGGACGGTTGACCGGAATAACAAGCGGGAAGTCGTAGTTGCTGTTGAGAAGGACTCGGTTTGCCATGTCCATAACCTGCCTTGTGGAACGATAGCTCGTTTGTAGGTGTAAGCGCTTATATTCTTTTTCTTTGAATACGTAAGATTCAATCTCTTCCCAACGGTCCAATCCATAGAAAGAGAAAATCCCTTGCCCGATGTCACCTAAAATTGTCATAGATTTGGCGTAGTCTTTCATGATTGCAAGCTGGAACGGGCTGTAGTCCTGCGCTTCGTCGATAAAGATATGTTCATACTCCAATTTCTTACCGTTGATTTTTGCGTCGAGATAAATAAGCGGTGCGATGTCTTCGTAAGTGAATTGTTCTTTCTTAATTTCTTTTCCGTTTCGCAATAGCAAGCTCAGCAATTCTTGATCCATATCGGCATGAAATTTATCAAACACTTTCTTTTGAAACACGGATTTATACATCAGCATCGCCGGAATATGCTGCATTTTTTTAACGTACAAGTCAATTTCTTGCTGCATTTTTTCACGGAACGCCTTCATCCGAAGTGCCTTTGCCTGCTCCAGCGCCTCGTACATCGCTTTTCGCTCCGCACCCTCCGATAACGTAACAACCCATTTTTGGTAGGCATCTTCGAATTCTTCTTCAATTTTGCGCTGCTTTTGCTTTACCTGTGCTGTGCTCCAGTTTGTAATGAAATCTTTGACTTCCTTCATACGCACGTTAAGCGGCAGGTGTTCTTTTCCTTTATAAAATGCATCCAGCTCTTCCTTCTGTAGCATCACACCGGTTTCAATGATGATGCTGCCATGCGGAATCATCGTACTGCCAATTTGCTCAACAAATTCGTCCAAGAGTCGCTTAAAGCGTAACGAGCCTTTGTACTTGGAGACCTTGATCAACTCTTCTTTATTGGAAGCTGCGTACACGTTCACGTAATGGTCATGCAACTCCGGGATGCTGTTGACATCTGTGAAATAAGTGGATGCCCAATCATAAAACGTACGCTGCTCAATGCCTTCCACTTCAATTTCCGGTACGATATCTTTAATATAAGAAAGGAAAATTTCGTTCGGTGCTAAAATTAAAATATCCTTTGCTTTAATTTGTTCATGGTATTGATACAATAAGTAGGAAATACGATGCAGTGCAATTGTGGACTTTCCACTCCCAGCTGCTCCCTGCACAATAATTGTGTCCTTTAGCGGTAAACGAATGATTTCATCCTGCTCAGCCTGAATGCTGGCAATAATATCGCGCAATTGGTGGGCGTCACTTGTATTTGATAAAATCTCACTCAAGTAATCATCCATATATTTCACCTGTTGACCATCTTCCTCTACAATGCCACTTTTACCGATTTCGTTCACACTGACGATGTTTCCGTATTGAATAATAATCCCGCGTTTGCCATGAATTTTTATTGGATTTTTACCAACATAAAAATCGGTTTGTACACCTTGATATGCATTGTACAGTTTTCCAAGATCTGTGCGCCAATCCACCACTACAAGCTCCCCATTATGATCGATACCACGTTTCCCTATGTAAATTGTTTCTTTATCATACTCATCTTCAAAGTCGAGACGACCAAAATAAGGACTTTTACGTGCATCCTCCAGCTTGTGCAAATTCTTTTGGATCACCTCTCGGACATTGGCTTCCACTTGAGATGTGACTTCCTTTTTAATTGTCTCCTTGGCTTGATTCACCAAGTTATCAATTACCCCTTTTGTTTTATCCAAATACCGCTGTTCCTCATTTATAAGAATTGTATTCATCTCTCATCACCTTACTTATTTATTACTTTCTATTATAATTTAAAAACAAAGGTTCTCACAGTCAGACTTACATAAGATGCTAAAAAGATAAACGAACATATGTTATAAACTCCTTATCACGTATATACCGCAAAATAAACAGCTTAATTTATCTTTATTCTATTAGACAAAGCGGCATTATTTATGTCACTTTAAATATTTTTCATAAAAGAAAGACGGACAATCATCCGCCCTTCTACTCCTTTACAAACATCGTTTCGCTTCCTTGTAAAGTAATACCGTGCTGATTGAGAAGCTCTAGTGCTATATAATGAGAAAACTCGTTTGGTTCGAGAAAGTTGTTGACTGTGACAGTTTTGTTGTCTAGCTCCTTCTGCAGCTGCAACAGCCATGGGCGTGCTGGTGCATATAGGGCTAGTATGGTTTTATTCAGCAACTGACGGACCCAGTATTCTGTGTATCCGTACATTTCTGCTAATTCATGAAGCGTAAGGATTTTACTATTTTTATAGCTTTTATATCGAAGCTGTAGCAATTCGTAAGCTTCCTTTGTAATACCGAGTTCTCCAAATAGCTTTTGTTCATCAGTAATGTATTCCACAAACCAGTTGTAATACGACAGCAAAGATGCATCAAGTACTTCCCATTGTTTTTCGTATTGTACTCTTTGCATAATGTGGTGGTAGATGTTTTCGGCTGTTTTGGCGCCTAGACCGCGAATGCGCATAAGCTCCTCTATGCGGTTTGGCAAGTCTTTGTAGTATACATATCCCTGACGAATGAGTTGCTGGGCCATTTGGACACAGGTTGCAAATTCAAATGGGTGAATGTTGTCCTCCCACATTTTCTCAGGTACAATGACGACACGGTCTCCAAAGGACAAGGCACGCGGATGAATAGGAGCGGATACAGTTGGTGCTACACGCTTCCTTGGGCGCCCATCTTGTTTTACGAGCTGCACCAATTGATCCCACAGTTTACGCGATGCGACTTGGCCAGCACCGCGAATACCTTCATGCCATAAGTCCGCCCGCAGCGGCAAATCACCGATACGTTCTACTTGATATACGCGTTGTAAGCCATTGATTAAGTGCTGACATCCAGGAAAATCTGTCGCACGTAGCTTTTTGTTTTGTAGTTGCGGCGGTAAATACAGCGTTTCATCTTCAAAACGAATGACCTTTTCTTGTTCCTGCGAATGTGTTAGCTTAGGTGGTTGCTTTGGTTCTGGTTTCTTTTTTGGCAGAATCGTTTCCCCCACCCAAAACCATGCTGGCAAGTTGGATGTTGCCTTTGCGCCGCTTGGCATATAGCGGAAGCTGATGCGGCGCTGTTCAAGTGGTGCTAGTATGGTTGCAAGCTGCTTCCCTCCTACAACCCACAAAGCTCCACCTTTCTCACGATGATCAACGATTTTTACACCTTCTTGTTGCAAATAAGCGACGATGTTGTCACCATTCACCTTGTCAACAGATAGCTGTCGTACAGGCGCTACCTTTTGCGGCGCTGGCGTATTGCGCACGCGGCTTCGTCTCATAAAATCCTGTAGCGTGATAGGTCCCATTACAGTGCCTTCTGCATCGCGATATATTACATGCTCTTGCCCAGCTTCATCATGAAGAACAACCGCCTCGACTTCTACACCTGTTCGGCGAATATGCGTGGGACGAAATACCTTTTCGCGCAGCTGTTGTTTTGTTAGACTGACCTTTTCCAAGAAGAGATCGTGTGCGGTTTGTTTTGTTTGTTCCGTTTCAATAACGGACTCTTGTACAACTGGTGTCTGCTCAGCATACGGATGAATGTCCATCTCCGCAAGCTTTTCCCATAAACTCTCCATCGCCTTGTCTGGATTTTGATAAAAATCGCGGCCGCGTACGCGCCAGAACGTCCAGCCAAGGCGCTCTAGCATATGTTGACGCTCCATGTCTGCTTCCCACAGTTCGATTGGATGGAATTTTTCGCCGTCACACTCGACCGCTAGTCGATTGCGAAGTCCCTCTACCACAAGATCGATTCGTCTGCCCGCTACTTGCACCTGCGGCATGACACGGTAGCCCTTCGCGATGATGCGGCGCAGTACCTCAACTTCAAATGGAGAATCACATTTCGCTTCCAGATTTTCCATTTCTTCACGTACGCGAGCCGGGTTTTGACAGTAGGCTAGCAAGCGATGTCTAAAATCATGCTGTTTTAGCTCTTCTAATCCAACTGAATGATAGAGACGCAGTTGGTTACGAGCACGACTAGCCGCTACGTTAAAGATTTGTTGTGCACTTTTTGTTGTTAGTGCATTGTACGTGCGGTTCGGTGCAATGACCATAGATAAGAACATAATGTCCCGCTCATCCCCCTGAAACGCGTAGGCGTTGCCGCAACGAATTTTGCGCTCTATCATTTTCTTTTCACCAATTGTATTTCGAAGCATAGATTCGATGAGATCTGATTGCTTGTTTCCTTGCAGGGCAATGACACCAATTGTTTGACCATCATAAGCCGGATTCTTCAGCAACGCCGCAATATCCTGAACAATTTTTTCTGCTTCGGGTTTATTTGTAGCATCCGTACCGTTCGTGCAGTAGCCGTCCTCCACGCGCACAGCCAACACAGGCGGTGTAATCATTTCAGCTGCTGTTGGCAAGCGTAATGGAATCATTTTGCCATGATAGCTAAGGTCATTGGAGAACTGAATAATCTCCGGCACGCAGCGGAAATGCTCTTTAAGCATCAATCGACCAGCTTTTGGGAAGATTTGATCTGCGATATCGTATAACGAAATCTGCAAATCAAATAATCTCGCATTTGGAATACCTTGTAAAAATTGCTGAACAAGGTATGTAATATCATCTGATTTTGTGCCAATGTCGTATGGACTGATTTGCTCATCATCTCCTACAACAATCACACGCTTGGCACGCATAAGCACTGGCAATGACATGATGTTGCACTGACTGCTTTCATCGACAATAACTACATCAAATGGTTCATTTGTAACTGGAAAGTTTTCCAGCACTTGCTGAATAGGCATAATCCAGACTGGAATGGCACCTTGGCATTTTGCCATTTCCCGCTGTGCCTCGCGCAAATTCATAGCGGCATTTTTGCCCGTTCCTTTTCCGTATCTCGTAATATATGTTTTCCAAGCCGAAAGCGCACGTTTTTGCTCTTCCGTAATATTATCCAGCTGATTGCGCCAGCTTGACTTAGCGACAATTTCTTCAGTTAACTTTTGCTGAAGGCGACGCTCCTGCTTTAGTTGTTCCGCCAGTTCATCTGCATCTAAATGATCTAACTCATGTAGCCAATCGTGCAATATTTTATGTTGCCATGAAGCATTCCAGTCCGGCATTTCTAACTGGGTGCCAAGCTGCTGCTCCAGCCACAAAGCAGTTTGCGGTATGCTTGCTTTCAGCTTTGCAAGCAAACGATGTAACTCATTAGCCATTTCGTTCACAGAGCGTAATTGTTCAAGATTCTCTAGTGCCGCTTGCCATGCATCTACATTTTTTTGCTCCCAGGCCATGCGCAGCGTATCCCAAATATGATGCGCGTTCGGTTGCTTACTTCCTGTAAGCAGTTCTTGGGTATATGCATTGTACTGTTGTTTCCAATCTTGCAGAAGGTATTCTTGTTTTTTATGGACGAGTGCAGCCTGCAGCGTTTCATATGTAATGAATTCTTTCCAATCTATCGTTGGCAGATTCGGTATATTTTGGCGAAGTTCTTCAATTTGCTTCTGTAATGCAAACACGCTCTTCACCAATTGTAATTCGTCATCCATTTTGCTCGTTACGGCAGGCTCTCCTATTTGAGAACCACCAATCTGACTCATCACATTATTCCATTTGCGCAGTAACTTCTCTTTCTCGTCCTGCGAGGTAATATACGTTTCTAAGACTTGCAACTCCTCAAGTGTAGTGACCGGTTTCTGGTTGATTACAGGGTCTGTGAACAGGTATTTTATATCTTTTCCCTTAAAGAAGAAATACAGCATACCTGGCTTACCGTTTTGCATAGCTTCCTTCGCCTTCGTGATGTGTTGCTGTAGTTCAAATAAAGGCTTTTGCGGTAGCTGAATTTCATGTGCACTGAGTTCTTTATTTAACTGAATTAAGCGTGTAATACCTGCTTCGACTTCCCTTACAAATTCTTCCCAAGTCTCCTTACGAGCACCACCGCTCTCGATATCTTGCAGTACGGCTTGATGTGCGCTATTAGTAAAGAGGGCGTGCTGTAATAAAATCTGGTCAATTATGGACAAAGCAGCATCCACTTCCTGCGGCTGCAGGGTAAATGAAAACTCTGTTGTTACGCGCTGTTTTACCTGATCAACTAGCTCTTCTAGCTTACTGCCTTCTGCCAGCATTTCTTTTAGCTGCTCTACTGTTACCAGCTGCTGCGGAAACGTATACGCCAGCGTGCGATAATGCGCAGCGTTCAACTCTCCGCGCAGCTGCCACAGTCGATAAAATTCTTCCGTTGCTAGCGGCGGCACAGCACCTGGCGATAGAGTATCTTGTATCCAAGAACTATCAACAGAAGATTGCTGTAAAATTTGCGCTGCCTCCGCGCGCAATATATCTTTTCCGCGCCACTGTAGCGCTTCTTGCTCTCTCATTTCATACTGCTTCAGCTTCGTTTTTGTTTGCGCTTCTTTTCTTTTACTTTCATCAAGACGAATTTTCGCTTCCTGTATCTCTCTTGTTAGCTTGCTAATGTCCATACTGCCAAGATTTTCAGAAATAGCTTGTACTGCTTTTTCAACCTCACGCAAGGAATCACGACTACCGCCTAGAACCGGTACACACAAGCTTTGAATAGAAGCGGGAATTTTATCGCGAAGAACACGAAGCGGACTTTCCTTTTGGCTTGTAATTAACACTTTTTTACCATGCGCCAGCAGGTGTGAAACAAGGTTTGCAATCGTATGAGATTTTCCCGTTCCTGGCGGTCCTTGTACGCTAACACCGTAAGATTGCGCAATGCGCCGGGCAATTTCTTGCTGATCTTCATTTGCTGGTAGCGGGAAAAATAGCTCTTTCCCCACTTCTTCCCATTCGCTCGCAAAGCTGTCACTAGATGGTACCGGTTCTCCTACAAGAGAGCGAATAGAAGCAGGCGGAATCAACTCCCCGCTCTGCGTTTTTTCTAAAATACGTTCTAGGTCTTGCTTCAGCACGCGCTGATTTTTTTCACGCAGTAAAAACAAAAAACGATTGAACAATTTTGGTGTTTTATGTACACTAATATCTCCCTCAGCTACAAATTCACCCTCCGCATCCAAGAAATGCATGAATTTGATAAAGTCCATTTCCAAGCTAGCAAGAAGTGCAGCACTTGGTTCCATATCCCGCCAAGTATCTGCCATGTCCTGAATTTGTGTTACATTCGGAATTGGATAACCACTTAATACCTCTAACTCCATCTGTAATCCACTAGCGGCTGGCTTTACTAAAAACAAACCTTGATCTGCTAAAAACTCCAATTCCATTCGAATAGTTAAAAGCGGATGCTCAATTTTTTCATCTTTTTGCCATGTTAAAATACCCGTACCAAATACAAGTTCTAAACCTTCTCCCTCTCGTTCAAAACGTTGATACAGCTTAAAGAATTCATCATAAATATGCTTCGCTTGCAATTTAGTAAGTAAGCGCTCTTTCCAACCTTGCCACTGGCTTAGCCATTCTGTATATAAATCGGGACGCGTAGTGTTATGGAAGGATTCTCCTTCTTTTTCCTCAATGAATCGAATCGTTGCTTTTTTATAATCGTTTGGGTCATCTTGTAACCAGCCTTCTAACTCAATTGGCAGCAAAGGCGGCATTTTCTCTTGATTTGTAATATACACTTTATGTACTTCTAGCCAAACATCTTCATTCTGCGGAAACAATCGACAATTTTCCGCTTCCTTTATCTGTCGGTCCTGCAAAGTAAAATCATACTCGCTATATCTGCGGATTACCTTGCTTCCCAAATCATTCACTGCAATTAAATACTGAAACAAACGCTCAACCTTACCCGCGCTCATTATTTCACCTCATCCTAACAATATCTCTTACTATATCAATATATTATAAAACCTATTTTACAGGCTTTTATGAAGTTTCGTTATCGAATTTTGTCGAAACAGAAAATTGATATTATTCCCAATGGTATGTATAAAAAGAATGAGCATGTTGCTTCAAATTAAGAGATTTACAATCTTTATCCCCTGATGACACATATTCTTGTCAGCTCTTTCTTAATTTGAAGTACGAAACCGTCATTTTATATCTATCTTAATAGTAAATGCGGCAATATTTATGTCAGTTTATGCTTTTAAAGCAAGTTCGTGACCATGCCGACGTAGTGAAAAGTAAATTTGGCAAGTTTCAAAGATAATCTGACGAACACGAAAAAAGCGTTCACTTGAACGCTTTTACCTCACGAATCATATCCTGCATCAGTTGTTCTTCTTCGTTATCAAACCCTAAATGGAATACTTCAGTAATGTCTTCAGGATTGAAGACAAAAGATAAGTCTGGGTTGAGATAGCCTTCAGGATAGAGACAGCCGATATAGTCAAATACAGTTTGCGAGGACTCTTGGATTTGCAGGCGACCGTAAATCATGAGCTTCTTTCGCCCCTCTTTTAACAACACGACCGTACCGATGGGGAGTAATTTCTTCTCCATTATCACAGCTCACCTACCTTATGGAGTTGATTTTCCTGTATATATGTTTGAAAGCGTCTCATTAAAAAGTATTTGTGCAAGCCGTCTGTAAATAGGAGAAAGAAAAAAGCAAATGCATGTAGGCAAAGTAACATTACCCCTATGCCGCTACTAGCCGTAATCATGATCCAAGCAGGAGGAAGTATAATGGCGGCAGTGAAAAATATCCAAAAGCTAATGGTTGGTTTGTAAACGATTGGCGTCTCGTATTGCACAATTGCAAATGCTCCGCTTACTATGTTCTTCCTATATAGGGTAACAAAATAGATGCATACGACTAGATAAGAAATGACAGAGACGAGTAAATTACGCATTGACTCAAGCTCTTTTTATTTCGATTTAGCTTATTTTTCTCTCTTCTCACGCTGCATCTATCTCCACCACCAAAATTGAATGATCGGAATACCCCATCGTCCGCTCCCGATGCGAAAAATACGCCTCTAATATCGCTCCCTTTAAAGGCGGGGACACGAAGGCATGATCAATTCTAAAACCATTGCCTTTCGCGCTGTACCATGAATAGCCAGAAAATTGTCCATGCGTGAAGCGCCAGGCGTCTGTCCAGCCGAGGTTGATTAACTGCTGCATATATTCCGCACCATAAAACGGTGCACCTTGTGCGTCCTCTGGTAATCCAGTATTATAATCACCAATGATTAGCGTTTTTTCATTCATGTGTTTCTTAGCGTATGCATTGACCTCCTGCCAAAATGCCACCTTTTCCTGTAGATTAGAGTTGTTGGTCGGAATATGAACGGCAACAATGCGCAAGTCTTGATTTGTCAGCCTTACTTCAAGCCAGCGCTCTTGATGTACCTCCCTGTTATAAAAGGATGGCATAACCTCAAATGGGTAGATGGATGCCAGTAATATGCTGTTTTGTTTCGGCTTGCCGCCGCTCGTATGTAAGTATGTATAGCCTGCTTCCTTTAATAATTTCTGTAATCGCTCGCCTTTTGGACCTTCCCAAAACTCGGTGATCACTAAAACGTCTGGTGCATGCTTAATGAGCTGTTCGGCAATTTTTGGAATGCGCTCATATGAACTTCCTCGTCTAATGTTCCACGATAATATTTTCATATTACTTCGTCCTTTTCACAAGTATACTAGCTTAAAAGGACAGCATAGCCGTCCTTTTTAAGCTTAACATATTTTCCAATTAATAGTTCACCGCAAACACAAACGGCTTTAAGTCAATATCATAGTTATCAGAAGACCCCTCAAGCACTATTTGCAGAGCGCCTGCGTCGGCAACCTTTTTGAAAGTTAGGATTCCTTCGGATTTAACGCCCGGCAGGATATCTTCCGAAACCTCTGGGTATTTGGCATCGTAGTTACTTTCATGTTCGAACTGCTGGCCGTTTTGTGTAATTTTGGCATTGAAGCTGTAGAACGAAATTTCAGATTTTGAGTTATTTTCGACTGTTACATAGACGCGTGTTTCATCGTCTGCGATTTCAATTTTGTTGACGGTGATGTCGTAGCCACTTTGTGCGACCTTTTGGTTAACGTCAATTATTTTTTTAGTCGGTACAAAGGCATCCTTGTATTCTGACTTAGTCACCGTTTTTGCCTTAATCACTGGTGCGGTAATTTTGCCGCCCATTGCATTTTCTCCTTCAAATGCCTTTTCAACTGTGCCCTCCACCAGCACAACATCATCTTGCTTGATCTGTAGGTTGGGGTCCTTGATGCCAACAATCGTGTTGCCATCGCTCCCTTTATTTAAAGTGTACATTTGTAAATACACGCCGTCCTTGTCGCGCTCTGGCTCAACGAAAACGCGGCCGTAAAATTTGATGTTTTCTCCTTTATGCCCGTTCGGGTCGGTAACGATCTGCTGCATCTCCTGCATTGTTACAGCCTTTGCTTCTTTTTGCTCCGCCTTCTTTTCAACCTTTGTTTCTGTCTTTGTAGCAGCTGAATCCACCCCGCAGCCCCCCATTACTAATGCTGCTCCTGCCAAAACTGCCGTCATTGAAACTTTCCAATTCATATCATTTACCTCCAACTCATTTGGTTATATCCCAATTGTAAAAATCAATGCGGCACTATAAATGTCACATTTCAATTTTTTACAAAGGATCAGGTCAGGTATGTCTGTGCTTTTCTTTGAAAATAATACATAGAAAGGAGGGCTGTGATGAATGGTATTTTGGAGGTTGCGGTTCGCTCTCTTGTCGCGTTCGGTTTACTTATGTACATTGCACATTTGCTCGGCAAACAAACAATTTCTCAGATGACGTTTCACGATTTTATCGCATCAATTACATTGGGGTCGATTGCGGGTAATTTAACCTTTAATACCTCCATCCCTTTTCGCTACTTTCTCGTTTCACTCTTTATTTTCAGCGGCGTCACGTATTTATCTACATACATTTCACTCAAAAATCGAAACGTTCGGGCGCTGTTTAGCGGTGAGCCAACGGTTGTAATTGAAGATGGGAAAGTACTAGAGGATAACCTGAAAAAGCTCCGATTCACGATGGATTCTCTCAATCAAGCACTGCGCGGCAAGGACGTGTTTGATATTATTGAAGTGCAGTACGCCGTCATGGAAGCAGATGGGCAGCTTTCATTGCTGAAGAAGCCGCCATATCGGTTCATTACACGGCAGGATGCTGCGATGTTATCTAGAAGTTCAGCCTTCCCGATTGAACTCGTCATGGATGGCAAGCTCATTGAGAAAAATTTTTCGCAAAATGAGTTAAGCAAGGCTTGGTTTTTCACAGAATTGGCGAAACGAGGTGTATCACAGAACGAAATTTTCTATTGCGTAAAAGGAACGAACGGGCAACTGTACATTGACCTGTACAAAGATAACCTTCACACTCCGCTCGACGTAGAATCGTAAAAATATAAGCCAAATCAAAAACGACCCGCTTTCGCAGGTCGTTTTATAATGCTGTAGCACGGCCGATAAAGTCGTCGCATTTCGCCGTCTTCGCAGCGGTAGATTTTCAACTAACACATCGGAATCGCTACACTGGCTAGGACGAATCCGAGGTAACCGATTGTTTTCACGAGTGCGATGCTTCTGCTATATTTGACAGCTCTCATATTTATCCCACCTAACCTAGTAATCTCATGAATCGTTCTACCATGTCTCCCCATGTTTTATAATCTGCTAATTGCAGTTTTAATTGAGGCATACTAGACTTATCTTCATTTATATTATAAACCAGCCATGTATTCTTTTGGGTAGACAGTAACAAACATATATCTACTAAAGTGGGATTTGTTGTATTTTCATTTGATATAACGGAGGGATTATTAAACTCTAGATGTGTTTTATAATCTTGTATAAAATTTTCTATTAATTACTTGTTATCGGTAACACTGTTACAATCTTCTTCTACCACTCCTTTAAACCGTTGCTCGCTCATATATATAAAGTCGGCGCTTGTTTCTAATAATTGTAGTGAGAAAAAAACATCTACTTGATCCAAAATGTCTTTTTGTGGAATATAACCAATGTGATGAATGAGTCCTTCTAATGAAGTATGATAAATATATTTTGAGTTAATGTTATGAATCGTCAATACGTACTGTTGATTGTTTTCCTTTTTATAACCTCGCAGCATTGTTTTACTTACGCCGAGCTGTTTTATTAACTTCCGATATTCAGCTTCTAAACACTCTAACAAGTTTTTATCATCCAGTCCAGTTAACAAGCCTTTTGCAAGTAAACTATGACAAGCGGGTCGGAATATAACTTCCCATTCTTTTTCACTTAGTTCACCTAAACTTTCTTTCATTACCCCTATCCCCATATCATTTTTTCATGGATTTCGGCTACTTTTGAGGATATTCCGGTCACTTTCACAGTTATTTCAGCCACTTTTGTATATAATCCGGTCACTTTTAGAGATATTTCGGTCACTTCATTATTTCACGCGACGCTATCTACAAATGTAAAAAAGCCATGCAGCAGCATGACTCTTTTACGAATTCCGCATCCTTTTTTCCATCACCACCGCTAATATTTGCAGGATGAGCCAAAAGAATACGGTGATGGTGAGAAAGATGCATCGCTGTGCACCTTTCATAGGAACAAAGATGGATAGAATAATAGTGATAAGAATGGTAATGGTTGATAAGATTCTCGTTGTTTTAAACAATGTACCTTCCTCCGTACGGGCTAGTTATATATTGTGATTGTACGGTGCCTTGCGGCAGTATATCTGTCAGTTTTGCAATTTTTTCATATGCGCAGCAATATTTTGTTCATTTTCACGCGGTATTTGTTCGAGCGCCGCAATCACACGCTGCCTTCGCTCTGATGAGTGATTTTGGCTGAGTTTTGCTTTTCCTTCCATAGATGTAATGGAGATTTCAAAGTTGACGATGCCTTTTTTCAGATCTTCTATGTAGTCTGCTGGTACGTCATGAAGATTGTAGTCACTTGTCTCGTACTTTTCAACTAGCGCTGCAAGTCCGCTTTGAATGCGTTCGTTGTCTTCTATGATAGTAAATGTGCCATACACATGAACCGCGATATAATTCCATGTCGGAACAGTATCTTGGGTTTCGTACCAAGATGGCGAGATGTAGCAATGCGGTCCTTGAAATACAACAAGCACTTCTTGACCGTCCAGCTCCCGCCACTGCGGATTGCCGCGGGCGATATGACCGCGGAGGCAATTGTTTTCCTCATCAAGAAGCAGCGGCAAGTGCGTTGCTACCGGCTTGCTGGCATGCGCCGAAAACATGATGGCGAAGCTGTTTTTTTCGATGATGTAGCGGATTTGTTCGTCATCGGTGATTTTAAAATATTTTGGTATGTACATGAGAAATCCTCCTCTTTTCCAAAAGTATAATTCTTTAAAAAAATTCAGTAAAGCATGAAACTGAAAAACTAACAAGCATTCGCTTTTATTTTATTATCTAGCGGTAATTTTCTTTTGAAATGTTGCTTGAAATGTTAGCATAGAAAACAGGAGGGGTTCTATGTATACGTATACCGCATTTCATAGGGAGGATTTACAAGAATTAATTATGTTCCTGACCTCGGAAACTTGGTCGTTCCACGGCCAAAGTAGCTTATCAGAGGAAGACGTACGAAAAAGCGCTGCCCGTTATACAGGACCGGGCACACAGACGTTTTGGATTACAGAAGGTAAGGAGAAGGTCGGGATGATTCGGGTTTTCGAGTTGGAGGATCCGATTTGCATGTTTGATTTGAGATTGCGCTCAAAACATCGCGGCAAAGGTATCGGGGCAGTGGCGGTTCGCTGGATGACGGATTACGTGTTCACACACTATCCGCACATCATTCGTATTGAGGGACATACGAGATATGACAATCTTGCGATGCGAAAAACATTGTTCAACAGCGGCTATGTGAAAGAAGCCTATCATCGGAAAGCATGGCCGCAAGGCGGCGCATTGTTTGATTCGATTGGGTATGCAATGATTCGTGAGGATTGGGAGACAGGGCAGCAAACAAGAATAGAGGATCCTGTCTTATATTGATAGGATCCTCTCTCGCTTCACTGCTCCGTCAAACCTTGCAGCGGCACATTCTGTTCCTGTTGCGGATTGTTAACAGGATAGATTCTCGCTGTTTCTGTTTGCTCATCCACATGTTGGATATACACCTGAGTTCCTTGATACATCACGTTCGCCATGACAGCTGAAGACGCAATTTCCTTCGCTCTTTGCTTATCCATGCCTATAACCTCCTTTTAATAGGTAACGGTTATATCGTGTGCGCAAAACAAAGTGAATATTCCCTATCGTCTTGCTTCTTCTTCCGCGACCTGCTTTACACGCTTGGCAAAGGTCGTTACCACGGCTTCGTTCGCAAAAAACAGCATGATATGGACGAACCACTTCAGCGCTTTGTTTGTCGCGGTATAGGTGAATTTTGTTGTGTCTTCATTCATTTTCTGCAGCTCATATGTTGCTGTAATTTCAAACATATTTGCAAGCGTAAAGCCGACTTTCATTTTTTTGAATTGCGGGGTATTTTCATATTCGAGGGTTTCCACGTCATATTCTTCAACTCGCTTGCCCTCTTTGTACTTTTGACGATATATGGTCCCCACGCCTTCCTCTGTGATTTTAATCGGTTTGTGCTCCACAACCTGCGGCATGATTTTATGCAGGTTTTCTTCGTTAAGCAGCCCCCAAACGACTTCAATCGGCGCTTGAATCTCAGTTTCCGTTGTCCATTGTTTCGTCATACACGACACTCCTTTTCGCGAACTTATGTTCTTTTTTTATTATACACAATAAGGTACTCTTATTGCACAAAACTTTTCGCATGTTACAATACGCACATACAAATATTATAAAAAACAGGAAGAGGTATATCACATGCACGAACCCCGCTTTTACATCGTAATGGATATTGAACGTAACTTCCGGCCCTATGAGTCGGATGCACCGTCCGATATTATTGATATCGGCGCCGTGAAGATAGAGGCCGCTTCTATGGAAGTTGTGGATACATTTTCTTCCTTCGTAAAGCCAAATGCCTCCATTTCACGGCACACCACAAAGCTGACCGGCATTACCAAGGATGACATAAAAGGTGCAGAGCGCTTTCCGCAAGTACTGGCGCGTTTTCGTAAGTTTGTTGGTGAGGATGTGATGTTCGTGACCTGGGGCAAAGAGGATTATGCCTTTATGGAGGCCGATTGTAAAAAGTACGGTGTATCGTTTGCGATGAAGCAGCGCTTTGATTTGCAACGATTCATTTTTAATGCGTATGAAGAGGAATTCCCGCAGCAGCCAAACCTAAAGCTTGCGACCGAGCAGCTCGGTCTTGTCTGGGAGGGTGAACAGCACCGCGCCCTGTCTGATGCGATGAATACAGCAAATTTACTCATGCTGGCCGCAAAGCAAAAAGACTTAAGTAAAGTGTATAAACGCACTATACCGTTCGTACTGGTAAAAGATGCAAAATTAACTGATAAAGGCCGAAAAACAGTGAAGCGCTGGGTGTTTAAAGCGATGAAGCGCAAAGAGTTCCGCAAGCTGTCTTGGTCTGATTTTCTCGCTTCGAAAACGTGGGTCCTCATTGAGGAGCAGTATGAGTTTGACGAGATAGCCATGAAACTAATTGAAGCGTATTTTCCGGTCGCTTGGAAAAAATCTAAACAACAGCTCGAAGTGCTCGCCCAACAAAAAAAAGACGCAAATGCGTCTATTTCCACCACACTTCATTCGGATACGTCTCACCAACAATAACCGTTTGTCCGATTTTTGGTGTTGTGATGCTTACGCCGTGCTGCCGTGCAGCTGCCGTGGCGCGTTCGATTGGGTCAGTCCAGCTGTGTAGCGACAGCGTAAAGCCGCCCCAGTGAATGGGCATGAGCACCTTACCGCCTACGTCCATATGCGCTTGCACCGTTTCTTCCGGCACCATATGAATACCGGCCCAGCGCGCATCATACTGTCCGCATTCCATAAGCGTTACATCAAATGGACCGTACTTGGCGCCAATTTCTTTAAAATGCGGGCCATAGCCGCTGTCACCGCTAAAGAAAATAGATGCGTCATGTCCGCGAATGACCCAAGAGCACCAAAGTGAGGCATTGCGGTCAAATAAGCTGCGGCCGGAAAAATGGCGTGCTGGTGTACAGACAAATTGAATATCAGCAACCGTCAGCTCCTCCCACCAATCATGCTCCGTAATGCGCGTCGGCTCTACACCCCACCTTATCAAATGATCACCCACACCAAGCGGGACGAGAAAGCGCTGTGTTTTGCCTTTTAACTTTTGAATTGTGCCGTAGTCTAGATGATCATAATGATCATGTGAAAGGACAATCACATCAATGTCAGGTAAATTCTCGATTTCGACCGGCAATGTGCCGTAGCGCTTGTTGCCAAACGGAAACGGCGTCGGTGCCTTACCGAACATCGGATCTAACAGGATCACTTTTCCGTCCAATTCCAGCAAAAAGGCGGAGTGACCGAACCACGTGATACGCGTTCCCGTCCCTTTTGTCCAGCGCTCTGCTTGTATGCGCGCAGGCGGACGACGCATCGGATCGCCTTTGATAAAGTCACGAAGCAAACCGAGACTTGTTTTGGTGTCCATCTGCATTGTTGTCTCTATTTGATTTTGAAACATGCCGTCCTTAAAGTTTCTAGAACGGGTATGGTCGCCGCGAGTTTTCCGTCCAAGCGGCGGGTAAAATCGTACCACAAGTATGGTAAGTACAAGTATTGCAAGCAAGAACCACATAGAATATACCTCTATACATAGATTTTACCCTAAGCTTATCTCGCATCCGTGCAGAAATCAACTGATTGGCTTGCGCGGTCTTCTCACCAGTTCGCCGCCGCAATTTGGGCAGATATGTTCCATTTTAATGGTACACGGCTGGCAAAACGTGCATTCATACACGCAAATATACGCGTCCTTGCTGATCTGCTCTTGGCATCGTTCGCAGGTTTTTCTCATCTCAAGCGCCATGTGCATTCCCCCTTTTCTCTACCCTACTCTTTTTCTCTTGCTTTCGTAAGTGGCAGCTTTCAACCTTTTGATGAGGGCAAATGTTAAAAAAATAAAAATTGCGGCAATACTGATATAATTAGAGTAGGGAAAGGAAGAATTACAATGTATTTACTGCTGGTCATTATTGTTTGGATTTTGTTTGCGCGTAAGTTTATTGATTGGTCACAGTGGCGCAAGCAGTATCCGACCGTCCTGTTTTTCGCGGTCGCTACGCTGTCGTACAATTTGCTGTACTATAACCACACTTTATGGGCATTTCGCGGTATTACAGCCGCATGGTTAAATCATACAATCATTAACTTTGCATTTACATTTTTTATCTGTCCGATGACGCTATTTATCTTTCTGCAGAAATTTCCGAAGGAGCGAAAAAGCCAATTTGTATTTTTTACTGTATGGGTGACCTTTTACAGCGCGATTCAAGCACTGTTTGCGCACAAAGGTATGTTCGTTTACGACAATGGCTGGAACAGCCTGCATAATATTTGGCTCAATATCGTCTTATTCACTTTCGTAATCATACACTATCGCAACCCAGCGATTGCCATTTTGTTAGCAATTCCAGCTGTAGCGCTGTTTCTATTCATATTTCCGGTACCGCTGGACAGCCTAAAATAGAGGGGTGATCCGATGTTGATTCAAGATATATTTTCTGTGCCCGTCTTTCTTGTATTATTGTTTGCCCTTTATATCACCTTGGCGCTGTACTTAATTCGGGTTGAAGGGCAAAATGAATCGTAGGAAAAGCCGCATTGTGCGGCTTTTTTGTGTAGTTGCCAAATCATTGTGAAAAGTCGCCAGATTTTCTTGAAAAGTTGCCAGATACTCTCATAAACCCGTCAAATTATCTAAAGCAACGGCAAGAGTACCAGTAAAAACAGGTCAAATACTAGATGTGAGAGCACCGCAGCCTGTAAGCTGCCTGTGCGGCGGTATAATTCTCCCCAAACAAAGCCCCCAATGAGCGCGGCGATGACAAGAAGTATGCTGCCGCTTGCCACATGTGCGCCCGCATAAAGCAGGATGCTCGGCACCATACCCAGCCGCGCGCCGATGAAGCCCCGCCAGAATAGTTCTTCTCCTGGGATGATAACCAAAAACAAAACGAGATAATGCCACCACGTAGCCGGTGAGACTGCCGCGTACAACTCCGTTAAGCTAGCAAGAAGCGGCAGATCTAGTATCATGATAAGCCATTTACCAAGTGCAAATACACTGTAAAGTAGCACACCTGATAAAACAGCAAGCCAAAACGTGCGCATCTTCATGCGCACGTATAGAAATCTTTGTTTGCTACAGGCCGTGATAATGAGCGTCAGCATACTGACTGTGAACACCGGCCAAAAGTACAATGTCTGGGAAAAACTAAGTAGCAAAAGCAAATAAGCGATGATTACATACAAAACAGAGACCTTCTTTCCAAAACGAGTTGCTTCTATTGTATCACCGCTTCGAGCTGTCGTCTCGCTCGCTTGGCGGCCTGTACCATGATGCACAGCCCTGCTACCGTTTCATCAATGCCTCTTGTTTTTAACCCGCAATCCGGATTAATCCAAATTTGCTTGGGATGCAATACCTGCAGCGCGCGGGCGATGTTACGTTCGATTTCAGAAAGCTTTGGTACACGCGGGCTGTGGATGTCGTATACACCCAGGCCAATTCCCTTCTCATACGTGTGTGTTTCAAATGCGCCGATGAGTTCACCGTGGCTTCTTGACGTTTCAATTGAGATCACATCGGCGTCGAGCGCAGCAATTGCTTCTATAATGTCTTCGAAATTGGAATAACACATATGTGTATGAATTTGCGTTGTGTCGCGAACAACTGTTGTTGCCAGCTTAAATGCATATACCGCATCGGCAAGATAGCTGTCCCAGTGCTTTCGTTTTAACGGTAATCCTTCTCTGAGTGCAGGCTCATCAACCTGAATCATACGGATGCCATGATCTTCGAGTGCTTCTACCTCTTCTCGCAAGGCCAAGGCAATTTGATTGGCAACATCGCGGCGCGGCATATCATCGCGGACAAACGACCAGTTTAAAATGGTAATCGGCCCTGTTAGCATACCCTTGACCGGTTTGTTAACAAGCGACTGTGCGTATAGTGTTTCCTTCACTGTCATTGGCGCTACAAAGGCCACATCGCCGTAAATGAGCGGTGGCTTTACGCAGCGCGAGCCGTACGACTGCACCCAACCGTTTTGGGTAAATTGAAAGCCGGCTAGCTTTTCACCAAAATACTCGACCATGTCCGTGCGCTCAAATTCGCCGTGCACAAGCACGTCCAGTCCTATTTCCTCTTGCATTTCGATCCATTTTTTAATTTCGGCACGAATGTACGCTTGATAGGTAGCATCCGGCAGTTCGCCCCGCCGCCATGCCCGGCGCTTTTGGCGCACCTCGGCAGTTTGTGGAAAGCTACCGATGGTCGTGGTTGGCAGAAGCGGCAATCCGAAGCGAGCTTGCTGCAGCTCGCGGCGCTCGGTGAATGGAGAATTTCGTTCCACTTCGGCAGGCAAGTTCTGCATAGCTTTACGTACCGCTTCATGATTACGTGCAGGTGAAGCAGCGAGCGCCTGAAGAGCTATACTGCTTACTTCTATTGCCGCTGAATCTGCACCTGTTGCTAACAAAACAACCTCAGCCAGCTTTTCATCGGCAAATGCCAGTGCGTTTTGTAAGGTATCCTCAAGAGATTCTTCTTTTACGGTAACTGGTACGTGCAGCAAACTAGCTGACGGCTGTACAAGCAGACGGTCGTTTGGTACAATTTTTGTCAATTGTTCAAGTACATGCTGCTTACTTTTTAGATCCGCGCGCCACACATTGCGCCCATCGATTACACCCGCCGCCAAGTATTTCTCCTGCGGAAATCCATACTGCTGTAGCGACAGCAAATTTTCACCGCGGTCATGTACAAAATCAAGACCAATAGCATCGACCGGCAGCTTTACCACCTCTTTGTAGCGTGTTATGCTGTCAAAATATGTTTGCAGAATCAAGCGGCTATTTGTTGCCTTTCGCAGTTTCGTATATGCAGCGTGCAACACCTCAAACTCTTCATCAGAAAGATCGGTTGCCAAAATCGGTTCGTCGATTTGAATCCACACCGCTTCCTGGAGCTCGGAAAGTACCTGTTCATATAGCGGAACTAGCGCTTCCACCGCGCGTTTGAAGCTTTCATACCCCTTTGATAGCTTCACTAGCGTAACTGGGCCCAGTAGCACCGGCTTGCCGTGAATGCCAATTTCTTTTGCTTCCTCATATAAACGAAGCGGCCGGTTTTCAATTAGCTTTGGTGCTACATCATCCCATTCCGGTACGATATAGTGATAGTTTGTGTTGAACCATTTCGTCATTTCCGCCGCCACCGCCGTGTCATTACCACGTGCGATATCAAAATAAGTACGTAGTGACATCTCTTGCTGCGCAAAGCGCTTCGGCACAATACCGAACATGAACGCCGCGTCCAGTACATGATCGTAGAAGCTGAAATCGCCGACCGGGATAAGGTCGATGCCAATCTCCTGTTGTTTACGTAAATGATGAAGACGCAGCTCCTTCATCTCCTGTAAAAATGCTGTTTCTTCCAGATCACCAGCCCAAAAACGTTCGAGCGCATGCTTCCACTCCCGCTTCTCTCCAATACGTGGATAACCTAAGTTTGAACTTTTCATATTTCCCCACTCCTTTTGATTGTGTTCTCAACAAAAAATCTCCCTTTTCGGCGAAAAGGGAGATTCATACGCATCACTAACTAGAGTTGAGACCTGGTTTTCCCAACACGTATGCATCACTCCTCTCTATTCATCCGTAGAGCACAAGCGCATACAACAGGCAGGTCTCCTGGCTTAGGTTCATTGCTTCTTATTCCTTCCCGTTTTTCACAGTGGTTCTAATAAGTCGCTCCCCATCACAGTGGCGGGACCGCGCCGGATTGTCACCGGTCTTCCCTTTTAAGCCGCACGATATGTGCGTCACCTGATGCATTTGATTATGAAATTAAAAAAGCCTCTCAAAGGAGAGGCGGAGTTCCGTGATCCTCTCTTATCTTTCAAAGCATGATGCTTTGCTGGATTTGGCACCTTTTCTTTTGAATGGTTGCCGGGCTTCATCGGGCCAGTCCCTCCGCCGCTCTTTATAAGAGTTTTATTATTCAGAATTTAATGATTATCTTAACAGCTCTTCTTATGCTTGTCAAACTATTTTTTTGGAACAATTTACCTGGTTTCCATATTGTGTGAATGCACACACTCATATTGTAATGCCAAACATATACATAGGAGGAATACACATGAAAAAAATATGGTCTTTACTCGTTTCTGTGATGATGCTTGCCTTGTTCACAGGTCAAGCACTCGCAGGCGGCTCTCAGGCGATGGTACGTATTGTGCACGCTTCTCCGGACGCACCAGCTGTTGATGTAGTCGTAGATGGTAAAACAGCGGTACAAGGCGCAAAATTTAAAGATGCGACAGATTATTTGAAATTGGCTCCTGGCTCACATAAAGTTGAAATTTATGCAGCAGGCACAGTGGCACAAGGAAAACCTGTTATTTCACAAAATCTATCTGTGGAAGCAGGCAAATCTTACACAGTAGCGGCGATTAACAAGGTAGCTAACCTAGAGCTTTTGGTTATCAATGACGAAACAATGACTTCACCAGGCAAAGCAAAGGTACGTGTAGGTCATCTGTCTCCTGATGCTCCGGCTGTTGATGTAGCAGTGAAAGGCGGCGCAGTCTTATTCCCGAACGCTTCTTTTAAAGCAGTAACAGATTTTAAAGAGGTAGATCCGGCAACACTTGATTTAGAAGTACGTGCAGCAGGCACAAACAATGCGGTATTAAGTTTGCCATCTACAACGCTAAAAGCAAATACATTGTACACAGTTCTTGCGGTTGGTCTATTAAACGGCACACCAGCGCTTGATGTCATCGTATTGACAAATACAGCGGCGCCAAATATGCCAAAAACAGGTCTTGGCGGTATGGAAACCATGAAAAATGTTGCTGCGATAGCGGCTGCAGGTGCGGTATTTTTCCTATTTCGCAAAACGAAAAAAACTTCTAAGTAGTCTTATCCTCTTCTTGCTGGTACCGTCGGTCGCACATGCGGCACCTACAAGAATCAGCATTCCGCGCCTTTCCCTACAGGCGCAAGTCATACCGGTGCAGCTCACAACAGACGGCGCCATGGAGGTACCAAGGGACGTGAAAAAGGTCGGATGGTACGCGCTTGGCCCCGCACCTGGCGAGCTTGGTACTGCCGTGCTGGCCGGACATGTGGATAACTACATTGGACCGGGTATTTTCTTCTACTTGAAACGGATACAGCTCGGTGATGAAATTATGGTATACGACGAAGACGGTAAAAGGCTCACGTTCATCGTCTTCCAAAAAGAGATTTACCCCTTTGATCAAGCCCCCGTCGAAGAGATTTTCGGCGCGGCGGACGGAAAGTATTTAAACATCATCACCTGCGACGGCCGATATGACCGGCGAACGGAGAATCATGAAAAACGGCTGGTCGTATATACGAAGCTAAAGGAATAACCGGTTCTCTTGGAGGACCGGTTATTTAGTATCTGGTGAATTTCACTGGTAATTTGGTTACTTTCGTAAAATATCCGGCGAGTTTGCCAGATATTCTGGTCACTTTGAAAAAGAATTTGGTCACTCCCCGCTCGGTAGCACAACATGAAACGAGCTACCGCTCCCTAGCTCACTTTCTACTTTAACATCTCCGTGATGTAATAATACGATTTTCTTCACAATGGCAAGACCTAAACCATTGCCACCAGCAGATCTTGATTTATCGACCTTATAAAAGCGTTCAAAAATATGAGTTTGTTCCTCTTTTGCAATGCCAGGTCCGTAATCTTTAATGGTGCAGATGATATTCGAATCGCACGCGACAAGCCTGATATGAATGATGCCCTGTCTCAGCGTATAGCGAATAGCGTTCGTAAGCAAATTAGTCCACACTTGTTCTAGCAAATCTTCATCGCCTGTAAGAAATGTTTTTGGCAAACCAATGTCCAGCTGCAGCTCTTTCTCCTCCCATTGCGGCGCCAAGGCGGACAATACCCGGCGAATTTGCTCATCAACGCGATAGCGCTTCGGATGAAACGGGTGCTGTTCCGCATCCAATGAAGCCAATTTCATTAAGCTTCTCCCAAGCTGTGACAGACGGGCGCTTTCTTGTTCAATAATGTTTACATATGCAAGACGCCAGGTTTCCGTCTCCTCGTTTTTCAGCGCCTTCGCAAAGCCCTGAATGGATGTAAGGGGCGATTGTATTTCGTGTGAAACAGCGGCGACAAATTCCTGCCGCATCTCTTCAATTTTATTAAGCTCATGCGTCATTTGGTTAAATTGCCGCGTTAGCGTTCCGATTTCATCGCGTGAATGGACAGGTACATTGATATCATATTTCCCTTTTCCTACCTGTTCCGTTGCTGCAATCAGCCGGCGAATCGGACGAACTAAGATATGTGAAACATACGCAAACAGCAGCGTTCCGATGACTAATATAACCGCAAGCTGAATTAGCTGAATTCGTTGCGCCTCCCTTATAGGCGGCGCAGGGCTAGCATGAACGAACAAAGCGTACGTTTCTCCGTTTTCTTGAAACGGAATACCCACTGTGAAGGATGCGGGGGGCTTCATCCTTTTGTCAAAATCTGAAGAATATACAGCGCCGCCTAGTACACGCCAGACATCTGCTTGTGCAATTGGTACGGGTGGTCCGCCTGCCGCTTGTTGCCCCATATTCCTGTCATAGACTACAAAAGTGTACCTTGCTATACCTGTGTGAGATAAAAACGAAGCGGCATCGTCTATGTTGCTTTTGCCATACAAATGTGCAAACTCTTGCGCAGCTCGCATCATGTCATTTGCAAAGCGTTCCCTAATATCCCGCTCATTGACAGCAGTGGCCAAAAGAAATGCGACAAGCATACTTAATACAATTGCAAGAAAAAAAGAACCGACAATTTTGCCGTAAATCGTGCGCACTATGTCGTAACCTCCACTTTATAGCCAAGGCCGCGAATTGTCGTAATCACAAAACCAGTATCTCTCTCAGCGCAACGCTCGCGCAGGCGCTTAATATGGACATCTACAGTCCGTTCATCCCCTTCATAATCATAGCCCCAAATGCGTTCAATCAATTGTTCGCGCGTGAAGATTTTTCCTTCTTCACTTCCCAGCACAAACAGCAACTCGAACTCCTTTAACGGCAAAGTCGTAGACTCGTTTCTGATAACCATTTCCAATCGCTTGCGATCCAATTTCGTGTTGCCAATATGCAACACATGACTCGCGGCAATTCGGTAGCGCTTTAACAGTGCCTTCACACGAGCTATCATCTCAAGTGGATCGAACGGCTTTACAAGATAATCGTCTGTGCCGACCTTAAAACCCTTAAGTTTGTCTTGCGATTCACCGCGCGCCGTAACCATTAAAATTGGGATATCGAACAAGGCTCGTATTTCTTCAGTTAGTACCCATCCGTCTTTGTACGGCATCATAACGTCTACAACTGCCAGATCCATTCGATATTCCTCGAGCTTTCGCCAAGCCTCCTCTCCGTCTTGCGCCTCGATAATCATAAAGCCTTCCTGCTCCAAATAATGGGCGATTAGACGCCGGATATGTGCGTCATCGTCTGCCACGAGAATCCGAACCATGCCCGTTCCTCCTTACTATCCCTTTTTCTTCTCAGCTTCTAGCAATTGTTCTAAATAGTGTAGCATCTGTGATCTTAGCTCCGAGCGCTGCAGTCCGATTTCCGCGATGGCCTTCATATAACCAAGCTTGTCTCCAATATCGTAGCGTGCGCCTTGCAGCTTGATTGCTTGTAATCCCTTTATATGACGCAATGCGTCCGTCAGCTGGATTTCATTTCCTGCACCGCGTTCAATTTGTTCCAATATCAAAAATACGGAAGGCGGTAAAATATAGCGACCCATCACCGCCAAATCGGAAGGTGCCTGTGAAACGTCTGGCTTTTCTACTACATCAAGTACCTCATACACATCATTTTGCTGATACTGCGGCTTGATTATACCATACTTGCTTACCTCAGAAAGCGCCACCGGCTGTACGCCAACAACAGGCTTGCTCGTTTCCTCGAATAGGTTCAGCAGCTGCCGAAGCGCCGGGGTTTCCGACACCATAATATCGTCTCCAAGCAGCACCGCGAAAGGTTCGTCACCAATGAACTGCTGTGCGCACAGCACCGCATGACCTAGACCGAGCGGCTCTTGCTGGCGAATATAATGAATTTGAGCCAGCTTAGAAATATGGCGAACTTCAGCAAGCTGTGCAAGCTTTCCTTTTTCTAGCAGCAGTTGCTCCAGTTCTGCTGACTTATCAAAATGATCTTCAATCGCCTTTTTATTACGACCGGTCACGAAAATAATGCTTTCAATACCTGCAGCCACCGCTTCTTCCACAATGTATTGCACTGCTGGCTTATCAACAATCGGTAGCATTTCTTTGGGCTGCGCTTTTGTCGCGGGCAAAAACCTTGTCCCCAGCCCCGCTACCGGAATAACCGCCTTTTTCACCTTCATCCTTTTTCTCTCCTCTCTACTAGAAATACAAATCGGCGCGTGCCGATATAGTTGAGCACTGTTCCTGCCGCTGTTGTGATGAATTTGCTTATGACTAACGAAAATCCTATATGCTGCAGCGCAGCGAGCAACAACGAAGCTACAGCCAGTGTAATAAGATTCACCACAATAAAACGGTTCATATCCTTCCAAGTTGTTTCATGTTGCCGAAACGTCCAGGTACGATTCCATATATAGCTGTTACATATCCCTGCGCTGTATGAAATGACCTGCGCCAGAACTGAGGATGTTCCATATACAGTCAAAAGAGCAAACACCGTAAAATCAAGCGCTGTGTTCAGCCCTCCGACGGTACAAAACTTCAAAAAACGATGTAAATCTTTATTCATGCATCACACTGCTCATCCCTGCACGGTCTTTTCGCTCAAGTCCGTGATAGTCTCTGACAATATAGAGTGGCCGATTTTTTGTTTCATCATAAATCCGGCCGATATACTCGCCTACAATACCTAGTAAAATCAAGATCATACCGCTGAAAAACAATTGAATGATAATTAAAGAGGCCCAACCCTCTACGGTATTGCCAAGAAACAGCTTTTGGTACAGCACCATAAACATATAAACGAACCCGATAATCGACAGCAGTGCTCCCATATAACCCGCTAGTTTAAGCGGCTTGTAGGAAAAAGTGGTGAGGCCGTCCAGCGACAGCTTCACCATCTTTTTCAACGGATACTTTGTCTCGCCTGCTGCTCGTTCGTCCCTCACATACTCAATGGCCGTCTGACGAAATCCAACCCAGCTGAACAAACCGCGCACAAAACGGTTTTTCTCTTGAATACGCTTCATCTCGTCGCACACTCGCCTATCAATCAAGCGGAAATCCCCTGTGTCGACTGGAATATCCACATCGGTGGAAGCCCGCAAAACCCGGTAAAACCAGGCTGCGGTTTGCTGTTTAAAAAACGTCTCGCCCTTGCGCTGAATACGCTTTGCGTATACGACTTCATAGCCTTCCTTCCACTTTTCAATCATTTCCAAAATCAGCTCAGGTGGGTCCTGCAAGTCCGCGTCGATGACAACAATTGCATCGCCGCTCGCATAATCCATTCCCGCCGTAATCGCAATTTGATGGCCGAAATTACGAGAGAAATCAATGAGTTTCACACTGCTGTTCATAGCGCTATACTCCTTTATAATGGCAGCCGTATGATCTTGGCTGCCGTCGTTCACGAACAGCAGCTCATACGTCTCTCCTGTCGTCTCCATCACCGCCTGCAGACGACGATAGGTCTCGTGAATTACGGACTCTTCGTTATAAACCGGTATAACAACGGAATATCGTACTGTATGGGTCATATCCATCCTCCTTACTTTGTGATTTCATATAATTGCAGCCCTGCATCCATCGGATTATCATTTGTCTCAGATTTCCATTCCTCCTTCGGCACTTCTCTTCCATTTGTACGAATCCAATCCTCCACGTCTGTATTCCCACCCATACCAAAAGTAGGTAATAGGAAGTATTTTACATCTCCAGCAGTAATCATGTTTTGCAAGCGTTCAACTGTCATAATTGGGTCCGAACCAAGATAACCGCCCATTGCCATGACCGCTTCACCTGTTTCAATGATATATGGTGCAGCTGTGTTGGCATTTGTGGTCGCGAATAAATAAGTTTCTCCGCTGTGGTGGTCCTGTAAATAGCGCAAAGTTTTTTCGTCCATTTTTTCACCTAACATCCCGTTCATCATGTTGCCCGATGCTTTTAATTTCGGGCCTGCTTCGGGAAGTATATTGTTATTTCCGTACAGCATCGGCGTGGCAGACCAATAAAGAGGCGCCAGCAGCAGAACGAAGAAACCAACCAGCGCCAGCTTCTCGTTTCGGCGCAATAAAAGCAAAATAGTCATTCCGATACCCAAAACGCCAAGTGCGACGATCCAGCCAATTCCAACATGAGGCAGCATCACGTACAGCTGAAAGGCGCTTGTTGTGAAAACGGCAAGCGGCAACAGCCACGCTTGACGACCTTCACGCCAACCCTTCACAAGCGCCGTCCATCCTGCAGCCGTAAGAGCAGCAATTGGAGGTGCGAGCATAATAAGATAATAGTGGTGGAAAAAGCCCGCAATGCTGAAAAATCCTGCAGCCGGTAGCAACCAAGCTAGCCAAAATATGCTTTCTTTCTGCGCGTTTGTTCGCTTACGAATATCCCACAGTAAAGCAATACAGCCTAATAATACAAACGGAAGCAGCCAGCTGATTTGACTGGACAATGCGGATTGAAACAAGCGCAGCGGCCCCGGTTCACCGGTTCCAAACATACCGCCTTGCATCATAGGTATACCACCCATGTCAGGTGTTACGTTTCCGGACGGCCCCGGCATTGCACCTCCATTTTTCTTCATTTCCTCTTCTAGCTTTTCTTTCATGTCAGGCGTCATATTCCCAAACGGCCCCGGCATTGCGCCGCCGTTTTTCTTCATTTCCTCTTCTAGCTTTTCTTTCATGTCAGGCGTCATTTTTCCAAATGGTCCTGGCATGCTGCCACCGTTTTTCTTCATTTCTTCCTGAAGTTTTTCTTGCATTTCAGGCGTCATATTCGGCATGCCGCCTTGTCCAGTTAAACGCGATACGCCGTTATAGCCAAACGCCAACTCAAGCACCGAATTCGTTTGACTGCTCCCAATATACGGTCGCTTGTCTTTTGGAATGCTGTCAACAATGAGCGCCCATGAAACAGAGACGACCAGCAGTACGGCTACCGCACCAGAAAGCGCCCCTGCTTTCTTTTTCCAAGTTCCTTTTGCCTTGAACACATACCATAGGAAAAACGCGGGCAATATCATATATGCTTGTAGCATTTTCATATTGAAGCCTACACCTATGAGGGCGAACGCCCCCAACAACCAGATTATCTTGTCTTGCTTTACACCGCGAAACAGCATCCATGTCGCTACAAGCAATGTGAAAACAAGCAAGCTATCAATATTATTTGTACGGCTGACAGCCGCGGCAATTGGCGTACACGCCATCACCAGACTCGCTAAACGTGCCGCAGTCCGGCCGAATGTGGGTTTAACAAGCGCATACAGCAATACAACAGAGCCTATGCCTGCCAGCGCCTGCGGTAAAATCACGCTCCAGCCATGGTAGCCGAATAGATACGCGCTAATCGTCTGCACCCACAATGCAACAGGCGGCTTATCGACCGTCACATAGCCTGCCGGATCAAAGGAAGCAAAAAAGAAATTCTTCCAGCTCTCGAGCATGCTTTTTACAGCTGCCATATAATACGGATTTGCATAATCTTCTTTCCATATGTTAAACACATTTAAAATAAGTGCGAGCGCCACAATCATCAGCAGCACCTTGTCTATCCTCTTCCATCGCTTTTTCACCTTGGAAATCACTCCTTTACGTTATGTAGGCACACTATAACAAAGGAATATGAACCATATATGAACTGAATAAATAAAAAAGGCAGGAAACCCTGCCTTTTCGTTCAATTCATTCTGTATTTTGTTCAGTTTTGCGCTTTATCCCGTCCGTTTGAGAGCCAGCTGTGACGTATCTCCATTTTCAATCGCTCTATTCCTATATACCTAGCTCTTGCTTAATATCCTCTAAAACTTTGCCTTCATAGCGTTCCTTAGGCTTCGGTGCACTCTCAATCGTAGGGTTTTGCTGCAAGTAATTTTTCTCTACAAACGCCATATCTTTTGCATCGACAATTCCATCAAAATTGATATCTACGCTGCGCTCATTGGTACCCCAATGCGCTTGAATAGTCAGCGCATCCATGATGTCGATTACATCATCACCAGTTACATCGCCGCCGATGGTTTTGGGCACACTCAACTGTTTGAACTGCCCGACTGCTTCGCCTGCTCCGTTTCTCAAACCAATTTGGAATGTGTATACGGATTTAAAATGACCTGGCACATTGATGTGTAAATGCAGCGGCTCTTCTGTCAATGCCAAGCGGAGCGCCTCTATTCTTCCGTATTTTGTGAGAAGCTGGTCATACATATTGCCCTGCGCATCTTTTATATAGACCTGTGCTCCGATAGTACTGTAGTCTCTTGTACTATCAAAGGAACCTGTCGTTTTCAGCAAACCCTCCGCATACAAAAGGGACTTCACTTTTGAATAGGTTGGTTCAAATTCTATGGTAGGTCGATTGGCTATGATTGAAATTGTTTTGCCAGAGCTATTTTGATAAGAAGCTTGACTGATATAAACTGTCGTTCCATTTACGTTTTTATCAAAATTGTAATCCTTGGCTTTTAATGTGGCCTCAAGCAGAGGAACCTCTCCGTTCAATGCTTGTGTGTTGCCTTCAGCTGCTTCAAATGTCCATCTATTTGAAGCTATCTGTGTTAACTTAACTTCTCCCAGTTTTTGAGATTCAGGGTGCAAGTCTACCCTTTCAATATCAAAATACTCTTTGAGAACACCTAAATTTAAGCTGCTTTTTTTAAAATCGACAGCATTTTTTAACGCGACCTGCAACTTGACTGTATCACCTGGCTTTGCAACCTTTTTATCTAAACTTGCCAATACATACGGCGTTCCTTTTTTGATGACGTTAATAAGCTTTGGTGCACCTACAGCACCATTCCCTGCCGCGTCCATTGCTACGAACGCAAGGCTCGCTCCGTACGGGCCAATCGGCATTTCATATTGAAATGTGCCGTCCACATTTACAGGGAGCTCCTTCGGGGCATCACCTTGATTACCTGTTATATGTGCAATTTTGTTAGCAGATTGATCAATTTTCATACCAGCTGCTTGAAACCCTTTAATATCAAGGTCATGTACAGAACCGGTAATTGAAACGGATGTTTGTCCTTCTTCATATTCGATAATATCAGGCGCGTCAAATTTATATTGCGGCTGCCCGCCGTCAACAAGAATGTCACGGATTTCCGTAAATACATTACCATTATCACTAATCGCAACCATTTTGATTTTATAATACCCGCTCACAGTTTCCACAGGCGTTTCGCTTACCATGCCAGACTTGACGTTAAGCGGATAATAATACCCCTTGAATAAGCTCGGTAGCTCATACAACACACCTTCGCTCTTTTGCAGGCCATTTATTGAACCAAGATGTCCAATATCTTGATTCGTTTTTCCATCCATCAAAATGAAATCAATGGCTCTCATATTAGACTTAAGCTCGAGCTGCGCATGGATATCTTTTTTAACAAGCGTATTACCAAAGCCCCCGTCATCTCTGCTTTTGGAAAGACCCAGTGATGACAATTGGAACATTTCAATGCCTTCCTCGACTGTATGAACAGCAAACGGCACTTGATAGGTTTCATTTGGGTCATTCTGATTGGTGTATACAATATGACCTTCGTATATTCCTTTTTCAGCTGTTTTTGGGATGAAGATAGCTGCCGTTGTTTTCCGCTCTTGCTTGGGTGAGAGCTTAATCGTTGGCTCTACTGTCATAGTGACGACATTTTGCTGTGCGTCTTTGGCACCTCGCACGTTCGTATGAAACTTAATCTCCGCATGGAAGGTCTTCGGTTCATTGCCTGTATTGCTCAAAACAAGAGAGCGTTCTTCCTTTATATCCTCGCTGAGATTAACAGTTCCAAAACTGATAGCACCCGGCTCTTCTTTTCTATATTTCTCTTTTTCTTTTTTCGCGATTGGTGTTTCATCTAACACTTTAATTTTCATTGTGGCATGTACCGCTTCATAGGCATCAATACGCCCTGCACCGACTTCATATACGCTATAATCTCCCTGTAACGGATCTGCGGTATTCATTAAAGTCGCTTTAACGTCGCTCGGCTCCAAACCTGGATTGGCTTGCAGCAACAGCGCTGATACACCGGCTACATGCGGTGCTGCCATCGATGTTCCGGACAAGCGCTTATAAGCATATTGATAATCACTTTGGTTTTCTTTGTTAATCATGTAAGATGGTACGGTTGATAAGACCGTAACTCCAGGTGCCGTGACCTCTGGCTTCAGGTCATACGTGATACGAGCAGGACCGCGAGAGCTGAAGTCAGCCAAGGCATCTCCCTTTGTTTGAACTTGCCCCATTTCCTGGAAGGTAAATGTATGCAGAGATATCACTTTCGCCTTTAACGCCAAGCCCTCGGCGTTTGTTAGTGAAAAGGTAGGAAGAAAATCCAGACCCTCTCCAAGAAAGCTCGGAATGTGGCCTTCCTGTGGATTATCATTGTATAACAGAGCCGCAACCGCTCCATTTTGCTTTGCATATTTCATTTTATCATTCAATGTGATGTTGTTACCGCGACTGATGAGCGCGATTTTTCCTTTTATATCTTTGTTGCGGTAATCAGACTGAGACCCAAAGCCAACATCCACCAGTGAAAATGACTTACCGTTGAACTGCTGGCTATCATCACTGTATCCCTTAGCCATCTGCCTCAGGTCTGTGACAACTGTTTCGCCACCGATTTGTAGTGTGCCCTTGAAGGCTGTCAAGCGGTACGGTTCACTACTTGCTCCCACTGTCAGCGCCAATGCGGCAGTGCCGGGAGATCCTAACGTGTACATATCCTTCCCGCTGTTTCCAGCGGATACAATGGCTGTAGTCCCGTTTAATACTGCCTGATTGATGGAGGTGCTGACTGGATTCAACGGATCGTTGATACCGACGCCTAACGAGAGATTGATAACGTCCATTCCATCTGCAACAGCCTTATCAATCCCGGCCATAATATCTTCTATCGTACCCATACCGTACGGTCTTAGCACGCGATATGCATATAAATCGGCCTCTGGCGCGACGCCTGCCATTTTATATGGGCTGTCATTTGTTCCTCTTCCACCAATGATACCGGCTACATGTGTCCCATGTTCCGTATAATACGTGGCCCCCGAAAGTAAATATTTCTCCGGCTTCCCGGATTTCTTCCAATCTTCATACGTTGTCTCCATCGGATCTTCATCATTATCGACAAAATCGTATCCCCCTTTGTATGCATCCTTCAGATCAGGGTGATGATAATCCATACCTGTGTCCAGAATACCTATCTTAATACCTCTGCCTTTGTATCCCTCCGCGTGTAAGGCATCCACTCCCATCAGTTCTAGACTGCCTGATACCTGCGCTGACACTAAACCTACCGCTTCCTGCCCTGCAGCCGGTTGCTCAACTTGCACCTCTTGATTACTCCAAATCGCCTTCACAACAGCAGAGTGCAAAAGCTCCTTTGCTTGTTTGGCTGGTATAGTCATAGCAACGCCGTTAAAAGCATGCTTATATGTACGTTGAATCTTATAGTCTATTTGTTCATTTTCACTGAATAGTTGATTAATCTCTTGATTGAAACGGGCATGCGAAGCATCTGCTTTTTGTTTTGCATCCGCCAAGCTTAATTCTTCACCACGTGCTTTTGCTTCTAAAACAGCAACCTTCCCTGGCTTTGTTTTAAATTCCACGATGATAGAAACAGACTCTTCGCTTTCCCAGTCTACCGCTGCATCCAAATGAAGCCCAGTCGCATCTGTTGTTTGTAGCTTTTGCAATGCCTCCCGCTGCGCTTGGGTCAAACTCGCCAACCACTGTTCCGCACTTGTAAAAGACTGCGCTTTTACATATGTGTTTTCGCTGCCAAAAGGCTGTAATAACAGTCCAAAGCCAAGCACAACTGCAGTTGCCTGCTTTTTAAATATATGACGTTTTCGTTTCAATGCTTTTCCCCCTTTAAAAAGTTAGAATTTTCAGTCATCAAAAAAGATACCTGTTCGTCGTTAAAATTGTATATAAGGACCTGTTCTGTGTAAATCGGGTTATTTTAGCATGTATTTTTCGTAGTAAAACATTGGAAACACTCTTCGTATTTTCTACTTTTATTAGAAAAGCAGCAATTTCTAAGGTTTAGAGACTCTATACCTTCCTTATGAATTTGGGTTATTATCGCAGGCATATTGTAAATCGCAACTGCTTGAATGGCTAGATATGTAACTAAAATGAGTTGCTCCTCATTCGGAGCAACTCATCCTTTACTTTCTAATTCCTAATTCCTTCAATATACTTTCCATCGTCATACCGTTATGCTCCAATTTCGGCTTCGGCGCATCCGCCACGCTCGGGTTGGTCTTACGATAATTCAGATCCACTGAGAATAAATCCTGTGCATTGACAATTCCGTCAAAATTGATGTCGGCGTTACGATAATCCGTGTTGTAATGATTCCTGATTTCAATAGCATCCAGCACGTCAACCACATCGTCTCCATTTACATCGCCTGCTGTCATGCTCATTGAATCCAATGTTTTGGACGTACCGATGAGCTCTCCTTTATACAGTTCGTTCATCTCTTCCACATCTACTACCGTGCGGAAATGTCCAGGCATCTTGATTTCCATTTTATAAAAATCATGTTTTGCCGGTACATTCAACATATAGTGACCGTCACGTGCAATAACACCTTCGTACACACCTCCCGCTTTATCATAAGCGGTCAACTTACCGTTCAGCTTGCTGTAATTCGTGTCTGTTACAGAGCGCCATGAAAATGCGCCTGCTATCAGATATCCTTTGATTTGGGAGGTGACAGGCATGATATTTACATATTGCCCCAAAGATAAAATTTCCAATTCCTGCACCTTCGCGTTTGTCAACTTCAGCTCTTTGGGCCCCTTCATATATATATCGTTTCGGACTTTGAAAGTCGCATCTAAGATTGCATTATGGTCTTGGAGGTCCACTTTCTTCCCATTCGCCTGCACCTGTACTTCTACAATATTTTGTCCGTTTTCTGTTCGTTCTTGTTTAGCTAAGGAAAGACGCTTGCTCCATTTTTTGTTGACCTTCAAGTCCTTGAGCTCCAGTCCTTCCGGATAGGAAAATGTGAATGATCCGTTTTGTAAATCTCTGATGTTGTGCATTTCCACCTGTGCTTTAAACTCTTCATTGCAATGAATATCTGTTTGCTTTGCGACGATGTTCACATATGGTGTTCCTTTCTTCACAAGTGTATAGCTATAATCAGGATGCCACATAACGCCGTTATTTGCGGCATCGGACGGAAGCAGGAAAACCTGTTTGTATGTCTCTCCTTTTTGTAATGCGAGCTTCGTGGTGAAGATGCCCCTATCATCAAGCGGAAGCGTTTTTCGTTCAGCTGTTGCAAGTGTTGCGGCAGTGACGTTTTCAAACATATACACCGCATTTTCCCCATCCGGATTCCGCACAAGAGCCGTATCCTGTATGCGTCCACCGATAGATATCCCCTTCGTTCCTACTTCATATACACCGCCGGAGCGCAGCATTTTGACATCTGGCATTTTATTATCGATATATATTGTGCGCTCTTCTGTAAATGTCTTGCCGCTCACATCCCGGCCGACAACCTCAACGATGTATTCTCCAGAACGTGGTGAAGCAAAGCTATCTCCATACACATTCGGATTGGATAATGAAAAAGGCAGGTATCGTCCATCTATCTGCATCTTATATTCCATACCTTCTTCTAAGCTTGAAGGCAAATACCAGCCGAGCAACCCAAGTCTTTGCCCTGTTTTCGTGTCCTTGAGAAACACCTGTATATCCCATAGATTTGGTGACATCATTTCTGTCGAAACCGTCACCTTATTATTGGCGAATGTATGGTTGCTTGCAATGTTTGTCAGCGTATTCGGCGACACTTTCGTGTTTTTAAAGCCTTCTCCTACCTTTCGCGCGCCGAACGGGATTTGGTACTGTTCCTCCTTGTTTTCTGGATTCGTTAAAATCACATACCCTTCATAGGCACCGTACTCGGCGGATGCCGCAATCTGTAAGGTCGCTTCAAAGCTTTGGGCCGCGTTTCCTGCAACAGATAAGGTTTTTGGTACAATCAGCTCCACACCGTTCACTTTGGCGTCTTTCACGTTGCGAATGTTTTTGTGATACACTACTTCCACATCAAATTGTTTGTTCTGCGCACTATGATTTGCAATTGTAACTTGACGTTTTGTCTGGACGGTCTCTTTTGTGTTCGTCTGCGCACCGAAGCTTAAACTTCCTGTTAGATTTTCAATTGGGACCAGCTGCCCATCTACAATGTTATGAGCTTCTCCCTTCACTTGGATTTCTACATCCGCATGCGCTGCCTCATAAGCGTCTACACGCCCCGCTCCCACTTCATACACGCTGTAATCCCCATTCATTTTATCGGCGGTGTTCATTAGAAGCGTTTTTACATCGGCTGTCGTATAATTTGGATTCTCCTGTAAAAGAAGGGCCGTGATGCCTGCCACATGCGGTGTGGCCATGGATGTACCTGACATGCGCTGGTAGGCATATTCATAGTTCGCCGTATTTTCACGGTCAGCAATATAAGAAGGTGCAGCTGAATATACCGATACACCAGGGGCCGTAATCTCCGGCTTGATATCATACGTATCATATGTCGGTCCACGTGAGCTGAAAGGTGCCAGCTGATCACCGCTTGTTTTCATTTCTCCTACTTCGTCAAACGAAAACGATACTGATCTATTTGTTAGCTGTTCTATTAGCTTAGCTTCATCCTGCTTTGCTATTTTGAATGTTGGAATGAAAGTACTTTTTTCTCCCATAAAATAATCCATATTATAGTTGCTCGAATTTGTAAAAATCACGGCCGCCGCTCCGCCTTGCTTCGCATATTGAACAACCAAATCCGGAATATATCCACCATAGTTGGCAACGACAACCTTATCCTTCAAATCCTTACCTGCAAAATCCATTGGTAGCCCTTTTCCAACATAGGATAGTAAAAGATTTTTCCCATGCAAGGAGGAAACATTGTCTTCAAAGTGCTTAGCAAACAATGTAAGGTTCATAGAAAACGAGTTAGCGCTATGTACAGTTCCCTTCACTTCTGGAAGTGTGATGGAAAAGCTACTCGCCCCCACCGTAATTGGTAGTGGAGCCGCACCCGGTGTACCGAGCGTATACATGCGATCTCCTGAGTTTCCTGCGGATACGACTGGAATTGTTCCTGTCATAGCAGCATTGTTAAGCGCGATTGAAACAGGATCGAATGGATTGTTGGTCGCACTACCGAGCGACAGATTGATTACATCCATTCCATCTTGTACCGCTTTGTCGATTCCTGCCAAAATCCCTGACCAAGGTCCTGTTCCATAAGGTCCTAAAACACGATATGCATATAAGTCCACATCGGGCGCCATGCCCTGCACACCGTGAATACCGTTTTTATTTTGTCCAGCAATGGTGCCTGCGACATGCGTTCCATGAGATGTATAATAGGTTGATCCCCTGTTCGATTCCAATCGCCCTGAGTTTTTCCACTCCGCATACGTCGTTTCCATCGGATCGTTATCATTGTTGATAAAATCATATCCCCCCTTATAGACATCCTTTAAGTCTGGATGATTATAGTCAATTCCCGTATCCAGCACACCAACCTTAACACCTTTTCCGGTAACCCCTTCTTCATGAAGCTTGTCCACGCCGATATCCGGAAGCGTTTCTTCTCCTGGTACAGTTGTTTGTTTATTTTCATGTTCCGCAGGGGGATTGATATGAACTTCCTGATCCTCAGCAATCGATTTTACAAGATTGGAAGACAATAACTCAGGAATTTTATTGGCTGGAAGTGTAATGGCCACACCATTGAAAGCATGGCGATACTCTTGTTTGATTTGAATAATAGCTTTCGACTTTGCTTGTGTATTGAGAAATTGGGCTTTGAATGCTTGATGGGATTCTTCCACTTTCTGAACTGCCTTCTCTAGACTAACAGCACTGCGACCCTTTTGTTTCGCAGCCTGTATTTTCACAGGTTCTTCCTTGAATTGAACAATGATATTCACAGGCTCTTCACTTGTTACATCAACACCTTTTGGGATACGGAAATCCTGTAACTTTTGTGCTTCCTGCAACAATTTCGTTTGTGCAGGTGTCAATACCGGTGATTCCATATTATTTCCAGATGCACCCAACGCGCTGCTCGTGAAACTATTACTGACCAACAAGCTACCGGCTACAAAGCTAGTAGAAACAACTTTCAACCATTTTGTATTCATCGTTTTCCCCCCATATGTCGTAAGTGTAAAGCTATCGTGCATCCCACATATATAAGTACATATGTTCTTGACATATAAATGGCAATAAGAACGACTCGCTTTTTGCCTATGATCTTGCTTGCACAAATGTAAGCCCTGACCACTTCTGCACATCGCCCGTTCTTCTCTCCCATCTAAAAGCATGTCGGTTTTTCTACTTGTACTTATATAGCTACATTTCTTCAATATCACACGATGTAAGACTTAGATTTAAAAAAACCAAACCCAACCCTGCAATCATCTGGAAGCAATTAAAAAGACCAACTCACTAAATAATCAGATAATTCATCTTACATTTTATAGAAAAGGAGAGAACCTGTAAATTGGGGTTATCTAGCAAGAAATAATCATATTACCTACGTAAAAAAGAGGAAATTCGACCATTTTTCTCTAAATTCATATAAGATACTTGTTTTTTCTATATAGGAACTCATAGGTGTAACATCATAAGTTTGGAGTTTTGCACACATTACATCCTTTTTTTGTAAACAATAGCTACATTCCTATTCTATTTCACATCATTTATCTAAACGGGGGATTTGCCATGCAGGAAGGAAATATTATACGATTCTATCGAGAAAAAGCTAACATGACACAAACCGACTTGGGAAAAGGCATTTGTTCCGCGACCCATATCAGCAAGGTGGAGCGTGGATTGACAGAGTATTCACCTGAATTAATAACGGATCTATCCAACAAGCTTGGCATCAATATGGAGCAAGAAAGGCGAAAATTTAAAAAAATCCAAAAAAAACTTATGAATTGGCATGATGCAATGATTAAACAAAGAAGTCAGCAAATAGAAAGCATTAAGCAAGAGCTCGAAACCCATGAATGGATTTGTATTTTGAAGGAAAATATCCTCTACTCCTTGTTATCAGCCAGATATCTTCTCATGCAGCAGGAGGAAGACAAAGCATACCAAGCTGTGACTAAACTGCTAAAATACAGACACGCGTTTACTCCTTTCGAAGATAGTCTATGCAACCATCTTCTCGGCATTTGTTATTTGTCCCGACAAGAATTCACAAAAGCCTTGGATGCTCTCACACAGATTTCTGATACTGATTACCCGAATCCGGAATACTTGTATCATTTAGGAATCGCTTATCATTATATGAATAGCAGGCTCATGGCCCATGAAAACGCTGTAAAAGCTTTAAAAGCTTTTAAAGAAAACAATAATTTACCAGGTATTATTAATGCCGAAATGCTGAGATTGGGACAGCTGCAAGAAATGGAATGTAAACATTCGGAACAAATGATCAAAGACTATGAATCTCTCATTCAAATCTGTGATTTATGCCATGCTACAGAAAAGAAAGCAAAGGGCCTTCACAACTTAGGATCGGTATATTTCCACAATAAAGATTATAAAAATGCCAGCGAGCTGTACCTGAAGTCCATGGCCTTAAAGCCGGAGGGCTCGAAGGAATACATTCTATCATTGGAGGCTTATGTCCACAGCTGCATAAAAGGTGCCTTGCTTCCAAAGGATGAATTGCTGAAGCTTTCCAGACAAGGGTTACATACTTCACAAGTATTCGCTTATGAACTATATGAGATTCTTTTTATACTGCACATCCATTATGTACAGAAGCATTTCAAACGCTATTACAATCACATACATAAGAAGGCCTTACCTTACTTTAAGACAAATGGCCATATTTCCTATCTCATACAGTACGAAAAAGAACTGTACAACTACTATTTGCAGACAAACCAACTTGACCAAGCCTTGGAGGTAGCGACGTCTGTTATCAACCGGGAGGTGCTTTAGTAGATAAAAAAGAAGCATACGCCATCGTATGCTTCTTACATTTTCCTTTGCATGACCATCATCGCCGGCATATCTCTCCATGCAATACTTCGGCTCTTGATAACATGAATCCATTGTTTATATTGGGACACAACTATGACGATCACAATTGGAATGGTCACGCCAAGTAACGTAAACATGATATTTCCGTAATCAAACACCTCCAGCAATATTTTGTTTACACTTACGTGCATGTACATAATCGCCATGCTTTTTTGATTGATAAATGACAAAAACGATTGTATGTGCACAGAGCGCAGCATTTGAAACAACCCGCAATATGCGATTGTCATCGCCAGCGGAATGATTGCGTCTAAGACATAATCGTTGTATGTTAGATACTTCATGCTTAAGTGATAATCAATGATGCCTTGTTTGTGCAAGATCATAGCGCCGACTGTCAGCACAAGGCTGCCTGCCGTCAGCCATTTCGGCACGCGACGTAAAAGCGGCTTTGCGTAATAGCCGATGCTGTAATAAAAGAGCGCCAGCATGGTCACATCAAGATTCCACGGCATCAACACATGAAGGGACGGTTCTTTTCCTGGTAACGTGCTGACAACTGTTCCTTGAATATGTGCAAGCACATAAAACAGGCCGATGGAAAGCAGCCGAAGAGCTTCTTTTTTAATGGTAAGCTGCAGAAGCACAAACAAAATTTGTGTGAAAAATAGGCATGTGACAAACCAGAATACACCATAATGCCCGGTGATAAATCGGCCGCCAACCAAGAGCTGCCCCAGGTCAGATAAATACCAGGAAAGTGATGTGTTTCCTTGGAGTAGTTCTGTTGTATAACGACATACCGTGAAGATTGCCATATATGTGATATAAGGGATTAATAGACCGTAAAAGCGCTTTTTAATATAGCTCCCCACTTGCGACCAGTTTTCGACCGGACGTGATACATAGCCGCTGAACAAGAAAAAAGCCGGCATATGAAACCAGTAAATAAACGTAATGATATCACTTTGCTGATAGGCGTGTCCGGCAACGACCAGTATCATAGCAAAGCCTTTTGCGGCATCTAACCATTCTTCTCTCCTGTTCACGACCTCACCTCCGTTTTCTGAGGTAATTGTACAAAAAAGAAGAAGCTATTCTCTCGCTTTTTATCGTTTTGTAAACGGACGGTAATGGATTAGTCATGTGGCTGTGATGTTCGTTGTATTTTTAATAGCGTTGCTAAATAATTGCTGAAACTTGCCAGATTATCTTCAAAAGTAGCTAAATTCCTCAAAAAAGGAGCTCCGCATGCCGCGGAGCTCCTTTTCTTACTTCACGTCGTAGCCTTGTTCTTCGATGGCTTCTTTCAGCGCTTCGACTGTTACTTTTGCTTCATCGAATTGCACGTCAACTGTGCCTTCCTGCAAATGTACTTCTACTGCGGTAACGCCTGTCAGTTCCTCCAGAGCATTTGTAACCGCCGCTTTGCAGTGATTGCATGTCATACCTTCTACATGTAACGTAATCATGTTTCTCCCTCACTTTTTCGCAAATTGTTTAATAACTGTCATAAGTTCTTGCATGGATTGCTCGCCGTTTCCTTCGCTAATCGCCTTGGCAACGCAGTGACTCGCGTGACGCTCAAGCAATTGAAAACCAACGTTATGCAGCGCTGCATTGATGGCGGAAATCTGCACCATAATATCCACGCAATAACGGTCATCTTCAACCATTTTTTGCACCCCGCGCACCTGCCCTTCAATGCGCTTGAGACGCTTTAGTAAATCCTGTACTTCTTTTTCGGTACGCGGCACCATGCTGTTTTCACAATGATCCATAGTTTATCACCTCACTTCTACAACAAACGGATAGACAAGAACCTCATCAAATTGAAATTCAGCCCAAATTTTATACACACCCGGCTTATCAAACTTTGTTTCAAACGCTGTTTCTTTCGCGGAAAGTGGGTGTACATGTACATACTTCTCTCCTGCTTCATCTAAAATGACTACATGACCAAGCGCCCCTAAATACGGCTTTGGCACACTGCCATCTGCAAACGAGAAGCGCAATGTAACAGCTTCACCTGCTGCAAACGTATCTGGCTTCATCGTCACTGTTTTTCCGCTTACCGTTTTCGTAAAGTTTGTCTCTGGCTGTAATGCTTCGTGATGCATATGACCGTTGCCGATTGTTACATCAATTGGCGCGACAGCGTAAGAAGCATTTTTGGGCTTTATATCAACAAACACCTTGTATGCCCCCGGCTCTAGGTCCTGCTTTACAGAAAACGTACCGGCACCCGTTCGTTCTGGGTGTATATGATAATATTGACCTAAATCATGGCTCACGACAATCATATGCATGATTTTTTCGTGATTGATTTGCAAATCATCGATTGGTTTGCCATTCTTATCTTGTACTAACACGTTAAATGTTCCATTATCATACGAAACTTTTGCTGTAACGTCTCCTTGCGTAGCAACCGTTCCATGATTGCCGTGATCACCATGATGACCACTCTCCTGCTTAGGCGCTTGCATAGTATTCCAAATGAGATAGCCGCCCATTATCACAACTAACAGTACAACTGCTGACACAATCCACTTTTTCATGATCCTGCCTCCTTTGTCTACAATAATACTATACCCCCCTAGCGTATGCAACAATATAAAAAAGATTGACAGAAAAAAATTCCACTACATATAATAAACATATGAACAATTGCTCACATATTCATAATTGAGGTGAATCATGATGATTGAAGAAAAAGAAGACGCATGCTTGGAAAGCTGTAGCCAAACGATCATCCATAGAGAAGTAATTGAAGAAGTCAAATCATCCATTCCTGATGATGATAGCCTCCAGAATGTGGCGGAATTATTTAAGGTACTGGGCGATCGCACCCGAACGCGCATTTTACACGCGTTATTTGCCAGTGAAATGTGTGTATGCGATTTGGCGTATTTGCTGGGTATGACGCAATCCGCTATCTCTCATCAGCTGCGGGTGCTAAAACAGGCCAAACTCGTTAAAAACCGCAAGGAAGGCAAGGTTGTCTACTATTCCCTTTTAGATGATCATGTAAAGGCAATTTTTGAACAGGCTTTTGCGCATGTTAAAGAAGAGAATTGAACGCACCAAATAGCGGAATGCACATACCTATGAAACAATAGAACGCCTCTTGTTAAAGGAGAGAGAAATATGGAGAAAACAGCGAAACGGCAGCTTGTGCTGGATGGACTCGATTGTGCGAACTGTGCAGCCAAGATTGAAAATGGGGTTGGACAATTAGATGGCATTTCTTCCTGCGCAGTGAATTTTGTCAATAAAACATTAACGATTGAAGCGGACGCGGCGCGGGCAGATGCTGTAGTCACAGATGTAAAGCAGCTTGTTCACAAGCTCGAGCCGCATATTACTGCAACCGAACCGGGCCAAAAGGCAACCTTTTTCTTAAACGGGCTTGACTGTGCGAACTGTGCGCTAAAAATTGAAACGCAGGTAAAAGAGCTTCCGCATGTTGTTGACGGCCACCTTGACTTTGTATCCAAAAAGCTCACGATTTCCGTTGCCGATAAGGAGCAGCTCAGTGCCGTAACCAATGAAATGAAAGCCATTGTCAAACGCTTAGAGCCCGATGTACAGGTAACAACGGCTGAAAAAACAGAGGAAGCAAGCGACATCAAGAGTATTATTGCAAAGCTTGCGATTGGCGGTGCGCTCGGCTTGCTTGCATTTACCCTACCCGTTCCGGACTGGATCGCGCTTATTTTGTTTGTAACAGCGTACTTTATTGCCGGCGGTGATGTCATTTTAAAAGCTGGTCGCAATATCGTCCGCGGGCAGATATTTGATGAAAACTTCTTGATGGCGCTGGCGACACTTGGTGCTTTCGCAATCGGTGAGTATCCCGAGGCAGTTGCCGTCATGCTGTTTTATCAGCTTGGCGAATTGTTTCAAAGCATTGCGGTTAACCGCTCCCGTCGTTCTATCAGCGCATTACTCCAGATTCGTCCTGATTACGCTAATGTACAGCGCGGCGACGACATACTACAAGTAGCGCCGGAAAGCGTTCGTGTCGGCGATATTATTATCATTAAGCCAGGTGAAAAAGTACCGCTTGACGGCAAGGTACGAAGCGGTATGTCTATGCTCGATACGTCTGCTTTAACAGGTGAATCCATGCCGCGAGAAGCAGTGCCTGGTAATGAAGTGCTAAGCGGCTTTATCAACAACAGCGGCGTGTTGACTGTTGAAGTAACAAAGGAATTTGGTGAATCGACCGTCAGCAAAATTTTGGACCTTGTCCAAAACGCCAGCAGCCGGAAAGCTCCAACGGAAAACTTTATCACCAAATTCGCCCGTTATTACACACCTGGTGTTGTTATCACAGCCGCCGCGCTCGCGTTACTCCCGCCGCTTTTATTAGAAGGTGCAACTTTTTCTGAATGGATTTATCGCGCGCTCGTGTTCTTGGTTATTTCTTGTCCATGCGCTCTTGTTGTCTCCATTCCGCTCGGCTTTTTTGGCGGCATCGGCGGTGCATCCAAGCACGGCATCTTGGTAAAAGGCAGCAACTATTTAGAAGCGCTCAACGATGTAACACATGTTGTCTTTGATAAAACTGGTACGTTGACAAAAGGTAAATTTGCAGTAACAACCGTTCATCCTATTGATATGACGAAGGAAGAGCTATTGCAGTACGCTGCTTACGCAGAAGTGCATTCAAATCACCCGATTGCTCTTTCGATTCGAAACGCTTACGGTACAAATATCGATGACGCGCTGATTTCGGATTACACAGAAATCGCCGGGCACGGAATTACGGTCAAAGCGGATGGCCGGACTATTGTAGCCGGTAATGCAAAGCTCATGCAAAAAGAGAACATTGCCTATACGGAGCCAACTGAAATTGGTACGGTTGTACATGTGGCTGTGGATGGGCGCTACGCGGGCTACCTCGTGATTACTGATGCCATTAAGGAAGATGCAGCGAAGGCTATTTCCGAACTGCGTGCTCTTGGTATTACGAAAACGGTAATGCTGACCGGTGACAGCAAGGCGGTCGGTGATGCGGTCGGCCGTGCGCTTGGTCTTGATGAAGTACATGCGGAATTGTTGCCGCATGAAAAGGTTGATGAAATGGAAAAACTGTACGCGCAAAAAGGAGCGAAAGAAAAGCTTATCTTTGTCGGCGATGGTATCAATGATACACCTGTTTTAGCAAGAGCTGACGTTGGGTTTGCCATGGGCGGTCTTGGCTCTGACGCCGCAATTGAAGCTGCGGATGTAGTGATTATGAACGACGAGCCTTCTAAAATCGCAGCGGCCATTCGCATCGCAAAACGCACACGCCGCATTGTGTGGCAAAATATTATTTTCGCACTTGGTGTGAAGGCTGGCTTTTTATTACTTGGCGCCTTCGGCATCGCAACGATGTGGGAAGCGGTTTTCTCCGACGTTGGTGTAACTGTACTAGCCATTTTAAATGCCATGCGGGTGTTACGTGTAAAAGATTTATAAAAAAGGGAGAGCCTGATGAAAAACCAAACCAGGCGGAACGATTTTAGTGTTTGATAAGTTTTTAAAGGAAAACCGTTCTCCCGGCGTATTACGGGCCTTCCTTAATACCGTCACCAGTCTAATCGGAACGGATATTAACCGTAAATTCAGTACAATCCGCCGTGATTTGCCTATATCTATTGCAGAAGAGCAAGCCGTTTTTGGAGGCGCTTATCAAATTTTTGTATGTAAGAAGCCGGTCATATGACCGGCTTTCCTATTTATTGAAATGATAACTCTGCCAAGGCGGTTGCGATTTGATCCTGCGCGCTTGTAAGGTTGCGAGAAGTAGATGTATAACCGTTCAGTAAAATCGAGAAATACAAGCGTTCCCCGTCTTTCGTCTTCACATAGCCTGACAAGCCGCTCACACCTTGCAGGGTGCCTGTTTTCGCATACACATTGTTTTGTGCCAGCGTTTCTTTCATCCGATTTCGGAGCGTACCGTCCACACCGGCAATCGGCAGGGCGCCATAATAGGCGTCAAAAAATGATTCGGTCGCGACGCTGCGAAGCAAGGTGGCCATATGCACCGCAGAGAGGGTGTTATAACGGCTGAGACCGGAGCCGTCCACCATTCTGAAAATAGGGTTGATGCCATACAGCTGCAGGCTTTCTCGTACCACCTGCGCACCGGCACTGGCGCTTCCGATTCCCTTTTTGTCAGCACCCAGTCGCTTCAGAAGCATCTCTGCATAAAAATTATCACTGTTTTTGTTCATAAACATGATAATATCACGCAGAGGAAGTGAAGAAACCTCGGCCATTTTTTGTGCTTGAGCATTTACTGTACCTGCCTTCACCTCTGCCCGCTTATCAACCTGAATACCTTCTTTTTCCATTTCTTCTTTGATTACCGTTCCAGCATACAAGGATGGTTCCTCCACAGCAATCCGTTCATAATCCGGTGCTTCACCAATTGGTAACTCACCTTGTAAACGAATGATGTTCGTGCCGCGCTCCTTTTCTACCGTAAACGTATTGTCCGCACCAGCAGCTACCGTTTTTGCCTCATTGATAATTTGTATGTGCCTAGTATTCGGCACCATACGATAGACGACTGGTTGCCCAGCGCGCGTACCAGCCTCATACTCCACTCGAACGGCACTTCTGTTTACAGATAATGCGCTGATTTGCGGGTTATATCCGTATGTTTCATCATCCCACGCCCAGCCCGTACCTAAGCGCTGCGCATCGTACTGACTGTCATCTACGATAATATCTCCCTCGATTGCAGTAATGTGCTGGTCTTTTAACGCCTGAACCAGCCTTGCTACCTGCGTGCCGCTAGCTTGGCCGGACGGGTCTTCCGTTTGCAGCGTCGGATCTCCGTAGCCTTTGATGATAACATCACCGTTTACACGACCATGCTTGTCAGGCAGCGCAGTCGTATATAGTTCTGTTTTAAATGTATAGTCCGCACCAAGTGCCTTCAGCGCTGCTGCAGTTGTCAGCAGCTTCATGTTGGAAGCCGGGGTCAACAGGGCATCCGCATTACGACTATACAAAATACCGTTGTTACGATCCAAGGAGCCAACCACCACACCTGCCGTCACACCTTTTAACGCTTCTTGATCTAAAATGGGGTCAAGCAATGAAGTAAGCAGGAACGTATCCGGAACAGATGGTGCACCCTCGTCCATAATGGCCGGGTATTGCGTTAATAGTACCCCTACCGCATCTTGAAAATTTGTCGCAGTTCTAGAAGTGCGCACACCGTTCAAAAACACGGAAAATGCTAGCTTGTCGCCGTTTGCCCCGGTCACATAACCGGAGAGACCATTTACGCCGCTCATCGAACCTGTTTTTGCACGCACATTCTTTTCAGCGCTGGTTCCTTTCATACGGGACTTCAATGTCCCGTCCACACCCGCGATTGGCAAGGAACGCTCGAACGCCTCTTGATAGGGCTGCTTGTCCACATAGGTCAACAGCTGTGCCATTTGCTTCGGTGATATTAAATTTAAGCGCGAGAGACCAGAGCCATCTACTTGCTTGTAATTTGTAGGAATACCGGCTTTTTCTAAAAATGTAGCAATCACATCAGCGCCGGCATCAAAGCTTCCCTCGCCTTTTTGAGATGCCCCAAGCTGTTTTACAAGCATTTCCGCATAAAAATTGTCACTTTCTTTATTGAGTCTTACGATTAAAGCGCTAAGCGGCTGTGATTCATGTACAACAAGCGGTGTTCCCTGCACACCAGCTGTTTTTTCAACTTTTGCTTTTTTAAGAGCAATGCCATTCTCTCGCAGGGCATACTTCCATGCGTCAGCTGCAAAAAGTGCTGGATCTTCCACTGTTATTTGGTCAGTGTAAGGAGCGGCATCTTTCCCGATTGTACCTGTAATCACGATAGTATCACTGCCGCGCTGTCTATCGATAGTCAGGTCGGTTTTGGTACCTTCCACTACACTTGCTCGGTTGTCGATTTTCACAACGTCATTGCGGGGCTCCACCTCCACGCCGGCCGCACTAATGGATAGGTCTACTACATTTTCATTAACGGCCAATGCGCTGATTTGTGCGCTGTATGTATAGATTTCATCATCCCACATCCAGCCTTCCCCAAGGCGCATATCATCATAATAGCTATCATCAACGAGGATGTTTCCATTCACTGCTTTAACACCCGCGTCCTTCAATTTGACAGCAAGCGCTGTTAAATCCGCTTTAGACAATGACGGGTCGCCATAGCCCTTTATAACGACATCTCCGAGTAATGTCCCTTGTGGATTTACATGGCCGGTTGTATACACCTCTGTACGAAAGCGATACTCTTCTCCAAGTCTGTCTAGCGCAGCAGCTGTTACATATAGCTTTAAATTCGATGCAGGCACAAAGGTTTTATCCGCATCATGCTGATACACACTTTCTCCTGTTTTGGTGTTGTACACCGAAATTCCAGCTCGCATCCCGATGGTACTCGCGCTTTTCGGTAAATTGGCGACGAGCTGATCGATTTGTGAAATCGATGTGACCACACTTGTCCCGCTTTCTGCGTAAACAGGTAGCTGTATAAGCTGAAGCATGAGCAAAAAGCTAATCAGCCATTTCATTGTACGTTTCATCCCTCTTCTCCCCTTTCTTTCCCATACATGTATAATTATAAGAATTTTCAAAATTTTTAAAAGTTATTTCATTCATTTGATTAGATGAATATGGAAAAACCTCCCTTAGATAAGGGAGGTTTCGCATTAAATCCATACAATTGAAATAGTACCATTTTCTTCTGGAATAAATGAAATACGACCTAAATCGATTGTGCGATTTTCATCAATTGCTTTTTGTGCGTATTGTTGAAGCTGCGCTACTTCTAGCGGACAATCAAATGCTTTCGCAATCTCAGCGACAAGCTCTGCTTCTGGGAAGAATACCATCGCAAGCCCTTCTGTACCGATAGCGACATCACCCTCACTATCAGCAAGTACAGCTACGTGATCTTCCGTATATGCATCTAAACCCTCATACAGACTCGCAACACTTTGCATGCGCGCTATCATTTCTTCCTGTTCCATCGTAGTCTGACGTAACAGAGCACCTTCATCGTCAAAGGCATACTCCTTACCGTCAATTACAAACGTTTTACCAGCTACCATTTCACCGCTCGGAACGAAATAGTAAGCCTCATAGCCTTTTTGCATCCAGCCTGTCTTCATTTCACCGCTGCCTACTAAATAATACTTTGCACCGCCGTATTCAAGCCAGCCTGTTTTCATCGCACCATCGCCCGCTAAGTAATACCACTCGTTTCCGTCTTTCAGCCAACCTGTTTTCATCGCACCGTTGCCGGCCAGATAGTACCACGTGCTTCCATCCTTAACCCAGCCCGTTTTCATCGCGCCGCTTGCAGCTAAGTAATACCACGTACCTCCGTCTTTCAACCAGCCTGTTTTCATCGCACCATCACCAGCCAAGTAATACCACGTTGCGCCATCTTTTACCCAGCCTGTCTTCATCGCACCGCTTGACGCCAAATAATACCATTTACCACCATCAAGCAACCAGCCTGTTTTCATGACACCGGTTTGCTTATCAAGGTAATACCAAGTACCGCCATCTTTTAACCAGCCTTTATACGGTGTGCGCGTTCCAGGTGCGTAATAATACCAAGCTCCATTTTGCGCAACCCACCCACTGGCTACAACCCTTGGTGTCAGTGGCGTTTGTGTTTTTGTCTCTGCAGCTGCAAACGACGCTGGCATCAGCATCATCGCTGCCAAAGATGTGCATATTAACTTTTTCATACTTGCTCCCCCTATGTATCTATGTTACTACCTACCCATCATATCATGAAATCTTGTTATATATCAGAATCATCTTACAATCATTCCTTTTCAGATGAACATTTTGTCAGCAGCAACAAAATTGTAATCAATGTAAACGCCACAAGCGCCAAAAATGGAATGGTGATAAAGCCAAGCCAATTGATATACTGTCCGGTACAAGGCACACCTTGCACACATGGCTTAATTGCCGCAAAGCCAGGAATCTTTTGCATCATATAATGAAAGATTGAAATGCTACCGCCGATAATGGAAAGCGGCAGTGCATATTTTTTAATTCTCGTATCCTGGTAAATTGTTGCAATGCCAAGAAAAATCGCAAGCGGATACATCATGATACGCTGATACCAGCACAATTCGCACGGAATAAAGCCACGCACCTCACTAAAATACAGACTGCCGAGCACGGCCGTTACGGAGACGAACCATGCCATGTACAACGTGTAATTGCGCCAATTCATTGCAGTGCCTCTTCAATGAGCTCGGTCAGCTTTTCATAATCGTACGGATCTTCTAGCACCTTACCGTTTACAGCAATCGTCGGTGTTAGCTGCACATTGTAGGCCTGCACGAGCTTTTCATCTTCACCAATGAAACCCGTAATCTCTTTACTCTTCATATCCGCTAAAAAACGTGCCTCATCCAAAGTAGGAACTGTTTCCTTTGCGATTTGCGTCAGCAAGTCTTCATTGATCCACACATCATCGTGGCTTTCCGGCTGCCGCTTGTACACTTCTTTATGGAAATCCCAAAACGCCTCAGGATTTTGTTTATATACCGCTTCGCCCGCAAGCGCCGCAAGCAAGGATTCATCGCCGTGAAACAAAACATTTACATATGAAAACTTTACTTTTCCGCTGTCAATATAATCCGCCTGTAGCTGTGGTAAAATGCGCTCTCCCCACGCCTTACATGCCGGACATTTATAATCACCAAACTCTGTGACAGTTACCTTTGCCTTCTCATCCCCTAGCACAGGCTGCCCGGTAACAGGTGGCAAGGATTTCATCTCTTTTGTGTCTTCTTTCCCTTTCGTTCCCCATACCACCACAACGATTGCTGCAATTATAATGGTAGCCAGTACTAATATGAGTGGTTTACGCTGTGCCTTCATGTTGTCACCCCTATCGAATAGTTTCAATATCCTTAACAATTTCTTCATACGGCACATTTAATGCGCTGTACTTTTTCACAACCTTGCCGCTTTGGTCCACAAGGTACAAGCTTGTACCGTGAATAACCTGCGAATTGTTCTTCGGCTTGCTTACTGGTGTTTGAAAATTCTTCATCGCAAACTCCTGAATTTCTTGCTGGGAGTAATCACCAAGAAACTGCCATTTTGCTTTTCCAAAATCATAATTTTTCATAAAATCCTTCCGTACCTCCGGCTTGTCCACCTCCGGATCTACGCTAAACGATACGAATGTCACATCTGTGATGTCTTCCTTCGCGAGCATCTCCTGCAGCTTCATCATGTTCGCTGTCATCGGCGGACATACCGTTTCACAGCTGGTAAAAATAAAATCTGCAACCCACACCTTGCCCTTTAATTCCTTTAATCCAACCGTTTTCCCCTCTTGGTTGCTGTAGGAAAATTCTTTTATCTCCCAGTTCAGCGGATTTTCAAGCTTCCCGCCGCAACCGCTTACGATTAACATTGCTGTTATGCTCACGCATAAAGTCAGCATACGCCATGCTTTCATATGTATCCCCTCCCTATTCTTTTTCTACGATAGCACCGAATAACAGCGCTTGCTTGCATAAAATGTGACAGTTTTGTGACCAGGAATAGAAGTGCCTAGCCCGCACAGCAGCAGATGCTGTTGCTGTACAAAATGTGTTGCACCAATTTTTACCTACACTGCACAAAAAAAGAGTGCATATCAGCACTCTTTAGCTTTTTGTCGCACCTGCGGTCAAGCCGGATACGAAAAAACGTTGTAAAAAGATATAAGCAATAACAATAGGTAGCGATGATAAAATAACACCTGCAAAAAGGACAGGATAGTTGGTAATGTACTCACCTTGGAAGCCGAGCAAAGCGAGCGGCAGGGTTTTCTTTTGGTCATTCGTAATGAACAACAGCGGATACAACAAATCGTTCCAGTGCATCACAACAAGAAAAATCGCAGTGGAGGCGAGCGAAGGCAATGATAACGGTATCACAATACGCGCATACATGTGCCAATAACTTGCACCGTCCATGACTGCCGCCTCAAAGAGCGATTTTGGAATCATCTTCATAAATCCCGTCAGAATGAATACTGCAATTGACATGGTCGAGGCAATATTTACAAGCACAAGACCTGTTAGGGAATTTGTGAGCTGAAGTGATGTTACAACCTGGTATAACGGAATCATGCTAACCTGCGCTGGTACGAGCATGCCAAATACAAATAACACAAACACAAGTCGGGCAGGCCAGGGCGGCAACTGCGTAATTGCAAAAGCAATAAAACTTGCGAATAACAAAGTAAGCAGCATTGAACTTACTGTCACGATAGCGCTATTTTGCGCATATAAGCCCATTTCTTGATGAGATAACAAATCACCGTATGCTCCAAAGCTCAAACTATCCGGTAAGGAGAATGGCGTCTTATAAATCTCTGCTTCGTCTTTAAACGTTGCCCCCACAATCACACCGATTGGTATGATGATGAGCAAAGCATATAAAAAAAGCAGCAATGTCCGAAGCATTTCTCTACCTCCCTAGTAGTGTACGCGATTTACGCGAAGTATCTGGAATTGTAAAAGTGTCACAAGCGCAACAACCAGCATGAATACCACCGACAGCGCCGCTGCATAGCCGAAGCTGTAATTTTGAAACGCGGATGCATATATGTAAGTCGACAAGATTTCTGTCCCATAATTCGGACCGCCGCGTGTCATTGCAAAAATTAAATCAAATGCCTTAAAGGACTGCAGTATCGTATACGATACTACAATTGCCGCGGCCGGCGCAATGAGAGGCCAGGTGACCCACCTGAAGCGCTGCCAGCGATTGGCTCCCTCAAGCGTTGCAACTTCATGTAGCTCGGCTGGCACCGCTTGCAAACCGGATACGAAAATGACAATCATCTGACCAGTATGAAACCACACCTGCACAAGTGCCACCGCATATATGGCAAACTCCTTGTCACCAAGCCAGTTTTGACGAAGAATTTTGCTGACCAGTCCGATGCTCGGGTCATACATAAACAGCCAAATAAACGCAACGGACACTGAAGATAAAATGGTCGGAAAAAAATACAGTGCGCGTAGCACAACATTTGTTTTTGTGTGCTTTACTAGGTACAGCGCGAATAAGAGAGACATGCCTGATTGCAGCAGTACGACGACCACCATAAACTTCAAATTATTTATCAACGCGGTATGAAAAACAATATCTGAAGCAAGTCGTTTGTAATTTTCAAAGCCGACGTACGCGTAGCTCGGTGTGAGACCATCCCAATTTGTAATGGAATAATAGAACGCGCTACAAATAGGAAACAACTGAAAAACGGCATATAAGATAAAGCCGGGAAGTAAAAACCAAAGCAGCTTATAGCGCCTCATTTCACCACATTTTGCTCCACAATTTTTTGGGCTGCTTCCGCCGCTTGCTTAGGTGCAGTTCCTCCTAATACCTCTTGAATAGAGCCTGTCACCGCTTTTTCCACATTTGCGTTAGTAATGGTAAAACGCGGCTGAAACACCGTCTTTTTATTTGTCCAAGTAGATAGCTCTTTTAGAATAGGAGATTCGTAGCTTACACCTTTCACTGTCACATGCTGCGCTGTTTTATTGGCATATTCTGTGGCAATTTCCTGCTTACTTAAAAATGCTAAAAACTTCTTTGCAGCTCCCTTCTTTTTCGACTTGCTGTTAATAGCCAACATAAAGGTTGACGTATGTACGCCTTCATATTTTGCTTGTGATGCCTGAACAGTAATCGGTGCTAACAAGCCGAGACGAATGCTCGGATTTTGCTTTTGAATACCTGCAACCGCATACGAGCCGGTCGCCAAAATTGCCGCTTTTTCCTGAGCAATCAAGGCAATGGCGCTATCATGTTTGGCACCAAGGGCATCTTTTTGGAGATACGGCTGTAGTTCTTTGAATTGCCCTAGCGTTTTCACCCACCATTCATCTGTCAGCTTCGTTTCACCTTTTTGTAAGGCTGATAAGCTTTGGTCGCTCGGTGCATTGTTCATGACCATACTGTTCATAAATTGACCTGGTCCAATGTCGGCACCTGGAAAGGCAATAGGGATATAGCCGTTCGCTTTCAGTTTTTCATTTACTTGTAAAAAACTTTCCCAATCCTTTGGCGGTGTTAAACCTAGCTTTTCAAATATCCCCACGTTATACACTGGGATATTAAAAACAAGCTGATAAGGAAGTGCAAGCTGCTTACCATCTTTCTTCCCATTTTCAATTAAATGCGCTTCAAAATTTGTTGTAAATGATTCCTTTGTAAGGTCTGTAAATAATCCTGCTTTTTGCAATGTTTCAAACTGCGCCCCCGGAAACGATGTAAACACATCTCCTGCTTGCCCATCTCGAAGTACAGTTTGCACTGTTGATTGATATTGATCAGATGGATACACATTCATCTTTACTTTAATTTCCGGATTTTCTTGTTCAAACTTTTGAATAAGAGTATGAAATACCTCTACATCCTCCCCGCGCCAGTGCACAAAGCTGATTGTCGTCGGTTCTTTCTTCGCTGATGTTTTGGATGATGAGCACCCTGTCACAATTCCTGCAAATAAAGTCGCTGCAATTGCACCTGTAATCCACTTTTTCATATGTACTCCTCCTTTTATTTTGGATGAATGCTATCAGCTAATCGTTCGCCTGCAAAAGCTACATCGTCGCTTGGAAAAAGCAGTGGAAACAACAACTCAGCAACGCGATACGCTTCTTCTAAATGTGGATAGCCAGATAAGATAAACGTATCAATGCCAAGTGCTTCGTACTCCCGAATTCTCTCAACCACTGTTTCTGGGTCACCCACAAGTGCCGTTCCTGCACCGGCACGTACGAGACCAACACCCGCCCATAAATTTGGACTAATTTCCAAGTCGTTGCGATTTCCGCTGTGGAGGGCTAGCATTCGTCTTTGACCTTCTGATTCATGTTGTTGTAGCGCTTTTTGTGCTGCAGCCACCGTTTCATCATCAACATGACGAATAAGCGCATGAGCCGCATCCCACGCCTCGTCTGCTGTTTCACGTACAATCACATGCAGTCGAATTCCAAACCTAACCGTTCGCCCGTATCTTGCCGCAAGTTGTTGTACATGTGTGATTTTCTCTTTAACTGCCGCTGGTGGCTCTCCCCATGTTAAATACACATCTACATGCTTAGCTGCAACTTCCTTTGCGATAGCAGAGGAACCCCCAAAATACAGGGGTGGATATGGAGACTGTACAGGGGGATATACATTTTTCCCGCCCTTAATATGAAAATGCTCTCCTTCAAAGTTCACCTCTTCGCCGTTTAACAAGTTGCGCCACACACTCAAAAACTCGTCAGTAACGAGATACCGCTCTGCATGACTCAGGTGAATCCCATCTGCCCCATGCTCTGCTGGACTACTGCCAGTCACCACATTGACAAGTAACCGACCACCAGACAACCTGTCAAAAGTGGATGCCATCCGGGCCGCAACCGTCGGGGACATAAGGCCGGGACGAAGCGCGACCAGAAATTTCATCCTCTCTGTCACACTCAGTAGAGAAGATGCTGTAATCCACGCATCTTCACATGACTGCCCTGTCGGTAGCAATGCACCGTGAAAGCCTAATTGATCAACCGCCTGCGCAATTTGTTTTAAGTACACATACGTCGCGGGCCGACCTCCCTTTTTCGTCCCCAAATACCGGCTGTCCCCACTTGTCGGCAAAAACCAAAGCACTTCCATCGTTAACTCTCCCTTCCCCCAACAAAAAAGGCGCACGTCATCCACAAAGTGAATGCTGTGCGCCTTCAGTTGACTGATAAGCAATATATAAATCTAGTTTCTCTTATTTTATTTATACTATTCCTATATGTCAACTATGTTTTGTGTATGTAATAAATAATTTACAAATAAGAAAGAGGCAATCACAAAGATTGCCCCTCTAGATTACCTCAACACATACGCTGCCAAAACGCTCTGCAACTCATAAATGTTCAAATTCTTGTTAAACTGCTTTTGAATCATACCGCCACCGGAAATCCAGATTTTCAGTTCCGCGTCAAGGTCGAAGCTGCCAGCTGTTTCAATGCTGAAATGCGTGATACTTCGATATGGCACGGAATGATACTCTGTTTTCTTGCCCGTAATGCCCTGCTTATCGACTAAAATTAAGCGCTTATCTGTAAAGATAAACATATCGCGAATTAAGCGGTATGCCTTTTCCACCTGCTCACCTGCAGCAAGAATGTTGCTAAACTCCTTTTGTACATCCTGTACACTCACCTCTGACGCGTTGCCCATGATACCATCTAAAAATCCCATATGTATCGCCTCCTTCTATAATTATAGCACCTTCTAACTATATGCCGGTACGAAAATAGATTTGACGCTTTTCGCTGTGAATGCTAGAATTTTAGTTAATTAAATCATCCGTTAGGTGAGGCTCCTGTATAGAGACACGCTGCTGCCCAAAAATGTCGAGAGACGCCAATGGGTCAACAGGAAAGATCGGATTAAGGTCTTTTTTAACGTAGCTGGTTTGATAGCCTATGCTATACAGTGCTAAAACTCAACGAGGGAGAAACGCAGACTGCTTACAATAAGTAGTTTCTTTTTGTTGCACAAACAGCCTTTACTCCCTTCAGAGTGAAGGCTTTTATTTTTAGGAGGTGAAATACGTGGACCCAGATAGTCCAAATCCAACACATTCATATAGCAAGCGAGGTCCATGTTTCACCTGAGCATGTACCTCGTACACAAGAGAGGTGCATATATATGATTAAAACATATCTATATAATGAAAAAACACAAAGCATGCAGCAGGATATTGCACTTGGTGACATTCCATTCTACCTCGCGCATCCGCAAAACCTGCTGTGGATTGACTTATACGATATTAAGGCTGATGAATTATATTTGATTGCAAAAACATTTGGCTTTCACCCGCTTGCGATTGAAGACTGTCTCCACGACAGTCCGCGGGCAAAGGTGGATGATTATGATGCCTACAAGTTTTTCGTGTTCCACGCGCTCCGCTACAACGAGGAAAGTGACAATGAAATTACAACGCTTGAGCTAAACGTATTTCTTGGCTCAAATTACGTGGTAACGATTCATAAGAAAAAACAGCGCTGGCTTGGACAAATGGATGCAATTTGTTCCGTGAGTCCGAAATATATGAACCGCGGGGCTGACTTTTTGCTGTATACATTGATTGACGGTATCACTGACGAGTACTTCCCGATTTTAGATCGCATCGGTGTTCGTATTGACGAGCTTGAGGATGAAATGTACGATGAAGGCGTAAAAGAGGTGACGGAAGAGTTCTTGGCGCTTAAGCGGACCATTATCTTAATTCGCCGCGTTATTTTGCCGCAAAAACGAATCTTTTTAACGATGAACGGACGATGGAAGTTCGCTATTCAAGAGCATAACATTCCCTTCTATGTTGACCTAATGGATCATATGGAACGAATTGTGGATTCCACAGAAACATACCGCGATCTTGTAAACAGTGCCCTGGATACGTATTATTCCATCATCAGCGCCAAGGCCAATGAAAAAATCAACGTACTGACGATGATTTCCACAATCATGCTTCCGCTTACGTTCGTAACCGGCTTTTTTGGGATGAATGTACCGCTTCCGTATCAGGATTCACCTGTTGCTACTGTAGTTATCTTTTTGAGTCTAGTTCTGCTCACCTATGGTATGTGGCGTTATTTTAAAAAGAATGAGTTGTTGTGAAGACCTGAGACAAGCCGCTCAGGTCTTTTTGTATGTATTTCATTTTTTCGAATGCGGCATCACTAACTTGTACCGGTTGAATTACGATATTCATTTGAACCCTCTTACGTTTCTTCAATTAGTATAGCTAAAAGCTTCTTTGCCTCTTGTGCAGACAGCGTTGCATACATGTTATCAGCATGTGTAAGCAGCACGCTGTCTCCTTCCACCCAACATTCATAGAGTACAGCCTTGGCTTCAGGGTGTGGAAAAGAGAACTGATAATCCGCAGGGCGTGTCATTTCGGCTTTCATTTGTTCCCACTTTGCACTTTCCACAATACGTAGCGCTCGCTTCACCTGCTTTGCATCAGACACGGTACGAAAGGCCTTGTATTCCGTTTCACCCGTTCGTTTGCTTACTTCAAGCGTTGTACTGGTTTGACAGCCTGTAATGAGAAAAAGTGCTATTAATATATATACGAGTTTCTTCATATTATCTCCTCCGGATACTTCAATTATCAATATATCCTAAAGACACAGCTTCCTCTCGCAGCAATCCCATTCGAATGGAATCATAGTATGCACCTTCATGATAACGGCATTTTCGCATACGTCCCTCCATAGTCATGCCTAACTTTTCACCAACCTTCATCATGCGCTCGTTACCGGACCACGTTGTGTATCCAACGCGTACAAGTGGCATCGTTGCAAACAGATGAGCAATCCACATCCGCAGCGCCCTCGTTCCGTAGCCCCCGCTCCAAAATGCTGGATCATAGATACCGATGCCCATCTCAAGCCAGCGTGACGGCTCATGCTCCCAATAATATGACACTGTTCCGATTACTTGGTCGCGTACCGTAATCACCCAGCGCTCATCCTTACCAATCCACTTCTCTCGATCTGCGATGAACGACTCGTACAGTACATGCACATGGGGAAAATACGGTGCGTCCCATTTTTTCCACTCAGGTTCTTGTTCCTCATATAAAAGCTTCCAAAGTATATCCATATCACCTGGTTCAACAGGTCTAATCGTAACTTCATTGTCTTGGTACATCTTATTCCCCTTTGCGTTTTCCTATTTGATAGCCACCGATTCCTCTAAAACAGCTGCCACTTATGTTGATTACTTGTTAAACAGCTTAATTCGGTCACTTTGAGGGTTTTTCCGGTCACTTTGAAGGTTTTTCCGGTCACTTTCCAAACTTATCAGGTTTCTTACAAGCACAGGCATAGCTTCATACATTTCATCAACCATACGCTCAATACTTTTCAAGTATGTACCAGCTGAGTCTGGCGGCGGCACTGTGACCGATTGTGATTCATTTTTGTAGATTTCATAAAACAGTGGTACCGAGCGGTTGTATTGCGTTTTGATATAATCTTGATGCTCGCGGCCCATGGCCACGACCACGTCATACTTATCCAGCATGTCTTCAAAAAATGGCGTTCGTGTAAAGGTGGATGTATCAATGCCCAGCTCCGCCATCCGCTTAAAATGAATGTCTGAAAAGCGGCTTACATCGCTGTCTGCTTGAAAGCCCGCAGAAGCAACTGTAAGAGGTAAGTTATGCTTTTGCATATAATCACGCAGACAAAACTCTGCCGTAATGCTGCGCGTGTAGTTGTCGGTACAAAGAAAGAGAATATATTTCATGTTAACAGCTCCAATCCGTGATTTAAGGAAGAACACGAACGGAGTAAGCGCCATTTTTCGGTGCCCGCTCCACTAAGATTTCAATGTCTTGCCCGTCTTCTGTTTGCACCGTGCTTTGCATAGAAGCCGATGCATCACTATCATTTCTGATACCAATATTTTGTTGTCCTTTATACCATTTCAAGTGTTTACCTTTTGTATAGATGCTACCAATGCCTATGCTATCCTCACTTTTATAAAATACAAGTAAGTTATCGTCGACCTGCTGTGTTTCTATAACATCCGCTTCTGTAATCTGTTCTGCACGAAACCCTTGCTTCATTGCATCTTGAAGGGTATTTGGTTCTTCGGAAACAACTTTACAGGCACTTAGTAGTAAGAAAAGAGCAAGCATCCATTTCTTTTTCATTTAAATACCCCTTTTTACTGATTATACAAAATTTTTAAAATATATTACATAAAAAAACAGAAGCCTACTCGACTTCTGCTTTCATATCCTTATTTGATCTCACTGTATTTCTGCAAGGCGTCCTTTACCTTTTTGGAGTCGGACTTTAGTTGATTTCCTGTTTTCACAAGAGGACTTAATGTAGAAGCCGCTTTAATTTTCCGCTTCTGATAGAAGTTTAAAATCTCATCTTGATTGATGGAATACAATACTGCTTTTCGCAACTCTTCACTTTTCGCAACGGGACGGCTTTGTGTTTTCGTGTTAAATAATAAATAGCTTACAGCATTGCTTTCTACACTTTGTAATAACAGCTTGCTGTCACTCTTTACTAAGTCATACTTTGCTTCTGGCACTGCGGAATATAAATGAATTTCGTTGTTGCGCAGTGCAGAAAGTGCACTATCAGGGTCTTTAATGAATCGAAGCTTGACATTCGCAATTTTTGGCTCATGCTTGGTACCTTTTAAATAACCAGGATTTTTATAAAATACGGCTTCATAGTCATTTTTGTGAGATAGGATATACGGTCCGCTCGCATATAGCGTGTTGTTATACTTCGCGCCTTCTGTCACAGTGTTTTGATCGCCGTATGGAATGTCCTTGTTGACATTGAAGGAGGCCACATCATACGTGTTGATGCTTTCAACTTGCTTTTTGGAAACAATGCCAGCAGATTGATGGGCTAAATAATTGAGCACCTGCGGAAATGGCTTAGTTGTCGTCAATTTCACGACTTGATATTTGCCTGATTTGTTATCAGCCTGCGCTTTGTCTGTTACAAGCTCTTTAATTTTGGCGTCTAATCCTTTCTCCAGGGCTTCTCTAACGGATTTTTTGCTGCCAGCTTGTGTCGCTTTATCAAGAGCGTCAAGATCTGTGACAAATTCCACTTTTTGGATATGCTCATGTAAGCTATACGTGCGGTGATCTGGAACAGAGCCTTTATTTTTTGCACGTTCTAATGAGAAAATAACATCATCAGCTCCAACTCGCTCGCCTGTATCTTCTGCTTTTCTGTTCACAATCTTCGCAAAGTTAATATCGTCTCGCAACAAGAAATAGTACTCAGAATTACCATCTGCAATGGTATGATTATGTGTTAATGAACCTTCAGATGTAATTTTATCATCATCTGTCAGGTTTACGAGACGAACATACATGTTCGTATTAATCATATTGATAGAACCGTCGTTTCCTTTGATTGGGTCAAGGGATGTAAAGGTAGATGCAACTTGTGTCAAAACAAGCGGGTCACTACTACGCTTGGCAGCATCTTTAAAGTCAATCGTTTCCCATGGAAGCGCACGTGATTTCGCTAGTCTCACAGAGTCTTGCTGCAAAATATCTTTGTTGATTGCCTGTGTTTTTAAAGATGTATATAAAGGGGCGATATACGCCTTATCAAACACCAGACGTTGCTCTAGTTGCTTGTATGTGTTTACATACTCTTTCGGACTTTGTGTACTTGCTTTGTCAATCAACTTATCAATCTCTGTATCTGCGAGAATACTGTAGTCACCGCCACTTTTAAACAAGGAACGTACCGCATAATCTGGATTTCCTGTCACTGTCGTCCAGCTTGATAATGCAATATCGTAATTGCCTGCATCCTGTTGCGCTTTGAACGTACCGTAATCAGGCTGTAAATTTAATTTTACCTGAAATCCATTTTTTGTTAACTGATCTCTGACAATATTTACATCGGATTCACTACTGCTTTGTGCTAAAATTTCAATCTCAACAGGATTGACATTGGTCACCTTTTTCTGGCTCTCTTCTTTATTTTCCACCACATCGGACTTTGTTTTCACGGAGCATCCTGCAATTAGCAACACAAAAGCCAAAAGAAGTCCTACTATACTCTTTTTCAATCTACATACCTCCCAATATATATTTTATGCATCTAACTTAGGGTCTAACGCATCTCGTAATCCATCTCCTAAGAAGTTAAAAGACAACACAAGAGCGATGATGCAAAAGCCCGGATAAATTGCCAGATAAGAATGTGTTTCTAAATAAGCACTACCAATCTTTAAAATATTGCCCCATTCTGGTATATGCGGCTCCACACCAAGGCCTAAATAACTTAAGCTGCTTGTTGCGATAACAGCTCCACCAAGGGTCAGCGTAGATTTAACAATCATCGGAGCCAACGAGTTTGGGACAATATGCTTAAACAAAATAGACATGTTACTAGAACCGTATGCTTTGGCAGCCATAACATATTCATAGTTGGAAACCATCATCACATTCGCGCGCATCGTTCTGGCGTAGGTTGGGATTGCCCCAACACTAAGTGCAAGGATTAAGTTGCCCAAGCTTGCACCAAAAGCTGCGATAATTGCAATTGCAAGCAACATACCTGGCACTGCATATAAGATATCCAGCAGACGCATAATCACATTGTCTGTATTCCTACCATAATAGCCTGCTAAAGCACCTAAAACTCCCCCGATAACAACCGGAATTAAAGTAGAAACTACACCGACAACTAAAGAAATACGAGCTCCAAACACAATTCTTGAAAATAAATCTCTACCAAAATTATCTGTTCCAAACGGATAAGCAAGGTTTGGAGCTTGTAAAATAGCTTCATAGTTATTTTCAATAGCGATACTATAATCGAAAGTTACATAACTGCAGATAGATATGGAAAAGACAAATACAATGAAAAATAATCCTACCATAGCCGTCATATTACGTGTAACTTTCTCTATTACATTGCGCCAGCTCATTGTAGCCATATATGTACTACTATTGCGTAATTTGCTAAATAAGCTGAGCGTGAGAAATAAAGCAAACAAATTCCCTGTAACAACAGTACATATAAGCGGAATTAACACATAACGAAGAGATCTATGTGCTGTATCATCTGTCACATATTTAGCCACCAGCAATAGTACTACTACGTAAAACAGCACAACTACGAGTAAACTGGACATACCAATTAAAAATGTATCTGCTACATATGGCTTAAATAGATTAAGAGCTGATATAGCGAAAACTGCAAGTTGCGTTAACAACATATATACGGCAAGTGTATAGTCTGCTGTCTTTTCCTTTTTGATAAAATGTAACGCACTAGCTACCATGATTACATGACCAACAAAAATACTAGCCAATTGGAGGTAACCCCAACGTCTTGTTTTATCTTGTAACGTTCCCCATTTCATCAGATCACTTCTAATTTGGAACAAAATCCACCCCTGCAGCACTGTAAATATAAGGTATGCAAGAAATAGTACACCTACATAGGTGTGAACGGTTTGCTTGCCTAGGTCATAGCTATTACCTAAAAGCATAATTGCTATCATTGCAGAGCTAATTGTTGTGAACCCGGCTTGTTTATATTCTGCAGAGGCTTTGAGAATGTTCATTCTTTGATAATCTTCTACTCTTTTCATCTTCTTGCACATCCCTTACCACTACTTTAATATTGTTTCATCTTTGAGCGGATTCGCGGATCAAAAAATGCGTACAATATATCAATGATTACGTTGACCAGAGAAATTGTGATGGCTACATAAATGACACCACCAAGGATACTCGGAATATCTGGAATAAACTGTTTATCGACAATATAACTTCCAATTCCGCTAATATTAAATACTTTTTCCGTAACAGCAGCTCCTCCGAGCATGCCCCCAAACAATAAACCAATCACTGTTATAATGGGAATCATGGCATTGCCGATAGCATGCCCCCATAAAATTTCCTTTGCGCTTAAGCCCTTTGCTTTTGCTGTTGTGATGTAATCTTCATTAATAATTTCCAGCATAGACGACCTTGTCATACGAGCAATGGAGGCTGTTAATCCAGTTCCCAATACAACTGCTGGCATGATAACAGACAACCAATTTTCCGGATCGAATGTAGCAGGTAACCACTGCAACTTAATGGAGAAATTTAAGATAAAGATCAGCCCTTGCCAAAAGTTCGGGATAGACAATCCGAGTAAAGCCACAAACATAAACGCGTAATCAAAAAATGAGTTTGGTCTTGTCGCAGCAAGAATTCCAATTGGTATGGCAATCAGTACCGCCATTACTAAAGATACAATCGCTAGTGTAAGTGTAATCGGAAATTTCTTTGCAATACTGGCTGTAACATCCTCATTTCCTGCGAATGACAGACCTAAGTCAAATGTCGCAATTCCCTTTACCGTACTCCATAACTGACTCAAATACGATTGATCCAACCCATACAAATGGTTGAATGCTGCAATTTGTTCTTTTGTGGCTGTTTCTCCAAGAATATTGGCAGCCGGGTTAAACGGCGATAAAAATAGAAGTGTAAATACAAGAACAGATACACCAAAAATAACAAACAAACTCATAACGAGTCGCTCAACTGTATATTTTACGTAGGGGTTACTTACCAAAAAAATTAATATGTACATTGGTAAACCAGGAATAAAGGTTACTAGCAAAAAAAACGGATTGGATAAGAGCTGTTGAAAGGTTTCTGTAAATGTTACTCTCTTGTCTCCCTCGCTAGCCAACCGCGCCTCTGCTTCTATGAAAACTGCACGATTAAATTCTTCTTCTGTCCATTTTTTAATCGTTTGTTGCGCTTTTTCTTCTGATACATGTTGATTGAAAAAAGCCTGTTTTGTGTGAAACTGTTGTGTCATAACTTCCTGTAATTGATCTCTATAGCCGTTAAGCAACCATTCATTTCTTACTTCTTGGAGCACCCTATCATATGAATCATTTTTTCTTTTTTTCCAATAAACAGCAAGTGCAATGAAGGTAACCGGTAGTCCCATCAAAAGCACTAACCATCTATATATATAACTTCTTTGCAACTTACTATACGTTTGGCTAATGACTTCTCTCTTAATAACACTTGTATTTTCTTGCTTTATTCTTGTAATCTCCAAGTATATATTCCTCCTTTCTTTCAATTGTATTATTCCGATAAAAATAGTATACTTTAAGTTATATTTTAAATAAAGAAAATATTTTTAAAAAAGAAAGAAAATTTCAATGGTAGGTGGAGAAGTTGGAACCCATATTAGAAGTGAAAGACTTACATGTATCTTTTCAATTGCAAAAACAAGAGTATCAAGCAGTTCGAGGTGTGAGCTTTGAAGTAAAAAAAGGCGAGATACTCGGGATAGTAGGGGAATCCGGTAGTGGCAAAAGTGTCACAGCTCGCTCTATTATGCGCCTGTTGCCATCACCTCCTGCATTTGTGAAGCAAGGAGAAATTCTTTTTAAAGGAGAGAATCTCGCCGATAAAACGGAAAAAGAAATGGAATATATACGCGGGCGCGATATTAGTATGATTTTTCAGGATCCAATGACATCTTTAAATCCTACCATTCGCGTCGGAAAACAAATTGCCGAATCCTTAATTAAGCATCAAAACCTCTCCAAACAGGAAGCGAAAGGCCAAACCATTGAAATGCTTCAGCTCGTTGGTATTCATGATAGCGAAATCCGCTACAATCAATATCCACATGAATTTTCCGGCGGAATGAGACAACGCGCAATGATTGCACTTGCACTTGCCTGTAACCCAGCCCTGTTAATCGCAGATGAGCCAACAACCGCATTGGATGTGACTGTGCAGGCACAAATTTTGCGCTTAATGAAAAATATGCAAACACGTTTTGATACCTCCATCATACTTATTACCCATGATTTTGGTGTTGTTGCAGGCATGTGTGATCGTGTGGCCGTCATGAAGGATGGAGAGATTGTTGAATATGGCACAACAGAAGAGGTGTTTACAGCGCCTAAACATCCATACACAAAAAGGTTACTACATGCACTGCCTCGTTTACATGAACCAAAAAAACCAAAGCAGCACCTGCAAATAAAAACAGCTGAACAAACGCAACCTTTAATTGAAGTTAAATCGCTAAAGCAATATTTTGATTTAGGAAAAGGGCAAATCATAAAAGCCGTAGATGATATAAGCTTTTATATTCGTGAAGGGGAAACATTGGGCATTGTTGGTGAATCAGGCTCAGGAAAATCAACGACAGGACGCGCCATTCTGCAATTACATACGCCCACCGCTGGAGATGTATATTACAAAGGTATTTCCATGAACCGTTTGTCAAAAAAAGAAATGCAAATCATGCGACGCCATATGCAAATGATTTTCCAAGACCCATATTCCTCCTTAAACCCGCGCTTTAAAGTGCTCGATATTATTGGAGAAGTTCTAGATATCCATGGTTTGGCAGGAGGAAAATTGGAAAGAACAAAAAAGGTAGAAACACTGTTAGATATGGTAGGGTTAAGCCCCTCTCATGCGATGCGTTATCCCCATGAGTTTTCCGGTGGACAAAGACAGCGTATTGGGATTGCACGTGCATTAGCAGTAGAGCCTAAATTTTTGGTGTGTGACGAACCGCTTTCAGCTCTAGATGTATCTATTCAAGCTCAAGTTGTCACATTACTGGAAGAACTGCAACAGCGACTTGGCCTTACCTACCTATTCATTGCTCATGATTTATCTATGGTCAAACATATTAGCGATAGAGTAGCGGTTATGTATGGGGGGAAAATCGTTGAAATTGCCGAAAGTGAAGAGTTATATAGCAATCCACAACACGATTATACAAAAGCATTGTTAAAAGCCATACCTATTCCTGACCCTACTATTAAACTTAAAAACGAACCAGTAATACATGAGGAAAGTAAACAAACTTATGATTTACATAATAGTAAATTAGTAGAGGTTTCTAACGGTCATTGGGTCGCAGTACCGCAATAATACTTTCATAATAAAAGAGGATGTAACCTAAGTGGTGGGACATCCTCTTTTATATAGCATATAAACACTTTAGGGTGAAGCTACATGATAACTACTTTTACATTTCGTTCTTCACTAAAAAATCCAATTCAAAAAATGCCTGATAGCTTTGTAATGTATAATCTGCTGCAGCGCATCCGAGTACGAAATTTTCAGCTGCTTATAAATGTCTCGCTCTCCCAATACCTCTGCCAGCATATTGGTGTACGCTGGATATGTATCAAACAGCGTTCCGTCAAAATCCCATAAAATATTCATATTATCACTCTTTTCTTGTTAGTTGACTTGATGAAACACCCGCAAAATAAATGCCCGGTCTGGCACTTCTAATCGTTCATACGATGCCAAAAAGTACTTTTTCTCATATATCGCAGCGCATAGCTCTACTTCAATCGTAGCTCCGACGGTCACAATTGCATAGGGCGCGACCCCGCCGCAGCCGAGCGCACCTGGATTGATGTACATCGGACTTGTGCTTCGAAAATCATGTACAGGATGATGATGACCAAAACAGATGCAATCGGCCTCGCAATTAGCAAAGAGCTGCCGCATGTTTGCGAGCGTAGGCTCGACAATGGGACTGAACGGATCGTCGCTAATGGGTGCATCCGGTTTCGCGAGCTGATAGTGTAGAAATAAAAAACGATGCCCCTGTATCTCCTGCTGCATTGTGCGCGGTAAAGCGGCTAGCTTGGAAATGAACATCGGATTCAGCCGCTCTGCAATCCACTGATGATGCTCTCTCGTCTGCGCATGACTTTGAGGGTACATCTCTCCTTTTACAAGTGCCAATACGGCTTCATCATGGTTGCCGGTCACCATCGTCACATCATGTCGCGCAAACAACATGTCCAGCACTTCATTCGTATCAGGCCCAATCGCAATCATATCACCTAAGCAATATATATGCTCAATATCTCTCATCCTATCAATCTCATGTAAAACGGCACGCAAGGCAGGTGCGTTGCCGTGAATGTCTGTAATGACTGCAAATCGCAAGACTTCACCTTCTTTTTTATCAATCAATTCACTTACATATTTCAACATAAATAGCCAAATCCCCTGCTATTTCGTGCTATAATTGCAATATTACAAACATGCTATACTGAGACTGAAGCAAATACAGTCAGGAGTGTTGTAAGTGCTGCAAGCAACTTTGATATTTTTGTTAGCTGGCTTAGCTGAAATTGGCGGCGGTTATTTGATGTGGCAATGGCTTCGTGAAGGTGCCTCAGGCTGGCTGGGATTGTTGGGCGGCATAGCACTTGTGCTGTACGGTATTATTGCCACCTGGCAGGCGTTTCCTAGCTGTGGTCGCGTGTATGCAGCCTATGGCGGCGTGTTCATTGTAATGAGTCTGTTTTGGTGCTGACTGATCGATAAAAAAACACCAGATACATATGATTGGCTGGGCGGCGTGCTTTGTATCGTTGGCGTCTGTGTGATGCTGTGGCCCAGAAGCTAATGGAAAAAGCACTGTCGAGGGACAGTGCTTTTTCTTATGCGATTTCCTCTACTGGGTGTTCCTGCGGCTTGGCGAAATAATAGCCTTGAAACAAGTCGTAGCCCAGTGCTTGTAGATACGCAAGGTCCTCCTCTGCTTCTACCCCTTCTGCTAAAGCGAGAGCATGCATACCGTGTGCCGCTTCTAACACGCGCTTTGCCATATCCTGCTTGTCTAGATCCGTGCTGACGCCGTTTGTAAACTCGATTGCTAGTTTGACAATATCTGGCCGCAAATCCTCCAGCAGCTCGATATTGTTATAGCCAGTGCCTACGTCATCAAGCGCGTATTTAAAGCCGTGATCTCTGTAGTAGCGTAAAATTCGCTTAAGATGGGCAATGTCTTTCACTTTGTCTGTCTCAACGACCTCAAATACAATTTGCGCGGGATCCATGTTTAATTCTTCAATTAGCTGAATCGTTGTCGCTAGACAATGCTCCGGTACGTAAATTGATGTTGGGATAAAGTTAATAAATAACAGTTTGTCTGTTACACCGCTTGCATTTTGAATACAAGCCAGCCGGCACGCTCGGTCCAAGGCAAAAAGGCGATTGCGCACACGCGCCGCTTCAAATAAGGTAAATGGCGGGATGAGACGATCATTCTCTCCGACACCTCGTGAAAGCAGCTCGTGACCGATAACCTCTCCCTGTCTGCTGACAATGGGCTGATAATGGGTCCGAATGCGGCGCTCTTGAATGATATCATCAATCCAGGCTGCTTCTCTTTCTGCGACAAATTCACGAATCGGCTTATACGCTTCTTCTTGCCCCTGCGCGAACACCGCATCAGCGCCGCCGTGTATGCCTAAATAATCCATGACATCAAAAAAGATATGTTCTTCCATCCACATTGTTTGTGTATCTATATGTATAAAATCAGTAGCCGCAAAACTGCTAAAATACATAGCTAGCTTTTGAGCTATGACTTCGTCCGTTATATGTACGCGATAACCACGCTTTGTAATCTGGCAGACGTCACATACTTGTCTCATCTTAGTATTCCTTTCTCTTAAAACATTATATCTATATTATAAGATTATAAGACTGTCATTGTATAGAGGATGTTTTTTACTTCTATTGAATCACATAACAGGAGGTGTTGTATGAAACAGTTAATTCTACTGCTTATCTTGCTTACTGGCTGCTCATCGCAAACGACTACATCTATGCAAACCGAACAAACGGCCTTAAGCATCTACCAGCATCATTATTCCGTTGTGCTTTTCCAGTTCGGGCAAATCGTTCATCATTTAGAAGCAGCGGAGACCGAACAAGACCTAGCGTACGCGAAAGGCTACATGGAGGCCTTTTTACAAAGTCCGCCGAATGTGATTGCCGGCATCATCCGAGACGATCAGCACGCTTACGACAAGCTGGTTGCGAAACAGCTACAACCGTATATAGAGCACTTGTTTCTGGATTTAGACGTATATACACGTTACCTACAGAAGCTAGATACAGCGGGCATACAAGCGCTTAAACCCGAGCTTGCCGATTTGTATGACTTAGAACGGGAGCTAAACGACGAGCGCTACCAATCTGGAGAGATCGCATATGAGAAAGCGCTAGTACGTTTTCAGGAGATACTGCGAGCGCGAGTGGAAAAGAGTAGCAATTTATGATAGGCTAACTTCATACTTATGTAGTGTTACGATGAGGTGTATGCATGAAGGAAAAACTGTTGTACAAATTACAAAATTATGAAAAAGCAGTCAAACGATTACAAGAAGCTGCCGCTTTACCGCTCGAGCAATCTATTATAGTAGATGGCATTATTCAGCGATTCGAATTTACATATGAGCTTGCTTGGAAACTCATGAAATCTTTTTTGGAATATGAAGGTATTGTGGGAATCAGTTCGCCTCGAGCTGTGTTTAAAGAAGCCTATAGTACAGGAATGATTCAAAATGCTGAAGCCTGGCTCAGTATGATTACCGATAGAAATATGACATCCCATACATATGATGAAAAAATGGCTCGGCTTGTTTGTCAGCGAATTATCTCACAGCATATACAAGTGCTTCTCCAGTTTCTTCATAGTTTACATGAAAAGGTGCGTACACTATGATGGATAAAGTGGTTGCACAGATTGTATCTATCCTAGACGCTTACAAAGGAATAGAGGAAGTGTACTTATTTGGTTCACGCGCAGCTGGTACAGCTAGTGAGCGTTCCGATTATGACATCGCCATTCGGACGAACGGGTTGTCAGACATCGAATTTAATTTGTTGGTTTTACATGTGCAGGAGGAAGTATGGACGCTATGCAAAATTGATATGTTACATTTGAATAACGTTGACAACCCAGAGCTTCTTGCGAATGTGTATAAAGGTGTTTGTTTGTTGAAGGTATAACAGAATCGTTGCTTATAACGGTTCTTTTTTTATGCATACACACAAAAACGTGTGATATAGTATACAAAAAGGGGGTTTTTGATTTGTATACTATACATATTACTGTTGGGCAAAACGTAAAGCGACTGCGCGCACAGCGCGGGTGGAGTTTGGATAAAACAGCGGAAATGACGGGTGTTAGTAAGGGGATGCTGCACCAAATTGAGCGCGGCGAGACGCAGCCGACCGTGACGACGCTCTGGAAAATTGCGACGGGGCTGCATGTGTCATTTTCCTCACTCCTACAGGAGGATCATGGGTCGGTATCTGTTGTACAGCGTAAAAGCGCACCGGATATTACAGAGGACAACGGCAATTGCCTGGTGTATGTGCTGTTTCCCTTTGACCCGCAAACCCAAATTGAAATCTTCACGATTATCCTGAAAGCAGGCTCTTCTTACCGTTCTACGCCGCATAACGAGGGCGTGCACGAGCATATTACAGTCACGTCTGGTACCTTTCAAATTCGTATTGATGACCAAGCGTACACACTTGAGGCAGGTGAAGCAATCCGCTTCGCTGGCAACGTACCGCATTCCTATCATAACGCTGGAGACGACGAAGCTGTGATTCAGGTGGTGATGCATTATGGCGATGTATAAGCGCGATATATCGGCATCTGCACTTACCGCCGCATTCGTAGCAACGATGGTCGGCTATGCCGGACCACTGTTAATTATTTTTCAAGCGGCGGAACTTGCCGGACTAAATCACGCGCAGCTTTCCTCTTGGATCTGGGCCATTTCCTTCGGCTGCGGCATTACATCCTTTTTTCTCAGCATGTATTACCGTGTGCCTGTGCTAACGGCGTGGTCAACGCCTGGCGCTGTGCTGCTTGTATCTGGCTGGGCGCAGTATTCCTACAGTGAAGCCATCGGTGCTTTTTTCATATCAGCTGTGATCATTACGATACTAGGTATTACCGGTATCTTTGAAAAGCTAATGAACCGCATTCCCATGGCAATCATCTCAGCAATGCTCGCCGGTGTTCTTTTGCAGTTCGGACTCGATGTCTTTGTGTCCATCGGCTCCTTCCCTGCTCTTGTTGTGCCGATGATTCTCGTGTACGTGCTGACAAAGCGCTGGCTGCCGCGCTATGCAGTCATTTTGACGCTCCTCGTTGGCATTAGCTTGGCTGCTGGCTTTGGACGTTTTCATTTCCATGATGTAACCGTCAGCGCTGTTTATCCGGTTTTCACCATGCCAACCTTTTCACTAGATTCACTGATTGGTCTCGCCCTTCCGCTTTGCATCGTCACGATGACGGCACAAAACGCAACCGGCATCGGTGTTTTGCGGGCCAGCGGCTACAACACACCCGCAAGTCCGCTCATTTCGGTCACCGGCATCGCCTCCCTGCTGCTAGCACCGTTTGGCTCGCACAGTCTTAATATCGCTGCCATCACCGCGGCGATTTGTACCGGAGAAGAAGCGCATCCTGACAAAAATAAGCGGTATATCGCTGGTATGGCGGCTGGTGTTCTTTATGTGTTGTACGGCTTTGGCGGCGCAACCATCACCTCCTTTTTTAGCGCTTTTCCAAGGGAGCTTATTCTGGTGATTGGCGGTCTCGCACTTCTTCCGTCTATCAGTTCTAGTCTCGCGCAGGCGATGGCGGGCAGCCAAAAAGAAAGCGCACTAATCACCTTCCTTGTGACAGCTTCCGGTGTTACAGCGTTTGGCATTGGTTCGGCGTTTTGGGGCTTACTTGCAGGAATTTGTGTGCATACCGTTTGGTCAAAACGGTTGTACGCTCCTATGAAAAAAGTTGTATAATGGATATAAATTACATTTTTAACAGGGGGTTCTGTGTGAAGCTTATCCAATATACCTTGTTCAACGCTTTGTTTTATATGTTATTATATATTTTTATCTGGAAGCCTAGTATCGTACTCATAACGGAAAGTACGGTATCTGCCTTATTGCCTGTATTTGGCGCCATCGGCTTCGCACTGCTTTTTACCCATGTGCTGCGAAATGTAGACAAACGACTTTATGTATACAGTCACATCCCCTGCTTATTCGTTCTCGCACTGCTTTTACTGCGCTAGTATTTAGAAGGAGGTTCATACTTGCAGCAATACATCACAGAACTTTTTACTACCTATGAACAAATCGCTTTTTTACTAAGCATTCTCATCAATATCCTCATCAGCGTGCTTGGCGTGGTGCCGAGCGTATTTTTGACAGCGGCTAATCTCACTGTATTCGGGCTTTGGGAAGGCTTGCTTCTTTCATTTATTGGCGAAGCGGTCGGTGCGGTTGTGGCGTTCTATTTATACCGCAAAGGCTTTCGCAGCATGACAGAACGCAAGCTTTCTCATCCGAAGGTGCAAAAGCTTCTCAGAGCACAAGACAGAGAAGCCTTTTCCCTCATTCTCGCTCTGCGGCTTTTGCCCTTCGTACCGTCTGGTTTAGTCACGTTCGTTGCCGCAATCGGCCGCGTCTCGCTGCTTGTCTTTGCGGTCGCGAGCTCACTTGGCAAAGTGCCAGCACTTCTCATTGAAGGGTATTCCGTCTATCAGGTCATCAATTGGACATGGGAGGGCAAGGTGATTGTTACGGCGCTGGCAGTTGTGCTGCTGTTTATCACATGGCGCAGACTGCGGAAGTAATTGAAAAAACCATGATACATTGTCATGGTTTTTTTATCCTTCAGCTTGCAAGCACCTATCTTTAAAGTGCTTACGCGTCAAGAGAAGCTGCGACTGCGATGCTCCATATCATGAAAACAAATGATATTGTAAGAAAAAATGTGTTACGCGCAGTCGGCTGGTCACGTTTTATTTTCTTTAAGATTTCTACAAGGTTAAGACAAAAAATGATAGCTAAAATAGGCATAAAATAAATACAAACAAAAATAAATGTGCTCATTTTTATCCCCCTTTTTACAACATAAGTAAAAGTATATTTCTCTTACTAGCATTCTATATTTCTATTCAAAAATTCCCCAATTTATTCGAACCAAACAAAAAGCCGTGACACTTGGTCACGACTTTGCTCCAATCATACTGCTTTCAATCTGTTTTAATTCATAAAATACACCCTGCTTGTTCATGAGCTCCGCAAACGTACCGGATTCAACAATACGCCCCTCATCCATAACGATGATCTGATCCATATGCTGCAAGCCTTCGAGGCGGTGGCTAATAAGCAGCACCGTATCCGTCTTCGCGTGCTGCGTCAGCAGATCATAAATACGCTGCTCGGTCATGTCATCAAGGGAAGACGTTGGTTCGTCGAGAATCCATAGATCGCCGCTTTTACAGATGGCCCGTGCCATCGCAAGGCGCTGTTTTTCGCCGCCAGATAAATTACTTCCTTTTTCTTGTACGGCAGACGAAGACGCAAAGTGTGGCAACCCGACTGCTTCGAGCAGTGAACGAACATTTTCAGGGTTATCACACAACAGGTTTTCCTCAAGCGTACCAGCAAAAAAGTGATTTTCCTGCAATACAACCTTCGCGCGCGCCCAGACTGCTTCGCTTGTGACATTAGCAAGCGGTGTTTCACCAATAACAATGCTTCCGCTATCCGGTTCTGCCAGCTTTAAAAGGAGCTTTGCGATTGTCGATTTCCCAGACCCACTCGCACCGACGATTGCTGTTTTCGATCCGGCTGGCACACAGAAACTTACGTCACGAAGCGCCGGGCGGAAGTCACCGGGGAAGGTATAACTCACATCAGAAAAGGTAATATTACCGCCTGGTAATGTGTTTTGTAGCGTTCGCTTTGCTTCCTCTGTTACTGCTTTTAAACGCTTTGCCGCCTGTTCGCTTTCTTCATAATAGAGCGGGAGCGCAGCCATCGGGGCGGCATGGTCAAACACAGTAAGACTGATCATAACAAGCATAGCAAGAAATAGTCCGTCCAGCTCACCGCCTGCCACCAAAAAGCCACTGACCGCAAGCACAGCCCACACAATGAGCGATGACATGACAGTATTCACGGCATGTGCTTTTATCGTTTCTTGTTCTGCGTTGGCTTGCTCAGTGATATACGTGTTCGATGCAGCGAGCAGCTGCGCCTTCTTATCTCCCAATTGCCCGTGAATTTTCAGCTCTCGAAAGCCCTGTAGCCATTCGGTCGTTTCCGTTGCCAAAGCGGCGCGCGTTTCGCGAATGTTGCCGCTTTGCCCGCGCCGGCGATATGCAAACCAGGCCGGCACGATAAGACCCGTTCCTATTAGACCGATTGTAAGCAGTACGACCACAGCTAAGGAGTAAAAGGAGACAAATACAATCGTGCTGAGAAACACCGTCACCATGACCAGCGGCGGATACACGACACGCAAAAACACATTTTGCATACTTTCCACATCACCGACGATGCGTGACAATAAATCGCCGCTTCGGTAACGCTGCAGGCTGCTTGGCAGCATAGCAGACAATGTTTCAAAAAAGTGCACGCGCAGTTCACCGAGCATCGTAAACGTAGCGCGGTGTGAAAAGTAGCGCTCGCCGTAGCGGCTTGCAGCGCGCAGTATGCTGCCGAGCTTGACGACAACGACCATCCCAATTAAGACATAAAGAGGCGGTGTTAATGCTGCCTGTGCAATTAAATAGCCGTTGGCCGCAAACAGTCCGACCGCCACTACACCGGCGATATAACCAAATACGATAGACAATATGCTATCCCGTTTTTCCCGGAGCATCATACGCACAATCTGCAGTAGCTCGTTCATCTGTTCCGCCTCCTTGTCTTGTAAATAGAGCTTGATATGCTTCTGTTTCATATAATTCTTCATGCGTTCCTTCTGCCGCTATTGTGCCATTATGAATAAATAGCACTTTATCGGCGCGGCGAATGGTCGGCAAGCGATGCGCCACGGTTACGACAAGCGCCGTTTCGGCCAACGCCGCAATGGCCTCCTGCAGAACATGCTCTGTTTTGATATCAAGACCTGATGTTGGTTCGTCAAGCAGCACGACAGACGATTTGCGCAAAAACGCCCGCGCAATCGCAATACGCTGCTTTTCTCCGCCTGATAAGCCGCGCCCACCTTCACCAATGACCGTATCGTAGCCGTCCGGCAGCGATCGTATCATGGAAGCGATATTCGCCTTTTGCGCCGCTTCCTCGATGTCAGCACGGGTCACATCAAGACCAAGTGCAATGTTTTCAGCAATTGTACCAGCGAACAAATACGGCTGCTGGGTAATATAGCTGATTTGACAAAGCCAGTCTTGTTCTTTGTAGGCAAAGCGGTCTTTGCCGTTTACCGTAACACCTTCTGTTTCTAGTAACCCCGCAATGATATGCAGCAGCGTCGTTTTCCCCGCTCCGCTTTTTCCGACAAGGGCGACCTGCCCGACAGACGGCAAAACGGTGTTAATATCTTGTAAAATCATGTTGTCACTGTAGGAAAAGGAGACATTGCGGAGCGTAATATGAACCGGTCCTTTCGCAAGCGGTGCATCACCCCAAGCTTTTGCCTCTTGCACTAGCAGCCCTTCCTCTACCTTCGCTGCGGCACCGCTACTGCTTCGGCCAGCATGAAAAGCGCTGCCAAGATCCTTTAAGAGCTGATAAAATTCTGGCACCAACAGCAAAATGAAAAACGCCGGGAAAAAATCAATGCTTTTAAAGACCACAAGGCGCAGACAGAGCTCAAGTGCAACAAGTCCGATGCTGAGCATGGAGATAAATTCAAGCATAAATGCTGATGTAAAAGCAATTTTTAAAATGCTCATCGTTGAGTCACGAAACTGAATACTGCTCGTTCGAATAAGCTCTTTATAATGACCAGAGCGTCCATATAAACGCAAACTCACAAGCCCCTGCAGTGTATCTAAAAAGCGGCCCGAAAAAGCGTTTAAGTTCGCAAGCTTCTCCTCCGCCTTTTGCTGCGTTGAGCGGCCAATAATCGCCATAAACATAGGAATGAACGGTGCTGTCGCCAGCACAATGAGTGCCGAAATATAGTGCTGCGTAAACAGCGCGATAATAATCATAACAGCCACAACACTAGATACCATGCGCTGTGGCATATATTTGCTGAAAAAGCTATCGAGTTCATCCACCGTATCTAGCAACAAGCTTACCTTTTGACCAGACTGTCCTTCGTAGGACGATAATAGCGATTGATCGGATACTGCCTCTAGCAATCGTTTCCGATAATCATTTTTCGCCAATGCCGCCATACGAATGCCAATTCGATTGGTGCTATAGGAAAAGAACGTCCTAAGCAATAACGCAAGCAGCAGCGCCCCGAGCATCGGCACAACAGCTGCGAAATCTTGCTTTTGCAAAAACAGCTTATCTACAACAGATACAATGAAGTACGCCTGTGCAATGATTGCCCCGCCCATTCCGATCGCTAAAGCAAATAATGTATAGTAAAGCGCCTTTTGCCGGCGCGCAAATGCTTGCAGGTGCTTCATTCTATTTCCTCAACCTTTCCACCTTGCGCCGCGATCCAAAACGAAGCGGCTGCCGCCGCAATTACGATGAGAAAAGGCGCATAAAATAAGAGAAATTCATGCATAGTACTGCCTCCTAGTTTCCTTTTTTAATATATGGCTTGTTCATAATAAACAGCTTAAATACAAGGTATAACGCTGGAATTAATAGAAGCAGACCGAGTACAAATACTACAACGAGTGCAATTGCCATCGTTTGGTTTGTAAAGCTGTCGTGAATGGTCAAATACGGATACAACAGGTATGGATAACGTGATGTACCGTAGCCGTAAAATGCGAGTGCAAATTGCAGCACGACGAATATAAAGGACCACCCGTAGCTATGCTTTTTCAGAAGCCATAGGCTAATAAAGAAGCAAATCGCTGATAACAGGAAGAGCCACCAAAGCTGCAGCATCCCTTCAAAATGCGCCGGATTATGCCATTTCATTTCAATGATAATGCCAAGCGCTGTAATCAGCGTCGGAAAGCTCCAAATCCAGGTGTACTTTCGGAACAGCTTTAGCGCACCGTTATCTTCCGCCACATGCGAATAATAAGCCAAAAAGCTAGCTGAAATGAAGAGAACGCTTGTTAAGCTCAGCACAACAATCGACCAAGCAAATGGACTCGTAAACAACGCTGCATAGTCAAGCGACAAAGTACCATTTGTAGCTTTTTTCACAAATCCGCCTTCAGAAATAATTAATGCAGTAGAAAGCGAAGCCGGAATGAGCGCACCTGTCACACCGTACATGAGTGTATAACCTTTATGCCCCTTCGTACCGTACGTACCAAACGCATAGTAGCTGCCGCGCAGCGCCAATAATATAATGGAAATGCTAATTGGAATCAGTAAAACCGTTCCAAAATAATACGCTGTTTTTGGGAAAAATCCAATCATACCGACAAAGAAAAACACTAAAAACACATTCGTAATCTCCCACACCGGTGATAGATAACGCTGGATAACAGCATTTACAACGTGATGCTGCTTCGTGATAATCGTGGAGGCATTAAAGAAGCCTGCGCCAAAATCAATAGAAGCAACAATCACATACCCGAACAAAAACAGCCATAATACTGAAATCCCTAATACTTCAATTGTCATAGCGCAATCCCCCGTTTCTCCATTTCTAGCTCGGCAGGATTTTTCTTAAACATACGCGTAAGGACAACCCCCGTACCAATCATTAAGATGAGATATAGCACTGCGAACGCGATAAACATAAGCCATACATGGGGCGATGTTGTCGCAGCATCCTTTGTTTTCATCAAACCATTTAAAATCCATGGCTGACGACCAACCTCTGTAAACCACCAGCCTGCTTGAATCGCGAGCATTGCAAGTGGTCCGGAAGCTACAAGCAGCATGCGGAACAGTTTGTTTTGGATAAAGCGCCAATTTCTGCGTAAGCCCATTACATAGGCAAGTGATAATACCGTTAAACCAATACCAATTGTGACCATCGCATCAAACAAATAGTGAATCACAAGCGGTGGGTGATTCTCTTTTGGAATATCGTTTAATCCTTTCACCTCACCTGAGAAATTGCTGTGGACGAGGAAGCTCAGCGCATACGGAATTTTAATCGCGTATTTTACTTCGTTCGTTTCGGTTAAGGTACCAAATAAAATAAGCGGTGCTTCGCCCTCTGTTTCAAAATGCCACTCGGCTGCAGCCAGTTTTTCGGGCTGATACTCTGCCAAAAATTTACCGGATAAATCGCCAACAAGTGCTGTTGCGATTGAAAACACCAAACCGATTTTCATCGTCAGCGCCAGACCCTTACGGTGATACGAGCTGCGGCTGCCGCGCAGCAAATGAAACGCTGCAATGGACGCAAGCACAAATGCAGCGGTCATATATGCGGATGTTAGCACGTGCGCCACCTTTGTCGGCATCGCCGGGTTAAACATCGCTAGTAACGGCTGAATGTTGGTGAGTTTGCCATCCACAAGCGCAAAGCCCTGGGGCGTGTTCATAAAGGCGTTCACCGATGTGATAAACAGCGCGGACATCCCTGCACCTAATGCGACAGGTATTAATAAGTAAAAATGATGCTTCGGATTTTTAAAGCGATTCCACGTATACAAGTAGATCCCAAGAAAAATAGCTTCAAAGAAAAACGCAAAGGTTTCCATAAACAACGGCAAGGCCACTACCTGACCCGCCATTTCCATAAATTTTGGCCACAATAACGCCAGCTGTAATGCGATTGCTGTACCGGTCACAACCCCGACCGCAACGCTAATTACATAGCCGCGCGCCCAGCGTTTGGCCATTAATATGTACTGCTGATCACCGCGCTTCAAACCAAGCCAATGCGCGATCATAATGAAAAGGGGGACGCCAACCCCTACTGTCGCGAACACCACGTGCACCGACAGCGTCAGCATAGATAAATACCGACTAAATTCAACAGACTCCATCTTCCTCACCTCTAAGCTGTATAAATACTATAGCAATAGTATATACCTCTCTTTTTGTGAAGTTTATCACAAATAAGTCGATTTTGTTACAAAACCGTGGAGAAATTTTGACAGGTGACTATAAACTTCTTTAAGAGCTAATGCGTGATTAGTAATTGAAATAAAGCAGCCAAATACAAAAGAAGATAGCAGGTCCCAAACAAGCAATGCCAACCAATTAATATGTCCCGATGCTTTTTATAAGCAACAAAAACAAGTACAATGAATGTAAGAAGGAAGACAGACATTTCTACTATCAACCTTCATTTTATAGGCTGTGTAACATCTTGCTTTCGATAATGCGAATTTCATAATTGAAAAAAACGAGGGAAAAAGAGATTCCAACGCGGAAATCAATAGCAAACTTTAAAAAGCTAATTTTCACCAAAAAGATAACTTGTTTTATATATTCTGGCATAGCTCCTATCACCTTTATGTTCAGCCTTTTGCTTATGTGTATCGGTTCGATATGTTTCATATGAAAAAAGTCGAGGCGCACTACATTGGCTTTGATATGATGTAGATATTGAAAGGAGGGAAACGATGTTACATGAATTAAACGAGGTAATTGACTATATTGAGGAACATTTAACCGACGATTTATCGCTTGAAGTCATTTCTGCATATGCTGGGGTTTCTGACTATCACTTTAGAAAGATCTTTTTTTACCTTTCAGGCATAACGCTAAGTGAATATATAAAAAATAGGAGGTTGTCAGAGGCAAGCTTGGATTTATTACATGGTGAAAAAGTGACAGATGTTGCTTTCAAGTACGGTTATCAATCCATGGACGGCTTTACTAGGGCTTTTAAAAAGTGGAGCGGATTTTTGCCCTCTGATGTAATTAAAACAGGGGTTAGTAAATCGTTTCCTAAGCTTTCATTCGTCATAGCTGTCAAAGGAGGAATGAATATGGAATTTAGAATAGAAAGCAAACCAGCGTTCAATTTGGTAGGTGTCAGCAAACGAGTACCTATGCAATTTGAGGGTATTAACCAAGAGATCGTAAAACTTGCACAAAGCATAACAGAGGAACAACGGAAAGAACTGCATGCACTTCGGAATATAGCGCCTTACGAAATCGTCAGCGCTTCTTATGAGGCTGATGCCAACTTTCTCAAAGAAGAGGGTTACTTAACACACCTTATAGGTGTTCTAACAACTCAGCAGCAAGTAAGCAATCAATTAGAAAAGGTGCCAGTTGACGCTCATACTTGGGCAATATTCCCAAGCGAAGGACCATTTCCTTCTACCTTACAAGAAACAATGGCTAAGGTATATGCAGAATGGCTTCCTTCTTCTAATTATGAAGTTATCAATGCGCCTACTTTTTCTTATACAAAAATGGATAAAGATAAAGCAAATTACGCTTATAGTGAAGTTTGGATTCCTGTTCGAAAGAGATAAAGCAGCCCTTCAGTATTAAATGTCATTGCTATAACAAAAAGTGACCTATATGCATCTAGGTCACTTTTTTCGATTACAACATTCGATGACTAAACGGCCCCATCGGTTGATTTAAAATCGGATCATTTACCGAGATTTCTGGCTCTTTTGGCGGACGCGATCCGATATGAATACGCTTTTGGTCGTAATCATTGACCGCACCTTCTAGCTGCAGCTTTGTAATCAAGTAATATGCATGTTCCGCATCAAGCGGCAAAGTATAATCAAATAAGAAGGTACGTGTTTCCTCTGCGGCAATCGTGAACGCCTCTGCGATCGGAATTTGTTCTACTTCCGACGTTCCCCCGACTTCCATTGCATCCATGCCTTTTACTAATGCGACTGTGATAGAATCAATGCGCTGCTCCACCTTTCCACCTTGGACGACAAGCTCACCGCGAAGATGTTCTCCCGGTTTAAACACTTCCTTCGGCAAATACAACTCGACTTCCGCTGCACCATGTCCTAATTTCGCCATTAATTTTTCCAGCATGTTTCTCACTCTCCTTCAGGTTTTCTTAGCATACCAAAGAAGGAGCGAGAAAAACGGGATGTTATGGAAATGAGATACTTCTGTAAACACTGCTCCTTATACAATAAAGCTATTTTACAAATATGACAGAACCGTTAATCTTCCTCTTCCATTCGGTATTCTAAAATATCTCCCGGCTGGCAGTCGAGCGCCTTGCAGATGGCATCTAAAGTAGATACGCGAATAGCTTTAGCCTTGCCATTTTTCAAGATAGACAAATTTGCCATGGTAATACCGACCTTCTCCGAAAGCTCTGTTACACTCATCTTCCTCTTTGCTAGCATCACATCGATGTTAATAATAATCGCCATATTCGTCACCTCAGACCGTTAAGTCGTTTTCTGATTTTATATCAATGGCATTTTGCAACAACTTCTGTAAAACCGCTGCAAATACGGCAATTACCAGGGAAGCAAACACAGGCACCATTCCCATGATAACAAGACCCGGCGCATCATCCTGTTCTGCCACGAGAAAAACAAAGGGCATCATGACCATGTACACGCCGCTAAATGTAAGGGCACAAACTTTAATATGCTTAAGAGCGGTAACCGCAAGCGCTGAAAAAGCCTGATTTTTGTCAATATAACTTAACAGCATAAACGCCTTATACAAAGCAATGTAAAATGGAATTGTTGAGACGTATATCCCAATTACAAGCGGATACAGCATATGGGCGTAATCGGGATTAGCTGGATGAGTTGCTAACCAATATAGACCGAATATACCCAAAGCCAAAACCGGCGTACCCATTAGAAAAACAGCTGCCTTTAAAAAGAGTGTTTCTCGTTTCATTACAAGCACCTCGCTTCTTTATTTTCACTTTGAATATAACATCCTATTTATTGTTTTACAATAAATTTTTATTAAATTTTATTTATTTTTTATCGATAAACTTCATTATATTTAGACAAAAAAGCATTCCTTATATGAGGAATGCTTTTTTGTCAGGATTGAAAAACGCCGCCAATTGCGCCTTCGTTTCTCCTAACCTACTTCGTATTTCTTCATTTGGAAAGGGTGCTTCCTGATAAAACGCAGCGAAGTCCTGCCCTTCATAGCGCGGCACGACATGCATATGAAAATGAGTCAGCTCACTGAATACACCGCCGTTTTGACAAATCGTCACACCGTCTGGTCTATACAGCATCTTTACCGCCTTTGTCAGACGCTGCGCTGCTTCAAGCACTGCACGGGCCGTCAATGCGTCAAGCTCATCCATATCCTCCACATGCACTTTTGGTAAAATCAGCACATGTCCTTCATTAAATGGATCATGATCTAAAATACAGCAAACCCATTCATTTTCGTACACCACGTGCACAGACTCTTGTTGATGTGCCAAACGGCAACCGAAGCATTCCATCTATTTTCCCCTCTCTCATTCGTGCTACAGGAAGTTTCTAAAATTACAGCTTTACCGGCGGAGCGTCACAACGATAATTTCCGGACGGTTGAACACCCGCTGCAGAATGACGCTATTACCGAGGCCTCGGCTGACAATCATCGTGGTCTCCCCCTTCTGATGTGCACCCGCTGTATAAGCCGGAAACCACCCTTGGTTGGGGGCAATTAAGCCACCCACGAATGGAATACGCACCTGTCCCCCGTGCGCATGACCAGAAAATACGACGTCTACGCCAAGATTTACATATACCGAAAACCATTCAGGTCGATGCGATAACAGCAGCGTAAACGCATTTCCCGGGGCTGCACTAGTAATGGCGCTTGCCACCGTATTACCTTCATCATAGCTACCAAGCGGGTCATCGATGCCTAGTAAACGGATAGATGCTGCTGCTCTTGTCAGCTGCATGGCTTCGTTCCGCAGCACCTGAACACCTGCATCGCGCAGCTTTCCTTCAAGCGCCGCAAACTGCCCCGAGCTCCATTCATGATTGCCCGTTACAAAATAGGTCGGCGCAATGGCAACGAGACGCTTCATAAGTGTTAGGCTAACCTCTTCTTCATAGCGCCGTGCGTCTACCAAATCACCCGTAAACACAATAATATCCGGCTTCTCTTTTTCTACTTTATCAGGAAGCGCTTTGCCAAAATCCTTGCTGTGTAGATCTGACAGATGCACGATTGTATAACCATCAAAAGCAGATGGCAGCTTTTCCGAACGAACGTTTAGTTTAGTTATGGTTAGCAGATTATTTTGGATATAACAAAACACAACCACAAGTAATGCCACTATCCCTATGTATAACCAACGTTTTTTCAAAATCTCACCTCTTTTTTACTAGATTAGCATATTTTACAAAGAGATGTGGAAGCTTCTCACTATGTTTCTTTTATTTTTATTGAGATAGTTCAACTCGCATACAGCATGGTTATCCTTTTTTTTGGTCTTGGTGTGATGGGGCGTACGGATATAAATGATGTACTTATCCATACCACATGCGCTTTCATGGGCGGATGTTGTTTGATTGTTCTTCAGGCGATGACTGCTGCTAATAAATAGAAAAATCTACAGAATTGCAAAAGGGACCACATTATCAATGGGTCCCTCTTACGGTATTATTTTTCAAAAATGCCTGTTTTACTTTTTTCATGTACAATCTATACAGATTGCTATAGCTTGCATGATAATCCAAGTAAACAATAAAAAACCCCCATAAAAGTCCAATCCGGGCCTTGTATGTTGAAAAAAAACCTAATATCAAGAACATAATTACTCCGATACTAGAGATAATTCGTACTGTTGTAACCATCTTATTACTACTGCTTCTTCTCAGGTTTAATAAAAAAACTCCACTCCATTATTCTTAATATGGGTATAACGCTAGGCTTGTCGGACCATAAGATTGAGAAGATTTAAGATTAGGTGTCCCACAAGAGCGGCTCGCGGACCACGTGAGAGCATCTATCTGCTTTTTCCTGTCCCGCAAGAGCCGCTCGCGGATCACGTGTGAGCGGCTATCTGCTTTTTCCTGGCCCACAAGAGCGGCTCGCGAATCACGTGAGAGCATCTATCTGCTTTTTCCTGTCCCGCAAGAGCCGCTCGCGGACCACGTGAGAGCATCTATCTGCTTTTTGCTGTCCCGCAAGAGCGGCTCGCGGACCACGAGAGAGCATCTATCTGCGTTTTGGTGTCCCGCAAGAGCGGCTCGCGGACCACGTGAGAGCATCTATCTGCGTTTTGGTGTCCCGCAAGAGCGGCTCGCGGACCACGTGAGAGCATCTATCTGCTTTTTCCTGTCCCGCAAGAGCAGCTCGCGGATCACGTGAGAGCGGCTATCTGCTTTTTCCTGTCCCGCAAGAGCGGCTCGCGGACCACGTGAGAGCATCTATCTGCTTTTTGCTGTCCCGCAAGAGCGGCTCGCGGATCACGTGAGAGTGGCTATCTGCTTTTTGCTGTCCCGCAAGAGCGGCTCGCGGATCACGTGAGAGTGGCTATCTGCTTTTTGCTGTCCCGCAAGAGCCGCTCGCGGATCACGTGTGAGTGGCTATCTGCTTTTTGCTGTCCCGCAAGAGCCGCTCGCGGACCACGTGAGAGCGGCTATCTGCTTTTTCCTGTCCCGCAAGAGCCGCTCGCGGACCACGTGAGAGCATCTATCTGCGTTTTGGTGTCCCGCAAGAGCGGCTCGCGGACCACGTGAGAGCATCTATCTGCGTTTTGGTGTCCCGCAAGAGCGGCTCGCGGACCACGTGAGAGCATCTATCTGCTTTTTCCTGTCCCGCAAGAGCAGCTCGCGGATCACGTGAGAGCGGCTATCTGCTTTTTGCTGTCCCGCAAGAGCGGCTCGCGGACCACGTGAGAGCATCTATCTGCTTTTTGCTGTCCCGCAAGAGCCGCTCGCGGATCACGTGAGAGTGGCTATCTGCTTTTTGCTGTCCCGCAAGAGCCGCTCGCGGATTACGTGTGAGTGGCTATCTGCTTTTTGCTGTCCCGCAAGAGCGGCTCGCGGACCACGTGAGAGCATCTATCTGCTTTTTGCTGTCCCGCAAGAGCGGCTCGCGGATCACGTGTGAGTGACTATCTTCTTTTTGGTGCCTCGCAAGAAAAACTACCATGGTTCACGTATACGAACGAATTCTAGTTGTCAGAGACCTTTTTCTTTATTCATTTATAAATTGAATTTGTATGACTTCTGTCCAACTAAGTGTAGCCTATCCAGAAATTAAATAGACCACCTCTGTAGTCCATAAATCTTACTAGGTTCAAAGGTGGTCTATTTTTCATGTTATTATTCTTTTCGTTATACCCTTATTGTTATATCATCTTTCGATTAATTGGATTCATCGGATTCTGTAGCGGATCATAAGCTGTGTCCTGCTGCACTTCTTCATGCGTTGTTGATGATGTCAAGCCGGAGTCTGTGATGTACACCTTTTTGCGATCATAGTCATTCACCGCACCGTCTACATCCATTTTGGTTACGAAGTAGTATGTGTGCGTCTCTACGCTGCTGCCTTCATCAGGGGCGCTCTTTAGATAGAGCGGAATGGTGTAATCAAACAAGAAGTTGCGCGTTTCCTGCGGGTGAATCGTAAATTCGTCCGCTATAGGCATCGTTTCTACCTTTGCCGTTTCCCCGAATTCCATTGCATACATGCCCTTGACTAACGCTACTGTTATAGAATCGATATGCTGTTCAACTTTGCCGCCTTGTACGACCAATTCACCACGAATATGGTCGCCCGGCTTGAATGTATCTTTCGGTAAATACAATTCAACCTCCGCAGCACCGTGTCCTAATTTCGCCATTAATTTTTCTAACATGTTTCTCACTCTCCTTCGGGTATAGTTGTCTTGCTTGTCTTACAATACCAAAGAAAAGCTTGAAAATGTGGTATGTTATGGAAATGAGAACGTTTTGTAACCGTTTTTCCCCGAAGTGGAAGCGATCTTTACAAAGGTGACGATCCTGCAACATTTGTTAATTGACCATTGAAAGACTTAGAGGTAGTAGCAACAAAACCACTGCACCAAACACAAGAATTGCCGATGCTTTTTTAGAAAGCTTTTCATTTCCCTTATACCAGCCGCTAAACTGCCAGCGGTTGCGATACACCACAAAAATCAGCAGTAAAACTGCTATAAAGCCTAGCCAATCATATTCTCTACTCCCTAGTGCCTCATATACCTTTGCAAGCAAGCCTCCTAACACACCACCGATGATAAAGAATATAGCGATTATTCGAATGAACTCAAATAAAACTCTCATAGGCCACCTACCTAATATTCGTGTTAACTACACTTTAGCACATAATTTCCTCAATAATACATAAATATGGAAATGGTTTTACTAAACAATAATTATGATTATAGCTGTAATATGTTTTTGATGAACTTATCACCAAATACTTTCCAAGAAAAAGTATCGCAAGGCTATTGAAATCATGTATAAAAATCTACCTACTGACCCCTTATCCTGCTAGACCCGTATTAAATGAGAGCCCTACTCTCCCCCCACTCCCATACTTGTCTAGCTAGCTGTTGATTGTAAGATGCTCTTGCTGATTTCACAGGCTTACCTGTTGGATTTAAATATAAGCCACTCTTCCCAGCAAATTGTACAGCTGCTGCAGCGACAACAGACGATACAGCGGCTTTTTCATTAGATGAAAACTGATTCATGATAGTAGCTGCCATTTTAAGATACCAGGGAAATATAGTAGAATGGATCATTGTACGACTGAGCGCTGTATCCGCACCACCTGGATTTACTGCATTCACCGTAACAGACGTACCATCTAGCTGACGTGCTAATTCATAGGTGAACAACAAATTTGCCAACTTACTTTGCCCATATACGTGAAGTGGTCGATAGACTTCTGTATCCTCTATATCTTGTATATTTAATTTACTCCATGGTGGACTGGCTGCATTGACGTTAACAATGCGGGATGTACCGCTTTTTTCTAGAAGTGGAAGCAGTAGCTTTGTTACTAAAAAAGGCGCCATATAGTTCAGCGCCCACGTTGCTTCGATCCCATCTTTTGTATGAATACGTTCTGTATATATACCACCCGCATTATTTACTAGTATATGAAGGTCATGGTGCTCCTTTATGTGATGTGCTAATTGCTTAATATCTGTCTGTGAAGTAAGATCTGCTAGTAATAGTTGTACATGCTTGTTTCCTGTAAGATACTTAATTTCCTCTACAGCATGTTCTCCTCTTTTCTTATCGCGACCTGTAATTAGAACGGTAGCACCAAGCCCTGCCAAAGCTTGTGCAGTAGTTTTACCAATACCGCCCGTTCCACCTGTAACTAAAGCTGTTTTATCTGTTAAATCCTCGTATATATGCTTCATTTCAAAATATCCTTTCTTTATTTGACTTCCTGAATCGAATGACTTGGTATAAAAATAATGACCAGTATGCCGGCGACAATATGCATCACATTTAATGCTATGATGAATGCAACAGTAGCATCTGGAACACTAAATGGCGTCACAAAAGACAACAGCAATACGATAACCGCAACAATACGAAATACTTTAACAAATGTGCGACGGAAGATAAACGAAAACACCCAAAATACAAGAATCCCCCCTAGCATACCAACGATAGTACTTACTATGACTGGCGGCAAAGTCATCGGTGCCTTTGCCATTTCGATAATCAAGTCATCCGGAAAGGCTCCTAATGTAGTCGCAATCCAATACACCAATGTGTTTATCACTACTGCCACAAAAATAGTGATTAAGCTCGTTAACACCAGCTTCTTACCTACAATTTTATCATGCATATTTATAAGCCTCCTTTTCCTAATACATCGTGTTGTTGCACCCATCTTTTAATCGAATCTTCTATTGTTGGCACCTCGCCAAATAAACGTGCTTGCATTGTTGTATCTGCGACATATTGTCCCGATGCTGCATAATCCAGTGAAGGCTTCAAGCCTTTTATCATCGGATTAAACAAACCCAGTACATTCATTATGATCGCAGTTAACCACGCCGGCATTGCTTTCACATTCACGTTTTTCTCTATCATTTCGGAAATCAATATGGCGATTTCCTGAAGACCGACAGGACGATCTGCGGCAATGTCAATACGTTTTCCAACAGCTTCCGGTATGTCGAGTGCCGCAACCAGATATTTAGCTACGTCATCTGCCAGAACCGTGCTTGCAATAGCGTTCTTACTTACCATCGCCTTTATATTTCCATTCGCTATGTCTTTCGCATTTAGAAGGCTATCTAAAAAACCGCCAGGACGAAGTGAAATAAAAGGTACAGCACTTGCTTCCAAATAATCTTCCACCAGTTTCTTCTGGTAGAAATGTGGTACATTCACTGCTTTATCTGCAGTCAAAATACTCGTAAATACAAATAGCTGTAACCCCTCTTGCTTCGCTGCATCAATTAAGTTCTTGTTGCCAATGTCATCAACTGAAGTTAGACTATCTCCTTTTCTCCTCTGCGCATAACCAATTGCAGTTGTAATTAAAGCATCCATTCCCTTTACAGCGGGTGATAGTGTATGTGGTTTGGTTAGATCACCATATACCACCTCAATTCCTCTGTTTTGAAACACCGCCGCATCTGTACCCTCACGAATTAAAACTCGCACTTTTTTTCCTTGCTGAAGCAACTCGTTCACTACTTTACTTCCAAGGTGACCGGTAGCTCCCACTACTAAAACCTTTTGTGTCTGTTTCATTTGTATTCCTCCTATCTATAGTTTAGAACTAAACCATGTAAGCAAAACTCTTCATTTAGGCATGGACCATATTCAAAACCTAATGGTTTAGAACTAAACTATTAGGTTAAAATTTTTAAAGAGACTCATCGAGCTTTTTTAATAACCGATTTAGCGTGGCTTGTTCCTCAGTTGTTAGCCCTTTAAATTGCATATCAATAAATGTATCATGCTCAGGAACAATATGTCCAAATATATCTCTTCCCTTTTCCGTCAAATATAAAAAATGATACACCCCTTCTTTTTTTCGAAACAAATACTCCTGCTCCTCTAGCTTTTTAATAAGCTGTGAAATATTGCCCTTAGTAACTGAAATCTGATCTGTTAATTCTTTCTGAGTGATTCCTTCTTTAAAACCAATGCGCACAATTAAGTCAAACTGCGGCGGCGTTAACTCCCACCTACGTAAATGCTCGCCTCCAGCTTGACTCACCTTATGAACCACCTTAATCATCCTCGACCAAATTTCGACTGCTCTTCCTCGTGAAACGGGCTGCATACTCAAGTCCTCCTAAATGAAGTTTTATTCTGCATACACGTAGTTTAGAACTAAACTATGTGTTTGTCAATAGGTATGTCATATACCTTTGAGTTTGGACACTTCCCGCTTAAGATCTCACCTAATCCCAAAACCCTTACGAATGTATTGTCTTTTATGAGCTAGACAATCAAATAATGATTGCCTCACTGTTTGTATACATGAGCTTCAGCTGTATCAGCGTTTCTTCCATAGCTATACGTAATTGCAATGAGTCCCCACGATATGCCTGCATTATACTATAAGCTACTCTTTCGCCGCATCGACATACTGCTTCGCCGCAAGAAGTCCCATACCTGTTTCTTGGCGAACGAACTTTACCGCCTCCACGTTCGCCCCGCGCCTAAGTAGCTCTCTCACCTTTTCTGTAAGAGCGCGCTGCTCTGACTCAGACAATGGCTGCCGAACTTTCTCCTTTAAGCGCTGCAGCTCTTTCTGCAATAGCACAATATATACAAGCAGCATAGCGATAAAACATAGTAAAACGGTCTCCATCATTTGTTCCTCCTCTGAATGAATGCAACTGTGACATCTAGTGGCGCTGTTAGTAACGCAATCATAGCCGGCACCGCAAGACTACGCATTTCAATCCCGGGCACCCAAAGCAGCAAATAATAGATCGCTACAGCATCATCGCCACTCGTAACAAAGGCTGCACCAGCACTTCGCTCACTAACAACCAACCCAGGACCGTTCCGACTGCCCAAAGCAGTGCCGTACTATTTTGGATGACAAACAAATGACCAAATAGAGCGTTCATCCCTGTTAGCACACCGAAGTACAATGCAAAAATAGCCAAGATTGGTACGGTACATATAAAACTACAGCCCATCTGTATGAGAAGCTTATACCGCAGCGGTAGCTCATGGTCTTTCTCGTCTTTTACGCGCTGTAAAATGAAATAGATAATAAGATTTACCAAACCAAATATACTCATGCTTATCCACACAAAATTCATTTCTTCCCCCCTAACATATTGTACAATAAATAAAAAGGAGGCTTTTATATGATTACTGTATACGGACCAACTGTTGATCAGGAAACACGCTGCGTTCACTATCATTCCGAAAAAGATATTATTGCCATTCGGTTTAAGTGCTGCGACAAATATTATCCGTGCTACGAATGCCACGATGCCTGTGAAGACCACCCGCGTGCGGTTTGGCCAAAAGCAGAGTGGCATGAGAAAGCGATTTTGTGCGGCGCCTGTCAAACAGAGCTTACCATCAACGAATATCAAAGCGTGACGCATTGTCCAACCTGTAAGTCTGCATTCAATGAGGGCTGTAAAACGCACTATCATCTCTATTTTGCAACGCGGTGAGACACTACTTTCGCAGTCGTCCCATGAGTACCGTGTTGTAGTAGTTTCCATCTGACAAACGCTTATCGTTTCGCAAAACACCTTCTACTTCAAAACCATATGCATCACATACTGCTCACCCTTGCGCCCCATTACCCGGTTACCTTGATCGACAAAGCCGTTTCGCGCATACACACGCTGCGCCGCCTCATTCGCGTGGTTCACGCCGAGTACAATTTCATCGCACCAAGGAAAATGCTCTCGCACAAACTTCGGCAATATTTGAATTGCCTCGCTCGCAATTCCTTGTCCTTGAAAATTTGGATGCACAGAAAAGGCACGAAGTAACATGGCGCTTGTATTGGTGCTGTATGATTGCACACCGCCCCAGCCGTGGAGAACAAAAAAACCGGCTACTTGACCATCCTGTAAAATCACAACAGGATGGCGCTCCTCATCTTCTTGACTTACCTGCAAGGCCTCATACGGCAAAACGGTAAAATCACTTTGATGCGGCGGCAAATAAAAAGCTTTAAGCTGTTCTTCATATTGTGGTTGATAGAATGCTAGTGAAATTGTCTTCATATGCCTCTCATAGCTCCTTTGTCATAAACATACTGTTTGGGTCATGCTTATAATGGGCAAACGGCTCACAGTAGGTAAAGCCAAAGCTTTCGTACAGCCTACGCGCCGGGGCAAACGCCGCCATCGAACCTGTTTCCAGGCTGAGTCTTGTGTATCCGCGCTCTTTGGCTACGTCGATAATATGCGCAAGCACCTGCCGCGCTACGCCCTTTCGCACATGACGGGGATCTGTTTTCATTGACTTAATTTCGCCGTGCGCTGCACCCAGTTCCTTCAGCGCACCGCACCCGACAAGCTCTTCCCCCTCCCATGCACTCCAAAACGTCACATCCGGCTGACGCAGACCATCAAAATGCAGCGCATGCCTGCTTTCCGGCGGTGAATGTAGCGCCATACTTTCGAGATGATTCATAATTAATGCCTGCACGCGTTCATCGCTCAAGTCGTCCACCTGCATGCGCACGCGCCAAACACGGTCAAGCTGCCCGGCATAAAAACGAATCGCGCGCTGATATGACAGCACCTCAGCATCATTTGTCGTATCAGCGATGCAACGCAGCAGAATCTCCATGGCTTGCTCATGCTGATGTAAATTATGTAGGGTCATTGCATAAAACACCGAAAGCGCCCGGTTCTCTGGAAATCGTGACATTCCCTTTTGGAATGTTTCTTTCGATTTTTCATAGTTTCCTAGCGTTCGATATGTACTGCCAAGACCTAAGTAAGCCCCTGCTAGCTCCTTATCAGGAAGGCCAAGTGCAATCGCTTTTTCATAATACGGTACCGCCGCTACTTCCTCCCCTAGCACATCAAAGCTCCACGCGCATTGATAGTGCACATCCGGATCATTTGGATATCGGTTGACCAACTGCAAGCACAACGCATTCGCTTCCTTTAGCTTCCCGTCTTCACGTAGTTTCATAGCTTGCTTCAATTCCTCGCGCATTGTTCATCCTCCCATCTGTCTCTTTTTCCATCATACACCATATCAGAACTTTCTTGAAATACAAAAAAGAAGTGCAGCACGGCACCTCTCATTCGTATACATCATCTCACTTAGAAGCTAGGAATATAAGTCAACATCCAAAAAAATTTATGGCTGCTAAAGGGGTCATGACCAATCTTTCTTTTTTGCTTGTTGAAACAAAATTGCCTACAGTATTGAGCCCCATCAATACCGTTATAACCATTAGAATCATATCTGTTCTAACATTAAAACCTAGCATTATGATTCTTATATGTATGAGAAAGACAAAGCTCATCAGGAGTAACACAAATGCAGACAGTAAGCTCATCACTCGCATGTTCTTTGCAAGCACGCCGTCGTATTTACCGCCCCAGCTATATGCTGCAAGAGGAAACCCTACAAAAAGTAAAATTTGAAAAACAGCAATACCGATTGAAACTGCTGCAGCAATCGTAGACTTGCATGATTATTTCCTTTATATAGAGACCTTCCTTTACACCATGTGCTGAGTGAATAATCCTTTCTATATTATATGCCACATGCAAAAATGAGCTCTCCATTAACGGCAGCCATTCTTTTTCCTTCATATATTGCTCTGCTGCTTTACCAGTCTAATCTGCATTTCCGCCCTTACTTGCTCTGGAAGCCTCTCCGGCTGCAATTGGCTCATATCTGTAAGAAGAACATCCGTAATCGGACCAGCTGCTCGGTAGCCATGTTCGGTTAGCCAGACTTGCACAAACTGCATAATATCTTGAAAACGTTCTTTACCGGCCATGCCTTTTACAAGCATGGTCATATACAGTCCCCCATCGATTACGCGCTCCGCTTCTAACTTCTCAGTATGATCGAGCGGCAAGCATACTTCAATGTCCTTTTCTGCTTCAGCTATAAAACGCCATGGTTGATTCACATCGATATGATGGTGAATTATCATAAAATGAGAAGGGATGACAATGTCATACTTTTTCGCCAGACTTATTAATTCATTAAAGTAGAGAGTATAGGATTCCAAATTAGCGGCATGACTTTTCTTGCGAAGGGATAACACACGCCTATCTGGAAGCTGTTTCATTTGCGCTGAAAAGAAAGACTTTTCTTGTTCCATCGCACTGCGTATGCCTGCAATTCTGTTTGTCAGCACCTGTAGGGAGGTTTGTAGCGCCTTCACCTCCTCTTCTATCTCCGCCCGCTTCTTTTCCATGAGAGCTAGTTGATGGTCCACATCGTTTTCTCCGAGCATGTCGACAATGTCTTCAATAGAAAAACGAAGCTCCCGCAAATTTTGAATAATGCGGACCTTCGCAACATCTTGATACGTATAATATCGGTAATGATTAGAACTGTCTTGTCTCGGTGTGATAAGCCCAACCGAATCGTAATATCGCAGCGCAGATGGTGCTACACCGCACAGCTTGGCCATTTCTCCTATGGTATAACTGTTGTTCATTGGAATCTCCTTAATCTTATTTTATTATAGTATATTGACCTTCAAGTAACTTGAACCTTTATGATACATACTAGTATCATATCAGGAGGTTACATTATTATGAAAAAAATCATTATACTGACTTGTATCCTATGTATCGCCATCTTGGGGTACTTTAGTATTCCCTTCACTACATCTGAAACAAATGACTTTTATCAACCGTTCACGCGTTCACCGCAGGCATCAGCCGCGTTACAGAAAACACTTAACGAAGAAATGAAAAAGGGCGAAGCGGATGCAGTGGTAATGTTAGAAGGTGACAAACTGCTAGCAGAATGGGGAGAAACTGACACAATATCTAACGTAGCCTCCGTTCGTAAAAGCTTGATTAGTGCCTTGTTCGGAATTGCAGAGGACAAGCAATTGGTCAATCTGCAGCAAACACTAGGTGAATTACGCATTAACGATACTGTCAATCCGTTGACTGAAACCGAAAAGTCCGCCACAATCGAAGATTTATTGAAGGCACGCTCAGGTGTATACCTGCCGTCGATCGGTGAGTCTCAACAAATGAAAGAGTTACGTCCAAAGCGCGGGTCTTATCAGCCAAATGAACATTATTACTACAACAATTGGGACTTTAATGTGCTCGGTGTCATTTTCGAGCAAGAGACAGGTCTGTCCATCGGTGAAGCATTTTATGAATGGATTGCGAAACCTACCCACATGAAGCAATTTCGTCCAGAAAATGTTGTGTACAACACAGCTGAAGATACCTCCATTCCGATGTACAGATTTTATATGTGTGCAGAGGATTTGGCGCGTTTTGGCGCATTATATGCCAACGATGGCGTCTGGAATGGTAAGCAAATTATTCCAAAAACCTGGATTGATAAAAGCTTTACTGCCTATTCCACCATTGAAGATGTCGATCAGTTCACAGGATACGGCTATCTTTGGTGGCTAGAGGATAACAACAAGCTACAATGGGCGGTAGGCGCAGGTGGACAGTTCATTATTGTTGATAGAGCAAATAAGTTGGTCGTTGCTATGATGAACAACACAGGCACGACACCACTACAGGTATTTTTATATCGTCAGTTTTCAAAAGAAGAGACCTATGCAAAAGCAAGAAGCATACACCATCTCGCCAAAAAGGAAATAGGAAAATAGACTGCCTGGCCTGGCAGTCTATTCTTGCGCTTCAAAATGTCAGGTTATGATTCATGCAGACCTTGACTGGCGGCGATTGCATCGGTTCGGAAAAAGATGCTTTACATTGTCTTTTTGACCTTTTTATTGAACCATTCCCGCAAAACAGTCTTTGTTTAGCCCGTATTGTGTAACGATTATAGCAATACGTAAACCAATACCATGATACCAAGTAACATGACCGAAATACCACCCAAAATTCCGTTGTTCACCAGCCCCTTCCCAAGCTCACGCTTGTTTGCGTACATAAAATTCCACTCCTATTCTACTATATGTACGATCAAAATACATGCCTTGAGGGTACTTTATGGCACCCATTACTCTTTTTGTAACATAATAAAGTCATAAGAATAAATTTTCTTGCCCCATGGCACTGACTTCAATAGCTTGTCCATACCTATAACATCTGTTTCCTTCACTTTTTCTCCATTATGTAGACTGTATTCCTCTATATAATATTTGTGTTTGCGGTCAAAATCATGACGAAGCACGTACAGACGATCTTTTTCAAAATAACTTTGTTCATGAAAACGGACGCCGTCTGTCACATGATAATCAATTTTAAACTTTCTGCTAACGGCTTTCGTTTTTGTATCAAACGTAATCATATCACCGAGACCATCTATGTAGTATAATTTGTCTTCATATAAATATGCGGAACGCTCTGTGTCAAAAGGAATTATAGCAATCGCATCCTCAAAACTTCTTGCTTTCTCATAAATAGGTGTTAAATCGACTTCAGCTGTTTCTTTATCTATCCGAAGCACATACGTCATTTCTGTTTCTTCTTCCCCTATTCCGGCAATCACTTGATAGTGGTATTTTGCATCACTTACAATAGACGATACACTTGAATAAGTCATGGTTTTTGGCAGATTTAATACTACCGGATCAGTCATTGACATACTTGTACCAGCAAATGTGATTGATCTCATGATATATGTGTCGTTCTCCTGCTCATTTCCTATGATAACAACCTTCTCTCCGTCTTTCCCCTCACTCATTAGATAATGCGGTATATTGGCCGTATGAATACCTTTTCTATCAATATGAATGACGTTGGAGTTATAACCGCCGTTCTTCTTGTCAAAACCTGAGTTGTAGATATTCACAAAGCGCTGCTCTTTTGGCAAATAAGTGTTATATTCCCCGGTATGCTGATACTTTGTCTTGTAAGTAGCGGCTTTCTTTCCAATAAGTCGGATGCTGTCTTTGGTTTCAAGCAATAACTGCTTTTTATCATCTGATATGTTGATATTGCCCGATTCCAATCCTTTCATCTGATATCCCGCTGCTCTTCCCTTTCTATCTATAAAAATTGCATAACTAAAGCCCTTCCCGTCCATATCTTGGTCAGCAGTCGTTGAAAGATAAACGACTGCTTGTTTATCTTGTAAAAAACTTGGATGTCCAATGTCTGCTTCTGATAGAATAGTAAGTCCCCGCTTACTAAAAAAGAAAATATATGATAGGACAGCTAGTAAGATGAGTGCTGCAACAAATACGATATATCGTTTTTTCATATGTCTCTCTCCTAATAAGTAAAGAAGCACAGCAGTAACAGCTGCACTTCTTTACAATTATATCTTGCGTACTACTGAAGTTTGTTTTGCATCACGAACATCTCGTGGATACACACCTGCGCCACCATCAACATCTAAGTCCAGCTTGCCATTGAGTTGATACGCTGACCATATAAGCTTAGAGCAATTTTTAGCACCATAATGTGACGTATGACGATTGGTGGCAAAATTATAGGAATAGGAATCTACACCTACACGACCTAAAGCCCATTTGGCTGCATTTTGTTTGTTGGTTGAAGATGTATTAACAGACTTTATAACCGCATCACCTTTATCAACTTTTCTTTCTTTTGCAGTCTTAGTACGAACACCATCTCCTGGTACAGATTCAACTATTTTCTCTTTAGAAGAATACATTCCGACATGACCATGATTTAAATAAGCGGTTTGAGAAGCTGTGTAAAAAATATTCCCCACACTACTAGGTCCTACTGGAACAGTACCACCACCCCCGCCTTGGGCACGTATCCCCTTACGTGACTCTTCAATTCCTTTAGCGTCATTCTTCTTTAATTCTTGTAAAATCTGCTTGGCAATTTGCTCTTTTGTATTTCCTGTGTTTTTAGCTATTTCGTTGATACTTGAGATAAGCTCCGCCTGACTTACACCTGGCTGTAGCTTCTTAATCTCATTAATGTAAGGTAAGTTATTACTTGCGGCAAGCGAAGAAGTCGGTAGCGCCGCAACTGAAGTCACTACGCCAACCGTTAGAGCTAAAGCACGTAATTTTTTCATATAAAGCCTCCTACAATACTAATTTATCATCCAAAATATTAAGCTATTACACTCCAAAAGGATAACATTAGTTAATTTACCATTAAATAACTTTTTAGTAAACACAAACCTTTAATTTTATTTATAAAAATTTGAAATTTCACTACATTTTACCTGAAAATTTATGTTAAACCTTCAATCATGGCGAGTACCTGCAAAGAAACAAGATATTACTTTATACCGCTGGCTACAAACAGCGAGGCATCTTGATTCATGAAAATACGGTTTCCATGATGGAATGTCCTGATTTCGATACATGTAAATCCCACTTCGGATAGTGTTTTTTTCAGTTCTTCCTGCGAAAAACCGTTATGAACGCTGGGGTGATACACGGCATCGTTTTTGTCGAAATCCACAATCATCAGTTTGCCGCCGCGATTTAAAATGCCAAACAATGTTTGTAACATGCTCTTTGTACCGGAAATATGAAGAAGGACGAGTGACAGTAAAATGATGTCCGCCTTACATGTAGGCGTTTCTTGCGCAAAATCCGCATGCAGCACTTGCGCGTTGGCAATTTCTTTGTGGTCGATTTTAGCTTGCGCCACCTCCAGCATTTGTTTGGATGAATCCACCAGCAAAACAGAGTCCACCACATCCCATAATGCCAAGCTGATTAGACCTGTGCCACTCCCATAATCTAGTAAGGATTTCGATTCGCTGTTTCGTAATTCACGTCGTATTTCCTTCACTATCACTTGCGCCAATTCAATTCGTTCTTTTGTATCATACCTATTTGCCAGCTGTTCAAACACGTTATATGCCATATTTCCCCCTGCTTCCCTATTCTTGTGCTTCAAACTCCTCCATCGTCAGATCATGGTTCACACCAATCGCAGCATGCATGCCTTGACTGGCGGCGATAATTAATTGTGCCGGCCCGGCCAAAGACACGTCGCCTGCGGCATATACACCCTGTACACTCGTCTGCCCTAATTGCTCGACGATGATGCCGCCTGGTTTGTTCAATTTACAGCCAAGCGAAACCGCCAAATCGTTCGATTGTGTAAGCAGCGTAGTCGCAAAGCCACCTGCTCGCTCCAATGACGTGCCGTCGGCAAACACAATCCGCTCCAGCTTGCCGTCTGTACCGACCAAATGCAAAATAGGCAGCTCGTTAATGCGGATGCCTTTTCTCCCAAGTACCTGTAGTTCTTCTTTTGACAGAAGCTCTTTACCGTTCGTACAAACAACGATGTCCTTGCTCCACTGATACATCGTTTGAGCAAGATGAAACGTCGTCCCGTGCCCTGCAAGCAATGCTAACGGCTGATCGCGCAGCTCCCAGCCATCGCAATACGGACAGCTAAAGATGCTTGTTCCATAATAGTCCCGTATTCCCGTTACATCTGGCAGCTCTTCTTTTAGCCCCGTCGCAATGAGGATTTTTTTACTGCTATGTGATTCTCCTTCGATAGTCATAATCCGGAACGTCCCGTCATCTTCCCGTTTCACTTCCAGCACTTCAGCCGTTTTTATCGTTACTGACGGATATTTTTTAATATCGCGGTGTGCCATATCTCTAAACTCGCTTGGTGTGACGCCGTCTCTTGTGAGAAAACCGTATGAATGGCGGGTCACCCTGTTACGTGGCTTCTTGTTATCAAACAACATCACCCTTCGTCTCGCTCGCCCCAACACCAGTGCCGCGTTTAATCCCGCAGGCCCGCCGCCGATAATTGCGCATTCCAGCATGATACTTCACTCCTTTTACAGATATTAAAGATATTTACAATCTATAATTAATCCAAAAAAATTAGTTTGCTGCATTCATGATATAATCTACGATCTCTTGATCCACTTGCCGTAGCACATTTGCAATTGTTTGTGCCCGTAAATATTCTTCCTTTTTACGTTCTGCTTCATTCATTACGTGACCGATAAAGCAATTGTGTTTATCATGCACTGCATTCTCAAGACTGCAGTGAAAGGAAAAGGCCGTTCCCTCAATCGCATGTATCACATCCAAAAAGGTGATGTCCCGAACATCTTTCACCAATGTATATCCACCCTTGACTCCCGTGCTCGACTCAATGAAGCCCGCCTTAACCAAATTAGTCAGTACCTTGGACAGATAGGTTGGCGATACCTTTTGCACTTCTGCTAGCGGCTTTACCCCGATTGTTTTGCCGCTCGGTAATAGCGCCAAATACACAATCGTATGCAGAGCATAGTTTGTTGCTTTTGAATACTTCACTTGTTTACCTCCTAATTATAGACTAAACAACTCTATAATATCCATAATACAACCACAGTGTCAATCACACACAACAAAAAGCCTTGCACGACACATCGCACAAAGCTTTTCTACTGCTGTAGCGCCTCCACAAACGAAGCACTATCCACATTTTGTGATTCCATTACGGGAACATAAATATCAAAATTAGCAGCTTGTCCCTTTGGGTTGAAGTTCTCTCCATATATCTCCATACAAAATTGTTTGGATTGTACTTCCCTATTATGCTGACGTGCCCATGCAAAAATCTCCTCATAGGTTTTCGTAACTTCTGCCAGCTCTAGACCGAGCATATGGCTCTTTTTCACATAACATCCTGCTGGCAAAGATAGTGCAGTCATGTTGTTGGCAATCACAGTGGCACTTGTAGCTTCTACGGTCACATAATACAAGAAAGAATCCCTTTCAAACAATGCCAAGGCGGTTTTCACAAGAGGCAGCTTAATGCCGGGAAGATGCGGCGCTTCTAACAACAATTGCATCCACAGTCTCGGAGCCAAAAGCTCTGTTTCTGCTTTCGCTGTATAAGGTGCTTGGAAACAATAGCCGATATAAGTGCGCCGAGGAAGATGAACTATTTCTGCAGGATAAGTAGAATGGCTTTTTTCTAACATCCGAAAGCCGCCTTTTCGGCCTGGTATTGCATATAGCGGTACACCAAGCGTACTCAGTTCCTCTAAGTAACGTAACATGGTTCGATAAGATACTTGAAACTCGTCAGCAAGTTCTTGTACGGTAAAACTGCGTTTCAAACGCACTCGTTCCATAACAGCAAGCAGCCGATTCGTCTTGCTCATAACACACCTCCATTTTTTAAAATATGACAGGTATTGTCAAGATATCATAGTATGATAAAAAAGAATACTGCAAATGCGGAAAGGTTGAGGAACATGATCGAAATCAAAAGCCTGCCAGCCTTATATGTGGTTGGGAAAAAAGTACAAGGGAATTGGAAGCGGCTTGGTACCGAGATGCCAAAGGCTTGGAGGGAAGTAATGGAAAGACGCGAAGAAATCTCCCATCGTACATCGCCTTACATACTAGATATTTGTCTCCATCTTCGGCATGGCATTTTCACACAGCTGGTGGGTGTTGAGGTAGAAAGATTGGCATCCATCCCTGCTGGTCTAGAAGGCGTCACCATTCCCACTCAGCGCTACATTTCTATGAAATATGCTGGACCTATAACAGAAATAGCCGGTGCCTTTCAGGATATGATGGAATGGGCGAACAAGAAGGGATATACACTAGATAAAGAAGATTTTAAGATACAGTATACACCCGAAAACGAAGCTGAAGGATATGATTTATACTATAAGATTCTCTAGTATACGGCGCCTTACAATACTGATCATTATAATGGATTGCTCCACTATTAGGTGCTTGCTTTACAATAACACGTGGATAGTACAAAAAGGATATGTCAACACATATCCCTTTTGTACCTGTGGCCCTCAAGCCTGTGAAATTTTGGGGAAGCGCGCTTCGGTCGGCAAGGTAGCTGTCACAGCTCGCACCATCCAATTGCTAGTAGCATTGATGTTAGACTAGAGTGTAGACACAGATTATAATAAGAGAGAAATTGAGGATAAGGTGTCTACATGAAACGATATGATGAAGACTTTAAGAAACAAACGGTGCAGTACCTGGTTTCGGAGGGGAAGAGTGTAGCCCAAGTGGCCCGGGAACTGAAGATCAGCGTGGATACCCTGCATGGCTGGAAAAAGAAATATACCAAGGAACCAGAGATTCAGAGCCTTCAGGTGTTTTCCTCCGAAGAACATGAACTGCGGGAGATGAGAAAGCGCATCAAGGATTTGGAGGAGGAGAACGCCATCCTAAAAAAGGCGATGCACTTCTTCGCGAGAGACCATCGGTAAGGTACCAGTTCATTCATGAACACCGCTTCGAGTACCGATTGGAGAAGATGTGCAAGGTGTTACATGTATCTCGAAGTGGATACTACAAGTGGCGCGACAGAGACGAAAGCCAGCGTGACAAGCAACGCAAAGAATGGACCGTGCAGGTGAAGGAAGTGTTCCTTCGTTCACACCAGCTCTACGGCAGCCCAAAAGTGGCCAAGAAGCTGAACCAAGAGGGCGTCAGCATTTCGCAACGCACGGTGGCGCGCATCATGAAAGCAGAAGGGCTGAAGTCTCGCACTGTAAAAAAGTACAAAGCGACGACGAACAGTAAGCATAACCACCCTGTGCAGGAAAATGTGCTGGATCAGTCGTTCGTCGCGACTAAGCCCAATGAGAAGTGGGTAGCGGACATCACCTACATCCCGACAGATGAGGGGTGGCTCTACCTCGCGACGCTCATGGACTTATACTCGCGCAAAATCGTTGGCTGGCATATGAGTGACCGCATGACAAAAGAGCTCGTCCTGAAGGCGCTGGAACAAGCCCACATGCGACAAAAACCGAAGGGTTCGGTGCTCCATCACAGCGACAGAGGAAGCCAATATGCCTCGCTGGAATATCAAAAGCGCCTGGCTCAATACGGGATGCAAGGCAGTATGAGCCGCAAGGGCAACTGTTACGACAATGCCTGCATCGAGTCCTTTCACGGGATTCTCAAGCGAGAGCTCGTCTACCAGACGAAGTTTGCGACACGTGAGGAAGCGAAACAACAGCTCTTTGAGTATATAGAAATATTTTACAATAACCAACGTATTCACTCGACCTTGGGGTATCGTTCTCCATCTTAATACGAACGTATGTACTCTAAAAATGCTGCATAATTGTAAAATATCTGTGTCTACTCTCTTTACTTAATATCACATCGCCTCTATCAATTGCTTAAAAAGCATGGTCGTAAATGTCATCGTTACAAAAAAATGACTGTCTTCGATATTCTTGGTGTTGTCTATGAAACGACGGTGAATAAAAGACAAGCTGCCTAGCGAAAAAATCACATTTTCATAGGTTTATTTGGCATGTTTATTTTTCCAAAACTCATTAGTTACAGTACAAAAATCAAGGTGTAGCTAGAGTTTCTCACCGTTGGCTTGATGGGCATGTGACGCTACCCCCAGTTATTCATCTAATGAAAGTAAACTACCCCAAAATTTTCGTTTTGGTGTCTGGATAGGCTAACATTTAATTGGACAAAATTCATAAATGCAGAATGAAAAAGACCTCTGACACCCGAGGCCTTCCGTATGTATTCTAAGATTTTGTTTACAAAGGGGGCTCAACTCATTAGTGTTGACGATCCAGATTGACAGTTTAATTAATAGAAGCTCATAATTGCGCAGATAATAAAGTACAAAAATGATTAGGGTGAATACAGTGAAAAAAGCGTTCATTACACTAGCAATTTCATGTAATTTTATTCTCTATTCTAATACTTGTGCTGCAAATACAACTTTTCCAGTAGGGGGCTCAAAAGAGGAACTGTACCAAGATATTTTTATCAGTCTTCTTCACCCTACCATTCAACAGAAAATGAACGAATTTTATAAAACTATACTAACGGTTGATCCTGTAGTCTACCCATATGAAATTACTGTAAGAGAAGCAAAGCGAATAGGGGAAGGACGAACATTCCAATTTCTATTAACTGTGCGTGTAAGTCCAGTAGTAGGGGCTCATATTGATGTCGGTCTTGATGAATTTGTGTTTTATATTGATAGCAGTACCTTTAAAATAATTAGATTCACACATTTAAAAACTGAAAAGAATTTCCCACCGCATTTGCAGCACATTCTAAGGAAAAATTAAAAAGGGTAGGAATTTTGTTAACGGGTTCTCTTTTGAGGGAGAAAAAGTGAATTAGTATGGTATTTTGCATTTCAAATTACACCCTAAATCGCAGTCGTATTGCACATAAAAGTCAAAAGGAATTGGCAAAATAACCAATCCCTTTTGACTTTTACATTCATTTGAATGATTCTGCTACTCCAATGAGTTGTTCCTTGCTGATTTCCTTTTTGGACTGCTTAGAAAAATAGGTTAAGTCATAGGAAATACCGTTGTCTTTCCAATTCAACATTTGTGCGCCCGCATCATTTTTTACATAGTACCCTTCTTTGGAGCCGATTTTTATTGTTTCGCGCTTCAAATCATCCGCGTATTCCACATTGCCCTTTACAATTTGGAGCCCCATTTGCTCGCCACCTTCACCTACAAACATAATCGTCATCACATTTTTCTGTGTTCCTAAAGAACTTACATCTGTACTCTTAACTTGAAAAGGCATTTGAGTTGGTAATTTGGGTTGGAATTCTGCCTTTTTTACTTCTGAAACGAGTTTTGTTTTGTCAAAATTTTGGAGGTCATTGTTCCCTTTACTACAAGCAACGATAAGAGAAGAAGCAAGCAGAAACGCGACAAGGACTTTCTTCAAAGCAACTCCCCCTAATTGGAAATATTTATCACTTCCACTATATTCGGTATATATAAATCCATTCCTTTATCGTATATAAAGAAGATCGTGCAAACTGAAAGTTTTTTCTGTCAGTCCCAGTCGTTGAGCAGGTGTCCGCTCATCATGCTTTCCTGTTTTAAACGGCAGACAGAAGTTGTAGTACGTCCGCAGAATGATCAGAGCATATTGGGCGTATTTCGGATTGAAATTAGCGTAAATATAGCTTTTTCCGTCGCCGCGAGCGGTCACAAGCGGACATTCCAACGTAGACAATCGTCGGCGGATTTGCTGAAAGAAGCGGTTTATCCCATGGTCATTGCTTCCTGCCAACAGACGAGCGAGTTCAGCCTCGCTCATGCCGCTGCTATCTGTTTTGCAGTCCACCGTATAATAGCCTTTGTCTATGCAAGTGGATGTTCCAACGGGGCATTCGCCCACTGATAGGCTGTCTTATGGGCTTGCAAAATTAGACCTATTAACTAGAAAAGTCCTGTTTCAAAGCGAATAATACGTTTAAAAAACATGTGTATTATACCTAATCTCGAGCATAATTCTTCACCAAAATTACGGGAAAAGCAAAATAAAAACATTTAGGGACATTAAGAAGCCAATGCTATTTTTTCAACCTATCTTTAATTAAAAAATGTAGTTCCTTCAGCTTTTCTTGATATTCCTTAACTTCTTTCTCTTTAGAATATCTGTCATCGTTTAGTTCCCTTTCTAGCATATACATCTTGTCTAATTCCGGTTTTAATTTCTTTATGGTCTCAATATCATCTTTTTGGACTAGGTTTTGCAGATACTTTGTGTATAATCCAATATCTACAAATAAATTATCCATATCCGCCTGGATTTTGGTAACTACTAATTTATTGTAGGTTGATTTGTTTTCACTTATGACACCAGGAATAAAATTAGGGTTATCCATTAAATATGAGTCGATATAACCTTTAGCATATATAAGATCTGTTGGACTATTTGCTTGGGACAATGTTTTTACAACATTCCCAAATCTGAATAAAAAAACCGAATGATTGTATTCGTATATATCATGTAAAGCAGCCTCTGATTTTACTGAGTTACTTTCATTACTACTTTGATTTGAAGTACAGCCGCCTGTAGCTAATAAAATCGAACTAGACAGTAATAAAAAAGGGACAATTTTCATAGAAAAACCTCCAATTCAAGTTTTTACTATATCGAGATTACAGAACAAAATGGGCGGAGCTAAAATAGATTGATTCGATATGCCTTCATTCAGCCAAGACTCAAACTTTGAGAACTCTTGGGACGTAAGATGTAATTCTTCCCTAGTTATTTCTTGCCTTTTAGGACCACTCCACAATACTTTAAAAATATCAGGATACATATCGCATATACAATCACTAGCTGAAAGGTGTGTAGAATTATTGCCTCGATCTGTACTGTCTTTTACAGAAGCCGGTTTAACTAGATAATATCCACCTGATAAATAATTCATGCTTTGCCCCTTTCTCCTCGTACTTATTAATTTATAAAAAACCCTCCAGATTTCTTATTTGGAGGGCATCCATGTTCACATAAGCAGTATTATGAGAAGTTCTTTTAGAACATACTACCCTATGAGGTGATCACATGTTTTATCTGCATAAAATTTTCGTCCTATGCGGAACTGTAAGTATTTTGCATGTCAGCAACATACCTCAAGAACCGCTTCCTTTAATCAAAAAAACTTACACCAATCTTCCTGAAAAAGAGAATTGGGTAGTGGTTCCAAAGGGTACTAAAACCATTACAATTCATGTAGAAGCTGATCACACAGAAACTGTATTGTTTTGGCTTATACCAACAGGAACAGCAACATGGCAAGAAAGAAAATTAATTGGCTATGATACCGATCCAACAGATGGCTGGTCTTTAAAATGGAGTATTGATGGGCTCGATTTACATAACCATATTCAAGTACAAGCACTGAGTCATACCAATGTAAGTAATGACTTATTCAATATTATATCTGAACGCAAGTAAACCCGGTTGTCTTGTTACAGAGACAACCGGGTTTTACGTAACGTTAAAGTCGTAAGTACATCAATATGAACATAACCATGTGTTAGTTGAAGATTTTAGGAATGATTGATGGATTATAAAAAGGATTTTTATCCATTACATGATGTGGTATGAATTCCATTTTTTTCGCTTGATACATTTTATCGCGATGCTCATAAACAATAATCATATCTCCAATAAACATAGCAGGTGTTATTTGCCCGCTTACTCTTGCCATAAGATGATTGTTCATTACTTCATAATCAATGACACTCCCAAAACCTACATCTTCAAATAGATATGAAGGGGCTATTGACTTAGTATCAACAATAGATACTTTATCACCTACAATCACTTCCGCTTTTTCCGTTGTTAATTTTGTTTTTACATTTTTATAAATAATCGCTAAAGGATTATCAACAAGTTCGTCAATCAATCCATTTGCATATCTATAAACGTAAACTTCTTCATCTAATACTCCTGTACCATAGCCTTTGTTTAAGATGATAATTAATTCTTTCTTTTTATCTGTATTGATATCCTCGTAAAAAATTTGCGGGGCATAGGTAGGGTTAGTTACATTCATCCAGAACGGCCTAAAATAAGTCTCACCTTTAAAATGAATTTTAAAATCTCTATACATACTTCCTGTTTTTTTGGCATACAAGGTTATGTTTTCCTTGTCTAACTTTGAAATCACCATATATCCTTCATCTGCAGCTTTAATATGTTGAGGAACAATTAACATAATTGTTAACAATAAAGGACTGTATCTCTTCATAGGAATCACCTCATTTTAGTGTTCCCTATGAGGTTTTCTTATTCAACAGCGGATAGGCTACATTGAGTGGGTCAGAATTTATAAATGAGTAAAGAAAAAGACCTCTAACAACAGAGGCCCCTCGTATGTATCTTAGTATTCAGTTCGCAAAGGGTACATATCTCATTTGTAATGTGGTCCAAGCTGTTTTCTCGCTGATGAACAAATTTGCCAACTATGTCTTTCATTGTTTTGCATAAGCCGCTTGAACACGTGTGACTAATTTTGCATGAATCGTGACAGTTTTTTAGGAGGACGAGGGGCGTTCTTGTTATGTATAGGGGGTTTAGGGTGGTTTAGGCGGGGTGGTGATACCCCTGATCTTAGATTTACACTCTCTTGCGGGACACCTAAACTCCAATCTCCTCCCTCTTGTGGTCCGCGAACCTAGTGTTATACACATATTAAGAATAAAACGCATATTTGTTCAAAGGTTGCAAAGTCAGCTTCCTACTTCAAATATTCCTGCTGAATTCCTTTGCATTTATTCCATTTTTAACTAAAAAATCCATTGATTACAACACAGGTGCACAAAAGGATGCAGACTTAGAGAGAGTTACGAGATTACGTTCGTTGGTTTAATCGTATCAGAATTCATAAAACATCAGACTATATGAGTCCGATGAAATACAAGAGGGCGCACCGAACTGTCCAGTTTGGTGTTGACAATCCAAAAAAGGACAAATCTCCCTCAGTGAGAAATCTGTCCTAAATCAAATAAAATGAGTCTATCTTACATAAAAGAACCAGAAATCGCAACATAAGAGTCATTTATAACTTAATCCATCACATTCATAAGGACTTCACAATCGCAAAAGCCCCCTTGATTCTGTATCGCTCTTACAACCTTAGATTTTCTACTCTTAGGCACATTCTCATCTAGCCATTCTTTTGTATACGTGAGTGTATGATCACAGCCAAAGAATTCTATCTTATTCTGTAAATATACACCTAATGATTCCAATTTTTCCGGTGACATATTCAATTCCTGCCATTGTCCCCCATACTCTTTTAACATAGCTAGTCTTTTTAAATCTTTGCGATTTCTTCCTCCTAATTCTAAAGCCTTTTGTAGACTGAAGATGGCAGCATTATAATTTAGTAAATATTCCTCTACTTGTGATAATAAATGCCATGCTAAAGCTTGATTAGGTTCATGTTCTACATATACCTTTAAACCCGTTCGCGCTTTTAAAAGGTAGGGTATCGCTTTTTTTGCAGGTGCTCTTCTCTGATAAGCACCTTGCATTGATAATTTTTGTCCTTCTATTAGTAGTTGTTGTAACTCTTCTAAGTTATTCATTCATACCAATCCTTTGGCTAATCGAAGTATTTAAGTAAGGAAGCTAACTAATATTAAGATTGAGGAAGTATATCCATATTATGCACTGTATGTTCTTCTACCTCTTATCAATCAACATAGAACTCATTATTGGAAGTTACTATGCATATTTTCTCTTAGCAAAACTTTCACTTGATACCCCTATAATCATTGCTGCACCAACAAATATTAAAGGAATAGAAGAATCTTGAATAGAGGGAATTAGAATCATTAGGACAGCTAATATTGCATAGATTGCTGACATTGTAAATGATACATACCCCATATATGTACAATATCCTTTTTTGTTTCTTACTGTACTCGCAGAAGCAAAGGATATTTTTCCGAGTTTCCAATTATTTTTAATTAAAAGCAGATATCCAATATAAAATGTAAAAATGCTTAAACACATTAAAATAATAATAAGTATTATCACGGCATAACTCTTCCCCTTTTTAGAATTATCAGATATTTAATCGTAGCATGTATAATTATAAATGAGGTATGGATTTTCTTTTGTATGTTCTATACAGTTCTAGTTACTATAGGATATGATTATTGGAGTTTAACGTACTTAATCAATTTATAAAAACCCTCCAGGTCTCTTGGCTGGAGAGCATCCATGTTCATATAAACGGGATTATTGAAAGCACAACAAATTATGGAAAAAATCATAACTCATGATTAACACTGTAAACACCACATCTAACCCGAAGGCAATTATAGGATTTTCCATGTTACTTGAATTAATGCTAACAATGAAAACTGATACCATTATTGAGTATCTTTTTTCACTAATAGTTTAATTAAAAATACCTCTGGAGTTAGTATAGTTTCCTCGACACAATTTAGTTAAGTCCTTACAATCATAAACTTTTCCAGTTTAGTGTAGCCTTTCCAAAGTTCAAGAAACTCTATTTATGTTAACCTCATATAACACATTATTTTTAACTATATCGGCACGCCGCTTAAGGTTTTTCATACCTATTTTCGCATTAAAACTAACTTGTAAATGAGGTTGCTTTGCCCCTAATCTTTTGGCGACATATCTTTTGTAAGAGCACCAGTTGCCCTTGCGGCTTTAATCCTAGATCCTCCTACAAATGCAGAACCACCAGCTGCTAGTACCCCCAAAGCTCCTTGCCCTGCCCTATAAGCCTTATATCCATCATATGCTGCAAATCCCGCATTCACAGCTAGCCAGAAAAAGTGTCCATCTGGGTCAACACCCATAAACGGATTGTTATTTACATACGTATACCCATTCTGCGTAATCGGATCACCTGGATCTGGGTCCATCGAAATGAATACACCTTGCTTTGGATGATAATAACGTACCATCAAGTAATACATGCCAATTTCTTTATCGTGCATGTATCCCGTATACCCAAACGGATTATCTGGCTGCTAAGTCTTCTGCATGGCTCAGCACATTGCCCCATGCATCCATGCCGCAAGCTGTATGTCATTGCAATAACATCACCGTGTAGGTTGTAATGGTAGTAGAACGCTTGGCCTTGCGTTTTCACTGCGAGCCTTAAGCCTTGACAGCTCCCTAATTAATATGCCGTGTCTACTTTCTTTATTTAAATATCAGCTTACTCTTCATCCTCTTCCAAACTGTTCAAAAGTGCTGAAAAAGAATCTGAAACCACAAAGATAGAGTTCTGAGGATCCTCTGCTGCTTTTTCATGATCCCAAAATACGATATTAGGTTGATTTTCTATACTCTTATAAAAAAAACATATAAAATTCCCAAATGGGTCCCGTGCAAATGGATAGACATGTTGTGGAAGTCTGTCACAAATATCTTCATATACCTGTATAATTGAATGATTGTCATCAAGATCAAAGGTTAACAAATTGTGAAAAATATTTTTACCTTGCTCTGCTATACAAAACACTCTTGGATTTGGCCTTCCTCCATCATATTTTTTAATACATTCTACAAACTCTCTAGGGAAGTCAATATTAAAATAGCCTTCTACCTTTTGAATCATCTCATCTGTAATCTTTTTTTCACGAACTCTTCTCCAATTAATATCCATTTCTTATTCACTCCTATGATACAATTATTTTGCAGATCCCCAGATATGATAACCTCCTGTATGACCTGTTTTTCTATGTGTTTCATAATCAACTAATTGCATTCTTCCGAAATCCTGATGGTGATGCCATGTAAACCTCTCTGGAACATCCCCATATTTAAAATCTTCTATTTCATCTGGTGTAAAAAGACTTGCTATTTCAGGATTTTGCTGAATTTCTTCATACAGTGCTTTACTAGCCCTTCTAAAATGAACATCCCTTCCCTTAGTATAATCCTCTACATTCAAATACTGTTCTGCATATGACTCAAAAATTGGAAATCCTTTTTCATCAAAGGGAACTTTTGTGGTAGGATGCTCTCCTTCAGCTAAATGGCCATTCCTTACGTTAATGGTTCTACCATCTTCAAGAGTCATCTTTACACTGTTTTGAAATACATCTTCGCTTAATGATTTCCCCCACATACCTGTTGGAGAAGTAATATCTATACCTACTGTCTTTAATTTATTCGTACTCTGTAATGAATTAGCAGTAGTGCTCATTAGATTTATACTTTCAGTCATTTTCATAACTTTATCTACGCCCTTAGCCCCTAGAAATCCTATTCCTATTTGTACTACTCCATAGGAAAACCATTCTGAGCGACTCTCCACATCACCATTTACTACTTCCTCGTCCCATGACCTCACTAAGACGTCTTTCATAGAATTCCATGTATCAACTGGATGTGAAACAGCTTGTACAAGATTTTCTACTACTTCACCTGGATCAGAAAGTAATTCCTTTACACCATCAACAGTCTCCTCTATAGCTTTTCCAGTACCTTTATATATTCCATCCCATACGTCTTGCGGCATAGAATCTTTTTCTAATATCTTGTTAGAACCAGTCCTTGCATCTGCTTGACGAAACTTTGTCGCAATACTCTTAAGTTCTCTTTCCGTTTGATGCAGAGCTTGTATATACTTATCCATCATACGAACAGATTGCCCAAACTGCTTCTGGAACGTTTCTTTTTTCGACCCCTTCCATACACTGCACAAATGCCCAATAGACTGTTGCAGTATTGTTTGTAATTGTATACTTTGCACTTTAGCTTTCGAAAAGCTATTTGCCACTTCTTCCAATTTCTCAGGTGTGACTTGTATCTTCACGCTCTTTCTTTGTGCAGCATAATATGCCTCTCCCTATTATTCTAAGTCTAAACTACTTCCTTCTATTAGTAATACCTTAATTTTACAACAAAATATAGGGAGTCAAAAAGAAAATCTTATATAAAAAAAGGTTTCTGACACCCAGAGGCCTTTCGTATGTATCTTCAGATTTAGTTTACAAAAAATATACATCTCGTTGCTAATGTGGACCGGGCTGTCTTCTCGCTGATGAACAAATTTGCCAGCGATGTCTTTCATTGTCTTGCATAAGCTGCTTGAACACGTGTGACTAATTTCACATGAGTCAGCGCAATTTTTCTTGCGGAACACCTAAACTCAAACTCCATCTCTCTTGTGGGACACCTAAACTCAAATTCCCTTCCTCTCGTGCTCCACGAGACGCTCTTGCGGGACACCTAAATTCCCATCTCCGCTCTCTCGTGGTTCGCGAGCCTAGCATTATACCCATATTAAGAATAAAACGCATATTTGTTCAAAGGTTTCCAAGTCCGATTCCTACTCAAGACATTCCGGCTGAATTTCTTTGTGTTTATACCATCTTTAACAAAAAAATCACAGATTACAGCGCAGGTGCACAAAAGAATGCAGACTTAGAGAGAGTTGCGAGATTACGTTCGTTAGTTTAATCATATCAAAACTTATAGAACATCAGACTATATGAGCCCGATGGAATACAATAGGGCGCACCTTAATAAAACTGTCTAGTTTAGTATTGATAATCCAATATTAGATTTACTAAACACTGGGTACAAGAATAGCCATAGAGGAGTTTCCCTATGGCTACCTTTTTATCCTTCTATACCTAAGTGCTTTTTAACTACCATTTTAGTCTGATATAAAAGGACTGGCTTATCGTTTAATAGTTTTTTAATTCCTTCAGGTTCTAATGATGGGTCAACTAGTTCCAAAATATTTTTCTCTAAAGAGGCAATAACATTTCTTTCGCTTAATTTGTCTATTGGTAAGCAGTCAATTTGATTCCCATCAACTTCAAAGTAGAACCTACATCTAATATCACCATCAACATCTCTTGGTAATTCCAGATTAGGGTTAATTTCTTTTATTACAATCCCCACATTCACATAGTAACAATTTGAGTAATTTGATTTTTGTAAACCTAGAGAACATATAACTTCATCACTATCCTTATCATACCCAAACGGATTATCTGCTGCTAAGCCTTCTGCATGACTTGTCAGCACATTGCCCCCTGCATCGTACGTATATTACGCCACGACTTTGCCTATGCTGTCTGTCATCACAATGACATCACCGTGTGGATTGTAGTGCTAGTAGAATGTTTGCCCTTGTGTTTTCATCGTGAGACGTACGCCGCTAGCATTGTACACGTACTGCTGCAGTATGGCACCACTTGTGTTTGTTTCATACAATATGTTAATGCTGTCGCCGCCATAATGATAACGGGTTGTGATGCCATTCACTGTTTTTTCAATGCGGCGACCATCTCGGAGCTCAGTGTATTTGTTGTATTAGGGATGCAATTGTTTCATAATAAAGTTGCACTGTTTTAAATAAGGTTCAATGATGCTGTTCAAGAGAACTAATAAAAAAGACCAGGAAAGCAACAAAACACGCCTCACAAAAGGTGTAAAGAATAGAGAGGATATTCATGGAAATATACGATAATTCGGTTTTTATAAAAACAGATCGTCTCGTTTTAAGAAGATTTAGTGTAAATGATATCAAATACTTTCACTCATACCGCTCCAATCCAGCAGTTTCTCTATTTCAATCATGGGAGAATTATCAATATTCTGAAGCAGAATCGTTTGTTAATGATCAAATAAAAAATATGCCCAATCAACCAGGTACTTGGTTTCAATTCGCGATTGCTCTAGCTAAAAATGACCAGCTTATTGGAGACTGCGCGCTTCATACACCTTTAAATGAACCTCGCATTGTAGAAATTGGATTTACTCTTTCCCCAGAATACCAGGGCAATGGATATGCAAGCGAAGCAGTCTCGGGTTTATTACACTATATATTTCATTCATTGGGAAAACACAAAGTAACTGCTTTCTCTGATGTTCGAAATCAAAAGTCCATTGCTGTCCTAGAGCGTGTAAACATGAGACAGGAAGGACATTTATTACAAAATTATATGTCAAAAGGACAATGGGTTGATGAATATCAATATGCAATACTGCAGTCTGAATGGAAGAAACGGAAAGGTTTATTAACTTAAGATAATGAAGTACCTTTACAGAAAGAAAATGAAAAAAAGAATGACTTTCTCTTAAATTCTCTATATAAACATCAAGTAAACCCAAAATCAACTTTTATTGTATATTTGGAATTTACTTGACGTTTACTATTGATTAAGACTATGTACCATCTTCAATTTTATAATCAAATGAAAGAGGCGGAATAAATTAATCTTCTTATCAGTTTTACTACATGAAACACCTACTACTTTAAAAAGCAAGATTATTATTGCTCCTCTTGATTACATAACTCTTGTGCAATTTGCTTTATGCGCTCTAATCCTATACCTTCTCTTTGTTCAACTGCTAATGGGTGCTGAGTGGGTTCTAATTCGATATAAGGACGTACCCCAACTTCACGAGTATGAACCATCGTTTTTAAATTGATTGTTTCAGGATAACAAGGAATTGAAGTTGATAACCAGCCAAACATCGGTTCTAATTGGTGTTCTCTTCCTTCCTCTTCCCAAGAATCAATTGTTATACCGAAGTTCTCTTCACTTAACGAAACCCAAACATCCCAAATAAATGTTTCTTCTCCATCTAATACTGGAATTTCAATACATCCACGAATGAAAAATAATTTCTCATCAATTACACATAGATCTTCATTCATTTCAACACGACTTTGCACTTCTTCCATCGGTATTTCATAAACATAATCAGGAACCGGACTTCCATAACTCATTGGAAGTTCATCATGATACTTCCCGCAACATCTACATACATAACCCTTTGTATAATTACGCATCATATTCCCCCTCAATAAAGCATAATATGATCTCAATTCTAGCCTAAAAAATATAAGAATTAAATAAATATTTGTCCTTTAAAATAAACTATCCGTCTGTAAAACTGTACATTAATACTTGCTTTCAACACCATTTGAGCCAAAAGAGTGGTAATTCAGCTACCCTAAATCAATTCTTAATGCATTTGCTACCTCTTTCACTGGATAGATCATATCGAATTGGATAGAATTCATATAAATTTAATTGATAAAGAGATAAAGAAAAAGCCTCTGGCAACCCCGAGACCTTTCGTATGTATCTTCAGATTCAGTTCGCAAAGGGTACACATCTCATTGTTAATGTGGTCCAAGCTGTTTTCTCGCTGATGAACAAATTTGCCAGCGATGTCTTTCATTGTCTTGCATAAGTTGCGTGAACACGTGTGACTAATTTGCATGTATCACCGCAGTTTTTTTGAAGGGTGAAGGGCTATTTGTTCCTATTATGTATAAGAGCTTTCCATTAGTTTATGCGGGTTGGTGGACGGGTATGTTAATTATCTCAGGTTTTTATTTAAAAAGCGCCTGAAGAGATGAGCATAAGTAAACCTTAATAAAATTGTCCAGCTTAGGGTAGCATTTCCAGATGTTTCTGCTTCTACAGCATTAAGTTTTTGTTGCATCATAAAAATGAATTCCTTATAGAAGAAGGTTGTAACAAAGCTATTTTCTATGATTACTCCTACCTTATCATCCCAACTCTATAATGATTGTAGGAAAACTAATTAAACGTCATTTTGTTATTGCAGGTCAATTATATATACACCTTCTGTTGTTTGTAAATACAACGCAGATCCTTGTCCTACATAAGATATAAATGTAATCTCTTCATTTAATTCATTGTATGGAATCACAGTTTCAGTCTTATTGGTAATACAAGAATATAGCACTAGCTTTCCACGATTAGTAGCAAATAAAACTTTGTCTTTTCCAACAGCAAATCCATTAGAATCATGATATGTTCCTATCGTTACTTCTGGCCACCATTGATAGAGTTTTTTATTCTTTATACAAACTAAGGGATACTCAGAATGATAATATAACCATACCTCATTACCATTGACATTCATGGCATAACAATCATCGATGGACGGAATTCCTAGTTCATCAACAAACTTACCGTATTCCTTAAAAACGATTTGTCCATAACAATCGAATGCTATAATTCCATCCCAACAAATTTCCGTTTCACTAAATATCCCCTCGTCAAAATAACTAATCCATATATTGTTCTCATCATCAACCTGACAGTTTTGAATACCATCTCCAACATAAAACTGATGCATTACCTTTCCTTCTTCATTTAGGATATAGGCATTATCACTATCTTCATGATTGATTAACAACCAATTGTTTTGTATGTTTTGAACAAATAAGAGTTTCTGTAAATCGATAACATGCGATAACTGCGTATGTTTTCTATAATTGTCACTACCGTTCCACTGAATAATATAAGGCTTACCTTCTGCTTTTTGGCATACTAGGATTAATTCATTTTGATTTCCCGTATACATTCTTTTAATCTGATTTGCATATGCATCTAGACACTTTATTCTATTAAAGCTTACTCTTCTCATACGTTACCTCCTTAAAAACATCAAAGGTGGAATTTCAGCACCAAACTAGACCGTTTTAGTAAGGTGCGTCCTCTTGTATTCCATCGGGCTCAGTTAGATGCTGAATCGCGTAGTGAATAGGATATTGCTGTTTTATTTTTGCACCAGAACCAAATAACCGATATCTCATGACTTAGGATCACTTATCACGCATACCATAAAGGTGCGCGTATTAATATATAAAACTCGCGATGATGTAGTAAATATAAGCTAAATGACTAATTATGACTAAGCAAATTGAACAGATATTTATAAATTTTGAATACCCCACCTGTTTAAACAGACGGTAGAGTAAAAAGAGAAGACCTAGAATAACCAATTGTAATATAAATGTTATATAAAGATATGTATGTAGAGACTCTCCTCCAATGAAAATACCTGTACCTACTAAGATAATCCCTAATAGTCCAGATATCCCAACAATATTTTTCAGGATGTTATCCTTACTTTCTACTATTTGTGCGGGAATCAACGTTATTCCTAACACCATGAAACTTATCAAAAGATGAAGTAAGAATACTAACACATTTATATCCCCTATCTTCTCTTCATTGCATTAGAGTTTTTCTTGCCTTTTGTATTCCTTCTAACCCCTTTACAGGTGTTTTCCTTACATGTTTTACAGGAATTGCAATTCAAATACTAAAGAACACAGCACCCTCCAAAGCATATATCTAACTCATTCTCGATTAAAATTACTTACTTCTATACAAGATCATTCAAACGTTTAATCATATTAGGTTCGTTCGCTGTTATTTAGATATAAGCTGAATCGAATATTTTACATACAATATCGCAATTATCTTTTAATACCTCTGTTACCTCATGTAAATCATTGAATTTGTTAGCCCTCAGATTTTCTAAAAGATTATTTATATTTTCTGAACTGAATATATAACGTTCTCCTATATATTCTTCATTAAAATCAGCTAAACATAGAGGCTCAATAATAACTATTCTACGCTTCAAGAAGCTGTTAATGGTAACATGAATGTCTGCGTCTTTTTTAGCCCCATAGCGCTCCATATAGTAGATATATAACGGATACTTTTCATGAAGTGACTTGATAATCGTATGAATTGTTTTTGGGAACACTTCATACTCTCCTGTAAGCTCATTATATTTGTCATGATTGATAAGTACCAAGGTGTGTCTTTGTTTCTTTATATAGTATTCTCCATTCAAACATATCACCAGCCCTTAATAGATCATCGGTTTGCTCTATACAGAGCATCCATACTGCCAAATAACAAAATGTCTACACTTGACTCATATCTTTATTAATTACATATGTACCTTTTTCCATAAATCTGTTCAATAAAATAATATTTTCATCTCATTTAAAGTTCAATGAAACCCGCCAAAGTAGAGTTATTACTGTACTATCAATGAAAGGCGTTTCAACCTTTGAGAAGATGAAAACGCAGCAGGCTTTCCGTCCGTCTCAATGGTATCAATTACTACATTAAAATAGGATTTCGCTGCTACTTCCAAAAAATCCAAATTCTTATTGAATTCCATCCTGAAATGCGCTTACTATGTAATTGTAGTAAATCTTATGTTATATAAAGATACATATACAATTTGTTGTAAGTGTTAAGGGGGAACACATGTGAAGATTCAGATAAAAACTGAGCAGGTCATGGAGGTCGCTCAGCAGTTTCACCAGGCCCAGCAGCAAGCCCAAACGCTGGCCTCAAACTTAAGAAAAAGTATATATAACCTGGAGTCACAATGGGGTGGCATCACGAGGGAGAGGTTTTTCAAAATTTCCAGCAATCCAATCGGGTCATTGATCAGTATGGGCGCGTGCTTCATGACGTAGAAGTGAGTTTAAAAGAGATTAGCAAAAGATTTTCCAACACAGACAATCAAAATGTAGACGCCTTAGGAAAATCATTAGGAGAAAATCTTAAAACAGCCGCAATGACGACATTGACCACCACTGGAAAACTGGCTCTTATTACTAGCGCGCTTACGATTGCGCCGAATACCAAACGTTCAGACTTAGTTGATATTATACCCAAAGTATGGATTAAGGAAGGTAAGTTCGCCAGTACCTGGGAAAAATTTTTGAAACACATTAAAACACATAATACACCTGAGAAAATGTTTGCAGGTCTTGCTAATCTCGATAAATCTTTGCCAGGAAATAGCATACGAGCAGATAATATTACAAAGCACATTCGCAATACATTGAAGCCGTTTGGTCTAGCAGGAGTAGCAATAGGAGGACTTTCAGAGGTCAGTTCCTTAACTGCGGCTATTAAATCGGATATGGAGCAATACGATGGTTTGAAAGCTGGCTTGAACATTGCTACAGATTCCTTTTATTCAACAGGTAAAGTTATTAGTAATCTCGCGTCTTCTTACGGCGGAGCAGCAGGCGGGGCTGAATTGGGAGCCATGATTGGTTCATTACCGTGCTTTCTTCCCCCAATCGGTACAGCTGTTGGCGGAATTGCTGGAGCGATCGTCGGATCCGCGGCAACTGGTACAGCAAGCAATATGATATTTGATAATGTATTGCCAAGAAAAAGATTTAAGGATTTCGCAAATAAAATCACTAGTCTTATATGAATTTACCGGAAGGAGGACTGCAGAATTAAGAGCAACTTTACACTTAATTCACTAAAACTATGACAATACATCAATTTAAAATTTCTTTAGAAGAAACGGCACTGCTACTGCACCTAAAAAATGAAGAACTGCAGGCAAAAGAACTATTACAAATTGCTTTTGAGGAAGTAACTCCATCAGAACTTGAAAAAATATTCATTACGGCATCCCATTCATTAATTTCTAAAGAGTTGGTTACAGTCAATGAAACAAGTTTACAGATTATAGAAAGCCTAGATTTATTATTGAATAATATGTTAAATCCAGATTTTTCTTTGCACTATCAAAAATTAGATATTAAAGAAGAAACTATGTATACAGGACATATTCACAAAGTAAACAATACCCTTGTTTCTTATCAAAGTCAGGATGGTATTACACATATGATAAAAGAAGTTATGATAGATGAGGTACTATATAAAGAGAGTGCTTTGTTATTAGATTTACAAATACATGATGGGAACAAATCCCCTGATATTTTGGCTTGTTTGCCCGCTGAAGTTGTAGAAAACATCTCTGACTTTATTCAACAACCTATACAAAAAAGCACTGAAAAATTGATTCAATATGGCTTCTCTTCCGAAAATCTAACCTTATTTCTAAATGACTTGCAACATATTAAATATGTTTATAGCATTATGAAGATTGAGACAACTTCTTCACAGATACTTAAAGCCGACCAGGGGATTATGATTTTGGAATCTAACGAGCATCAATGGTTGTTATATCAATCTGATGATAATAAATCGTTTTTTGTCTCCTATTTGTCAAAAAAACTATTCGAAAGACAGCTAAGAAGCCTATTACATATTTCAGACTCTATAGAGGTACCTCATGAATAAATCTAAGAACAACAGCTTCTTTGAAGCAAAGGTCCTTCCTGCCCTGCAATTTGTTGCTGGTATTTTTGCATTAGCGTACTCTCTATTGGAATTTATCGTAAAATATTTTATGATTATTGTAATAGTTGCCATGATTGGGCTTATTATTTTCTGTATTATAGCTAAAGAATTTGGAATAGCCTTAATAGGTATTATAGTTACAGCGGGCTGGTACTTTTTTTACTGGCTTTTCTATCAAAAAGATAAAAAAAAGCGAAAATGATCTTCTTTCTGAACACTCCTCCTGCTTATTTTAAGGAGGAGTGCCTTTTTCATTATCTTTCAAAGCAGATAGGCTACACTTAGTTAGACAGAATTCATATGTGGGTAAAGAAAAAAGGCCTTTGACTCCAGAGGCCCTTCATATGTATCTTTGTATTCAGTTCGCAAAGGGTACATATCTGATTGCTGATGTGGTCAAAGCTGTTTTTTCGTTGATGAACAACAAATTTGCCAGCGATGTCTTTCATTGTCTTGCATAAGCTGCTCGAATACTCCCCTCTCACGTTTCGTAAGTAACAGTTTTGGACCTATGTCAATAGAATGGACACGTTAAACAGAGAGAAATAGCTGAGTTTATGCAGCTACTTGTCTCTGTTTAGCGTAATATTGCGCCTCAAATTCACAAGGCGATACATATCCCGATGAGGCACGGCTTGATTTTCGATTGTAGAGACATTCAATGTACTCGAAAATAACTTGCTTTCCTTCTATTCTTGTTTTTAATTTTCTTGGATATAGCCATTCTTTTTTCGACAGGCTGTAGAATGATTCGATTACCGCATTGTCGTAACAGTTTCCCTTTCGACTCATGCTCACTTGCATATTATGGGTTTGCAGAAGAGCTTGGTAATCGTTTGAAGCGTATTGGCTTCCACGATCGGAATGATATCGATTTTTTTAATCTACGAATTAAAATAGGCTTTTAGTTGATATTTTCTAAAACAAAAAATTCCTGATTAATCTTAATACTTCTTGCTTCAATCAGTAATAAACTTTCCCATATATCTAAAGCAAAATTGGCATTTGAAGAAACTTGATTAAACCATTCATCAATTTTAGAATGACATTTTATTGAACCTATTCCTTTTGGATAGTATTCAATTGCTGCAAGTTGTAAATAACCAGTTTCTGAAAAATCGACTTCAAGTGAAGCGGGATCTTTTATATAGTAGTGAGCCCAAACATCTGTGAACTCGATTTCGCGATAAGTTGTTTTCCTTCCATTCATATCCAGCCTAAGAGAAATCTTATTATTTACAAGATCAAAATCAAGCTTGTCAATTACAGTCCCAAAAAAACTGTCTAATAGAGACTGTATTTTATCATTGTTAAGCATTTACAATCAGCTCCCCCTATTTTTTCCTATTCTTTCTTAATGTATCTGTAATCTGTCGGTACTCTTATCGACTGAAGCGCCATACGGTGCTTGTCAATGCATCAAGTATGATATCCTACAAAGCCAACCTGTATTTAGTCCCCACTAAGTATATTGGCAAAAAGGTAGAGATACTGGACAGGCTACACTTAGTTGGACAGAAAAGTTAAGAGCACATAAATAGAAATCAATAAGTAAAGCTTAATCAAGCTATCTAGCTTAGTTTTGATAATTAAGACAGTAAAATGTAGATTTTGTACACCCAGACTGTTTTCAAAAGCCAGTTGTATTTTTGTTTCACGAGTCATAAAAAAAATCCTGTTCGAGACTGTTCATTTACATAAACACCGTTATTAGAAGCTATAGTTATTCCATGACTTTCGTTTCCCAACCATCGTAACTTTCCGCAAAGCCAGTGTACTTAATTGCAAGTTCTGTCATTTTACGTGTTTCCTCAAATACGATTTCGGGAGTAATCATATGTTGCTTTCCTACAATCATGACTAAAAATGGAGTTCCATCATCATCAACGGCTTCTTGGGGCTCATAAATTTCATAACCTTGCTTATGTAGTGAACTTGCGACTTTATGAGCTGTCTCTTCGTCATCTAAGAAAAAGCAATGTTCTACGTAATGCATTTTAGAAAGATTAGACCCTGCATCTACTAATGCTTGAATGGTTTCTGTATCAAACTGTTCTCTTCTGTTTCTTTGTTTAATAGTTTCCATTTTTAACTCTCCTTTTTTCTTCATTGTACCATGCAGAACGGACAGAAAGCTGAAGAAGTCTGCTTGTATATCCTATACATGTCAAGTTAACATAAGATCATATTATTGGAAGTTACTATGCATATTTTCCCTTAGCAAAACTTTCACTTGATACCCCTATAATCATTGCTGCACCAACAAATATTAAAGGAATAGAAGAATCTTGAATAGAGGGAATTAGAATCATTAGGACAGCTAATATTGCATAGATTGCTGACATTGTAAATGATACATACCCCATATATGTACAATATCCTTTTTTGTTTCTTACTGTACTCGCAGAAGCAAAGGATATTTTTCCGAGTTTCCAATGATTTTTAATTAAAAGCAGATATCCAATATAAAATGTAAAAATGCTTAAACACATTAAAATAATAATAAGTATTATCATGGCATAACTCTTCCCCTTTTTAGAATTATCAGATATTTAATCGTAGCATGTATATTTATAAATGAGGTATGGATTTTCTTTTGTATGTTCTATACAGTTCTAGTTACTATAGGATATCATTATTGGAGTTTAACGTACTTAATCAATTTATAAAAACCCTCCAGGTCTCTTGGCTGGAGGGCATCCATGTTCATATAAACGGGATTACAAGAAGTTACTCATCATCATTTTCGTTTGCTGCAGTAATACAAAAATATAATTCGCAATTAGGAACAGGTTCTATGGTAGATTGTTCCCATCTATATTTTTCTTCCTCGATCGTCTCTTTACAGAAATGAGCTGTTGACTGAGCATAAGCTCGCCAAGATTCCTGTTCTCCTTTTAGTACCTCACTATCTATAACAACAGATGGGTGTCCATACTTTCCGTCAGAGTATTTAATTATACCTTTCCACCCAAGATGGCCCGTTCATTATCGGCTAAAATTTTAATGGCTTCTAAGGCGTCAAAGAAGCTAAGTATTATCTCTTTATCGGATAAAGATTTATTTTTTAAATATTGAGGCAGTATATCCACATCATTCACTGTATATTCTCCTCCCTCTTATCAGTTAACATACAACTCATTAACAGCTTTACTTAAACTCAAATGCTTTTACTAGGCGTGCGAACCAATATAGAAAAATTCAAGGAAATATGTAAAAAGTTGAAATTTGTAATGTTGGTAAGAGTATTTGTGTTATAGCTATAACAGATGATAATAAATACAACAAACTTAGACCCAAAATAACAAGAACAATAAGTTTTATCGTTTTAAGTAGCCTTTGCACTAAGAAAGAACATTAATGTTGCTTTTCTTTAGTAATTTTTTTAAAGATAGTTCCAGATATAAAAGCAACCACTGCAGCAAGTAATGAAATGGTAGTAGATTTGGAATCGGAATCAGGGATAGCGTAGTTTGCAATAAAAGTTGATAATCCTGTAGTAATCCCAGTCAATACTGCCGGTAATGTCAGAATAGGTTTCTTCCCCAATCTTATCCCCCTAAAAATTATTTTAACCATATATTCAACATACTCACAGCAATCTCCTTTTTATCAATATCTTGCTGTGTTGTTGACTACACTCATCCACATTAAGTTAACCTAATCAGTAGAGTGTTCAACGATTAATAAGTATACTCCCTAGCCTGTACAGGTTCGGTAGAAAAATAAAAGTAGTTGCATAACGAATGCCTAGGTTGATTGGCATACGCCAAAACCTCCCTATAAAAAAATAAAGTGGTTATATTTCTAAAAAATAGAAAGGTGGTTTTATATGCCAATTGGATAGGTTACATTGAGTTGAACAGAATTCATAACCAACATGTAAAGATTTGTTATGTGAATAGGTTACACTTGGTTAGACAGAATATATATAATAAATAGATAAAGAAAAAGACCTCTGACAACCCAGAGACCTTTCGTATGTGTCTTCAATTTCAGTTCGCAAAGGTTACACATCTCATTGCTGATGTGGCCAAGACTGTTTTCTCGCTGATAAACAATTCACCGGCGATTTCCTTCGTAGTCTTGCATAAACACCTTGAACACGTGTGACTAATTTTGCATGCATCACCGCAGTTTTTTAGAGGGCGAAAGGGACTCGTTCTTGTTATGTATAAGGGCTTTCCATTAATTTATGCGGATTTGTGGATGAATATGTAAATCATCTCAAGTCTTTATTCAAACAGTGTTTAAGGAGATAAGAATAAGTAGACCTTAATAAATTTGTCCAGTTTGGTGTAGCCTTTCCAGTCCTTCTAGGAGTATATCTTCGCTTGATATACTGGTACAGCGAGCCAGGATATACCCGTGACTTATTAGTATGTCCTGTATATTTTTAATTTATACAGTCTCAATTGAAATTTTTTACATTTAGATACATTACGTACCAAAATATACCTAATAACAAAAATATGCCTGATCCACCCCAATATAAGTACATAATTCCATTATTCATAGTTATTAGAACATAACTGATTGCTGGTCCTAACGCTGCTCCAACGTCCAATACAATCGAATATATCGTCAAAAAGGATACTACATTTGTTGTTGTAGCCACATCTGAAGCCAACGCATCCGTTAAAGTCGTAAGTGCGGTTGCTCCCATCATGATAGCCAATGCAGTTATAATCCAAACAGGTAACCATACATCGCTTGCAACTATACCAAAGATTAATCCTACAAATAAAAGAGCTATCACATATAACGGCAATCTTCCTCTGGATCCATCTGACCAATAGCCAAACCGACTTCCTAAGAATGGTTCCCATCCCCATCGAGCAGACTGCATAAGACCAGACAAAAACGTAACACTCATAACGGTACCAAATAAGCTCACTTCCTTGCCGTAGTAATGCTCAATGACTAAGCTGAGCGTTGCAATAAATACACCTTGAATTAACATCGTAATCAAAAAACCGCTGAGAACTACACTGAATTTATATATACTATGTTTTACAGGTGTAGATATATTTACTTTCCCCGGCTCATTATTACTGCTAGTTGTTTCACTTTCTCCCATCTCTTTAAGTGTTAGCATTAGAATAGGCAATCCCAAGAAGGTTAGACAGCCAAATAAAATGGAAACATACTGTATTCCAATTATAGGTACCAATATTCCGCCAATCAGCATTCCAAATAGGCTACCTAACCTATACACACCGTTATATAAGCCCATGGATCTGCCACGACTATTCTCATTAGCGTAATATACAACTGTTGTAAGACCACCAATTCGAAAAAATGACCAAGCTATACCCCATAATCCACGCAGAATTATCCAAGTGATAAACTCTTTCGCTACACCGTACCCCAATGTGGTTATAGTTCCAAGTATAACAGCGATAAGCAACCCCGTTTGCAACGAAATTTTTTGATAAAGCCATCCTGCTAACGGATTAAAAGGTAATCTTATAAGTCGATTTATAGAAAGTAGTATCCCAACCTGCCATAAAGAATCCAGACCAACTTCTTTCCAATAAATCGGCAAAGTAATATACAACATTGAATCTCCAAGTAAACTAAGTGCTGTAATCACTGCAACAAGGACAATATTCCTAGATTGCCTAATTTCCTTATATGTGGCATTCATCACCATCCTCCTATGCTCACTGTTTCAGTTCTTTATACGCCTCCAAAAAGCTTTGGTATGAGATTGGCCCTAGACTTTCACAGTTCATGCCAAACAGGTTTTGGAATACATATTGCCTAGCCTGTTCTGCTGAATATTGACGAGCTTGCATAACAAGCTTCATATAAGAAAGGAAGTATTTTTTTCCTAGCACCCCTGCATGATTGATTGTCACAGATTCGTTCCTCCTATTCCATATTGGTATACCAAAAGGAGCCGGACATTCCAGCTCCCTTACAAAATGTGTATCTTAACAGCAAGAGCTTCCCGTGTTAAGGTTTGTACTGCAAACTCCTGTCTCAGGCAAATCCAATTCGACTTTACTTGCTGCTTCGTAATCTCTCGTCAAATGCGCAACAACAGATCTCACTTGTTCATAACCTGTTGCCATCAAGAATGTAGGTGCGCGTCCGTAACTTTTAGAACCCAAGATATACAAGTCTTTTTCCGGTTGCCGCAGTTCTTTTTCTCCATGTGCACGAACTGTTCCGCAACTATGGACATTGGGATCAATCAATGGCGCCAAAGCCTCTACACTTTCTGTTGTCGTATCAATTGAAGTGCGCAGTTCGCGAAGCATATCCAAATTCGGGCGGCTTCCTGTATTGACAATGATTTCATCCACATTTGCAATCATCTGTTCTTTTCCATTCATATTGCCATGTATATTCATCACATTGTTCACCTTTGATACACGCTGTATTTGAAAAGGTGTCATAACCTTTACTTTCCCACTATCAACCACTTCATGAACACGACTTCCTAAAGCACCGCGAGCGGCCAAGGCATCTTTTTCTTCTCCACCGTAAGCTTCTTCAACCTTTTGACGTCTCATGATCCAAACTATATCTGTTTTTGGATACATTTCTTTTAGTTCAGCTAGTTCCAACAATGTATTGATGGCTGAATGACCGCCTCCCACTACAGCTATTCTTTTATTTTTATAACGGGTTCGCGCGCTTCCTAAAATTTCAGGAATTCCATAAAAAATATATTGTTGCAGAGATTTTTCTTCCTCTAACCATACACCACTTGAATTGGCAGGATTCGGGTTCCCCCATGTACCAGAAGCATCTAAAACAGCTCGGACTTCATATGTTGTAAATACCCCATCTTTCTCTGCATATAATGTGAACGGTACCTGTTCACGTCCAGATGTCTTCATCTTATCCGTATATTTCCGACTAATCCCTAATACCTTTGTATTTTGATGTAAGTATGGATGAATTTCTGGAAGGTTTGATAAAGGCTGCAGATAATTTTCAATAAGCTCTTTTCCCGTAGGAAGTTGATCTAAATCAGGCGCTTTCCAATCATGCTTTTCAAGTAGTTCAACTGCCGCTTTATCCATGTTGTAACGCCAAGGTGAAAACAATCTAACGTGTCCCCAAGTTAAAATATTCGCTGCGACTTCAAACCCTGCCTCTAACACTAAAAATGCTTCTCCTCTTTTTGCTAAATGAGCAGCTGCAGCAAGCCCTACAGGTCCCGCTCCGATAATTGCAACAGGTAAATGCTTAATACTTTGCTCCTGCATGTTTTTCAATACGGGTGCTGTCGATGTTGTACAACAACCTTGCGTGTTTTTTCCTTGCAATTGAATTGGCTTCATCGTATTCCCCCTGTCTTCATTTCCATAATGTATAAAGCAGTTATGCTAAAGAACGATTTTATTAATCAAAAAAAATTGATTTATAAACGAAAAATTTTTAAGACATAGGACGAAAAATACAACATAGCTGTTCAGAGAGTAAAGCATCTACTTCTTTTTTATTAATATTGTAGTAACTCCATGTTCCTCTCGTCTCTTTGGTGATTAGATTTGCATCCAGTAGAATTTTCAGATGGTATGAGAGCTTTGATTGTGACAAGCCCAACACTTCTGTAAGATCGCATACACATGTTTCCCCACGTTGACAAAGTTCATATAAAACATGTAGGCGCTTCTGATCAGCCAATGCCTTAAACCTTTTTTCATAAGAAGCAAAGGATTGGACTATAGATGCATTATACAATTTAATTTCTTTCATGTTTTGCTCCTTTAATCAAATTCTTTTGATATTAGTATTTTATTCCATATGTTTCAATTTTACAACAAATAAATCAAAAAAAATTGATTTATTTACCACACATGCGAAGATTGATGTCAAGATAAATGAAAACACCTAAATTCATTACGAGTTTAGGTGTTAGGTACGCTCACTTACCTTTATACCGCGTTTGTTTAATGTCTTGGAAATTTTTACACTCCCATATCTTTGATGGAACTCCAGATGGGTTTGTAAGATTTTTTGAGAGAGTTGTTCATTCTTTTTCTGTCGTTCGCTTTTTAGGCGTTTTACCCATTTGAAATAGCCGCTTTTCGATACTCCCAAAACGCTGCACATCTTCTCCACCCAAAATTGGGAGCGGTATTCATGGATGAATCCATACTTTACCGAGGGCTTTTCGCAAATTAGTGCATCGCCTTTTTTAAGATTTCATTTTTCAGCTCACGAATTTGTTTTTGTAAGGCTCTCAACTCGGCTTCCGGTGTAGAAAATGTTTGTGCTGCTTTTATTTCAGGTTGCTGACTATATTTCTTTATCCAGCCATGCAAGGTGTTTTCGTTTACGCCCACCTCTCTCGCTACCTGCGCTACAGATTTGTTGTTCTCGGCGATGTACTTCACCGTTTCTTTCTTGAATGATTCTTCGTAACGCTTTTCGTTTGCTTTTGCCATTTAAAGACACCTCGTTATCATTTATATTTTTATTATAACAACCTGTGTCTACTTGTTAGTCTAGCATCAGTCTTTTAATGCCTTTATGTAGGGTGGTAAACGGATATGTTAATTGGTTGAGGACTTTATTCAAAAAGTATTTGATAAGATAGGCAGAAGTAAACCTTCATAAAACTGTCCAGTTCAATATAGCTTATCAATATGCAGCAAAAAAATAATGAATGAGATACACAAAAAGGGCAGAGTAGTAGCGTATTATGATAGTTTGCTTCTTTGCACTTGATTACAGCAACGTTGGTACTGGGTCTATAGCTCGCATTACGAAATTTTAATATTTTAGATATAAAGTTGAATCAGAGTGGAAATGCTAACCTAAAAATGTACAACTAAGCTCACTTAACACTGTACAGAATGGCTTCACTTCTTCATACGAATCCTGAGGTTATTCGTACGTACATCATGTTAGATATTTAAATGGAAAACGAAGGTCAAATAAAAAAGCTAATCGTTATTTCTAATGAAAGACGATTAGCTTTTTTCGTTTCTATTAAATATTACTTACTTTTTTTGATTCAGCAGTATCCACCCATGCTTCTAATTGATTACGTCCTGGGATATTTTCAATATTATCTGCATGGAAAACAGGATCCAGCCCTTTTTTCTTTTGTTTGACATAGTCGTTTAGTACTGCACGTACAAGACCGGATAATTTTGTAATAGCATACAGGTTAATTAAAACCATCATTCCCATAAAAATATCCGCCAACGCCCATACTAATTCTGCACTATACAGTGTACCAAAAATGACCATTGCAATTACCCCAATGCGGTACAAAGTAAGCGTACGTTTATTGTTTTTCATAAAGCTGATATTTGCTTCTCCATAATAATAGTTACCCATAATGGTGCTCAAGGCAAATAGGAATACAGAAATTGAAATAAATGTAGCCGCAAAGTCTCCTACACTTACACGAAGTGATTCTTGTGTTAACGGAATTCCTGATAACTCAGATGTTTTATAAACGCCGGATACTAAAACAATCATTGCTGTAGATGAACAGATGACAAATGTATCTACAATAACACCAAGCGCCTGAATAAACCCTTGCTTTACAGGATGTGTTACTTCAGCAGCAGCAGCGGCATTGGGTGCAGAACCCATACCTGCTTCGTTTGAAAATAACCCGCGGCGAATCCCTTGTAAAACTGCCGCTCCCATTACACCGCCAAAGAGCTGTTTCAAGCTGAAAATACCTTCAGAGAAGATAGCGCCAAATACACTTGGCAGCACTTCATAGTTTGCTATCATTAACCAAACAGAAAGTAAAATATACACACCTGCTTTAATAGGTACTAGCACGATAGAGAACTTGGCTACAGATTGTACACCACCAAAAATAATAAGAGCTGTAATAACTGCTAGAATAATAGCCACAGTCATTGTACTTACGTTAAATTCATTGTTTAATGATGCTGCAATTGTATTTGCTTGTACTGCATTAAAAATTAAGCCAAAAGATAATGTAATCAGGATACTAAAAGCAATCCCAAGTTTGCGGTTGCCCAAACCTTTCTCCATATAATATGCAGGGCCACCGCGCCAGGACTCGCCATCTTTTACTTTATAAACTTGCGCCAGCGTACTTTCAACGAATGCAGATGCAGAACCAATTAACGCCATCAGCCACATCCAAAAAACAGCACCGGGTCCGCCTAACGCAACCGCTGTTGCAACTCCGGCAATATTTCCCGTTCCAATACGGGCAGCCATACCAATTGCGAAGGCTTGAATAGATGAAACAGACTTCTTACTTTTTGATGGATTTTTTTCAAAAAGCAAGCGAAACATTTCTGGGAAGAAACGAATTTGTAAAAATCCTAATCTTGCAGTTAAGTAAATTCCAATTCCCACAAGAAAGATAACAATTAAATATGTCCATAAAAGGTCATTCATTTTTGACACTAAAATATCCATGTTGCACACTCCTTTGATGTTTTTAAACTATAAAAATGTTTAGGATTCTTTAAAAAGAATTATTAAAAAACAAAGAATATAACCCTATTGGGAGTACAAATAAAATTCACACAAAGTGTAGTATAGTATTTTTTTCTTGCTCTGTAAATGATTTTTTCATTTTCATGTTATATAATCTAACATAGAAAACATATGCTGTGAGTTTATATAAGCAATGTAAACGAAAATTTTTTATATACTAAGACTGTTTTTGCTTCGCAAACAATAAAAAGCCCCTTTTGGGACTTTTAATTCACATAAGCGGGATTAGTAAAATTCAACAGGATATTCCCTATATCTTTAACATTATTAACTATATATGTAGAATTAGATGCATGTAATTCTTCCAACGAACCATAACCATATGTAACCGCGATAGAATCAACTCCCGTATTATTTGCACCAATGATATCGTGCTTACGATCGCCAATCATAATGAAGTCGCTACGTTTATATCCATGATATGTATCAATTATGTATTGAATGATTTCAGTTTTTGAACTTCTAGTCCCATCCAGATTACTTCCTACAACAAGATCAAAATAACAGTCTATTTTAAAGTATTCCAATATTTTTTCTGCAAATATAGTAGGCTTAGAAGTTGCTACAATTAAAATATATCCTTGCTTTTTTAACATATCTAAAAGTGAAGGGATATCAGCATATAACGCGTTCTCAAACATCCCTTTTTCTTTAAACCTTTCTCTATAAAAATCAATTGCCTGTTTTACATCTTCGGTATTAAAGCCGTAATACATGGCAAATGATTCTTGTAGTGGTGGCCCAATAAAACAATCCAGATTATTAAGATCCGGCTCTAAAATCTCCATCTTCTCAAGCGCAAATTGAACGGATTTGGTTATCCCTATTTTAGGATCAGATAGTGTCCCGTCCAAATCAAATAAGATTATCTTATATTCCTTCAAATGAATCTCCCTCTCTACATGCAGTATTTATTCTATCTCATCCCTATCATACTAGATACCCATTGGTTATGCGAAATTTTTCTTAATATTATAACAATTGGATGCACGTGTGAACTGCAAAAAACACTAGATAGACCACATTGAGTTGGACAGAATTCATATAAATGCAATTTACAAATAAAGAAAAAGGCCTCTGACACCCCAAAGACCTTTCCTATGTATCTTCAGATTCAATTCGCAAAGGGTTCGTTAGCGTTTTCCTTCGTCGTCTTATCTTGCACAAGCAGCTCGAACACGTGTGACTAATTGTGCATGAATAACAGCAGTTTTTTAGGAGGGCGAAGGTACTCGTTCCTGTTATCTATAGGGCCTTTCAATTTCTTTATGCGAGGCACCTAAACTCAGGTTTTCTCTCTCGTGCTCCGCGAGACGCTCTCCCGGGACACCTAAACTCAAATCCCCTCTCTCTCGTGCTCCGCAACACGCTCTTGCGGGACACCTACTCTCAAATCCCCTCCCTCTCGTGCTCCGCGAGACGCTCTCGCGGGACACCTAAACTCAAATTCCCTCCCTCTCCTGCTCCGCGAAACGCTCTCGCGGGACACCTAAACTCAAATTCCCTCCCTCTCCTGCTCCGCGAGATGCTCTCCCGGGACACCTAAACTCAAATTCCCTCTCTCTCGTGCTCCGCGAGACGCTCTCGCGGGACACCTAAACTCAAATTCCCTCTCTCTCGTGCTCCGCGAGATGCTCTCCCGGGACACCTAAACTCCAATCTCCTCTCTCTCGTGGTTCACGAAACCCTCTTGCGGGACACCTACTCTCAAATCCCCTCCCTCTCGTGCTCCGCGAGACGCTCTTGCGGGACACCTACTCTCAAATTTCCTCTCTCTCGTGCTCCACGAAACCCTCTTGCGGATCACCTAAACTCAAATTCCCTCCCTCTCCTGCTCCGCGAGACGCTCTCGCGGGACACCTACTCTCAAATTTCCCCTCTCTCCTGCTCCGCGAAACGCTCTCGCGGGACACCTAAACTCAAATTCCCTCCCTCTCCTGCTCCGCGAGATGCTCTCCCGGGACACCTAAACTCAAATTCCCTCTCTCTCGTGCTCCGCAACACGCTCTCGCGGGACACCTAATCTCAAATTCCCTCCCTCTCGTGCTCCGCGAGACCCTCTTGCGGGACACCTACTCTCAGATTCCCTCCCTCTCGTGCTCCGCAACACGCTCTTGCGGGACACCTACTCTCAAATCCCCTCCCTCTCGTGCTCCGCGAGACGCTCTTGCGGGACACCTACTCTCAAATTTCCTCTCTCTCGTGCTCCACGAAACCCTCTTGCGGATCACCTAAACTCAAATTCCCTCCCTCTCCTGCTCCGCGAGACGCTCTCGCGGGACACCTACTCTCAAATTTCCCCTCTCTCCTGCTCCGCGAGACGCTCTTGCGGGACACCTACTCTCAAATTCCATCCCCCATATATCAACGAAAGCCACCGGATGTAAACCGATGGCTGCATATACGTATTAGATTACAAAATCTGAAGGGATAAAGACTTTTACTTGCTGGGGTGAGACATACACTGTTTCTCCTATACGCAGCTGTAACGCATGAAATTGCTCTACACTCATTTGTGCTTCTAAGTATTCTTGTGTTTCTTCCCTTTTTAATTCCACATGTACAATCGGCCCGACTGTGTGGAGGTGTGATATCCTTGCGGTAATAGTGTCTTGTTCGGTTTTTTGCCGTGAAATCATAAGGTGATGCGGCCGCACATAGCCTACCGTTTCTATGTCAAACGGATGATGGTCATCTGCTACGCTAAACTGTGCTGCACCAATATCTAGCTTCCCTTCTCTAAGACGCCCGTGAAACAAGTTTACGTTTCCGAGGAAGTCGTATACAAATGAACTGGCAGGTTGTTCGTATATGTCTTGCGGTGTACCGATTTGCTCAATTTTTCCCTGGTTCATAATCACAATTCGATCTGCTACATCAAGAGCTTCCTCTTGATCATGTGTGACAAATATACTCGTAATTTTAAATTCATCATGTAATCTTCTTAACCACCTTCTTAGCTCTTTACGAACTTTCGCATCCAAAGCGCCAAAGGGTTCATCTAAAAGCAAAATTTTTGGTTCGACCGCCAAGGCACGTGCCAAGGCAATGCGCTGCCTTTGCCCGCCAGAAAGCTGAGACGGATATCTGCTGGAAAACTCCTGCATCTTAACTAGTTCAAGCAACGTTTGTACTTTCTCTTTTATTTCTACCGGTGAAGGTCTCCATTTCTTTTTACGCGCTTTCAGCCCAAACGCTACGTTCTCAAACACCGTCATATGTTTAAATAGTGCATAATGCTGAAATACAAAGCCAACTTGCCGATCTTGTACATGCACGTGAGTCAAGTCTTCTCCATTACATACAACGATGCCCTCATCTGCTATTTCCAGTCCTGCAATTACACGCAGCAGCGTTGTCTTTCCCGAGCCGGACGGGCCTAATAGCGCAACAAGCTCTCCCTCTTGAATGGTAAGATTGATATCCTGCAGGACATGAAACGAACCATAATGCTTTGATAGATGCTGAATCTCAATCATCATATGCTCCTCCTACCGTTTTTCAGCTTTCCATTCGATCCAGTGCTTGATCACCAATGTGAGTAGTGCCAAAAGAGACATTAAAGATGCAACCGCAAAGGAGGCCGAAAAACGGTACTCATTATATAAAATTTCAATATGAAGCGGCATCGTATTTGTCACGCCGCGAATATGTCCCGACACAACAGATACTGCTCCAAATTCTCCAATTGCCCTGGCATTACATAAAATCATACCGTACAGAAGTCCCCACTTGATATTCGGAAGCGTCACCAACAGAAAGGTTCTCCAGCCCCCCGCTCCCAGCGACAAAGCCGCTTCTTCCTCCGCTGTTCCCTGCGCCTGCATCACCGGAATTAATTCGCGGGCAACGAATGGCAATGTCACAAATATCGTCGCAAGCACAATGCCCGGCACTGAAAAGATAATCTTAATGCCATGCTCCACTAACCAAGGTCCCAATATCCCCCTTGGACTGAAGGTCAATACGAAAATAAGTCCAGCAATAACGGGCGATACAGCAAAGGGCAATTCAATAACGGTTAATAGCAGTTGTTTGCCGCGAAAGCGAAATTTCGTGATGGCCCAAGCGGCTGCAACGCCAAACAATGTATTCAGCGGCACAACAAGCAAAGCGACTACTATGGTAAGCTTTATAGCTGATAAAGCATCCGGATCTGTAATCGATGCGACATACACGCTCATCCCTTTTTCGAATGCCTTAAGGAAAATCGTCAGCAAGGGAATAAGTAAAAAGAAAACCAAATAGATGACCGCGATCGCAATCAGCAAGACAGGTATCCATTTGGATTCTGACTTACGCCGTAACGCTTTCCTTTGTTTACTCGGTACGGATTGCAAAACAGGTGAACTCAAATCCTCTCCCCCTTCTAAGAAGCTTCCTCTTCATACCTTCTGCTTCGCGCCTGGATGACATTGATCAGCAACAGAAAGAGGAGCGAAATGCCAAGCATTACTGTGGCAATCGCTGTTGCTCCCGCGTAGTCATATTGCTCCAGCTTGGTCATGATAAGCAGCGGAGCAATTTCTGTTTTCATAGGCATGTTACCTGAGATAAACACAACCGAACCATACTCTCCTACCCCTCTAGCAAAGGCCAGTGAAAAGCCTGTCAGCAGGGCAGGCACTGTCTCGGGAAAAATTACTTTACGAAAAATTCTCCATTTGGAGGCCCCGAGACTAGCAGCTGCCTCTTCAAGCTCTTTGTCTATATTGTGCAGCACCGGCTGTACCATTCGTACGACAAAGGGTAACCCAATAAAGGTCAGTGCTATGGTGATTCCTAGTGGTGTAAAAGCAGCCTTAATCCCAAGCTCTGCAAGCCACTTCCCAATCCAGCCGTTTTTAGCATACAGCGATGTAAGCGCAATGCCCGCAACCGCAGTCGGCAGCGCAAAAGGCAAATCAATCAGCCCATCAATGATTCGCTTGCCCGGAAACTGATACCGTACTAACACCCAGGCAAGCAGAAAACCAAAAACGGCATTGATGATAGCCGCTATAAAAGCTGTACCAAAGCTAAGCTTATAGGCTGCGACAATGCGATCGCTTGTTACTATCTCGATAAACCGCCCCCAGCCTAAATCTGATGTTTTGACTACAATCATCGAGAGAGGCAGCAAAATAAATAAACTGAGGTAGGCAGTTGTAAAACCTAAAGAGATTCCAAACCCTGGCAAAATATGCTGCCGTTTTTTTCGCACTTCCGTTCCCCCCGTTATGTTGACCTACTCCTTATTTCTGATAAATTTGATCGAATACACCGCCATCCTTAAAGTGGGTGTCCTGTGCTTTTTTCCAGCCGCCAAACAGTTCATCCACTGTAAACAATTCAATTTTAGGGAATTGAGATTCATATTTTTGGGCTACTTTTTCATTGCGAGGGCGATAATAATGCTTTGCTGCAATTTCTTGCCCTTTGTCTGTATATAGGTACTCTAAGTAAGCTTTTGCAACCTTTGTTGTTCCCTTTTTCTCGGCTACTTTATCCACAACAGCTACAGGCGGTTCAGCCAAAATACTGACAGACGGAACGACAATATCAAACTTATCCTTGCCAAGCTCGTGCAATGACAGCAAGGCCTCGTTTTCCCATGATATTAATACATCGCCAATGCCTCTTTCTACAAAAGTCGTCGTGGCACCCCGCGCTCCCGAATCAAGCACCTCGACATTTTTATAAATATTGCCCACAAACTCCTTTGCCTTCGCTTCGTTGTTGCCGTTGTTTTTCAGAGCATATCCCCAAGCCGCCAAGTAATTCCAGCGAGCACCTCCAGAGGTTTTCGGGTTTGGCGTAATGACAGAGACCCCTTTTTTAGCAAGATCGTTCCAATCCTTAATTTGCTTTGGGTTCCCCTTGCGCACTAAAAATACAATCGTGGATGTGTAGGGTGTAGAATTGTTAGGTAAGCTTTTTTGCCATTCAGGTGTTAACAGCTTTCCTTGTTGACTGATTTCATCAATGTCATAGGCAAGTGCTAACGTGACCACATCAGCTTCTAAGCCATCAATAACAGAGCGAGCTTGCTTACCAGAGCCGCCATGAGACTGCTTGATGGTAACTGTTTGCCCAGACTTCTCCTTCCAGTACTGAGCGAACTCTGTGTTAAAGTCCTGATACAGCTCGCGCGTAGGATCATATGAAACATTTAGCAGCTCTACAGCCTTAGGCTCCTCAGGCGCTTTGTCACTTACGCTTTCTGTACCTCCCGTCGAATTTGAGCAAGCTGACAATAAAGTAACAGTCGAAATCACAGCAAGAGCATTTCTGAACAGCATTTTGTTACGCAGCATTTTCATCTCTCCTTTTTTCAATATAAAAAAGGCATACAACAATCCATAAAATGGATGCTGTATGCCTTCAGTCAACTGATCGGCGTATGAAATTAACTTAATTTTCTTTATTTTATTTCTACTTTTCCTATCTGTCAACTATGTTTTTGAATTTTCTCTTTAAAATAAAACTTTTAAGATACACCAAAAATGACGCTTGACGTAATTCGCTTTAGAAATTGCTTTGTTCGATGTTCTCTTGGATTCGTAAATATCTCTGCTGGGTTTCCTTCTTCTACGATAACGCCTTCATCCATAAAGATAACATGATTGGACACTTCTCTAGCAAAGCCCATTTCATGTGTCACAATTACCATGGTGATTCCTTCACGTGCAATATTGCGAATGACCTCCAAAACCTCTCCCACTAGTTCGGGATCTAATGCTGATGTTGGTTCATCAAATAAAATGACTTCAGGGTTCAAAGCAAGAGCACGCGCAATACCAACACGTTGTTGTTGACCACCAGATAGTTGACTTGGATAAGCATCTACTTTATCGGCTAGACCTACTTTTTCAAGAACTTCCAAGCTTTTTACTTTTGCTTCGTCCTTGGAATATTTCTGGACGATTACTAAGCCTTCCATGATGTTTTCTAGAACCGTTTTATGCTTGAAAAGGTTATAATGCTGGAATACCATACCTGTTTTTTTGCGTAATTTCATAACATCTTGCTTGTTTGCGCGTTTGCAGTTCACAGTAAGATCACCGATGGTTACTTCTCCGACAGTAGGACGTTCCAAGAAATTGATACATCTAAGTAAGGTGGTTTTACCTGACCCACTTGGTCCCAAAATTGCTACTACATCTCCCTTATTTACGTTAAGATTAATTCCATTTAACACGTTTTGTTTACCGAACGATTTCTGTATATTACGTAAGGAAATCATGCTATGCCCCCTTTATGAAATACAGCTGCCCGTCTTTCTAATAAAGCTGTAATCCACTCTGCTATCATTGTTAATGTCCAATAGATGATTGCAACGGCTATATAAGACTCCAAAAACTTTAAGTTGCTGGAAGCCACAATATTGGCAGCTCCATTTAGTTCTTTTTGAGAAACAATAAAAGCAATGGAGGATGTATGCAAAAAGCCGACAAATATATTGCATAAATTAGGGAGAACAGCTGTAACCGCTTGGGGAAACACTATTCTTCTCATAGCTTGCGGAACACTCATACCAACAGAATAGGCAGCTTCGATTTGTCCCCTGCTTACTGCCAATATCCCTGCTCTGATGATTTCCGACATGTATGCACTGGCTGTAAGGGAAAATGCAATTAACACAAACAATAAAATGGGGATTTCATTTGACTTAAATGACCAACCATAATATGCAGCGATTTGATCAATAATCATCGGTAGCCCTAAGTAAATTAACATAATGTGTAGCAGAATAGGCGTGCCGCGAAGAAATGATACATAAAAATCAGCGATATGATGGAGTCCTTTCACTTTATAAAGTCTAATGAAAGCCACGATGATACCTATAGCGAAACCGACTAGTAAAGGAACAATCGTAATAATCAGCGTAAGCGGCAAAGCTTTTATAATTTCAACAAGAGCAATGAAAATGAACGGAACATCAATAACGATAGTATCTCCCCCTCTCTTTTTAGCAAAATAATATGTTAGTAGAAATTCATTGATTGGAGACTAGCTGTTGCTTATGACGCTGCAGTTTGCTTTCAGACAGAGTGAATAGTTTTTCGAGCAAGATCGCTATCAGATAGTAAATGATAGACAATGTAATATATACTTCCAAAGCATGCGCAGTCGCCGATATTAAGGTATCACCTCTCCCCAGCATATCCATTACACCGATTGTAAAAGCGAGCGAAGTATCTTTAAGAAACCCAATCACAGAATTAGCAAAGTTAGGAAACGAAGTAACTAGGGCTTGCGGGAGCACAATACGTATAAAGGTTTGCTTTTCATTCATTCCTATTGTGTATGCCGCTTCAGCCTGACCTTTTTCTACGTTTGCCACGCCGCCTCTGATGATTTCAGAGAAAGAGGCTCCACTGCTTAATGCATAGGTGATAATGACAAACACCAATGGATCAACCCGAGAAAGGTCAATATAAATCCACTCTAAAATGGCTGGTAATCCGTAAAAAATCAAAAATAGTTGAATGAGTATGGGCGTACCTCTCATAAACGACACATATACAGCAGCAATTTGACGAGCTACTGGAATATGGTAGATGCGAGGCAGCGCTACGATAAATCCAATAACGATGCCAAGCAGAACAGAAACTACAAGTATCAACAATGTAATATGAAGGTAGGAAATGAGTTTAGGAAAGAAATTCAAAACAAGTGCAATATCGAATGCTTGCCCCATGGTTCACCTCTTTCACTTAATTTTCAACAGAGTAATCGTCACCAAGCCACTGTTTGCTTAATTTCTTGAGTGTGCCGTCGGCTTTTAGTTTTCTAATAGCTTGATCTGTTTTGGCTTGTAAATCCGTTTCCTCTTTATTAAATAAAAAATATACCTTTGAATTGATGATGATATCTCCCACTACCTTTTGCTGAGCATCAATCGCCTTATTGTTAAAATCCACCGCAAAAGGTGTGGCAAGGGTGGCGTCTGCACGTCCAGTCTTCAGCTGTGTATTGGCATCATCGGCTCCTTGACCTGCGTATATAATTTCAATTTTCTTTCCATTTTGCTTGTTATATTTTTCAAGGAAAACAGCTGCATTGCTGGTTGCTCCCACAATAACTTTTTTCCCGTCCAGATCATGAATGGAAGCAATGTCATTTGTATGTTTATTGACTGTAATGTAAAGAGGGGAATAGTTATATGTTTCATCATTGAATAAAAACTTCTTCTTACGCTCTTCATTGACAGCCATATTATGAGCAATCATATCAATCTTTTTTGTTTCTAAACTCAACAGCAAATTTGAGAATTCCATCGTTTTAAATTCAAACTCATATTCGGGCAGAAGCTTATCAATTGCCCTGACAACTTCTACATCATAACCTGTCAATTTGCCATTTTTGTCAATGAAGCAGATATTAGGAAATTGCGTCCCCGTTCCGACTACGACTTTCTTTACACGCTGATTATCTTTATCAGCTTTAGTTGACACAGTGTCATTGCACCCTCCTATGACTGTAAGCATCGTCAAAAGCAACATGACTCTGATTTTCTTCAATATGCTTCTCTCCCTATCATTCTTGTACTGTATAATCCGCTCCCAGCCATTTTGTGCTCAGTTTGGTCAGAGTTCCATCTTTCTTAATTTCTTTTACCGCTTCATCCACTCTACTTTTCAGCTTTTCTTCGTCTTTACGCAAAAGGAAGTATACTTTTGAGTTAGAAAGCGCCGGACCGACAACCTTTTGTTGCGCATCCGCTGCTTTGTTCAAAAAATCCACTGCAAATGGGGTACTAATTGTCGCATCTACACGACCTGTTTTCAGCTGTGTTTTTGTGTCGTCTGCTCCTTGACCTGCGTATACAATATTGATTTTGTTTCCATTCTCTTTATTATATTTATCAATCAGAACGGCTGAGTTACTTGTTGCGCTCACAATGACCTTCTTTCCTTTCAAATCTTCGACTGACTTGATATCGTTGTTATCTTGTCGTACAACCACTTTTAACGGGAAAACATTATAAGGCTCATTGTTGAATAGGAACTTCTTTTGTCTTTCTTCATTCACTTCCATCTGATGCGCAATTAAATCAATCTTTTTCGTCTCCAAGCTTAAAAGTAAATTGGAGAACTCCATCGTCTTGAACTCGAACTCATAGTCCGGTAGACGTTTATCAATCTCACGTATTAACTCCACATCATAACCAGTCAATTTCCCTTTCTCATCAATAAAGCAGATGTTAGGAAATTGTGTCCCTGTGCCGACAATAATTTTTTTGACTTGAGCTGTTTTCTCCGAATTACTTGAACTTGTCGTCTCTTTTACACTCCCACATCCCGAAACCACTAAACCAGCAGCAAGCACAAGCGCTGTTATACTGAACTTTTTCATCTTCTTCCCCCTATTTATCATGTTTTTGTAATTTGTACGCCTTAAGCGTTCCTTTCTACAAGCTCTTCGATACGCTTATAGTCTTTTTCCAGCACCGCCTCAAATCTTCCATTTGCTCCAATCTCAACAACCGGCACATATCGAACACCATACTTCAGCTCCAGAATATCTCTGAGGTAATCTCGCCCTTCTATATCAACAAGCTCATAGGCATATTTGTTTGCTTGCAAATATGCTTTGATTTCATCGCAATGATGGCAACCTGTTCTGCTCCAAACAACGATTGTTTTTGTTTCTGACATTAACTGGACTCCTCCTCTCCTGTAATCGAGTTTCTTCTATAATATATCTGTTTCATATGCCAAAAGAGGGAACGATTCCTGGCCTAATTTTCTGTTCCCCCTTCCTGTGCCGGTTACTTACTGCTGTTTAGCTTCAGCTACAAACAATTCTGGTCGTAAGACTTTTCTTAAAAATACACCTTTTCCATGCTCCCCATAATCCACTTCATAAAATCGTTCATATCCTTTTCTTTCATACATTGAAATCAACCACGGATGCTTATCGGATGTTCCTAACGCTACAGCTGAAGCTTTTAATGTATCTCTAATAATCACTTCCTCAACGTAAGTTAAGATCTTTGAACCCAGTCCCTGTTTTTTGTAGATGGGATCTACAGCAAACCACCAAACGCACGGCAAATCCGTCACCTCTTCAAATGCTCTCACGGAAAGAGTGGCTGCAATGACACCATCTTTCTCTAAGACGTAGCAATCATGATTTTCAATGTTGTGCTTTACTAACTCTAGGTCGGCGGTTGCCGCCGGAAATTGAATGCCCAGCTCTCTGATTGGCTCATAAGCGCGCAACGTAACATGCAGCAGCTCCTCAGCGTCATCCAAGGTGGCCAACCGGTATCTTTCCCCCATATTTACCCCTCCGTTTACTAAATTTGTTCAGCTGTTGATCTTACTTTCTTCCCTTTGCCGTGTATAGCGATTTACAGGCTTCTTTAGTCCCAAGTTTCCTCGTAGCGTATCATGTTCGTATTCCGTTCTGAATAAACCGCGTTCTTGCAAAATAGGAACCACATAATCCACAAAATCATTCAAACCATCAGGGAACACCGCACTCGCAATCATAAAACCATCAGCAGCTTCTTCTTCAAACCACCTTTGCACTGCATCCGCAATTTGAAGCGGTGTACCTATAAACTCTTTCTTTGGCGTGGTGACTCGTAAAGCAACTTCACGTAGGGTTAAATCTTCTTCTTTGGCCATCCGCTTGATTTTTTCTGTGGTACTCTGAAACCCTTGACTTCCTAAATCCCCCAAGTCAGGGAACGCTTCATCCAGTGGATATCGAGAAAAATCAAAGTGATCGAAAAAGCGTCCCAAATAGTCCAGAGCTATATGAATATCTACTAAACTAGCAATCTCTTGATACTTTCGGTCCGCCTCCTCTTCCGTTCTTCCTACGATAGGACTGATTCCTGGAAAAATAAGAATATCTGTGGCGGCTCTTCCATAAGAGATTGCTCTACTTTTCACATCCTGATAAAAACGCTTCGCTTCTTCTATATTGTCATGACCTGTAAATACGGCATCCGCTTGCTTTGCTGCTAGCTCTTTGCCAGCTTCTGAAGAACCAGCTTGAAAAACGACGGGGTGCCCTTGCTCAGACCTGGCAATATTCAGTGGTCCTTGAATGGAAAAAAACTTTCCTTTATGATTTAATCGATGCATTTTTTTTGAATCAATGAAAATCCCTTTATCTTTATCTCGAATAAAAGCATCATCCTCCCACGAATCCCATAATCCTTTTGTCACTTCAATGAACTCTTCTGCAATTTCATAGCGAAGTTCATGTGCAGGATGCTTATCCTTACTATAGTTCAAAGCTGATCCCTCCAAAGGAGAGGTGACTGCATTCCACCCTGCTCGGCCCTTGCTAATCTTATCGATGGAAGCAAATTGCCTTGCGACCGTATAAGGCTCACTATAGGAAGTAGAAAGAGTGCCCACTAACCCTATATGAGAGCTTGCTCCCGCCAAAGCGGCCAATAACGTGATCGGCTCAAAACGGTTTAAAAAGTTTGGATGCGATTTCTCAGTGATATATAAGCCATCAGCTACAAAGGCCAAGTCAAATTTTCCTGATTCAGCTTTTTCTACGAGTTGTTTATAGAATGCGAAATTTACACTTGCATCCGCTACAGCATTTGGATGTCGCCATGCGGCTATATGTCCTCCTGGTCCATGAAGCATTGTTCCCAATTTAAGTTTTCGTTTACTTACCACTTCAACGCCTCCTTCTTAACTGATTACAAACGAGTTATAAACAACAAAGCTATCTTTTCCTCACCTTCTTGCTTCACCAGATGTGACATTTCGCTCAGCCAATAGCTTTTCGACAGAGTTGCTAAGTCGTTTAGCTGTATCATCGTCAGTCACCTGATTTTCTAGCACATAAGAATCTAAAACGAAAACACCCGAAAGAATTTGTTCAGATCCCAGAATACTAAGTAAAGGCTTAAGACTGAATTCAAGACTCAATACATGCTTTGCTGTACCTCCTACAACAATGGGGAGAACAACCTTGCCTCTTAAGATATTGGATGGCAGCAAATCAAGAACCGTTTTCAAAGCCCCTGTGTAGGATCCTTTATAAATGGGAGTTGCAATTACAATCGCACTGGCTTCTTCAATGTGTTTGATAAGCTCTGTAACTTGGGGGCTTTGAAAATTTCCATAGATTAAGTCCTCTGCTTCAAAATCACGTATTGCAAAGCTTTTGGTGCTTCTTCCCTGCGCTTGAATCAAAGTAGCAACATAGTGAATGACCTGAGATGTTCTAGAGTTATTTGAAACGCCTCCAGAAATCAATATAATGTTTGTCATCGTTCTCCTCCTCACATTTGAACACAATAAGGCCCCTGTCATATACAGGAGCCTTTGGTGGTCCAATCGGCTTTATTATTCTCAAACCCTAAAACTAACTAAACACATCTGTAAACTATGATTTTAGGCTAATTTGAAGCGAATTATTCAAAATATTCGTTGCCGAATTTTATTTTTGTAGCCAGACCTGCTTCAAATTCCATCAGTTTTTTTACCAGCCCTCCATTCCCAAATCGCACAAATTTTTGTTCTTCCGGCTCTGACTCCGTTTCTCTTACAAAATGCAAGAAGGCCACAATGTAGGTACGGCGATACAGAATATTATGTACACCGCTGCTATAAAACCATTTATCAATTGTGTTGTATACTGATTTGTTCAGCTTATAGCGATGGTTACACCAATGAAAAAAGTGGACATCAGGAAGGTGTAGGTATTGACTTTTCTCAAGAGGGTTGCTCTTTTTTGTTTGTGATTTACTGTCGGATGCATTCGCACGACGCTTCATACACAACTGCCTCCTTTCTTACATAATTACTCACCTATATAAAAAAAGCTCTTAGCACAAGTATCGCTACTTTATACCAAGAGCTTCCGGTGGACCGGTTAGCCACATTTCACTACAATATATGAACTATTATAGTACCTCACAAAAAAGTTATGTCCAATTTTACTTATAGGTAATATAAGATTTACAAACAAAGTGTCGTTATTGATGAAGAAGCTAAAAATAAAGACTCTTCTGTATCAATACGATAAGAAGAGTCCCCTATGTAAGATCTCTTCTTATCTTTCGGGTTATATGACCCGCTGGAATTGGCACAGTACTTTAAAAGTCTTTTGCCGAGGTTTCTTCGGGCCAGTCCCTCCACCTCTCTTGATAAGAATTACGTCCACTATTCAATTGGCTTTATGTAACTCTCCTCGGTTTCTCGAGGATTTACTAAAATATATAATCCTAGAAAGCGAATGTCAACAATTTTTTTAATTTTTTAATTTTTTAAAACTTTATTGTTTAGTCAAAGTTATATGTCTCATACGTTTCAGTCCATAGCCTTCCTTCTTCAAACAAATATATGCTTTTCTTTTTTTACCCGTTCTGTTAGAATAGCACCTAATTATTCCTACAGGTTTTATAGGGATTAAAGTGTATTTCAATTGATAACGGAAGGGACTGCTTGCATGTTACGATTAAGTATTTTAGATCAAAGTCCGATTTACGATAACGAAACGGCGCTTCAAGCCTTTCAACGAACCATTCTTCTTGCACAAGAAGCGGAAAAATGGGGATATCATCGTTTTTGGGTATCCGAGCATCACGACTCAGATCAAGTTGCCGGCTCTTCTCCCGAAGTTTTAATTTCACACTTATTAGCAAAAACCGAGCGAATTCGAATTGGCTCTGGAGGCGTTATGCTGCAGCATTACAGTCCATACAAAGTGGCAGAAAATTTTCATGTCCTCGAATCACTGGCTCCTAATCGTGTCGATTTAGGAATTGGGAGAGCGCCAGGGGGACTACCACATTCTACAAAAGCTTTGCAACAAGGAAATGATATGAGGCCTCTATTTGAAAAACTAATAGAGTTAGAACAATTTCTTCATGACAAGTTGGAGCCAACTCATCCTCTACATGGTTTAAAAGCGCAGCCCATTCCTCGATATCCTTTGCACATTTACTTGCTCGGAGCGAGTACATCTAGTGCAAGTGTAGCAGCAAACTTAGGCTTCTCTTATGTATTCGCGCAATTTATCAACAGCGATGAAAATACCATTGCCGAAGCATTTAAAACCTATCAGAAGAATTTTAATATGGAAAAAGGCACGCCCCATTCTATTCTGGCAGTCTCTCTTATCGTAACAGATACGGACGAAGAAGCTAAAGAGTTGGCTGCTGATGCAAAAATCGTCAAAATCCATCTCGAAAGCGGAAAGACATTAACTCTTCCAAGCGTGGAAAAAGCGGAGGAGTACGGGAAACAGGCTGGAGAAAATTATACGATTACCATTCACGATGCTAATATTATTCATGGTTCTCAAGAGACTGTACGTAATACATTATTAACACTTCAACAAACATATCATTTGGAAGAGTTTATCATTACAACCCCCATTAAAGATTTCAACAAACGTCTTTATTCCTACAAAATATTAAAAGATGCTTTTTCAGAGCTTATTCCAAGATAAAGTTTCTACCACCTTTACCTTGCTAAGAAATTAGTATATTCCTATAAACATTGATATTCGAATCTTATAGGAATATCTGCTTTTCTCAACATAGATATCTGATTAAACCCAGTTATAAGAATTACCCGAAAGGACTGATGATAATGAAAGCTCCACTTCCCACAACAACCTTAAGCAATCTTGAAGAAAAGCTAGTAGCTATTCGACGACATTTACACCAGTATCCCGAACTTTCCAACGAGGAATTTGAGACTACAAAATATATACGCCAATGTTTAGAGGAGGCGAATATTACTATTTTGGAAACAGAATTACAAACAGGGCTCATTGCAGAAATATCGGGTGATACAGAGGGGCCAATCATTGCCTTACGCGCCGATATTGATGCTTTGCCTGTTAACGAGCAAAGTGGTTTACCTTTCGCTTCTAAAATCCCCGGAAAGATGCACGCTTGCGGTCATGACTTTCATACAGCGGCAATGATTGGTGCTGCATACTTGCTGAAACAAAAAGAACATGCATTGAAGGGTACTGTACGATTTATTTTTCAGCCTGCTGAAGAAAATGGTGGCGGTGCCAAAAAAGTAATATCTGCAGGTTTATTAACAGATGTGCAAGCCATTTTCGGTATGCACAACAAGCCTGATTTACCGGTAGGAACGATAGGTATTAAACAGGGGGCCTTAATGTCTGGTGTAGATCGATTTGAGATTGAGGTGCAAGGAATGGGCACTCACGCAGCAGTTCCTGATGCTGGTATTGATCCCATTGTTGCCGCTTCTCATATTGTCATCGCGCTACAATCTATTGTCAGCCGTAACCTTAGCCCGTTCCAGCACGCGGTCATTAGTGTCGCAAATGTACATGCTGGCACAACTTGGAATGTTATCCCGGCAAACGCTATGTTAGAAGGTACTGTTCGTACATTTGATGAAAAAGTTCGCGCTACTATTCCTACAATGATTCGGCGAGTAATGGATGGTACGGCAAATGCATACGGTGCACAAGCAAAGCTGCATTGGTATGCAGGTCCTCCTCCCGTACAAAACGATGCCCAGCTGACAACGCTTGCCGTTCAAGCCGCTGAAAAGACAGGTTTGACCATAGTTGAAGCTACGCCATCCATGGCAGGAGAGGATTTCGCTTTTTATCAAAAAGACATTCCTGGCTCCTTCGTATTTATGGGTACATCCGGAACAGAGGAATGGCACCATCCCGCATTTACGGTAGATGAACGCGCTTTACCTCTTAGCGCGCAATACTTTGCTACATTGGCGATAGATACATTACAGACAATGAGTAAAGACCGATAATACCTGAAAAGGTCCTTAACCTTGAGCAGTTAAGGACCTTTTTATGTGTTATGGCTTAAGTACGCATGTTCATTTTACGTGATACAGCATCTATTTCATCATCAGGCTGTAAAATTGGCACATCCGCCGTAATGGTATTAGGGTATTTGATTCCTGCCCCGGTATTCAAAGCAATTACTGTTTCGTCCGGTCCAATCCATCCGTCTTTTCTCAATTGACGAGCCGCAACAAATACAGCCGCTCCTTCCGGGCAAACAAAGGTTCCTTCGAGTGACGCCACTGTCCTTACCTCCGCCAAGATTTCGTCATCCTTGACCGCAACGGCACATCCATTTGTGGCGTACAGCGCTTCTAGCACAAGAAAATCACCAAGTGCTTTTGGCACGTTAATACCGAAGGCGATCGTGGAAGAGCTTTCCCAAAACGCAGAAACTGCCTTTCCTTCTTGCCATGCTTTTACAATTGGGGCGCATCCTTCCGCTTGTACAGCTACTAATCTAGGCAGCTTGCCCGTTACCCATCCAAGCTCCTGTAGCTCTCGCAAGGCTTTATAGATACCAATAAGGCCTACTCCTCCGCCTGTAGGATATAAGATGACATCAGGCAGTTTCCAATGCAGCTGTTCTGCAATCTCAAGACCCATTGTTTTTTTGCCTTCTATGCGATAAGGCTCTTTTAGCGTAGATGCATCAAACATCTCCCCATGTTTTACCGCTTTTCCTACGATTTTACCGGCATCACTAATCAATCCGTTTACAAGCAGCAGGTTGGCATCTGCGGCAACGCACTCTTTTCTTGTAATGCTTGGTGCATCGGTCGGCATAACAATAGTAGCTTTAATACCTGCTCGCGCGGCATACAAGGACCAAGCTGCACCGGCGTTTCCATTTGTCGGCATCGCCAGTTCCTTCACACCAAGCTCCTTAGCTTTTGAAACGCCGACTGCCGCCCCACGTGCTTTAAATGTGCCCGTCGGTATAACACCCTCATCTTTCATATACAGCTGGCGAATCTCCATATCCGCCCCTAGTCTAGGCATCGAAAGCAAGGGTGTCATACCTTCTCCCATAGATACAACATGCTCCGGACGCTCAACCGGCAGCAATTCATGATATCTCCACAGACTTCCTTCTCTTCCTATTAAATCCTGCGGAGAGAGCTTATGCTTTAACGTTTCTAAGTCATATTGTACGAGTAGCGGAGAGCCGCACGCACACAGCTGTTGCTGGTGCGCCGTACTATATTCCGTATTGCATGTTGGGCAAAGCAAGTGTGATACATAGCTATATCTCATAGTCATTCCCCCTGTGATGAGCTGATGAAACAAAAAAGAGACGGCTTCACCTAGTTACACATAGGAAAAAGCCGCCTCCAGTTTTTCTGGTCAGCACGATTTTGTTATTTGTACGATTCCATTCTACAAAAACAACCCTTATATAATACGAAATTATAATTAAACATATAGGAAAAGTAAACATAATTGTCTGTATATGATAAAAGTCTACTGTTTTCCTAGCAGGCTCCGCTTAGTTTAAGCTGAAGACCAGGATAAAACAGGCTGTAGAGAAACCTTCTCCACAGCCTAAATGTGTATATTATGCCGCCTGACTACGTGTGACGGCTTTTTTAATCCAATCTTTTCCTTCCACAAAGCGGGTAACCAGCATGGCTGAGACTGTATTTCCTGTGCTGTTTAGCAGGGTTGCAGGCGCATCAATGATGGTCGAAATGACCGCGATAATCGGTAGCACTTCCGGAGAGAATCCGTAGATAGAGATAATCAGCATCTCACCGATCATGCCGCCCCCTGGAATGGCCCCCATCACAGCCCCTACTAAAAAGGCCACCGCAAGAATGCTGACGATGCTTGTAAAAGAAGTCATGTCTTTTCCAAATAAGCTGAACAAAAATACGATTTTTAAAATACCACCGATAACGGAACCGTCTTTATGTGTATTCGCACCCAATGGGATGACCGTTTCTGCGATATCCTGCGGCACGCCCATCTTTTTTGTCGCTGCCAGGTTGACCGGAATTGATGCGGCTGAAGAGCAAGTCGCAACTGCCGTAATAGAAGGAGCTGCGGCATGCTTCCAAAATAATTTCACGCCTTCTTTTCGACCAGCAATCCAGGCATACAAGGTAAAAAAGCCGAAGTAATATACAAGCGTAATCACAAGATACAGTAAAAATGCTCTACCGTAGCCCTGGAGAATTTGCGGCCCCAGCTCACCAACGACTGAAGCGAAATAACAGCCCAGTCCAATTGGCGCATAGTACATCACAATGTGGACAAACTTCATAGCTACCTCTTGCCCAGAAGCCAAAAAGCTCGCAATTGGACGGCCTTTTTCACCAGCCAGAGCCGTTGCAGTGCCAAACAATACAGAAAAAATAATGAGCTGTAAAATGTGAGATTTAGAAAACAGATCTGAAAAGTCAGAGACAGTAAACGTGAGAACAAGCTGGTTCATGAGCGAAACGTCCTCATCCCCTTGCTGTGTGCCAGCCATCAATTCCTTGATGCCGGAAACATCCGTATTATGAATAGGGTTGTAAATAGATGCCCCAAACATGCCAAGAACCGCAGCAACGATCGCTGTCGCAACAAATACAAGAGCGGTGCTCGACATAATTTTGCCAAGACGCTTCATTCCGTTCATGTTCGCAATGGCCGACGATACACTGAAAAATACAAGCGGCACGATAATCATAAACATGAGATTAAGGAATACATCTCCCAGCGGTTTAACGATAGATGCTTTCGGCCCAGCAATATAGCCGATAATTCCTCCAAGCAGGATTGCAAACAGCAAAATAAACGATGATTTGTAATTTTTAAATACATTGCTTATCATGGTAAAACCCCCTCCATTCTACTCTCTGAGAGCTCCGTTCCTGTTGTGTGCTTCATGCGCCATATGATGGCGCATGAACATGGAGATGCATTCGCAAAACATAAAAAAACGCGCGAAGTGATGTTCACGCGTTTTTGAAAACAATTATCATTTATATCATCCTAAAATAATAATAGCTCGTTTTTTAAGCATCAACATCTCTTTAACAGCTCCCCACAAATATATCTATTTGTGACAGTTCAGCACTTATTCAATACTGACCCAGTATAAGCGATAGCATGGATATCCTATACTTCGGCATACAATCCCTTTCACTTGCTTTCATCGATCCCATTCATCTCCAGCAAGCTACTCTTGATATGATGCACCTCTATCTTCAGAGAGTAAAATAATATTTATTTGTATACGATATTATAATCACGAATCTATTTTTACGTCAAGGAGAATAAATACGTCCCCAGCAGGCAAGTGCACCCGCTCGGTTACAGCCACTCTTTTCCATGCTTGCGAATGAATGCAATTTCTTCTTGATAGTGATCATAATGGCCTTCGTCAATCATTTTTTGAAATGCCTTATCGCCTTCACTGGCTTTCCTTTGCATGGTTTTGCATAAGGCTTCTACGCGCAGCAATACCATTTCTAAACACCCTTTTTCTATGCCCTTCATACCATAGGAATCAAAAAACAAGGCAACCCGCTTTTTAATTCGCTCGGCATCCTTTGCCGCGTCATAATATACAGCCTCGCCTGCTTCTGTATGATACAGCCGGCTTAAAGGAACGCAGGTGTAAAGGGCATAGACGATATCCCAAAGTCTTGGCCCCGGCGCAGCCATATCAAAATCAATAAACCCTACTGGTGTTTCATTCTGAAAAATAATGTTGTAGATGGCAAAATCATTATGACAGATCACTTCAAATGGCTGCGGCGTGTTATCAAGCGGCTGCCAATCTTCTTCTATTGGAAAATCGCGCACCGCATCATGATAGCGACGAAGCAGGCTGGCGATTTTTTGTAATGCCTTATCTGACCACATGTATGTTTTCAACGGGTAGTTGCCTGCTTCTCCTTTAATAAAGGATAAGACCTCTCTCCCTTTTTCATCAATCCCTAAAAATCTTGGCACACCATCTAGCCCTTTGCTTTCCAGGTGTTTGAGCAATGTGTGAATCCTAACACTATCAGGCTTCCATTCTCGCCGAACAGTATTTCCTGCGCGATAGACGCTTGAGACATTTCCCCCTGTTAGCTTTTCTTCGTTTTCGTACTGGCTGTTCATTACAATTCCCCCTAGTTAGGGACGCAATCATTGTGTATCGAGATGTATATTTGCCCATAAAAAAAACAGATATACAAAGGTATCTGCTTGGCAATGGGAATAGCATTGTCCACATCATGTGTCCCTTGAATGATTTTGAGATCGACAAACACACGTACCCTGATTTAAGGACTGCAATTGTCTCTATCTAGTTTCATCATCATTTCAAGTTAATCCACATATGTAGTATCGATTCCCCTCTCATTACATCTCTCATTTATAGGTTACCATAAACATCCAAATAAATAAAGGGAATTTTCAAAATCCGTAAGCCTCTTCCTTACTCTCATCCCCGCGGTGTCACTAAAGCAGCAAAAAAGACGATGCGGAGTGCATCGTCTTTTTCTTATTGCCGCGCTGGCTTATGCTGTAAATAGCTCGCAATCCATGCGATGGTAGCCGCACCTAACAGATAGCCAAGCAAGATGAATAGCTGTACGCGCAGCTGCGACCAATCTCCAAGCGTGATTACATCCTGCAGACCGCGCAGAGAATGTGCCATTGGCAGCATCTGCCCGATTTCCCGCAAGATCGGTGCGTTAAGCTCGCCCGGGAAGGTACCGCCGCTTGTTGATAGCTGCAGCACCAACAGCGTGACCGCCGCAAATTTTCCAACAAAGCCAAACAACGTAATCAGCATAAAAATAAATGTCATAAAGGTAAATGACACCGTGATGCTCGACAGGATAAACAGCGGCACGCTGGCCACCTTCATGTGAAATCCGAATAAGATAACGGCATCCACAATGAACGCCTGTATGAGGCCGATCGTGTATACAAGCCCTAACTTGTTAATTACATGTGTTGTACCGCTAACCTGCATATCCTGTCTCTTTCCAAGCGATAAAATGTTGGCTGACATAATGCCGCCCACATAAAAGGCCAACGATAAGAAATACGGCGCAATGCCTACGCCATAGTTTGGCACATGAGAGAGCTTTGTTTCTACAAGTCGCACTGGCTCTGCAAACATAGCAGAGCTTGCGTCATCGCTCCGAACAGCCGCTGTTTGCTGCGCGGCAGCATGCAGCTGATCAGATAGCTGCGCTGTACCGTCTGTTAAACGACCTAACCCACTTGTCAAGCTTGCGGTACCGTCAGACAGTGCCGCACCGCCGCTTGCTAGCTTGGTAATCCCCGTATGAAGGACTGTAAAACCGTTGCCCCACGCCTCTACACCACCTTGCAGCTGTGTGGCGCCGTCTGCCAACTGCTTAGCGCCTGCTGCTGCCTCGTTCAGCTTACCACCTAGCTGCGTTATGCCGCTTGCAAGGCGCGCTTGTTCCGCAGATACGTTACGGGCTCCCTGCGCCAGCTCTTTTTCGCTGCTTTGCAGTTGATCTGCACCTGAAGCCAGGCTAGCCGACATTGCTGCGATTTGCTGAAAAGCAGCTTCCTGACGCGCCTCCGGATGACTTGCCATATAGGCCTGCAGCTGCTTATCCATAGCCGCCGCGTCGCTTGCCAGCTGCGTTTGTTCTTGCAGCTGCTTCTCACTTCCTGCCGTCCAGGCCTGCGTGCGCTCAGCAAGCTCATTCATGCCGTTGCCGAGAGTCTGTGCACCGGCTGCCAGCTGCTCCGTTCCCGCTTCTAGCTGCTCCGTACCTGCTGTAACGCGTGCCGCCCCCTGTGTTAATTGCGGCTGCTTTTCAAGCAGTGTATCACTGCCCGCTTTCACGCCTTGAACGCCTGCGTCAAGCTTACCGATGCCCTCGGATAACCGCGCTGCACCTTCCTTAGCATCGTTCGTTCCGGCGCCAAGTCGATCGGCACCGTCTCCTGCTTCCTCAAATCCCTTCGCTACTTCCTGAAACTTTGAAAGCACACCGTCGGCATACGATTTAGTAATGCCGTTTGCCACCTTCGTTTTCATTTTTTCAATCGCTGTGCTGCTGATTTGTGCCGCCACATAGTTTTTGCCAGGATTAATGGTATACAACAAGTTTGCCGGCTCTGGCTTCTCCCCCAGCAGTGTGCCCACATGCTGTGAAAAATCCTGAGGCACCGTCACAACCATATAATACTTGCCATCCTTCAGTCCCTGATCCGCCGCGCTTTTGGACACAAAGCGAAAATCCAGTTCTTTGTTTTTCTTAAGCTCGTCCGTAAAATCGCGTCCAGCTTCGATCGCTGCACCGTCCTTAACCACACCTTGATCTAAGTTCACCACGGCTACAGGCAAATGATCCAGGCGACCATACGGATTCCAATAGCCCGCCAAGAAAAAGCCTGAATAAATAAGCGGTACGATACAAAGAAAAATAAGCGCAACTTTGCCGCGCCTGTGCTTCCACATCGCTTTTATATCTCGTCCGACGAGTTGTAAGCCCTTCATGCAGCTCACTCCTTTCTCTACACTCTATCTATCATACGCTCGATATTTGATATTGTATAATACATAATTTCATATATATTCATAGCTTTCAGGCTATAATAGAAAGAAAATAGATAAAGGAAGAGATCACGATGGAATTACTACAGCTCGAATACTTTCGCACGGTTGCACGCTTGGAGCATATGACAAAGGCCGCTAAGGAGCTACAGATTGCGCAGCCCTCTTTAAGTAAAACCATTGCCCGCCTTGAAGAAGATCTTGGTGTTCCGTTGTTTGACCGGCAAAATCGGCATATACGCCTAAACGCCTATGGCAAGCTGTTTCTAGCTCGTGTGAATAATGTGTTCAATGAACTACAGGAAGGCAAACGAGAGGTACTGGCTCTTACGGAGCATGTCCAAAACACCATTGTTCTTGCTGTTTCTATTCCCAGAGTGCTGCCGGATTTATTGGGCTCCTTTTTACAGCTGCACCCCAACGCCCGCTTTCAGCAATTCTTAGAGGGTGCTTCCTCTATGGAACACCTGCTTACACAGGCTGAAATTGACTTTTGCATTTCCTCCGTACCGATGATTGGTGAGGATGTTATTTGGGAGCCGCTCATTACAGAGGAGATTTTTTTGATTGTTCCGCCCGGACATCATCTTGCTAAGCGAGAAAGAATTAGGCTCGATGAAGTGCGTAATGAACGATTCGTCAGTATGAACACAGGGTACGGCTTCCGCAACCTTACCGACAGCTTTTGTTCACAAGCGGGCTTTACACCGCAAATTGCCTTTGAAGGAGACGAACCCGGTGTCATCCGCGACCTCGTCCAGCAAGGGCTTGGCGTCGCCTTTGTACCCGGCATCTCCTGGGTACGCGACGAAAGCTCGTTTCCTAATCGCATCCGCATCACGCACCCAACCTGTCAGCGTACGATAGGCATCGGCTGGTCCAAGCGCCGTTACCTCTCGCCCGTTGCCACGGAGTTCCGTTCGTTTGTCACCGACTACTTTGCTAAAGTAGCGCTTCGCCTGCAGCAGCTATCAAAAAAGTCTCCGCACTAAGCGCGGAGACTTTTTCTTGATAAAGCTACAACTTCTTCTATTACAATAGGCACTTCATCTGTATGCTGCAGTACAAACAAATAATCCGCTTCTCCTTCTGCTGGATCTATCTCAGGCTGTGCCTGCTGCTTCGCAAGCACCTCGGCAAACGTCGTATACGGCCCTCTCATAATGGTCGTGCTACGCGTGCTTTCTTGTACTCTTTCATGCAGCACTTCATCCGGTATAGCAAAATGGACCAAAATCCGTACGAATTGCGCAGGCGGAAACACGTCCTCTAGCAATGTTTTTCTAGCATTTTGGCTGCGGTTCGCATTGCATACAATGATATGCGCATCGGTCTGCGTTTTCGCATACTCCACAAGCAGCTGCGAGAGTGCATGCTTAATCACGTTAGGTCCCTCCTGCGGCATAAGACGCTCATAGTATGTATGCAAAAATGCCGCCTGGTTGTCCTGGTCCATCACGACCGCGTTCGGAAGCTCCTTTTCCAGCCTGCGCGCAAATGTTGTTTTACCGCTATGTGTTTTGCCGACCGTGATTACGGCTAGTCGTTTCATAAGGTACCTCGCTTTTTCATAATTCTTACGCTCTCTCACCTTCTAATCGCTTCACCAAATAATAACGCTTATGCAGCTCTGTTGGATGCCCATCTACAATCCCAATGACCTCATAGCCATTGCGCTGATAAAAATCCGGTGCCTGAAAGCTGAACGTATCAAGCTGGATAAGTCGGCAGCTGTGCTCTTTTGCTGCCTCCTCCATTTTTGCTAGCAGCTGCTTGCCATATCCTTTGCCGCGCAGCGCTTCTTCTAGCCACAAAAAGTCAACATGCATACATTGCCAAAACATGGTCCCTGTAATACCGCCTACAATTTGATCCTGCTCATCTCGGAGCAAAAAGCTAATAGGCTTCATCGGATGATTTACTTCCTCAGGAAGCTGAGAAAGATTGTATTCAATTAACTTCGTGCGAATGTACTCCCGGTCTTCCTGCGTCCACTGTTCTGTAATTTGCATACGATTTCTCCTCCTTGTTATTCCTGCTTCACCTCAAACTGACTGACAAGCTCATACGGACGAACTCGAAATGCTTCGTGCGGGATAAAATGGCCGGCTCTTGCATCACGCAGCCGTACCAGAAACTGCTCACGTGTAATGAGCTTCTCTGCTTCTTCCGGCTTGACAAACAATGCCTCAGACGTTTCTCCGGCTGCGGGACGCGCTTCACCCGCTTCGTACGCGCCGCGAAATACGACGCACACAACACCGCTTGAAAGGTTTTGATAGATGCCCGTAATGCCGTGCAATCGCACCTGTACACCTGTTTCCTCCAGCACCTCCCGGCGAATTGCCGACTCTAGCGTTTCTCCTTCCTCTACTTGTCCGCCTGGCATCTCCATCGTATCCGCGCGGTGCAGATTCCGAACAAGCAGCACCTCACCCGCTTCGTTCGTAATATAAGCGCTGACTGCGACGATGTGCTGTGGCGGGCAATAGGTCGTGGCGGTGAAGAACTCCTGCCTGCTTTCGATATACAACGCGCCCAGCTCTTTGCGCTTTTCCTGCGCCATTTTATGTAAATCACTGCTTTTTACGTTACGTTCAATCTCCTCATACTGCTGCTTATCACGATACGCCCACATTGCCACAATCTCATCCTGCGCTTCGTTTACCCAGCGCCCGATCAGCTTTGCGCCGTGTTTGATTTGGTTCGGATATAGGTAGGTGTGAAAAAAATCGTTGAAGTCATTTAGCTTTTCAGGTTGAATGTTATACGTTTTTCTTCTATACAGCATACAATCGCCCCCCTCTTTTCAAATCATATCATAAATTGATTGTTTTTTTGGAAAATTACCAATACAACAGACAGCGCTGGCTTTGGCATCTTTAAGCTGAATCTAGGTAGATAAAACTAAACACCCGCTACAATAGGAAGAGGATAGATATGTGAGATATCTATCCTCTTTCTCTGTTTCTCGTACGCCCTTATCCCCCAGCCGCAGCTGCCCCAGGTGCTGGTGCAGGCTGCCTTTGCCCTAATTCTTGATCTAGCAGTAGCACTGCTGCCGGGTTGTTTTGCGCTAATTTTAAGCGGTCGACAATCGTTTGAGATTGCGCCTCTTCGTCTACCTGTTCCTTTAAAAACTCTTGGATGATAATCAAGGTTTGTTGATCATTGTTCATTTTATTCACATAGTCATACGCTTGGCGATAGGAATTCGTGACAAACTGTTCGTGCTCTAGCACCTTTTGAAATGTTTCTAACGGCGTGCCGTACTCGGTTGGCTGCGCTGGTACAGCCTTTAGTTCGACTGTTCCGCCGCGATTCACCAGGTAATCCATGAGCTTTAGCATATGCAGTCTTTCCTCCTCTGACTGCAGCCGAAGCCACGTCCCCATCCCCTTGAAGTTTAGCTTATTCATATAGTTTGACATGGCTAAATACAAAGTGGATGATACATGTTCAATTTGAATAAGATTATTGATGAGCTGTTCCATTTGTTCATTAGGCATGCTGTTCTCTCCCCCATTCCGTGCTCTCCTATCTATTCATACTCGTTTATGCACTTTTATAGTAGTAATTTCATACATTCTTATGTTTCGAATTGATTCGATTGTTGCTTTCCGTCACGTGAGTTCGCTTGCTACGAGCAGTTAAGGCGCTGTTCCAGGGTAAAGCGAACACAAAGAAAAAAGCCTCCTAAAAGGCTTTTCACTTCGATATATGCAGTCATTTGATGCTAGTTTTGGTTAATAGAACATGAGGCAAGACTTATTTGCTTTTGTCTAGTTGATAAGAAAGAATAACGACGCCTGAGCTGGTCGTTTTTGTTTGCATGAGTTGAAAAGCCTTTGTATCGATGCCGTTTTGAAAAAGACGTTTGCCATGTCCTACAATCACAGGATGAATCATAACGTGATATTCATCAATAAGGTCGTGCTGCAGCAATGTTTGGATAAGATCACCACTGCCGTAAACTAAAAGGCTCTGACCGGACTGTTCCTTTAACCTTCCGATTTCTTCTACAACATTACCCTCAATTAGATTTGCCTGCCACTCTACTTCTTTTAACGTTGTCGAAGCTACAAATTTAGGCATGCTGTTCATCTTAGCAGCAAACCCTTCTTCATCCGTCATGGAAGGCCAAGCAGCTGCAAAGCCTTGATACGTGACACGTCCAAGCAAAAGAGCTTCGCTTTCAAACAGTAAGTCAGATTGAAACTTTGCTATTTCTTCATTGAAGTATGGTGCAGTCCAAGCCGGCTCTTCCATCACGCCATCTAGCGACAAGTACATTGAGACAATGATTTTTCTCATGTGATTCTCCCTTAGTTTGGTTTGTCAAACAATTATTATTTCTTTAAACAGAGCGATTTTCCTTTTTAACAGCTTTATTATGTGTCTCGCATTCATACAACGTAACAAGCGCGGCACTTATTATCTCGCCTCGTTCAAGCGGAAAAGCATAGGATTGTTACATAATGAAGCGTCTCATTTGTCAATACTATGAAAGGAAAGAAACTGTTCGTTTGGAAACTATTAGCTAGATTGTTTCATTACATGATTGCTTGATACGATGAACTACAAAAATGCTGGTAAAGGGTGGATTTCCTTTGTATAAAGATATGGCTATCGAGTTAATCGGCGGATTTGTTGCGCTTTTGATCATGCTGAAGGTGTTAGGAAAAATTCAATTCGCGCAAATTACTCCCTTTGACTTTATTACAGCGCTCGTTCTAGGAAATATTGTGGGAGATGCAGTATTTGAAGAAAGCGCAGGATTGCGGGAAATATTGTATAGTATTTTTATCTGGGGGTTGCTGATTTATACCATCGAGTTTGTAACGCTAAAATCATACCCTCTTCGTAAGCTTATGGAAGGAAAACCAACACTGCTTATCAATAAAGGGGAAATTGTTTATAAAGAGTTAAAGAAAAATAAATTAGATTTAAATCAACTCCAGCACTTATTACGGCTCCAAGGTTTTTTTTCTATATATGAAGCTGAGTATGTCATTTTAGAGGTGGACGGAAAAATCAGTGTAGCTCCGAAGCACGAATACAGTCCAGCTACCAAGCAGGATCTCCATCTGAAGCATCAGGATGTGTTTCTGCCCATTGCACTTATACTCGATGGCGAATTGATTCCTAATAATCTCCAAGAATCCGGTCACAGTGAGGCATGGCTAAAACAACAGCTTGCCAAAAAAGGAATTAAGCAGTATAAGGATGTCATGTATGCAGAATGGGAGAGAAATAAAGGACTGCGGCTGACACGGTTTTAAATAACAGCTTTCAAGCCTTCTCCCTAACCATGAAACAAGATAAAGCCTGTAACAGCTTCGATAACACGAAGCTGTTACAGGCTTTTTGATTTTTCTCTTACTAATAACTATTCCATTTTCGTATCTAGCGGCTTCAGCCAGCTCTCAATCTGCGCTCGCTTTGGCTCTAAAAACGGCGGCAATGCAAGGGATTCCCCTAAAGAGTGGATGTCTTCATCTGTGTCAAAGCCTGGGCCGTCCGTTGCTAGTTCAAACAAAATGCCGTTTGGCTCTTTAAAATACAGGGAGTAAAAGTAAAAGCGATTTACAAACCCGGAGTTCGGATAGTTCGCTTCCCCAATGCGCTGAATCCATTGGCGCAGCTCCTCTTCATCCGCCACGCGGAAGGCGACGTGATGCACGCTGCCGCGGCCCGGACGTTCCACTGGCAGATCGTTTCGTTCCTCCACATGAACCTCAGCACCGGTGCCACCTTCACCCGTTTCAAATACTAAAATATCAGGCTGTCCTGCGGCGAAGGATGGATAGGCTCCTTTTTTACGGAAGCCCATCACTTCTGTAAGAAGGCCGGCAGTCGCTGCCGCATCGCGCACTGTCAGTATCACCGGTCCTAAACCGACAATACCGTACTCCACTGGCACCGGACTCTTTTCCCAAGCGACACCACCTGGTACACCTGTATTGTTTTCATCAGACACAAGCAGCAGACGTTGTCCTTCAAAATCTTTAAACGCCAGCGTTTTGCGTCCTGCTCGCTCTTTAATCTCTTCGTGCGTCACACCAAACTCCGCAAAACGCTTCTTCCAATACACAAGCGCTTCATCGCTTGGAACACGCAGCGACACACCGGAAATACTGTTTGTTCCCTCATACATATGCCCAAGCATCGGAATTTCAAAAAACGTCAATTCCGTACCTGGATTTCCTTTTTCATCGCCGTAAAACAAATGATACACCGATGGATCATCCTGATTTACTGTTTTCTTTACCAAACGCAGTCCCATGACCTTTGTATAAAACGCAAAGTTCTCAGGTGCCTTTGCGGTTAATGCTGATACGTGATGAATCCCCTTAAATTCCATACAAATGCCCTCCTTATTTTTGCAGCTTACCAAGCAAATGAAGCAGCTGTCTTCTTTCCTCTCGGTCTAATTTAGAAAATTGCGCTGCCTGAAATTGTTCCTGCACAGGAACTACGTTGTCAAACAGCGCCTGCCCCTTGTCGGTCAAAGACAAATACTTCGTCTTCCACTCCTGCTCGCGCCGAATGAGGCCCATCTCCTCCATCCTGCTTAGCACCTGCGTCATATTTCCTTTTGTCACAAATAATTTGTCCGCCAGCTCCTGCTGAGACAAGCGTTTCGAAGAACCAACCTGCACTAGTACATCAAACTGTGCAGCGGTCAAATTCCATTCTTTAAGATGCTGATTTGACTCCCGAATGCTTTGGTTGTACAGTCTCGATAAACGAAACCACAGCATCAGCCCTAAACGTTCTTCCTGCTTTGATAACAGCGGCTCCTCTTGGTTATGCTTCATCCGATCACCTAATTCAGTTATAGTTACCTAAAGTTTATAGATAAACTGATAGGGTGTCAAATGACAACATCGACATATACCAACAGGTTTATTCTATATAAATAGCTCTTTTAAAGCTGGTTGTTGATTTCTGTTAAGGGGGGCGCTTTCCGCGGGCGTCTCCCCCTTTCAATCAATACGTGCAATGATTAGCATTGGGCTTTAACACAACCATATAAACAACGTTTATTTTGTTGTGATTGTATCCAGCCAATTCGCAAAGCTCTTCACGTACTGCTGGAGGTATTGCTTTGTTTTTTCATCCTTTAGTTCTCTTTCGTGTATATCCACCTTCTCATGCACCTGTGAGATGTACACCTTTTGCAACGGAAACACACGAGCCTGCATCGCTTCAAGCACTTGTCGAAGCTGCATTTGCGCAAAGGCTGTCCCGAATCCGCCCGGCGTGGCGCCGATGATGCCAACTGGCTTTTGGTTCATCACCGATGCTCTTGGCGGCCGCGATGCCCAGTCCAGCGCATTTTTTAGTGCTCCTGGCATGCCTGAATTGTATTCCGGCGTGAGTATGATAACACCGTCCACCGCTCGCAGTGCGTTTGTGAAGGCAGTGACCGCCTCCGGCAAATCAGCTTCCAAATCTTCATTGAAAAGCGGCAAGTCCTGTATTTCAATCCAATGGAACGCAGCGGAATCATCCATTTCGATTACAGCTTCTCCAATCGTACGATTATACGAGTTTTTTCGTAAACTGCCACAAATTACACCCATATGCTTGGTCATAACCGCTCCCCCTCGCTTTATACTCTTTATATGCTATTCAACTGGTCACGCACATACGACTTTCCTTCACATGCAACTAAGGATTTACGATGAATGCTTCTTCTGCTACAATCAGTTTATAAATAAACTGATTTATGCTTTTAGTTTATAGATAAACTGAAAATCTGTCAACAGAAAGGACGACGTTCATGGAAGAGAAAAAAGTCACCTGGCTTGAGCTGTTTTATGATTTATTGTTTGTGGCAGCCGTTGCTACTGTCACTCATGTATTGCTGCACGTTAAGGCGGCGCAGGTCCCGTTTGAGCACCTCTTTAAATTTGTGCTCATGTTCATCCCCATTTGGTGGGCCTGGACTGGTCAAACGATGTTTACCAACCGCTTCGGCCAGGATCTTGTGCATCATAGATTGTTCATGATGATTCAAATGCTGTTTGTGCTTGTGATGACTGCCAGTCTATCCGTCAATTTTGACAGCTATTATGTACCCTTTCTCATCGGCTATATCGGTTTACGCGTAATGACTGCGGTACAATACCTGGTGGCAAGCCGCACAGAAACAGGCGACAGACGAGAAGTGGCTGTCTTTTTAGGAACCTACTTCTGGATTGGCATCATCATCTCGTTGCTATCTTTGTTTTGTGCCCCTTGGATTCGCTATGTCGTGCTGTATGCCGGAATTCTAATCGACATTATCATTCCTATGCTGGGTCGTAAGCACTTAAAGAAAGTGCCAACACATACCGGTCATCTCTTGGAGCGGTTCGCCCTCTTAACACTCATTCTATTCGGCGAATCGGTCGTCAGCATTCTGTCTGTCCTAGAGCCGCAAAAAGGAGACTGGCGCTCTATCCTATTTTCCATAAGCTCCTTTCTGCTGATTATCGCCATGTGGTGGCAGTACTTTGATAATGTCGAAAAGAAGGTAAACAAAACCCTGCGGCGAGCCGGACAAAGCATCATCTACGGACATCTCTTTATTCTCATGTCCCTCAGCATGATTGCCGCCTCCATTAAGCTCATGTTTTTACAGGAGGTTCACTACGTATTCGCGGTATGCTTTGTTTTTGGCTCTGTCCTGATGTACTTTCTAGCAACAACCGTTGTATTTCATTACTACAGACGAAAGGAGCACCGCCTAACTCTATATCATCTCGGCGGCTTTTTGGGACTGCTTATCGCGCTGTTCGCACTAAACATACTCATCGTCGTTCCTTATATTGGAGTACTAGCTGAGTTGGTGGTGTTTTTTATGCTGTATGCGAAGGTGACAACAACCTAAAATAAGCCGCAAAGCACTTAGCTTTGCGGTCTTTTCCTGTTTATATCACGTGACTTTTATCTGTCGCAGCATGCATTAGCGTATGAAATGCGCATTTTGCCATCAGGATCTCTTTACAGGTTTTTATGTAAAAAATTAAGGATTGTTAAGAAAATACCAGAGCTATTTTTAAGAATTATTTTTCATAATGTGTATAGCAGCGTGAAGGCAGTTGAACCCTATGAATGGAAAAACTACAAAGCTAGCGCTACTTAGAATTGAAATACGGGGAGAAAAAATATGCAGCTAAGAAATCACTTCAGTTTCTTTTACACATTATTTGCACAGATATTCTTTTTGGTGATTCCACTCATTATTTTAGTTAAATGGTTACCCACACTGCTGCCGGTGTATAAAATGATAGGTATTATTTTTGTAAGTGGCATATCACTCTTTGCTCTCATAGCTTTTATTCTTAAACAAAATGCTTTATATAACCTGTTTAGAATTATCTCTATTTACTTCTTTGTAGCAGTGATTGCTGTTTTTCTTACCTATTTAATTAGCAGCTTTATTGTCATAACGGATGCTAAAGGATTGGAAACCATTTTTAGAGAACATATGTCATTCGCAAAACTTATGTATTTCGCCATTTGTTTTGCTCAGCCCCTTATATTGCCATTACCTGAGGCGGTAACCGTCGTTGCCGGAAGCACAGTCTTAGGGTCATTCACTGCTTTTTTCTTAGGCTTTTTGGGATCTGTTGCAGGAATTGTGACGATGTTTTTCATATCACGCATAGGCGGTATGAAATTGGTAAAAAGGCTAGTGAATGAAAAGCAATTGCAGCAGTATCATCAGTTCTTGGAAAAAAACGAAGTGCTCATACTGATCGTTCTATTTGTTATTCCTATTCTACCTGATGAGGTCATCTGTGCTGGCGCAGGTATTAGTGGTGTAAAGGTGAGAAGATTCCTTTTAATCGCCATACTCTCAAAAGCAATCACAAGCTTCTCTTTAGCTTATTCTACTAAAATAGCCGAAGCCTTCTCTTTATCGGCTTTCCAGCTTACAGTATTTACTTCTTTAGCTGTTCTATTGGTTATGAGTATGACATGGATTGTAAAAAAGGTTTTTAAATAGCTCGTTTACGCTCAATCCCTAAATATGTTGTCAATAAAACAAGACGCCTTCCTATATAAGAAAAGCGCTTGACTGTTCCACAATAAAATATACAAAAAATTGCTTTGTAAATATGTTCTCGTTTATTTGCATCATACACTCCACCCGTTTCATCATAGAAAATGAAACGCTCTGCACAATGTTAATGCTTTTTAGGACCAATCAATGCCGCCCCAAGAGGACTGCAGCTTTCGGAGCAGAACAATTTGGCCGAGATGATACGTATCGTGCATCATGATATGGCTAAGTAAACGCTCAATCGAGTACCTGTTAGCTGCATACGGCATTTTTAACTTTTCATCGTCAAGGTTCGCAATGACCGTTTTTAATGTATGCATAACTTCCTTAAGGCGCTCTACTGTCCGATTCCAACCAATTTCGTCTTCTGGACTCCCTGGATTTCCAAAGGTTTCTTCATTGTCTGCTGCCTGATGCGGATTCTCCGTGCCCTTGATTCGGTGAATTACATCTTCATTCCAAAATATCAAGTGGTTGACAATTTGCCAAATGGAATTACTAATTCCTGAGCTTGTCCATGCTGCCTCAGCTGCGCTGACACCATCAAGCGCCTGATCTATGGAGGCAAACCAATCATTCTTATGGCAATGCATGTCTAGTTGTTCTAAAAACACGTTGGTTACAGCTTGCATACAACCAACCTCCTCACTGTTTTAAGTTAAACACAAAGCTAACAGCTTTGATATAGTGCATCTCCCTACTCGAATCGAGAGTCTGCCCTTACCTGTTTACCTTCCAATCCTCAAACAGTTCTACATCTGCATGAAGTTCCCCTTTTTTTACCCATTCAAATGCTTGTAGCACCAAGGGTGACGCGTTTTCCATAGATACCTCATGCTCTGTCACCCATAATGCACCCAAGGAGTCTTGCCCTTCAAATTGGTTTGGAATTGTTAGTTGACCGCCCACCTTCTTAACTAAAAAGTACACACAGATATGATGTACCTGCGTAGAACCTCTCCAATCAGATGATAGCATAAAATCAACAACACCTAATTTCTTTACGATTTCTATCTCGAGGCCCGTTTCTTCAAGAAACTCTCTTTTTACCGCATCCGACAAACTCTCATATTCCTCTAGACTACCACCTGGCAAATCATAAAGATGAATATAAGGCCCACCATTTTTATGTATAACTACCATTTTGTCGTCCTCCAGACATATACCATATACCCCAAAGGCACGATGAAAATTTTTTATAGGATCTTTCAATATATCTTTCTCCTTATCATATTTCATCACTGCCACGAGTAAAAAAGATATCTTTTTCTATGTATATCGTGTCGCCAACCGTTTTCACAACCACATCAAACACTTCGCTGTAGGAATGCATAAACACCTCATATTGTATGCGGCGCTCCTGGTGTGATCGTTGTAAGTATGCCATATCGCTGCCTCGCTCCGTCACGTCCCGCTTCAATCGTCTCATCAGCTCTGTGTCGCCGTCTGTGTAGAAATAAATTTTCAGGTCAAACAAAGCTGGAGTAAGAAATGCCATGCTCATGCCTTCCACAATCGTAATTCGCTTCTTGGCAGAAATGAGCTGACTTGGCAGGTAATGCGTATCAATCGTCATCCAATCTAAGCCGTCCCGCACCATCTGAACATCTCGTCCTAACGAAGGCACATGATGTGCACCCGGATGACAGGCCGTCATTTTATCACGATGCGGGTTTCCTTCATAGATATAGTCGATCATCGCTCGCTTGCGAATGTCCGAGCTTACGATATAGGGGTCGGTATTGATGTAGTTGACATTCTCTCGTCCAAGCTGCTGAAGCAGCTTGGCGGCAAAGGTTGTTTTCCCCGCAGCGCCGTGGCCAGAGATGCCGATGATAATGCGTTCATTCGTTGTAGAAAGCCAGCTCATAATTTGTTTTATTAGTTTCTCCATGTGAATCCCTCCCTTTTCTTACAGACATTACAGCTCATTTACATTTCTTTAAATACCGAATATTCCAACTTTACAGTCATAGTAAATAGTGTAGCACACATTGCATATGGAGGGTTGATTACTTGAAAAAAGCGCGCCATCTTGTTATGAGTTTCCTATTGTTGTTTGTGATTGTTCCATTTGTTCCTTCTGCCGCCGCTGCCTATGATGGGCAAACACTGGATACTGGCATCTATTGGTTCGGCTCTGGCAATATTTCGCAAAAGTTTGTCGCCGGGCAGGCCAATAACTACTTTACCCCAACCAAGCCGACTGTCATCTACATACACGGCTGGCAAAAAGACAGCACGCTGTCTTTACACCGGGAAACCTTTAATCCAAAGCGAAATGATCTGGTAAATGGTCCGGACGTTAATACGGTCGACTATTGGGTATCTAAGGGCTGGAATATCGGTATTTTCTATTGGAATCAGCTCGCTGATGAAGCCGAGGTAAAGGATGCCGAGGCAAAAATTTGGACAGCGACCGGACCGCAGGGGATGCGCTGGCGCAAAAAAGACGGTACATACAGCACAAGCGGCGCACCGACTGTGTCAGCGGCGCAATTATTTGTGAATACGTATAAACAAGCAATGCAGGGCTTTAGCGGCAGCGAGGTCCGCTTGGCGGGACATTCACTTGGCAGTCAAATGGTCACAAACAGCGCCAAGTTAATTAGCGACCAAGTCGATGCCGGAACCGTTCCGGCCAACCTAAGACCGAAACGCGTCGCGATGCTTGATCCGTTCTGGTCGAAGGATGCGAAAAGCTATATAGGCGGCAAATGGACCGGCGAGCTGTGCCGGGAATATGTAACCCACCTAAAAACAAAAGGTGTAGTAGTTGAGCAATACAAATCGAGCGGCATCACTGACCTTGGCATCGGTGACAGCAACAACGGCATGAGCCTACTTACCGCGTTCGCCGAGCTGAAGCCATGGTATATTTCATCTCTCGACCAAGCTGGTAAGCACGGTGCGGCAAGAGACTGGTACTTCTACTCCATGGGATTTGCGGCCCCTGCTGAAACGAAAAGCGGCGCAGCCACGGGACTTTATGGACCTTCGGCAGCTACATCCACGACGCGCATCCAAACGATGATGAACTCCAGTAACCGATGGTATCAAAATGCAGGGCAATATACCGCAAGTCCTTCTGATGATAAGTTTGAGGTAACCGCACGTTAGAAAAAGAGTAAGGGCCTGGTTTGGGCCCTTACTACAGATTGATAAAATCACGATGAAACGAGGGAGACATTTTGAAACTACTCATTACTGGTGCTTCTGGACAACTTGGCTCTGCTTTAATCAGGCAACTGAAGGATTCAGAACATGAAGTACGAATGACATCGAGAAGCAAACCTAGCAATATAGGAGATTTCGAGTGGATTTATAGCGATCTTTTGTTAGAGGACGGTTTAGACGAGGTAATAAAAGATGTAGATGTTGTAATTCATACTGCTACGAGTCCGATGAAGCATACAAAAAAGGTAGATGTATTGGCTTTTGAAAAATTATTAGAAAAGCTGGGCCACATCAAACATTTTATCTATCCATCTATTATCGGAATTGAACACATACCGCTTTACTATTACAAATGCAAATGTGAAGCAGAGACATTACTGAAAAACAGCAGCATTCCTTATACGATCGTCCGAACTACGCAATTTCATAGTTTTGTTGAAAGTCTTATGTTATCTAAAACCATCTGTAACAGATATATAATTCCAGGTAATTTTAAATTTCAAAGTGTAGATACGGATGACTTTGCGAAACACCTCATTCAGATTGCCAATCACACACCAGAAGGAAAAACCGTCGAATTTGGCGGCCCTCACATCATGACATTGAAAGAAATGGCAGCGCATAAGATTCATATAAATAAGGAAACAAGGAAAATTTTGAATTTCTCTTTCCCTGGTAAACTATACAAATCATTAGTAGAAGGGAAAAACACGACTTCTGCCGAAGCAAGAGGGGAAACCACGTTTGAAGAATACCTCAAGAATCAGTTATAACAGCATTAGTTTTGAAGACCATTGTAGCGCCGTGCTTGTTTATCACTCTTACCTACATCTTGCAAGAGCCTAACAGGTTATTGAAGGTACATAAGAGTGCGGCGTCTACCTTTGTAACCTAAAATTCCTTTTTGAACACACTAAGATTCTTATCTCGATTCGTGCATGAAAATAAATACTATTTCCTTGTTTACCTTTAGTATTACGGGGTTAGTATTTGAAATCAGGATTGGTTTGTAAAAAGTAGGCGTTTCGCACTTCGGCACTCCAGTTCGCAAACACGGATCTCCATGGGATACTACTAAAAAACTCATCAACCGATTGATTGTCAGAATCCCACTCTATTAATGTATTGAGCGGCGGAATGCCTCCTAGCCATAGCCCGTTTGTTAAGTCAGTGCCTGCTTCTCTTACTAGTAAAATCGGAATACCGCGTTGAAACGCCATGGCTGGTTCGATTTGCGCAAAGCTTGACCCTTGCCAGAATGGATCAGTAGATACTGGCGGTCCTACATTCGTATCGAGTACTTCTGTGTAATATCGGCGAAAGTTCAGTGCCAACATGCCATAGCTCGATGAAACAAGTCGACGGACGTTGGTTAAAATACTTTCCGGATAGTTTTCTGTGATGGGGCCTGTACGCGGGAAAAGCAGGGCTCTTTCCATTTCCAGAATCAGACGGTCTAAAAAGCTTTGTTGCTTCGCATTTAACGTGTTTGTTGTGCTGAGAAAGACAGGCAGACGAAAAGCACGGTCCACGCATTCCTCATGTTTTGACGCAGGTGTCTGCGATGTGCTTCCTCTTACAGCATCCTTAGGGTATGACTGCTCTCTCTCTTTATAGCGTTTGTCTTCCTTATACCGATATTTATCTGTGTACCTATCTCTGGACTTATATTTGTCTTCCCTAGACCGATATCGATCTTCTCGATAGTCATATTTATGACTGCTCATTGTTTCCCAACTCCTTTTTAATCAGTATATGTGGGAAACTTTGGACAGCCTGGACCGATAACTAGCTTTTTAGATTTTTTATATACAAGCTTATGATTATACCGCAGGCTCCCCTATGATATGAATTCTTTTCCGCTCATAATCGTGCACCACACCATCCATCTCCATGTTCACCAGCAAATAGTAGGTCACATCCTCCTCAGCATGCGGCGGCAGCGTATACGCAAATGGAAAGCTACGCGCTTCCTTTGGCGCAATCTCAAATCCCTCTACCGGAATGACTTCTGTTTTTATCGTTTTACCAAACTCCATCGCCTCCGTCCCTTGTATCAGCGCCGCGGTGATACCATCAATGTGCTGCGCCACCACTCCGCCCCGCACCACAAGTTCTCCGCGAATACTCTCGCCTGGCGCAAAGGTGTCCTTTTGCAGCTGCAGGGTCACCTCTGCCGCACCATGTCCTATATATAAGTGAATAATTTTTTCAGCCTCTGATGCCTAAAACCTTCCCTTCCTGTCTACACTGTTTACTAGAAAAGGCAGGGACAGGAGCTGGTAAAATGAAGCGGTTAAACATTACAAATTTTCATGGGTTAACGCCTTCTGAATTACGTTCATACGAGAAACAAGAAAGCAACGCAAATCTGCGAAACCGTATCACAGCGGTTCGTTTAGTAATGGAAGGAAAACTCGGCAAGGAAGTAGCTGAAATCTGCAATCTACACCGTCAATCCGTCTCGGAATATATTCGCCGTTTCAACGAAGGCGGACTGGAACGCTTATTAGATCGAAAGTTTAGCAAGGGACGCCCATGTTCGCTGACAAAAGAACAGTTGACAGAACTAAAAGAGACGGTTTTACATCAATCTCCGGAAGACTGCGGCCTCGGAACCGCTGTGTCATGGAGTGTTCCACTCATTCGTGAGCACATCCAACGCGTGTATAACGTGGAGCTGACGAGAACAGGTGTATTGCGTATGCTTTGGCGCCTTTCGCTTTCCTATACACGCCCAACTTATGTGCTAAAGAAAGCAGATTCAAAGAAACAAAAAGCGTTTCGACGCCAGTTGGATTGGATAAAAAAAACGCCTTAGACGAAAATACAGTCCTTTTGTACCAAGATGAAACACACATCCGCGCCTATCAAAGCCTGCATGCAACGTGGTCACAGTCCGGCATACAAAAACAAGTCCCGACGTATGGACATCATGCATATGTGACGGTATTCGGAACTGTTCAGGTAGGGACGGGGAAAATTGTAACATCCATTGCTTCAGAAGGGAAAAAAGAACAGTTTCTTGCCTTTTTACAGCTGCTTCTAGAAGAGTATAAAGGAAAATTCATTATTTTGGTGATAGACGGCGCACCGATTCACCGCAGTCAGCTCGTTCAAACCTTCTTGGAAGAACATAAAGAAGAACTCATGCCCTTCCGTCTGCCGCCCTATTCACCCCCAATTGAGCGACTGTGGAAGTAGCTCAAGGAGCAAGTCATTACCAACAAGTTTCATCCAACAAAATCGTCGATTGAAGAAGCAGTCACGAGCTTTCTGACTGAAGTCTCAGCTACGCCGGCAGCTGTGCTGCAGCGTCTCGGCATTCACTGAGCGCCGTATGTCGAAAAATTAAATCACTTATATATAATATTTAGACACCTCAAAAATAAAATGGACACCTATGAAAGGTATCCATTTATTTCAAGAATTATTGAATTGCATTTAAGAAACTATTCAAACATATAAATTACAATTACTTAATTTTACCAATGTCTTTTTGAAGATAACTATAATCAATGTCAATTTAATTTGGTTGTACCTTTATTACATAGTCAAAATAAGAAGTCCATTTAATCCAGTAATCTACAGGAGTGCTGCTCCATGTATCATGTAAGATTACTTGGCGATACCAAGTAAAATCGCTAGTATTGTAATATTCTTCATAGCCAACGCCAGTCATTGCATGATCACCCCAAACTGGATGATTGGCAGTTGTAACCCAATCAGGTCTACCTGTATTAATTTCGTTCATATGAGTACTAAAAGAACCCGAATAAGTAGTTACTGTTACTCCGTATCCCCTTGCTCCCCAAAAATTTATCATTCCAGTTCTCATGTTAGAAACAGAGGTTCCCCCGGTACTACGATTTGTGTTCATACTTGTAGCTAATTGGTCAATCAAACTGTGAGTAGTTTGAGATGTACCAACAAGGTTGGGATATCCTCGGCTATCCCAATATTTTACGATATTTGCTCCTGAAGTTGGCGCACAACCGATATCCCATGTATAATCCGGTACACCAGAAATAAGCTTATATTTGTAGTTAGTGACTGCTTGTGTACCAATTTGCTCGGGTTCTACAGTTGAGGTAGCATCTGCATATTTTTCAATATTTTCATAGCTTAATGGTGCATTTGATTTTAGTTTTGATTTTTTTTCAACTTTTTTATTACTTAAACTCATAGCATACTCGTTATCTACTTTGCTAAAGTGCAGTACGGGTCCAACATAAATGCTGTCACTTTCTTTTACATCAACATAGGGATTAGAACCTTCCCTAGTAGACTCTAAAACACCAGGAATCTCAGGAATAGCACTAATAATAATATAGCCTTGATCTTTACCTTGATTTTTTACTTGAAATAAATACGCTGTTTGTAAGCCCGAATTATAAAAATAAGCGCACCTTCACGGTACGCATCACAAATAGCCATATATCATTCATTTTTTTATGAGATATACGGCTATTTTATTTTCCGCATGTTGTTTGGATGTTTTTGGACCAAGGCATGTATTGATTTAATATTGCTGGATTACGATGGACATCTAGATTTGGCAGATCCGTCAGTAACTTTACGAGATACTGATAAAAATCTAATCCATTTGCTTTCGCGGTTTCTGCGATACTCAGACAGATTGCATTGGCCTTGGCACCAGCTTCACTTACGGAAAACAGCCAGTTTTTTCGACCAATGACATTTGGACGAATGGCATTTTCAGCTGGATTATTATCTATTTCAATGCGCCCATCGTTCAAGAATACCCGTAGTCCATTCGCGCGATTAAGTGTGTATTCGGCTGCTTTAGCTAGTGCATTTTCCCAAAAAACGGTGATGTTTCAACCCACTGTAGAAACTTTTCCACGATTGGTTTTGCGTATTTCAGCCGTTTCTTTCTGCGCTTGCTTGGAGATAGATGTTTGAATTGCCGCTCTAACCGATATAACTCATCACAGTATTTGACACCAATTCGGCCATTCTTACTATCCGCTTTCAACCAATATTGACGAACATGTGCCCAACAATTCGCAAAGGTAATGCCTTGGATCTTATCGTAAGCTGAATATCCATCACAAACAACTGTCCCGGAATACGCCTCAATAAAGCTCTCCAGCACAGAGCAGGCGCGTGATAATGAGCTTTGAAACAAGACGATTGTTGGCCCCTGGCTGGGTACACTGCGATACACCCAATTGTAAGCATTCGCTTGTCCAGATTTCCCATCAGAACGGTTGATGATTTGTGCGTACGTTTCATCAATATGTAAAACAGACTTAGCCATCATAAAAGATTTCATCCGTTCGTAAACAGGCAGTAACCAGTCATGTGATGCACGAATGACCCAATTGGAAAGATTTTTGTCGTTTGTATGTAGACCAGATCGCTCCCATTCCTTTACCTGACGGTAAAGAGGTAAGTATTGCACAAATTTATCATACATCACTTTGGCAAGTACGCTAGGACTTGCGATACTGCGTTGAATGGGCGGTTGCGGTGCTTTCCCACGTGTGATCTGTGCTGGTTGTAGCGGATTGTTTTTACATGCCTTACATTCATAGGCATGTTCAATATGCTGCACTTTCAACATTTTCGCAGGGATAAACGTCGCTTCTTCACGAACTAACGTGCTCCCGATTTCAATCATTTGCCCTTGGCAATGTTTTGTGCAATGAAAAAGTGCAGAGTTGTGCAGTATATTAAATTCATTTTGTTGATTAAATATTCATTTGTGGTCGCTGAGGGTGGGCTTGACATGGAGCCTCTACAGGCATGATCCTCCTGCCAAGAATCCAGACATTAAAGGGATTAGCAGAACCGACACAAGTCTATCATGCCTGCCACTCCACGTAAAGCCCTGGTGCATACCAATGAATAGGAATTCTGCAACATTCTGCACTTTTATTCTGCAATAAACATTGGCAACAGTTACATTGTGTATGTTCTGGATAGTGATGAATCTCTTCCACCTCTATGTCATCACGTAATGAATCGTTTCGTTTCTTTTTTGAAATGCTTCGTACAACAACAGTATAAGAAATTGTCTGTTGGCTTTGTTCTTCTGTGTGCTCAGGTTGGTTAAAAGACGGGTCATCATCAAATAAAGACCCTTGTCCATCCGGTGCGTTATATTTTGCTTTTTCTGTCTTTGACCCATATAAAAGCTTCGTTAACTGACGTACTTGCTCAGTTAATACTTCAATCTGTTTTGCTAGCTCTTTGTTTTGTCGATTCGAATGAGCTAACTGTTCTTCAAGAAGTCGAATTAACTTCTCATAGGAATGGTTGTTATTCGAAGAAGCATGAACCATAAAGTGCACCACCTTCCGTTCAGTTTCGTTCCTTCTATTATACTTAGTTCATTTAATAGAAGAAAGAAGAAATAAAGATGAAACGGATTTAAAATACACCTTTCGGTGATTGTGGAATGGCCTTTGGCTGTTGGATGGATAACCCTTCAAGAAGCCAGCGCAGCTCCTGTTGAGACAAATTGCGAACTTCTTTCTCGTTCTTAGGCCATTGAAGTTTCCCGCTATCCAAGCGTTTATAAAGCATCGCGAAGCCGTCACCGTCAAAATACAAACATTTGTAGCGATCTTTACTCCAGCCAGAAAACAGAAAAATTGAATCGCCGTAGGGATCAAGTTCGAAAGAATCTTGAATCAGTGTTGCCAGTCCATCAATTCCTTTTCTCATATCTGTCTTGCCGCAAATAATGTATATGTTTTTTACCGCTGTGTAATCGTACTTCACAGAAGCTTCAACTCCTTCATAACCGTTTGGATGATGCGTTCATCTGTGCCGTTGAAAAAGGAGATTTCAGTATGTCCTGTTTTAATCGTGCAAGCAGGCTAAGAGGAAGGCCCTGGTGATGAATGGGTTACAGAAGTTTTTTCGTTTTCCCTATGTAATGTAACGGGGACGATCGTTAGTTCTTGTTGCGGCATAGAAAAACACCTCCTTAAATTGATACATTTATAGTGCCGGAGGTGTAGCTCTTTTTATAGGCGTTGTTTGAATACGGGCTTACATCCATTAAATTCTGATAAGCCCAAATTATCTGGTAAACATGAGCCTGCAGCAGAAGCTGAAGATGGTAATAATAAGAATAACCCAAAAGCGAAAATTCCTGATAAGAGCTTTTTCTGCATCTTGTAATCCCCCTTTTTAGCTAGTCGATTTGTTGATAGATGCAATATTCAACAAAAAGTAGCCATTACATTCATTCACTAACAATTTTTTTCTTTCTTTTTAATGGGTCCCGCCACATGCTCATCAAGTCAATCTAATCACGTATCCCCTATACGAGAAATATGATATTCTTTTCGTGAAATCATTGAAAAGGATGGCATTTTTAATGGATATTTCACTCTCAGAAGAATTGTGTCTCTTCGCTCAGGAATTACAATGTCATTTATCTCCTGAAACCCTTCATAGACTCGCAAAAGATGTAGGATTTGTCCGACGGACAAGTAAATATAGTGGGCAAGACCTTGTGTCACTGTGCGTCTGGCTCAGTCAAGAAGTTGCATCTGCCTCTCTCAATCAACTATGCAGCACATTAGAGGCTGTCACAGATGTACTCATTAGCCCACAAGGACTGAATGAACGATTTAACCCTGCTGCTGTCCAACTTTTGCACAGTATTCTCACTGAATTGCTTCAAGGGAAGATTGCGACCCAACCGGCTGTTTCTGGTATTCATGCGGAACATTTTCGTCGTATTCGTGTACTAGATTCTACTGTATTTCAATTACCTGATCTATTTGCAGATAAGTATGCAGGTGCAGGTGGAAGTGCTCATAAGGCTGGCGTGAAAATTCAGTTTGAATGTGATTTATTAAGCGGAGATGTACTTCATCTTCATGTAGGAGAAGGAAAAGAAAATGACCAAGTGTACGGTTCACAATGTATAGATTCCTTAGAAAAGAACGATGTTCGGATTGGAGATCTTGGGTATTTTTCATTGGAGGATTTTCGCACTATTGCTGAAAAAGAAGCCTATTTTCTCTCAAGACTGAAGCTTAATACTCGAATTTATTATAAGAATCCCGCACCTGAGAAGTTTCGTAATGGGACTGTAAAAAAGCACACTGAATACATTCAAATTGATGTAGAACAATTCTTAGAAACGCTCCAGCCTGGGGAGACAATTGAATTGCCAAAAGTGTATATAGGCATGTATGAGAAACTCCCGGCACGAGTGATTCTGTATCGCTTGACGGAACTGCAAATGCGTAGCCGCGAAAAGGATATGACAAAGAAGGAGAAGAAAAAGGGGATAACCTACAAAGAGAAGAGTAAACGGCTCAGTGCTATTAATCTCTACTGCACCAATATCCCTGCAGAATATGTCTCAACAAATCAAATCCATGATTTTTACTCTCTCCGCTGGCAGATTGGGATTCTATTTAAAACATGGAAGTCCCTGTTTGCCATTCATGTGTGCAAGAAAGTAAAGCTGGAGCGTTTGGAGTGCCATATTTATGGGCAACTCATCCGCATTCTGATATGTTCCTCCACCATGTTTCGGATGCGAGAACTACTTCTGCGGAAGCGAAAGAAGGAACTTAGTGAATATAAGGCCGTTTATATGATACAGGATTACTTGCCGCTTCTGTACAAGACCATTCAGCAGGATGTTGAGCATATAACAAGCACACTTCTCCGGCTGTACAGGCTCTTGGAGAAGAACGGACGAAAGTCTCACAGGTATGAGAAGAAGACCGTCTTTGATATTTTAGGAGTTGTATATGAACGGAACAAGAGGATGAAGGAAGCTGCATAATTTTTTAAAAGCCCAACCCTGTGGGCTTATTTGACATGCACATTTTTATAAAACTTGCCGGTGGACAATGGGGACGGAGCTGCATTTTAGCGGTATCTAACTTAAACCCTTCCATTACCACCGTTAGCTTGATGGGCATGTGCTCGGATACCCATACCCATCAACCCAAAATTATTTGTTACCCCCAAAACGAAAAAATACGCTATTCTTTTCTGTAGATTCATAGGAGAGGGTGGCGTTTTTTGATGAAGATTTCAGATGAGCTGTACCTTTTCACAGGAATTACAACGATGTTTACCTCCAGATATCCTGGAGAAATTGGCCAGGCAAGCAGGCTTTACGAAACGAAAAAGTAAATACCAAGCACGAGAACTGGTAGCGCTTTGTGTATGGTTGAGCCAGAATGTTTCCACTTTTAGGTTGATGGGCATGTGACACTACCCCTAATATGTAAATGGCAAGTGATGATATACGGTAGCGGCTAGGCAAATACCGAGGAAAACCGGTATAGCGAAAATTATGGGTTTCATGTAGCATCTCCCTTACTATCCATTCCATTGTACTCACACAAACTTAATTAAATATAGGACCAATATTTTCCGTATAGCACCAAGGGAATTGAGCTTCTCAATTGTATAATAGATTGTGAGAAATGAGATTTAGTTGACAGAACTCCACTAACTCTAAGCTGTGTTGTTATGGTTAATAATGTATAATCTACAAAAGAGGGTTAATTATTGCTTAGCCCTCTCGTGTTTTAACTACTATACAAAAGGAGAGTGTGAGATATGGTAATTAGATTTTTATTTGTTTCTTGTACACTGCTCATTCTGAGTGCTTGTCAAGATCCATCCCCCTTAAGGTCAGAAACTGAGGTAAAGTTTAATAGTTTATTTAAGACTGAATTTGGGGTGTTAGATCAGCTAATCATTAAAAAGCGTTTAGAAAACGGTAATTATGATACTGTGTCTGTGATTAATCCTCAAGAGATGATAGCTGAACTTAGTAATTCCCAAAAGGCAAGTTATAAAGATGAATACAATGCGGATTATAAACTACTTTTTAAAACATCAACAGAGATGCAGAAATATAGCAAGGAGCAGACAGAAGCAATTGTAAACTACAACTCTACTCAGCATATTCTATGTTACAAAAGTAAGTGTTACAGAGCTTCGGAGAAAATGAGGAATTTCTTGAAAGAAAATGGTGTAGAATAGTATAATTTCCATTTTTTTAAATATATTCTATTAATTTCCTCTTTATCGTGTTATAATTCTATCCTGAGTGTACAACATGTACAAAGCACAAGGGGGAGTAACACGAATGGTTAAAGTGAGTTTAAAGGGAAAGAGTATGTTCAGAAAATTTGCTCTTATAACCGCAGTCGCTCTATCGTTAGGCACTGCAGTTGTAGCAAACCCTGCACTAACAGAAGTGTCTGCAAAAGCTGCTAGTTCTGCAAAAGTTAGCCCGCAAAATTTTTCAGGTTCTGAGATTGACAGCTTTCTAACACAAATGGAGCAATATGTAAAGCTAGATGAGAATGAGATGCTCGTAACTGTGAACATGAAAGCGGCAAAGAAGGCTAAAGTGCCATCTGAGGCAATACTAGTAGCTCAGAAGTATTATGAGGGTCAAAATAAGCTTTTTGCAGATAACAGTTCGGAATCAGCTAAGCAACAAAATAAGAAGTTTATGAAGGAATTTGAACATTATTTTATGAAGAAGGCTGGCGACACGCGGAAGAACACTAATTTACTGTCCGCACCAAGCGTCTCAGAAGAGGAATACACACTAGATAATGCACCTTTAGACTACATAAATAAGCAACTGGATAAGGTAATGAAATTTGTAAAGTTTGATAGCAACGAAATTGCTATTTTTGATCAACAGAGTGCACGAGCAGCAGGTATAGATAATAAAACTATCCAGTTTGCAACTGAAGCATTTGAAAGACAAAATCAGACAATTCAGTCTGTAGAGGTTTCTGCAGAGTTGAAATCCCAATTAAGTGTTGCAAAATATGCGTACGCGGGTTGTGGAGGCGGAAGAGATAACCCACATGCTTGTCCTCCTCGTGATAATCTCCTTTACCGTGTTTCAGTAGGTTATGCTCAAGATTGGCTTGTTGATAGGGGTTATCATAGAACAGTTTGGTACGCTGGTGGTGGTGCACCATGGAATGATGGAAGAGATTATACAAAGAAAGTATCCGCTTATAACTGTACTGGTGGCCAATTTAGGTATCAAGGTGTCCTATCTGATGGGGGAAGAAATGATGGCTATGTTTCTGTATTGATTCAGGTACCGGAGCCAAATCCAGAATTACATACGTATAAGGCTCCTACAGCAGCTTGGGCAGCCTACGTTCATTGGTGGCACTATGAGTATTGCTGATATAGGATATTAAGAAAAACACATGAGCACAAGAATCTATGCTCATGTGTTTTTTTATAGGGTAATGAGGGCTTATTTGTCATGCGCTTTTTGAATACAACGTTATTCAAACAATGTGAAGATAAAAATCGTCCATCAAAATCCAGCACTTTTTATTTTTTAGGTTGATGGGCATGGGGTCCTGACGCATGCCCATCAAGCTAACCAAATAAGTTGCCCCAAAACGAGTAAACTGAGCATCTTGCTCGTTTTGGAGGGTATTTCTCTTTTTTAACTTGAGGAGGACCTCTCACATGTAGGAGGAATTTTTCGTTGTTCAAAACTAGTTTGAAGAATAAAAGGAGAATGCTTTCAGCATACTAGGCAAAAAACAAGTTAAGGAGCATATTATGAATAGGTTGTTGATAAGGTTAGCAATATTTGTTGCTTTATTAATTGTACTAGTTCCATCAGAGATTAAAGCCTTTAATGTCGAGAAAATAAATAAAAAAACGCTGTTTTCGTAAAGATTGTTGTTTTTAGATAAAAATCCCTGACTTCCTATTTATCTGTTAAAATAAGGATATATCTAATGTGAAATAGAGAATAGAATGGGGTTGATTATATTGAAATTGTTACTAACCTCTAACGGTTTTTACAATGATGCTATTAAAGAGCAATTTTTAAAACTCATTAACGGCGAACCTAATGAACTGGACGTTGCTATTATCACAACTGCATCGCCGCAGAAGGATAATAATAGGTTTGCTCAGAAGGCGAAAGAGGACTTTAAAGATATGGGGTTTCAAAACATTGATTTCATTGATATAGAGTTTGATAACCTAAAAAGTCTTGCACATAAAGATGTCATATACATCAATGGTGGAAATCCATTCAATTTATTATTTCACACTAAACAAAGTGGGGCAGATAGTATCTTTCGAGATTTAGTTAACAAAAATGTTGTTATTGTAGGTGTAAGTGCTGGTGCTGTTCTACTTGGTCCAAACATTAAAGTCGTTCATTTCTTCACACCGCAAATGGATACATTAAATACTAAGGATTTTTCTGCATTAGACTTAACGGACAAAATTGTTTTTCCTCACTATGACCGAGAAGATTTGTTCAAGGATAGTACAAACAAGACAATTGAAGATAGACTAAAAGAATTTGAAATACTTGAAGGATGCGAAGTTACGAGATTAAAGGATGATGAATATATCACAGTAGAAAAGTAATTTATTGACCTCGATTTAGAGGTCTTTTATTATGCACTTCTTCTAAACATCTCAACTGTCATATAGTTTGATTTATGGACAGCACTAAATAAAAGTTGCTTCACTCGTTCTTTGTGAGCCACCTTTTTGGTATGTTCAAGGTATCTGAACCAAAACAAATAGTTATCAAGATATTTGGTTGCCACTCCTTGAAAACGGTGCATAAATTGTTTTAGCCGTTTGTGATAAGCATTGACGTGTTGAATATGGAAGATAGATTTTTTCACATAAATCCCTTTCCGCACGTTCACCATTTCGTGCTGTAATCCCTTATCTTTGGCAAACTTTTTATAGTTCGTAGCTGTATCTGAACATAACAAAGCAGAGGTGTCGATAAATGCACCTAATACCCTATCTATATCTGTTGATTTAATCCTACCTTTCCCTGCCATTTGAGAGATGACTTGTCCATTTCGGTCTTGTGCTACAAGAACACAAACCTGTTCCTTCGAAATGCCTCGTTTTGTTGCGACACCGCCACGCTTACGAGGTTTTCTGTCAGTAATAGACTTCTTCCCTTTGTCACTTTCCAAGAAAAAGGTTTCATCGCTTTCAACAATCCCTTTTAGAGTTTGATTGCCCAATGAACGGAGAGCATTCAAAATTTTATGTCGCCAATAAAAAGCCGTAGAAATATGGATTTCTAAAGCCTCGAAGATTTTAGGTAGTGTACAGCCTTCTACCATCATATCAAAGTATTTAAGCCATTTATGAGGGTATCGAGAACCTGCCAATGGAGTATTGGTCATATCGTTAAATGTCTTCCCACAGTCCTTGCACAAATATCGTTGTCTCGCACGATATTTGCCATTCTTCTTGACCGATACGCTTCCACAATGGAGGCAAGCCAAACCACTGGAAAAACGAGTTTCACGAATATCTTTTAGCATCTTGGCAATATCTTCTCGTTCTTCAGGGAATAAGTCTTGTTTCATTGCTTCAAATAACGCTAATTGCTCTGATTTTGATAGGTCGCCAAAATCACGATAAACGTGTCTCCACATCTCTGAACACCTCCATATATGGCATTATATCAACCTATTTATAACATGGTCAAATAGCAACAATCTATACGAAAACAGCGAAATACAAACATTTGTAGCGATCTTTACTCCAGCCAGAAAACAGAAAAATTGAATCGCCGTAGGGATCAAGTTCGAAAGAATCTTGAATCAGTGTTGCCAGTCCATCAATTCCTTTTCTCATGTCTGTCTTGCCGCAAATAATGTATATGTTTTTTACCGCTGTGTAATCGTACTTCACAGAAGCTTCAACTCCTTCATAACCGTTTGGATGATGCGTTAATCTGTGCCGTTGAAAAAGGAGATTTCAATATGACCTGTTTTAATTGTGCAAGCAGGATAAGAGGAAGGCCCTGCTGATGAATGGGTTACAGAAGTTGTTTCGTTTTCGCCATGTAATATAACGGGGACGATCTTTAATTTTTGTTGCGGCATAGAAAAAGCACCTCCTTATATTGATACGTTTATAGTACAGGAGGTGCAGATATTTTTATAGGCGTCGTTTGAATACGGGCTTACATTGTATTTGTTTATTGAAAGGCTAGCAAATCGTATAAACCAATCATTTCATCAAGGGACAGGGAAAATACCGCTATTTGCCCTAGAAAAAGAAAAGAGTTCCGTATCTCCCCTACCACCTGAAAGAATTCGGAACTCTTATCGAATGAAGCACCATACGGTGCTTGTCAATGCATCAAGTATGATATCCTACAAAGCCAACCTGTATTCAGTCCCCACTAAGTACATTGGCAAAAAGGTAGAGATACAAATACTCGATGAGCATATTTGGGTTTATTATAACATGGAGTGTATCGCCAAACACCCTTTATCTCTAAAGAAATTAAATTATCGAGAAACAGATTACAAAGAAAGCTTAGAGATCTCAGCGCCGAACTATCCCGATATTGATACATTAGCGAAGAATAATTTAAAGACAATCGGGGAGGCGTATGAAACATGATACCGCAAACAAATTATCAACAATTAGTTCGTAACCTTGCATATTTGAAACTGAAGCAAATGACAATACATTTAGATGAAGTCGTAGACTTCAGTTTACACAATCAACTTTCTTTTGTAGACACGCTTATTAAGTTAACGAACTATGAAATTGATGTCCGCGAACAAAATATGATTCATGCGATGGTAAAGGTAGGTGCATTTCCTCACTTAAAAGAAATCAAAGATTTTGATTTTACGTTCCAACCGTCCATTAACCAGCAACAGATTCAAGATTTTTTAAGCCTTCGGTTCATTGAGGGGAACGAAAACATCGTTTTCCTTGGTCCAAGTGGTGTGGGAAAAACTCATTTAGCGACAGGAATTGGTATCGCAGCTGCGAAAAAAAGAACAAGTACGTATTTTATAAAATGTCATGACCTCATTCAAAATTTAAAGAAAGCGTACCTAGAAAACCGTTTGGAAAGTCGCTTAAAGCATTATACAAAGTATAAGCTCTTAATTATCGACGAAATCGGATATTTGCCTATTGATCCGGAGGATGCCAAATTGTTTTTTCAGCTGATTGATAAGCGTTACGAAAAGCGCAGCACAATTTTTACAACTAACGTCAATTTCAAATCCTGGGATGAAGTGTTTCAAGAGCCTAAGTTAGCAAATGCCATTCTTGATCGTATTTTACATCACGCAACGGTAGTGACAATTGTAGGAAAGTCATATCGTCTAAAAGATCATTTTCCGAAAGAACCTGAGTAATTTTATACATCATTAAGTGAGCGTTTTTGTACATAATCTAGTTGACATTTATATATATAAACAGGACTTGAATGACGATCAAAAATCACCTTGTAAAAAACCAAACAACTAATAACACAACAGCGACTACTAACCATATTACTGCTTGTTTATTTTTCATCTCCGATAACACACCCCTCATTTCCATTTTACCCCATTATATATAACACTCTCTATAAAAAATAGAACCTATTTTGGTTCTGGTGCAAATACTTGAAGAAAATATAAAAAAGCGAAAGATCTCTATAAAATGTACCCAATAGTATAGACACTTAAAAAAGTCTATCTATTGGGTATTTTTTTGTATAATTAAGAAAAACGCAGGAATGGTGAAATAATATGAGTAAAAAGGTATTTACGGAGAAAGAGATTACATTACTTTCAGCTAATCCATACGTAAAATCTGTAAGTTCAAAAGGTGTCACATATACAGAGGAATTTAAAAGGGGATATATTGCGGAAACAGAGAAAGGTAAGTTTCCAAGACAAATCTTTGAAGAGAGTGGATTTGATACAGAAATTTTAGGAATACATAGAATTCATTCGGCGAGTAAAAGATGGCGAAAAGCCTACCATGAGAATGGAGTTAGTGGGTTACGCGACACACGAGTAGACAATTCAGGGCGTCCTAGGGAAAATGAATTAACGTTGGAAGAGAAGAATGCACGTTTGGAAGCTCAACTTCATTTACTGAAGGCAGAAAATGAGCTGCTAAAAAAGATTCGTTTTGCGGAAAGGGGGCTAAAAAAGTAGTACTACCGCCTAGTCAGAAATATATGTTGATTCGATCTGTCATGAAGACGTATCAACTGAAACATTTGGTGAAGTACCTATGTGAAGTAGCGGGCGTTTCAAGAAGTGGATATTATAACTATTTCTCTGCGAAATCACAGAAATGTAGACAACAAAAAGATGAGAACGACCATGTGCTGAAAGAACACATCTTAAAAGCCTTTCACTTTAAAGGGCGTAAGAAGGGCGCACGTCAAATTAAGATGACTTTGGCCGGTCAATTTCAGGTTGTCTACAATCTGAAACGCATTCGCCGAATTATGAATAAATACGGTATTATCTGTCTAAATAGACGGGCAAATCCATACAGGCGAATGATGAAGGCCACAAAAGAACATCGAGTTGTGTCAAACCTCTTAAAACGTCAATTTAAGCAAGATATCACATATTTATTTTACGGGAAGGGTCAGAAAGCCTACTTATCAACAATTCAAGATGGTTCAACCAACGAAATCCTTGCCTATCATGTATCAGATCGTATCACAATGAACTTAGCTACAGATACACTTCTCAAGTTAAAACAAAACCGAAACTTTAAGAAGGCAAAAGATGCGTTACTCCATTCTGATCAAGGAACTCATTATACCCATCCTTACTTTCAAAAGTTAGTGAAAAAACTGGGATTACGTCAATCTATGTCTAGACGCGGAAATTGTTGGGACAATGCCCCACAAGAATCCTTCTTTGGCCATTTTAAGGATGAAGCATCTATTAAACCTTGTACAACGCTAGATGAGCTAAAACGTGAGATCAAGAATTACATGACGTATTACAACCACTATAGATACCAATGGAATTTAAAAAAGATGACCCCTGTTCAATACAGAGATCATCTTCTTACAGCTGCCTAGGCTTTTTTCAAATGTCCTTTACAAAGGGTACATTTTACTAATGACTGTTGGTCTTAAGTAACTAGTCCAAACAGTTGATGGATGAATTCTTTTTGATTTTGGACAGACTTCCCCCTTTGGAGAGTCTGTCCTTTTTTAATCATGTGCATAGCCTCTATCCCTGCAATCATTTGTTTGGCAGTCCGTAAGGACTTTAATCCGAGCATTAGGCGAATTCGTTTTTTAATAAAGCGATGATCCTGCTCCACGATATTGTTGAGATATTTCACTTGTCTCATTTGGATGCCTTCAGGCATCTGCTTTTCTTCTTTTAACTCTTGAATTGCTACAGGATAAGCTGGGTTTTTATCCACTGTTATGACGCGAGGTTTACAAACATGAGAAGTAGCCAAGGCTTTCTTGAAAAAGCGCTTGGCTGCTTCTTTATCTCTTGATTCACTTAGATAAAAATCAATGGTATTCCCTTCTGAATCGACTGCACGATATACATACATCCATTGACCTTTTACTTTCACATACGTTTCATCGACTCTCCAGGAATCATTTGTTGTCTTAAGATGACGTCGTACTCTTTCGTCTAATTCAGGTCCATATTGATGCACCCAACGCATAATGGTGGTGTGAGCGATAGACAAACCTCGTTCCTCCATCATTTCCACCAAATCACGAAAACTTAGGTTGTACCGTAGGTACCATCTTACCGTTAATAAAATCATATCAGGCTGATAGTGCTTCCATTTGAACAAATTTTCCTTTTTCATACCGATCACACACCTTTTTTAGAGTAATAGTATCAGTATGTCCAAGATTTAGAGATTACTTGCAATTGTCTTGAAATTTTCGCACCAGAACCAGAAATGCTCCATACGAGGTATATAAATATCTTTCATTTTATGCAAAGGAACTAAACAAAGTATCTATTAACATGCAAGGAAATGGTCTTATCCAACTCAAGAAGGAGGAATAAAGTATGGATCCAATGAGTATTGAAACTTGGATTGTTGCTTTAGGTAACTTCGGTTTTCCAATTGTACTGACTATCTATCTCTTAGTTAGATTTGAAAAGAAAATCGAATTTTTAACCGAGGCAATTAATAGTTTAAAAGATGCTGTAAGAAAGTAAAAAAAGGACACATAAGGTGTCCTTTTTTTGGTACAATATTTATAAAGATTTTCTATATTAAAAAAGAGAGTGTGGGGAATAATGAAGGGAGCAAGCCTTTATTTATTAGTAATTATATTCTTATCACAAGTCTTCTTTGCGTTTAACTACATTCAAAAGCTACAAGTACAAAATTATTTTTTATGGTTAGCGGTATCGATTATTGGCATTTTTGCAGCAGGAATTATTTTGAAAAGATTCCGTAATGTCTCTAAAAATGGGGTTATATTATCTTCTATTGTTTTATCTAGTAGTATTGGAGTCTTAGGTGTGTTAGGATTCCAATATTTCATTTCAAATGTTATGGGTTAAGTAGAAAGAAGGCAGATTAGACATCTGCCTCCTTTTTAATTATTTGCAAGACTTAACGTAGGCCCACTCAGCAACCATCCACCAACCTGGATCACTTGCATTATTTGCGCAAGTATAAAGTTGATCATCACAACCACAGTCGTCGAAGCCAAAGTTTGCATAGCATCGGTCATGAGTACGGCAGCAGTAATCAAGAGTGTTGATTGGTGTTCCTCCACCAGTGCTTCCACCATCTCCGCATCCTTTACCACAGTGGCGGTAATAGTAATACTTACCGTTTCCAGAGTTATAGAATACTAGACAGCCATCATACCAAGCTTCTTCTTTAATTTGCTTTGAAGTTTCCTCAGCGCCTTTTTGAGTTTCGGTGTTTGTCAAGATAGTTGTCGCATATCCCTTACTTTGTAGTGAAAGGCATTTCCCTGTCCTTACATACTTCTATTTTGTATGTAAGGAAGAATGGATGCTTGAGGTTACGTGCCAACAACTATGTGATTTGCGTTTCTTCTTTCTTTTCTTTCATTGGATTTAAAGCTACTGATTGATGCGGACTCCAGTCCCTTGTTGATCTTGACCATCTCTCTGGATGTTTTTGTCTCGCTTGTTCATATACTTCTTTCCGCTTTTCAAGTATCTCAATATGCGCACCGTTATGGCATTGTTCCGGTGTCACAAAATTGATTCCACTGTGTACATGTACGCAGTTATACCAGTTTACGAATTTCATGCCCCATTCTCTTGCCGCAATCAGTGTCTGAAAGCCTTTATACGGATACTCCGGCCGATATTTTAATGTACGGAATATCGCTTCCGAATATGGATTATCATTACTTACACGTGGTCTTGAATAGGAGCTTTGTATCCCTAACTTTTCGAGTAACACTTGAAAAGTTGCGGCTTTCATCGGGCTTCCATTATCAGCGTGCAGCACGAGCGGTTTCCCTTGTATGTTCTCGCTAATTACAGCTCTCTTCATCAATTCTTCCGCATATCTTGCCTCTTCTGTCTCCCAAATCTCCCAACCGACTATCTTTCTACTAAAAATATCAATAATCAAATAAAGACGGTAAAATATGCCTTTCACCGGCCCTTTGAGCCACGTAATATCCCATGTCCAGACCTGATTCGGTGCAGTAGCCAAATGACTTTCAGGTAATTTCCTCTCCGCGCGCTTACTTCTCCCGCGGTGGTGCTGCATCTGATTCTCCCGAAGTACACGATAGAAGCTAGATTCAGAGGCAATATAAATCTTTTGGTCCGCTAGTTTCGGTACGATTTGAGTCGGTGGTAAATTCGCGTAAGCGCCAAATACTCCCCACCTATGAAACTGGCGCGGAGTATTTTATGCTTTATTTAGCTTTTTCGGAACCCTGCATTCCTCGGGAATGCTTGGCGACCAAGGCAGTAAATTGTCGAGCTGATCGGTATCATTCGTATCCAGATTCGGGAGCTTCTCCAATACATACGTCAGGTAAAGACGCGGACTCAATCCATTTTCCTTTGCCGTTTCCACGAGACTATATGCAATGGCGCTCGCCCGAGCGCCTCGGACCGACTGGGCAAACATCCAGTTCTTTCGGCCGATCACGAACGGTTTAATGGATCGTTCTGCCCGGTTATTGTCCAGCTCTAACCGACCATCCTTCATAAATGCCACCAACTTCCCCCACTGGTTCCGACAGTATCGAATGGCTTGACCCAATGTGCTTTTTGGCAGGACCCTTGGCATTTGTTCACGAAGCCATGCTGAAAAAGCATCCAGGATAGGCTGGCTTTTCTGCTGTCCGATACAGCCACATGTACGAGGTGGAAGTTGCCGAGCGGCCTGGCTCTGCCAGTACCTGCAGGGTAGTTTCGTCTCCATGCAGAACACTTTCCTTCTTTAAGTGAACGTGCATTCGATCATATAGGATACTCAACCAAGTTTGAGCACCATAGATAACCCAGTTTGCCAGTGTCTGACAGGATAAAGGAATGCCAAGACGTGCAAGTTCCTGTTCCTGCCGGTATAGTGGCAGCCCTTCTACATATTTCTGATGCAAGATATAAGCCAAAGCGGATGGCGATGCCAAGCTGCCCCGATAGACAGGAGTTGGCATTAGTGCCGTCACAATGGGCGTTTCTGTTTCATGGCGTTCGCAATGCCGGCAGGCATAGACGTGGCGGACGTGCTTCACCACTTTTGCTTGAGCCGGAATGATTTTCAGCTCTTGGCGTACTTCGGTGCTCATTTCATGCAGAGAACCGCCGCAACACGAACAAACCTGTTCCTCTGGAGACAAATGATATTCTATCGTCTCCATAGGCAGGTTCTCAAGCAGCACCTCACGGTGACCGCGTGCTTTTTTGCGCTCATATGTAATTGTTTCAAGTGTCGGTTCTGGAAGAGAGGGATTTGCCTCTGTTTCCGCCTCATTAAACAGGTTGAGCTCCAACTGGTCACGATCTGTTTTTTCGCTTGAAGCGCCAAACTGTCGCTGCTGATGTAAGCGGAACTGTTCCTGAAACCATCTCAATTTGGCTTCCAGCTCTGCCTTTTGCTTTTCCAGTTCAAGGTTCTGCGTTTCTAAAGATTCGCATCGCTTCTCTAATTCTTCAATTGTAGGGTCTGGGGTGTGAGTTGTATGTGTCATAAAGAAAGGAATTCGACAGAATGAGCTGAATTCCTTTCTTTTTCTGCATATTTTTATACAACTGTACGAGCAGTGACTTCCCGATGGGCTTCTCGTTGATTCAGCGGCAGCCCGTCTAACAGCCAACGCAACTGGCGTGTGGAAATTTGCATCGGAGTTCCTGTTTTTTGTTCCGGCCATGGAAATGTACCTTCTTCCAGCCTTCGATAGTACAGCCAAAATCCGTTATGTTCCCATTGTAAAATCTTCAGCTTGTCACGCTTACGGTTACAAAAGACGAACAGACAAGCCGAGAAAGGGTCCAGTTGGAATCCTTCCTGCACTAAGGCCGCTAAGCCGTCAATGGATTTCCGTAAATCCGCGCTCCCGCACGCGAGATAGACATGACGGACTGTTTGTTGACTCAGCATAGTGAATGCAGTGTCCGTACAACATCGGCTAGGAAGGACGGAGTGAAGCCTGGCTTCACCTCTACCGAAGCAGCTCCGACTGTAATCCGCAGGATTTCTTGTTCTTCCTGTAGAATTGTCCCCACAGAGGACACTTTGACCCATTGTAAACCGGATGTGTTGGCTTGCTTCTCTGAAATGGGAATTTGCTTTAACCAGTATTTTAATTGGTTCAAAGACACTTCATTTGCTTCGCACCAAGCTGCCTGTGTCTGGCCGCTGTTCCGAAAGTCTTGAATCCTTTGACTCCACAGCTCTTTCCGTTCTGCGATCGACATGAAAAAACCTCCTCATTTTGTTATGCTGAGGAGATTATCGCACGATTCCGACTCTATAACTATGTGGGTACAGTTTTACGCTTACGATTCAGACACTCTTTCAACGCAATCAAGAGTTAGAAGCGCAGGTTCAATCATTGCTTCAACGGAATCATGAATTAGAAGAAAAGGTTCAGACATTAGAAGCACGTATTCAAACGCTAGAAGCACAGGGTAAAAAAAAACAGTACTAACAGCCATTTGCCGCCTTCTTCTGACTGGGCTCCTATTCCAAAATCATCCCGCATGAAAACAGGGCGGCAGTCTGGTGGACAGCCGGGACACACGGGTCATACGCTTCGTATGACCGATCACCCGGATCATCGTTGTGTTCACCCTGTTACCACATGTGCGGGTTGCGGCACATCTTTCAAAGATGTGCCACCGAAGCGTCATATCATCCGGCAAGTATTTGATATTCCGCCGTTATCGATAGAAGTGACACAACACGAAGCTGAAGTCAAATCATGTCCGTGCTGCCGAAGCCTACAGGAAGCTGAGTTTCCCGCTCATGTAAAACGCCCTGTACAATACGGTCCGCGCCTTCGAGCGCTCGGAGCGTACTTGACACAATATCAGCTCATTCCCTATGAGCGGACGGCAGAATTGATAGCGGATCTTTTTGGTCATACGGTAAGTGAAGGCACACTTGTCACCATCAATAGACAAATGGGCAAAGCCTTGGAGACGGTAGAACAAGATATCTACCGTCACCTTCTATCATCCCCTATTCTTCATATGGATGAAACGGGGATGCGTGTAGAAGGAAAGCGCCAGTGGCTTCATGTGGCAAGTAATGCCAAAGCGAGTCTCTACATGATCCATCCGAAACGAGGCAAGGAAGCAATGGATGCCATGAAGGTGCTGCCACAATATCGCGGTGTGTCCATTCATGATGGCTGGCCTTCGTACTTTCGATATGATACCTGTGCACATGCGCTGTGTAATGCCCATCATCTCAGAGAGCTGCGAGGCATATGGGAGAACACCAAGCAGTTATGGGCACAGGACATGATGGATGTTCTTCTTTGGATGAAGGAAGAACGAGAGACAACATCTGAATCCCTACCGCCCGACCGAATGGCACACTGGGAACGGGTATATAAAAGGATTCTCCAGCGAGGATTCGCACAAAATCCTGCACCTCCCACTACAAAGAAAAAAGGGAAACCGAAACAAAGTGCGGCGCGCAATCTCTTGCATCGTCTTTCTGTGTATCAAGACAGTGTGCTGATGTTTCTTCGGAATGCCTCCGTTCCGTTTGATAATAATCAAGCAGAGCGCGATATACGTATGGCAAAGGTGAAGGAGAACATTTCTGGCACCTTCCGAAATGAACAGGATGGCAAGGTATTTTGTCGCATTCGTAGTTTCATTTCCACCATAAAGAAGCAGAAGCGATCCGTGTTATTTTCCCTTGGGCATATCATAGAAGGGAAACCAGTAGATTTGTTTGCCACATGAGGTAGAGGGAAGTTCACGGGGGCACCCCCGTGAACATTTTCTGACTCGTTTCTAGCAAACTAGCTAGGACTAGGCTGAGTAGTTACTAATAATATAGCCTTGATCTTTACCTTGATTTTTTACTTGAAATAAATAAGAGGTTAGATTTCCATCAAAGTCATATAGTTTTTTACCTTTTTCTAAACTTGCATTTTTCCACCCGTCAAAAGAATTTTGAGAAACAGTTATTAAGTAGTCCATTGCAAAATGTTCGGCATTTTTTAAAGTGACATTATCAACTTTACTAGATGCGCTTGAAATAATACCATTTGACATTATAATGCTGAACAATAAAAGCAACGTACCTAAAAATACAAATAAACGTTTCACACACGACACTCCTTATAAATTATTTTTCTGCATTTATATATTTAGATATGAATTGAATAATTTCCTTTTTCTTCAAAATAATATTTTGATTATTTTTAACTTTCGGTTTTATAGCATATAATTAATATGGACTAGGAGGAGGGATTAGTGTTGAAAGTATTTTCATTTTTACTAATAGCTATCGTATTATCGGTTATTACAGCTTGTGAATTCACTACAAATGAAACAAAGTGGGATAGTTTTAATAATTTTATTACTAAAGGAGAAAAGAATATTATTGAACTTAGGGATGGTAAAACTGGAAAGACTGTTGAAATAGTCGAAGAAGAAAAGGTGAAAGAGTTTCTATTATTATTTGAAAAAATAAATTTATTAAAAGTCTCAGATGAAGAAATTAAAGGATACCAGTATCTTGCTAACATTGGATCTGACCAAATTCTTTTTTTTAATAAAATGATAAAGATAAATGATCAATATTATGAAACAGATAAAGAAGTTCCGGTAGAAAAAATAAAAAAATATTTCGAATAGTTTTAGGACTAGAATGTAGGTATAAGCCAATCTCTTTTTACAATGAGATTGGCTATTTACTTTTGATATACTTAACGTTGTAAATCCGCATTTTCCTGACGGTACCCCATGCCCATCAAGCTAACAACGTAAATGACTATATACGAAATGATCCTTGTTTCAAAACTAGCGAGTAACGGAAAAGTAGGCATGACAAAGAAGCCTACTAAAATATGATTTTTTTGCTAGGAAGCTTGTCTATGCTTCACCGTCCTTTCATACACAACTCCTAGAATATCAAAGACAGTCATTTTCTTATACCGGTGACATTTGCGACCGTTCTTTTTCAGTAGCTGATACAGGCGATGCAGAATGTTCAAAAGTTCTTCTGTACTAACTGCTATCGCTTGAAATAGGAACGGAAAGTAATCTTTAATCATATAAATTGCTTTGTATTCACTCAGCTCTTGCTTCTTCTTTTTGAGTAGAAGCTGTCGCATTTGAAACATCGTAGAAGAACAGATGAGAATGCCAATGAGTTGACCATATAAATGGCATTCCAGACGCTCTTTTTTGATGTTCTTACACGCATCAATTTCAAAGAACGACTTCCATGTTTTAAACAAAATTTCTATTTGCCAACGCATGGAATACAAGGGATGCACGTAGTTTGTCGACACTTCTTCTGGCGATGTGTTTGTGATATATACATTCATGCCCATCAAGCGCTTGCTTTTCTCTTTCATGACAATACCTTTTTTCTTCTCACGTATGGCTTGATTTTTTAAACGTGTTTGCGTTTGATCATGGGTTAAACGATGAATGATGACACGCGTTGGAAGCTTTTGATTTTGCCCAATGTACGCCTCAGGGATTTCCATTGTTTCACCCGGTAGTAGATCAGACATCATTTGGTCCATATCAAGCTGTATATATTTCGTATGCTTCTTCGGTGTGCCATTTTTGAAGTATTCTGGTTCGGGATTTTTGATATAAATGCGCGTATTTAGTTTCAACCGTGAGATATAGTAAGCCCTTTTATCGTGAATGCCTTGTAGATCACTTAAATCAAAGTAACCGAGATCACGCAAACATAGGTCTCCTTTTTCAACGGTTTCAAGACAAATGGTACCGTATGTTTTATCATTGTTCTTTCCTGGTCCAAGTTGCACGTTCAAAAATTGACCACTGAGTACATCATATTCAAGTTGAATCTTCACCCCCGCAGTATTACTACTTCCGCCTGATCCTTGATAGTCAGTGGCGAAGGTATCTGGTAACTGAAACACCGTCGCATCTAAAATACGAATACGATTGAAAGTAGATATCATGTGTGCAGAAAGCGATTGATTGGAACAGAGTTTTTGTGTGAGAAGAGAAGTAAAGACTTCTCGAAGAAATGCGACAGCTGCAGGATTAAAGCGTTGATTCAATCCTTCTGGACTCATTAGTACCCCAGTGGAAGCTTCTAACCGACTGCACAATTGTGTAAGCGATGTACTAGCGATTTCCTGACTGAGCCATACACAAAGGGCCATGAGTTCGTTTGCTTGATACTTACTAGATCGCTGCACAAAGCCAACTTGTTTGGCGATGTCTTGTAGGACTACTGGAGATAGAAAGCGTTGTAATTCTTGTGAGAATAGATGTAATTCTTCAGAAAGCGAGAGGTCCATAAAAAAACGTCATCCTTTTTGAGTATTTTCCTGAAAGAATAACGTTTTTTTCATTTTGGGGGAAACTTGTTTCGTTAGCTTGATGGGCATGTGACGGTACCCCTTTAAAGTCAATTAAAGACCAATCGTGTCCATTAGATTTCGCGGACTTATATCGAGCAATAACAGTTTTCATAACAGATTGAGCCATTTGACTTTTTAACGCAAACTGATTTCGTAAATCAGCGTAATACAAACTATTTATGTTGGCTTGATTCAGATTCTTTGTTTTAAATATATGTTTTGACAACCAATTACAAGCCTTACGATAAGCATTGGTTGTTACCTTTAGACTTTCAAATTGATTGTCAGAAGTGTAAATCTGTATTTTTGCAGTAATCGTAGTCATTATTTTCACCACCTTTCACTAACATAATTGTATTATATTTTTAGTGAAAGCAAATGATTTAGACAGAAAAAGGAGGAGGTAAGGCGGAAGTTTCAGATACTTGATATGGTACAAAATCTTACGATTTTATGTACCATACCGTATCTGATCGCAATTCCTCCCCCACCTACTCACTGGCGCTATCGCACCTTCACGTTCCTTGAGGAAGGGGTATCCTTGCCTAAGTACGTTGATGAATATGACCTCCTCAACATTCGCATACTTGTATCATTTCACAACATGCGTATTTTGTTTCTAAATTAGATACACAAACACTGCCGGAGAATGTAACGATATATAGATAATGCGATAATAATACTTCTAAAAAGAAGGCTGTTTTCGTAACTATTGTTGCTATTTAACACATCGCGGGGTGTGGTTGATTTCCAATCAAGAGAACATCCAGGCATCCCAGTTTTACGGGCTTGATTGAACAAAGCAAATGCAATCGATTGACCTTGTGAAAAAAGTACAAAAGTATAGATATTTAACTGGACAAAGAATCGGAATTGATATACGAGCTTATAACGTTATTTTTATATAGGGACCTGAAGTCCAATTACCAGCTAATATCATGCTCTCTTTTGTCATCAATTTATAAATAAACTTATTGCCTTTAAATAACATGGAATCCAATATATTGGAACAGTACAATTGAATTCAATGCCCCTTAGCTAGTATACGTCCAATAAATATTAAAGTAAATTTAACTAAACTTAATTTACGTTAAGTTTAATTTAATACATCCTGTAAATGCTTATTTCTTTTTTATAACCTATCGGTGCGTATAATACGGAAGTTTTCCTGCTCCTTTTGTGAACAGCTCTTGACCTTTCTTTCTCCAGCAAGCTAAAATTATCATGAAAAAACTTGAACAGCACACAGCCATTCAAGTCAGCAAACATATTAATAGGAAACAAACCGCCCGCATTCCTTTAAAAACCGCACTCTGATTTTGCCGACAGAGCCGTTTCGGTGCTTGGCGATGTTGAGTTCCACAACACCGTCACCGTCGTTTTCGTAATAATCCTCCCGATACATCAGCATAATGAGGTCGGCATCCTGTTCAATCTGACCGCTTTCGCGTAAGTCGGACAGGAGCGGACGCTTGTCCTGGCGCGCCTCAACTGCACGAGACAGCTGTGACAATGCGACCACGCACACGTTCAAATCGCGCGCCATCAGCTTGAGCTTGCGGGATATTTCGCTAATTTCCTGAAATCGGTTGCCCTTATGCTTGGCATCTCCCGCAATGAGCTGCAGGTAATCCACTATCACCAGGATTTTTTGATCGGGGTAGCGGCGTTTTAGCTTACGCACCTGTACCCACATTTGCTGCAGCTGCACGCCTGCCTTTTCATAAATGGAAATGGGTAAGCCTGTGAGGTCGGCGCTCGCGTCAATCATCTTGTCCCAATCGGGAATCGTAAATCGGCGCCGCGGGTTTTTCAGCTTATCACCCTCAATGTCCTGCACACATGACATCAATCGCTTCACCAGCTGCTCCTTACTCATTTCTAAGGAAAAGATGCCAACACCAGCGCCCGTTTTAGCCGCGTGAAGCGCCAGGTTTAGCGCAAATGCAGTTTTCCCCATCGATGGACGCGCGCCGATAATCACAAGATCGCCCTCCTGCAGGCCGCATGTCATCCGGTTGAGCGCCCAAAACCCTGTATCAATACCAGTCAAGTCACCCTTATCCTCTTGAAATTTCTGAAATAACGCCGTAACCGTTGTCGCAATCGCTTCATCATCCTCGTACTCTGCTTCCTCTAGCTCGCAAAGCGTTGTAATCATCTCCCCAATCGCACCTTCATCCCGCTCCGTTACTAGCTTCTCCTGCATTTTTTGCCCCGCCAGCATCGCCTGATTCATCTTCCAGCCTCCCTGTAGAATCCGTTCATAATGTCCAAAGTTTGCCGTCGTTGGTACACTTTCTGCCAAATGTGTCAAATACGAAAGACCGCCGATTTGTTCTAAAAAGGAGGGATCCATCACAGACACAAGCGCAACCAAATCAATCGGCTTTCCGTCATCCTCCAGCTGCCGAAGCAATCTAAAGATGGCCCGGTGCACCGGATCGGAAAAGTGCAGCTCTACCAGCCGGCACTCCTTCATCAGCTGTCCTTCTAGTAAAAGTGCTCCTAGCACACTTTTTTCCGCCTCTTTATTCTCCAGCTTCATCATGAGCTCTCCCCCCATCGGTTCCGTTCTTCTCCTCTAAAAAGCGCCGCAGCTCCTCATCACTTGGCGCCTCCCAGTTACCCTCCTCTGACACATACGCTGTTTGCTCCGCAGAAGCAGGCGCCTTTTGCCGAAAACGTGTTAATGCCTCCTCCACCTCCTGCAGTTTGGTGTACCCTTGCTGGTGCCAATCGCGCAAAATCGCCTTTACGTACGCAAGCTTGCGCTGATTCTGCTCGAACGCCAGCTGCAGCGCCTTTAGGACCAATTCGGAAGACAAATCTGTTATCCACGCCTGCAATTCTTCTGCCGCATACGACGACAAGCTGCCGAAATGCTCCTCATAAAACCGGAACACCGCACTCGTATCCTCTTCCTCTGGCACCGATACACCCGGGCAAAAATGCGCAAATACAAGCGACATCTTACAGCCCTCCTCCCGGCATTTCTCCAAAAACATCTGCACCAGCGCCTTGCTTTTTACCAGCTTCAATTCACGCAGTACACACTTTTCCACATTCACATTGTTGACCGGGTTATAGCGAATCCAATTCACCACGCACACTTCCTTCGTCTCGGCATCATACAGCACCTTGCCATACGCAACAAACCGATCAAGCAGCTTGTCCACCGTCTCCCGGTTATACCCCGTCTCCATCTCCGCCACGCGCTTGGGAAACGAATAAATCCCGCACTGCGTCGTCTTCGAGCACGTCAGCAAATACAAATAAAAGTACCTCTCCTCCGGGGTAAGCTCCAGCACAAAGTCATCCTGCCAAAAACTCACCTGCACCAACCGATACACCGCCATAACCGCTCCTCCTTCTCCCTCATCCGTTATCTATATATAAGGCAAGTAGGCAAAAGGGGCACAGCTTATAAAAAAATTTTTTTAATTACAGCATCGGAAAACTTGTAGTTGTTTTTGTTTTTGAAATGATTTTGTACTTACAAGGGGCTTATAAGCCGTTTGTATGTGCATTGGATTATCTTGTAAAAAAGACTAGGCGGGGAGAGCTCATGCTCGTGAAAAATTAGAAAAAGGCCGCAAAGAAGAAAGACTGCAGCTTGTTCGGAGGATGTATAAAAATGGATTGTACATGAAAGACATCGCAAAATTTACAGGTCTTAGTCTGGCGGAGATAACGAAATTACTAACATGATAGAAAGACTTTACCACTTTCATTTTTGAAACAGCTCTAACACCAAACTCGCGGGTCACTAGAGAGTATATCTTAGATCAGGTGCTCCGCAAGAGCGTCTCCTGGATCACCTAAGCGTGCAAACCTTGGCTCTCGTGCTCCGCAAGCGCTTCTCCTGGGACACCTGCGCTCGGAAATCTTGACTCTCGTGCTCCGCAACAGCTTCTCCCGGATCACCTATGCGCACAAATCTTAGCTCTCGTGCCCCGCAAGCGCTTCTCCTGGGACACCTGCGCTCGGAAATCTTGACTCTCGTGCTCCGCAACAGCTTCTCCCGGATCACTGCGCACAAATCTTAGCTCTCGTGCCCAGCACGCAACCGTCCATACACAGAACAACCTATCATATTGGTTGTCGTTTCCACACGCTTCCCCTATAATGATAAGTGTACGTACAAAAAAGGGGAGGTCATGTACATATGTTCAAGAAGGTTGCTTCAGATATGCTGGGAATTAGCGATGTTGGTATCGTGATTAAGCCTGCGGATTACGATAAGGTTGATACAGATGATTATATTTTGCACGAGGACAACGAGAAGATTTTCTTCCTAATCAAATCAAAAAGTGATGAGTATTGCTTTACGAACAAAGGACTTGTACACCTAGACGGCGTGAATGCTGTAAGCAAAAAGCGCACACTGCGCCGCTACAACTACAGCGCCCACCCCATTTCTGATGTACTGCTAGAAACAGCGGGCACAGTAGACTTGGATGTCGAGCTTAAATTTCAGCTAGGCGCTAAACACTACTCCATTGACGTACACAAAAAGCACTTGGAAGAGCTAAAAGACCTCTACAAGGCTCTCTTAAAAATTTCCGAGATTTCTCACGAAAACGAAATCATCCTGGATTACGCCAACAAAAGCTTACAGCTTACCGCTAGCACATTAGCGCGCACAGCGCAAACGGAAGAAAAGCTGGTCGAGCAGTTTACAGAGATCAATCAAGTAGCCTTTAACTGGCTAGTAGACGCGCGCAAGCAATACAAGGTTCAAGACTTTGGTTTTGTATTTGAAAAATATATTAATAACTAAGTAGATAGGGAGAGACGTTTGTCTCTCTTTTTTGTTTAGACTTTAGATTACCACACAGATAGCCTTGTTCTTGTGTCATTTTCATCTGTAACATAAGCAAGATTATGAAAACCTTTTACCTTCGCATTTTGATATAAGCCTTCAAGTTTTTCCTTGTCCTTGCAGTAAATAGTCACATAGATAGAATCAACAACTAACAACACGAGCTGACAATCGCTGCTTACAAATTCCTCATACGTATCAATGAGTAGGGTAGGCCTGTAAATTAATACTTATTTTCTTCTCAGAAATAAGCCATCCATCCCGGTTACCGCTTTTGAGAAAAGAGGCTCCTCCCCTACTAAATAGGACACTTGCCCAAACAAATGCAGTAACCCCAAAGGGCATTACGATCTCCCAAAGCAAGTTACCGAATTCATGAGGAATTTCAAAACGTATACCTCGTTTCATGGATTATCTCCTACCTTTTGATTGATTTGCCCTTTGTGATCCTATTGGATGGTAAGACCTATGAGATTTAGCGGACCTTGCGAAAAGAGCGCCGCTAATTTTTCAGCCATATATTCAGCTGAAAACATCATATCGTTCTGCAGCCACCAATCAATGATACCGACAACTGAATTTGCTAAATAACTAAACAGCATATCATGCGGAAAGTCCAATTGCTCTCTATCAATATCGAGTGAATAAAACTCATGTTTGAATTTCTCGAATAAAAATTTGGACAAATGCTGTTGAAAATTAGGGATGTCTTCCGCCGTCAACATCGTTTTATAAAACATAGCATTATCTTGAATGTGCTGAAATACAATCACCAGCATGTCTTCCAATGCCTTCACATAAAATACACCATTTTGAATGTGAAAAGAAGTTTGGATACATGCAGCTAAATCAGTAAGAACCTCATCGGTAAGCTTTTGCAGTAAATCATATTTATCATGATAGTGTAAATAAAATGTCCCTCTTCCAATCTGGGCTTCAGTAGCAATGTCTTGTATAGTGATAGGGAGAAAACCCTTTGCATTGATAAGATTGAGAAATGCGCTGCGAATGAACGTCCTTGTTTTAATTATCCTGAGATCCTGTTTCGTCAAATTCTTTCCTCCTGTTTAAAAGAAACACTATGTTAATCTCTTTTGCCTAAAAACATACACACCTTCTATTTGCGTTATTTTTTCACATCATACCACAAAATGAACATCGTGTTTCATAATGAATTTTATGTATAAAAAACCGAATGTACCAGCAATTGTAAATAGAAATACTGATATCGTACATCAGTATTTTTCATACTTTTGTAATTGTTACATGACAATTACATACATTTTGTTCATTATGATACATCTGCTTCATTATTAATCATTGTGTTATTTACTATGAGACACTAATATACTTATTGAACATCATGTTCATTATGTTTAATAAGGAGGTACAACATGCGCAAGGTTTTTAAAGCAATTGCTAACGCTGTTAATACAAAACCAAAACAAATCATCATATGGCTATTACTCGCAACGATTCTAGTTGGATTTGGTACATCCAAAATGAAAGTAGATTTGGGGCAAGAAACCATGATATCTCATGATAATCCTATCTACAAAGCCACTAAGAAATATCAGGATACATTTGGAAGTGATACTTTATTTATCCTTTTAACAGAAGCAGAAGGGTCTTTGTTGTCAGAACCCACTATCTATAACGTTAATACTCTTCAAGAAGATTTGAAGGATATCAGCGAAATACAATCCGCTTTTAGCTATGTAAATCTATTAAAGACCTCAGCTAATGAAGCTGTGACGCTGCAAAAAAATATTGCAGTAGAGCTGCAGGATGCCGTTTCAAAAGCAGTGAAAGAAGCGGCCAGCAACGGCGCACCTCCTCTCCAGCAGCAGCAAATAGCTGAACAGGTTCAAATACAGTTTATGAAGGAATTACAGAATCGGTATGGAGCTGCCTTTACGCAGATGCAGCATATCGGAGAACCGGGACTAAACAATCCAAAATTCATTCAATCTGTTCTGTTTGACGAAAGCGGACATATCCGAGAAGAAGCAACAAAACTTATGCCTGAAAACGGCAAACACGCCATGATAATACTGAAGGTAAAAGGAGGAATTCCTTACAGTGAGCTTCCTGCCCTTGTTCAAAAGGTGGAGGATAAAGTGAAGGCTGCATCCTTAGACGGCATTGAAGCGAAAATTTCGGGTACTCCTAAAATCTATGGCGCCATTTATAACAGCATGATTCGTGATATGTCACTCATGCTTGGTTTATCCATTGTACTGATGGCTGTTATTCTGTTTTTCATTTTCCCTGTGAAATGGCGTCTCCTATCGTTACCTGTCGTACTCATCTCCTTAGTTTGGACAATTGGAATTATGGGGTATCTAGGCGTACCGATGAGTATGGTTACGATGGCCATTTTGCCTATATTGATTGGCCTTGGCACGGATTTCGCCATTCAATTTCACAATCGTTATGATGAGGAAATAAAGGCAGGTCATTCTGTTTCCAAAGCGATCACACAAAGCATGCATAAAATGGGACCATCAGTAGGCATTGCTGTTTTTTCGATGACACTAGGCTTTATCACCTTGCTTATTTCCAAGGTACCTATGATTCAGCACTTTGGCATTATGCTCTCCGTAGGTGTAATTGTCTCCTATTCACTCAGCTTCGTTCTCATGTTTGTCATTTTTAAGCTGAGAGACAAGGACCATATTTCTATGCACGCGGCTCGCCCAAGTAAAGTTGAATCTTTTATGAAAGGACTAGCACATCAAGTTGTGAAAAGACCGCTACTGATGCTAATGATTGGCGTGCTATTGTCCGTTGCCGGTTTTACCATGGATCATTCCCTAAAAATTGAGACCAACCTGGAGAATCTCATGCCGCAGGATGCACCGGAATTAAAAGAACTGCATGCCATGAGAAACATTGTTGGTGCCACAAACGAATTAACCTTTATGGTACAAGCAGATGATGTGACGCAAGTAGACGTGATTCATTGGATAGATCATTTTCAGACAACGCAGCTGACCAATCATTCAGAATTAGAGGACGCAACGAGCATTGTAAATGCCGTAAAGCAAGGCAATAACGGCGAAGTACCAAGCGAGCAGGTAAAAATAGATATCGCTCTAAATCGTATCCCCGCAGAATTAAAAGAAAACATTCTGTCGGAAGATAAAAAAATTGCCTCTTTGTCTTTCTCAGTCGGAGACCTTGGGATGAAAGAACAGAAATCTCTGTTAGATCACATACTGAAGCATACGGAAGCCCCTACAGGCATATCCATTGTTCCAGCAGGTTCTCAAATGATTAACATAGAGTCAGTAGGTTCTATGACTGAAAATCGCCATTTCTCCACATTAGTTGGAGTCATAGCCATTATAGCCGGCCTCCTTGCTGTATACAGAAGCATCAAAATGGCACTGTATCCTGTCGTTCCCATTCTATTAGTCATTGGATGGTCTTCAGGCATTATGTATTTGCTACAGGTAGAAATAAACCCCTTAACCGCTGTTTTAGGATCACTCGTACTAGGAATTGGCAGCGAATTCACCATTCTTGTTATGGAACGTTACCAGGAAGAAAGAGAACTAGGCTTGAAACAACACGCTGCGCTCATTAAAGCTCTTTCCAAAACAGGACGAGCCATAACCGCCTCGGGATTAACAGTTGTCGCAGGATTCAGCACATTAATATTCTCTGATTTTGTCATGCTTCGCTCTTTTGGAATCACCACAGTCTTAGACACATTGCTCTGTTTAATCAGTGCGCTCATCATCCTTCCTGCCATTATCGTGGTAACCGAGCGTAAAACAAACGCAAAGCAATAAAAAATCGTCTTCTCTCCTCGTCAAAGGAGGGAAGACGATATGTGAATTGTCATGATTGTTTTCGTAACGTTTGTTGTGTTACTTTTTGAAATTACTCATACTCACATAGCTTTGGAACTACAAAATCAGGAAATGTCCTGATGATTTTTTCATATGTTGAGAAATTTGATTGATTTGAGATAACTGCAATGTTATCTCCATCATAGCCAATCCAAAAAACACTTGTATTGGCTTTCAATTTAACAACCACTGCTTCTGCACTTTTACCTTCGCTATTGCCCTTCCACTCTCTTTGCTCTAGTCTAAATACATGTTTATTTGTAGACCATAAAACTAAATCGTTGCCACTACCAAGAGTAATACCAAAAGGCAAAATCTCTTTAAACTGCTTTTCATTCTGGAGTTCAGTAACTATTACTGAACCTTCGTATTTGTTGGTTAAATAGTTATAATTAATATTGAATTTCTCGCAATTATGTTCAAACTCATCTTTCCAATAGGAAGGAACTGTAGCACAAAAATAAAGGGGGAAATGCTTTACTATTTCTCATCCACAATGGCAGAAAATTCTCATCACATTCTGGTAGATAAAAACCATTCATTGCGAAAACATATGGTGTATTGCCTTCTAATGCAAACGGAAAAAAACCTCCCGCATCAGGACTTGAGTCATAGTATCTCTTTGGTAAATATCCAACTTCTATGTCCAATTTACTTACCTCCCCTTCATCCCCAGGTATTCATCTACTAAATATTGATAATCTTACCTTTTCGAAAGTCACATATGAGATGAACTGTTTATATGATAACAGCTTCAACAAAAAACTACGCCCTTCTCAAAGCAACTCAATATACCCTTCCGTTCCATGCACGCGAATCCGCTGTCCATCTTGTATCACCTTAGTAGCACGCTCTACCCCGACAACTGCCGGCAAGCCGTACTCACGGGCAATCACCGCCCCGTGCGTCATCAGGCCGCCCACCTCAGTCACCAGACCTTTTATGGATACAAATACCGGTGTCCAGCTTGGGTCGGTAAATGCCGTTACCAATATATCTCCCTCTTCAATATCCGCTTCTTCTATACTTGCAATCACGCGCGCACGTCCTTCTATGACTCCTGCGGAAACAGGCAAACCCACTAACGCCCCGGCCGGGATGTTGCCTCGCTTATATGCGCCGCTTATCATTTCACCATCAGACATTAGTATGCGCGGCGGGGTTAACTTTTCATATAACCGGTACGCCTCTCTTCGTTTGTTGATGAGATCGTAATCCATCGTCTGCGTGCGCACCGCGTCGCGAAGCTCCTCAAAAGTTAGTTCGTATATATCTTCCTTTTTACGTATCACATGGGCCTGCACCAGCCGCTCAGCTTCTCGCAGCAAAGCCTGCTTATACACGAAATAGCGATGAATCATGCTGTATTTTGGATATTCACGATAACCGATAAAATGACGCAGTGTATCAATTCTTTGTTTCGTTTCCTGCGCCTTTTGTTCTCCGTCCTCTAACTGCCGCAGGCGCTGCAATAGCTCTTCTTCCTTTCGTAAAGCCGCTTCTCGCCCTTGTTCAAATTTGCGCTGGCTGGCACCTTCAGTAAAGTTTTTGATATTCGTCAGCAGCATCGGCACAAGCGCCGCTGGGTGTTCTGCCCAGCGCGTTCTCGTTAGATCAATCTCCCCAACGCATCGCATACCGTATCGCTGTATATATGATACAATCGCATCTTTCGCTTCCTGCCCGCCCTCAAGCTGGGACAAATCCTCCAAAAAGGTATCCTCACGTACCTCCTGCAAATACGCAACCACCTCTGGATACGGTCGAATCACATCAGCCACATCCAACAGCGCCAACCCCATTTCCGAGGTAATATTATGCGGCACGGATTGAGACAGCGTATCTGCGGCCTGTTTTTCGCCTAGCCACTTCTCCATATGTTCATTAATCCACGCGGCAGCCTGCATCCCGGCCATAATCACACCAATACTTTGCGGATCAAATAAACTCGCCTGTAATTGCTTGATATCCTCTAGGATAAAGGAGAAAACCTCGTCTCCTGTTTTTGTTTCGATGCGCTGCTGTAACGCTTGAATTTCGTTTTCCCTGCTTTCCATTAACTCCGCAACGATTGATGGATCATATTCTGGTGTTTGTAAAACAGGCATAGGCCGCTGCGGCGTTTCCACTTCCTTCACAAAGCCGCGCTCAATCACCGTCAGCAGCGCGTCTTTCATCAGCGGTTCCGCCTCTCCGATTGTTTGTAACAGCCTAGTTTGCCCGGCCACCGAAGCTAGCTGCGCCGTCACATCCACAAACAATCTGCCCCCAGCGACACGCATCGGCGCGCGCGTTGTTAACAGAAAAAAGGACAAGCCAAGCGGCTTTATCGCATCCGTCATCATTTGCTGGTGACCCACTGACACATATACACGATTTTCTTCATCCTCAGCTTGTGGAATGGGAAACAACGTCGTAATCGCACGGCTCTGCAGGATATAAAAGCTATCATCCACCACACACCACTCGATATCCTGCGGACAGCCAAAATACGCTTCAATTCTTCTCCCCAGGCGGGCCAGCTCTACAATTTGATCGTCCGTAAGCGCCTGCGCCTGTTGCAGCTGTGCATCGACCTCCCTTGTCTCCGTTCCGCTTGCTTGCCGCGCATACATGGCCAGCTGTTTCGTAGCGATAATCTTCTCGACAATCTCCCCTTCCCGCACTTTATAACAATCCGCAGAGACCAAGCCGGAAACCAAGGCTTCTCCCAGCCCAAAGCCAGCGTCAATGGACAACACCTTGCGGCTCCCGGTAACCGGATCAGCTGTAAAAACAATCCCTGAAGACTGCGGAAACACCATTCTTTGTACAATCACAGCGAGCTGCACCTGACTATGATGAAATCCCTGCTGCAGGCGGTATATCACCGCACGCTCGGTAAACAAAGAAGCCCAGCACTTACGAATATGATTCAAAATCGCCTCTTTACCGATTACATTAAGATAGGTGTCCTGCTGCCCCGCAAACGAAGCATACGGCAAATCCTCAGCCGTCGCACTCGAACGCACCGCATAAGGCAAATCCTCACCAAAGTGAGAAAGGAACTCACCAACCGCCTTACGAACAGCAGCAGGAATCTCCGCTGCCAAAATCGTTTCCCGAATGCGCCTGCTGGTATCAACAATGCGCTGCCTATCACCCACTTGTAACGTCGCAAGCTCCGCCAGCAACTCCTGCAGTACCGCACTCTCTCCAAGCGCCTGTTGAAAGCAAAGCGTTGTTACACAAAACCCCTCAGGTACACGAATGCCCTCTAGATTGGATAACGCCCCCAGGTGCAAGGCCTTTCCGCCAACAACCGCAAGCTGTGTGTCCTGTATGTCGGTAAGATCAAGAATCAAAGCAGTCATACCTATCCCTCCTAACTGTATGTTTTATTGATTGTAGCAGTAGCCGGCGGGGAGAAACAGTCTGTGTTTGTGATTTTTGGTATGGTATAATTAAGTTAGGCGGGGGATAGGTTTTTTTATGTAAGATCATATTTGTATGAGAGTTTTAGGGGTATTTTGACCTCTACTTTTATGATGGTGGATTGGTATGATTCGACAAATTTTACTCTTCACCTTTAAATATTCTTATTCAGCTAAATTGCCATTTTGTTGAATAAAAAGAGTAGAAGCTATTAAGTTTTGGCACCTTTTAATATGGCTAGAAAAAGAAAAAAGCCCCTTTTGGAGCTACCAGGCAACGTAATTCAGATTATCCGAAGTTATAATTCAAAAAATATGGTAAATCTCGATTAAACTCCATACTTCTTTAATTGACTTTTCATCGAGTTTAACCTTTTCAAGTAAATCATCCAGATTCTCACCTGCAATTTCACTTGTTGGGTCATAAGATTTCCAAAACATAAAGCTTCCTGTTTCACAACCAATATAATATTTTTCATCTCTATAGATGAACTCAACTTCTCTTCCTATGTTCAAATCTTCAAGAAACTCTTTATAGCTGTAATCCATGAGTTTTGTACTCCTTGCATCTTTAGTTAACATAACTGACGAAAGTGGAAGTTATAACGCTTTATAAAATTCATGAATTGTATTTATGAATTTCTCTCCTTCTTCTAAGAAAGGATAATGATTGCTATTTTTAAAGGGAATGAGGGTAGAATTAGCAATTCGTTCTTTTATTTCAAGGGAGCATTGTATAGGGCATTGAACATCGTAATTTCCACATATCACCAAGGTTTTAACGTTTATCTTTTTCAGTTGAGATCTCAAATCAAAATTTGGAAACTCTTTAGAGAAATAATTCATACGTTTAGCTGACATGCGTTTTTGGATATTTTTATTGAAATAGATTTGATAATTCTCTGGTTTGTAAAGTGATAACTTCGTTCGATTGATTGATAATTCTTTTCTTTGTTCAGAGGTTATGTTCGGAACTTTTAAAGCTTCAGCCAGCTCTTGCATATAGTCAAATTGAGGATGTTCTGGATTATAGATACTTTCTTTTATGAGTGCATAATCTTTTGATGCTGCTGATCCGACAACAATTAATGATTCCAAGGAAGAACCAAAATGAATAGCGTATAAAAGACCTAACATTCCTCCTGTAGAATGACCAGCAAAATGCCATGTAGAAAATCCTAAAGATTCTTTTATAGCATCTAAATCTCTAACGGTTTCTAGCATACTTAGTTGTTCTTCGTGTATTTCAGTTTCAGAACCACCAACTCCACGCAAATTTACTAAGAATACTTGATGAGTATTTGTGAAAATATCAGCAAAATAATCACCACTATGATTAAATTCTGAGTATAAATGTGTAATACAAAGAGGCTCTCCCGTTCCCTTTATAAATACCTCAAAAATCCCTCTCTCTGTTTCAATGAATGTAGTTTCCCATACTTTTTGCACTTGATTTATAGCGGCCATTTTTTCTCCCCCTTTGATTGAAGTGTACTACAAAAAATGATCGTATACCACATACATGATTAGGTAAACTAACTGGCATTCTCAGAAGTACATCTAGTTAAACCTTTTCAGGTGTAATCGGTTCTTTATGTGACAAATCCCCTTCTAATAGAACTCTGTAACCCACCTCATCAACCTCAACCATGGTCAGACTCGTGTCATGAATATAAGGAGGGTCCCACAGTTGTTCTATGGAAGCATTTTTAAAGATAGCCAATAAACATTTAATCACAACGGAATGAGTAACGATTAAGATATTTCCTGTGTGCTGCTCTTTTGTAATACGCTTTAAAGCCCTCAAGGCTCTTTCCCATACCTCGTAGAATGTTTCTCCAGAAACTGACTTATACTGCTTAGGGGCATTCCAAAAGGCATCATATTCACTTGGATCATGCTTTTGTATATCAGAGTGTGTCTTACCTTCCCAGTCACCCACGTTGATTTCCTGCAAATTCTCATCATGTATGGTGGGAACATCTTTTCCTTCACAAATAAGCTTTGCTGTAAGTTGAGTACGTCCACTGGTACTTGTATACACTGCTGTAAAATCTATATCCTTGAGTCGTACGCCTAATGATTTTGCATGATTGATACCCTTATCTGTTAACTCAGAATCGAGCCAGCCTTGCATCCTCTTTTGCACATTCCATTCCGTTTCCCCATGTCTTGTAATATAAAGAGTTAACATACCATCGCCTCTATCCACCTTTTTTTCCTGATTGTGCCATTGAAACTAACAATTTGTTGTGATTTTCGGATGAATATTCTATTCATATCAAGTTAACATCTTGTATAAGTATTGTAGTACCCGATACAAATATGCTGAGAAATTTTTTATTTTTTCTATCTTTACAAAAACCTTCTTCATTTATGAATTGTATTCAATTATTCCTGACATATCAATGTTATCAAGTAATGAGTGTTATATTGTTTCTTTTATATGTAGTGCAGCAACTTTAGGCCTTTTTCTATAGCAAAGTAATCAAACATTCCCTGTACGAATGTTCAAATAGACATAAGCCCTAAAGCATACTACAATTAGTAGTTAATGAGCACTCCATGCATAACTATTAGAGATTACATATAAGAGGGGAATGACTATGGCAAAGATATTAGCAATTGGTGGAATTGGTGATGGACATGTGAATCCCATGCTGCCGATCATCAAAGCCTGGTGTGAAGCTGGGGATGAGGTACACTTCTACAGCACTGAGGATGCCCGTGACAAAGTGGAGGCCACAGGAGCAGTCTTCAAGCCCTTTGACAACTTCCTAGGCGGCGTACGCCAAGAGGACATCTCTCATTTTTTAGAATTCATTGTTTTGCTTCTACACTCCGCCGACCGTGTCGTGCCGACGGTAGTGGAGCAGGCCCGGCAAGAGGCTTACGACTATGTGTTCCACGACTCCCTTTTCGGTTGGGGCAGTTTAATAGCCCGGCTCCTGAAGCTGCCGCACATCGCCTCACATGCTTCCTTTGCTTCCACCGGTAAGAAGCCTAAGATGGCCGGAGAGACTCTGCTGAAGCAAGTAGGCGACCTCCTAAAGGGAGGGAAATTCATTCCCGAGATCAAGAAGCTTTCTGCTAACCTTGCCGAAACATACGGCGTACCGGCGCCATCAATCAATGAGGTGTTCTGTCAGACCGGTCAGCTGAATTTGGTCTATACTAGCACCTACTTCCAACCGGATTATGACCGCCTCGACCATTCGTACGTATTCTCCGGGCCATCCATTTCCACACGTGAAAGCCGCTCAGACTTCCCGCTAGACTCTCTGAAAGGAGACGACAAACCCGTTGTCTACATTTCTATGGGAACTGTATTAGCCAAGAGCGAAACCTTCTTTCAGCTATGTCTGGATGCCTTCCGTGACGGAAATTATCAGGTGGTTATCTCTGCGGGGCGCTATACAGATATGGGACTTTTCCGGAACGCACCGTCCCACATCATTGTCCGTCCATATGTGCCACAGCTAGAGGTATTGCAACGGTCGGCTGTCTTTGTGAGTCACGGCGGTATGAACAGTGTGTCTGAAGCACTGTACTACGACGTGCCATTGGTACTCATCCCCCACGCGGCCGATCAGCCTATTATCGCAGCACGTGTAGAGAAGCTGGGGGCAGGTGTCGTGCTGAACAAATCGCAGCTTACCGCCGCCAAGCTGCGATATGCCGTAGATCAGGCCTTGAACGAACAACGCTTCAAGAGGAGCGCTGCGACTATCGGTCAATCCCTCCGCGACGCGGGCGGCTACCAGACCGCTCTGTCAGCGGTGGAGCGATTTCGCCAGGAACGGGGCATCCAATAGTAAGAAGTGCTCCCCCAATATGAATATCGCCGTCTTTTATCATACAATTCATCACGTTTTCTGTCACAGCAACGAAATAGCCTATGCCCTAGAGAGGTATAGGCTATTACTATGTGTTTCTACTATAAACTAGGTCTCCATCCTTTTGTTCACCGGCACTGTAACCGATAATTTCTCAATTAAGGGATTAAACAATTACACCTACGTAATGCCATGTTTGAGTAACTCTCCCATATATTACATCACTTATGAAAATTATTAGTGCCTCTTCTTGCCTGAACTCTCGGTTGAAATAATTCATCAGTTCTAATTTATTACACGGGTGCGGTTTAAATTGCGCAACCGTGTAACTGGAGAATCGGCCTTATTCCTCCATAATCTCCTCAATTATAGTATCCCCAATCTACTTGACTTGACCTTAACTTTTATGTCCAACCAAGTATATCCTATCCAATCTTTCCCCCCAAAACGTACTCATCCTTCCCTCTCCCCCTCCCAATCAACTATAATATCAACATACACAATTTTACATTAAAAAAGGAGACCTACCTATGCCAACCTACAACAAGCTCGTCCGCGACAAAATCCCTGCCATTATTGAACAGACCGGTAAAGCGTATACTACGAGAATCCTAGATAACGAGGAATACATAGAAGCCCTGCGCGTGAAGTCGCAGGAGGAACTAAATGAATATCTGGAAGCAGCGACGAACGAGAGTGCTCTGGAGGAACTCGCTGATCTGCTTGAAATTATCCATGCCCTTGCGAACTATCATGGTGCGGATATACAGGACGTAGAAAGAATGCGCCAGGAGAAGGCTGACAAGCGGGGCGGTTTTATGGAGAAGGTGTTTTTGATTGATGTGGAAGACTGATAAACAGGTTACCCTTTATACAGGCGGTCTGGGCCGCGAGCTAGTTGCGGCTATGCGCAGGTCGTCGACGATTTATATTTTGACTTCGTTTGTGATGAAGTCTGGTGTGGCTGTGCTGCGCGAGGCGCTTTTGGAGGCGGCTGAGCGCGGGGCGGACATCAAGATTTGCACGGGCGATTATTTGTATATCACCCAGCCCGATGCACTTTCTGATTTGCTTTCTATTCACGAGAGCATTGAGGTAAAGCTATTTCAAAGCGGGGGTGTTTCGTTTCATCCGAAGAGCTACATTTTAGATGCGGGTGATGGCGGTGTGCTTTTCGTCGGTTCCTCTAATCTGTCTAGATCTGCCCTGCAGCATGGTGTGGAGTGGAATTTGGCGATGCAAAAGTCGGTAGAGCCGAGCACGTTTGATGAAGCGATTGAAGAGTTTTCAAAGCTGTTTCATCATGAAAATACGGTGGTAGTAAACACTGAAACCGTGCGCTTATATCGTGAGCAGTACGATGCGTATCATGCGAAGCAGGGTGATTTTGTACGCAGCTGGACAGAGGCTGAGGAGCTGGATTTTATGCTTCCGGCCGAGCAGCAGCCAACCCAGGAGATGGTGACAGATCACAGGCTTCCTTATGCTATCAGCCCCCGTTTTGCGCAGGTTGAAGCACTGCAGGAGCTGGAGACAGCGCTAGAGGAGGGCTATGACAAGGCGCTTGTGGTGATGGCAACCGGTCTTGGGAAAACGTATTTGGCTGCGTTTTTTGCGCGTCATTTCCGCCGCGTCCTGTTTGTGGCGCATCGTGAGGAAATTTTATATCAGGCCCAGCAATCGTTTCACAACGTGCATCATGAAAAAACCACTGGCATTTACTGCGGCAGGGTAAAGGAGCCGGATGCTGATTTTGTGTTTGCTTCTGTGGCGACGCTCAATCAAAAGCGTCATCTGATGCAGTTTGATCCGCAGGCATTTGATTTAGTTGTTATTGATGAGTTTCATCACGCAGCCGCATCTTCTTATCAAAGTATTTTGCGCCACTTTGAGCCACGCTTTTTGCTTGGGATTACCGCAACGCCGTACCGCAATGACAATCGTGATATTTTCGCACTTTGTGATGGGAAGGTTGCCTATAAAATTGACTTCATTGAAGCGATCCAGCAAAAGTGGCTGGCACCGTTCCACTATTACGGCGTCTATGATGATACTGATTACACAAAAATCCGCTGGGTGGGAACGAAGTACGATCAAGACGAGCTTGCGGCAGCGCAAAATCGTCGTGAGCTGTATGAGAAAACGCTGGAGGCTTGGCGCAAGCATAAACAAACGCGAACGATTGTATTTTGTTCGTCTGTCCGACAAGCTGAAGCATTGAACGCATTTTTTCAAGAAAATGGACATAAAACAATTGCCCTGCACGCGAATACAAAGGATATTTCTAGACCCGATGCGATTCGCCAGTTAGGTGACGGTGAGCTAGAGGCCATTTTTACAGTCGACTTATTTAATGAGGGAACCGATATTCCTGCCGTGGATACGCTGTTGTTTGTACGTCCAACGGAATCCTTGACCGTCTTCACCCAGCAGGTCGGCCGCGGGCTGCGTCTTCACGAGGGAAAGGATTACTGCGTAATCATTGATTTGATTGGAAACTACCGCAATGCGGATGTGAAAATGTCTTTGTTTCAGGTAGACATGCCAAGTCAGAAGGGACAACATCCAGCGGAGACGGTTGTGCCGGATGGCTGTGAAATCCATTTTGAAACGCAAGCGATAGATCTACTCGCAGAGATGGCGAAGAAAAAAATGCCGCGCCGCGAGCTGCTTCGGGATAATTACTTTACCGTAAAAACAGACCTAGGCAGACGTCCTTCTTATTTAGAGCTGTATCAGCACGGTGCAGTGGCCTATGAGATGTACCGTCAGGAGTTTAAGTCGTACGTAGGCTTTTTAGAATGGGCCGAGGAGCTGACACTTGAAGAACGCGAGGCATTTGAATTATATCGCCCGTGGCTGGAGGAAATTGAAAAAACAGGCATGACCAAGAGCTATAAAATGGTTGTACTAAGCGCCATGCTGGAGCGGGGTCCGGAGCGTTGGTTTGCACCGACTACACCAGAGGAGGTTGCGCCGTACTTCCATCAGTACTATATGAGCAAGAAGTACCGCAAAGATAAGGATTTTTCAAGTACCAACACGAAGAAAATGTGGGATTACAATGAGAAACAGGTCAGCAAGCTCATTGCCGACATGCCAATGAGCAAGTTCAGCACGAACAAGGACCTTATATCCTTCACAAACAACGAGCTGCGTTTACATTTTAACCTATTGCCGGAGCACCGCGAGCTGCTTTGGAGGTGGACAAAGGAGATTGCAGAATACCGTCTGCATTACTACTTCTTTCACCGTGGGATTAATTTGCATTAAAAACGTTACAACAAAAAAGGAAGCTGATGCTGTCATCAACTTCCTTTTTCATAACCGAAACCAACAACGAACTGGAACAGAGTCTAAAAATAAATTTGTTGATGATAAAAAAACCTTGACCTGCATTTTGCTAGTTAAGGTTAAAGTCTAAATGGTATTACCGTTTTGTAAATAAACAAGTATCTATTCTGTTAACATATTTAGAAATTCTTCAAAGCTATTACTTATAATATATGTTACAGGATTTAAATCTGAAGACTCTTCATGATTCCAAACGCATACAATAGGCTCTTCAACATTGTTGCGATAGTCTAAGCAAACAAAGTCACCTGCAAATAAAACAGCTATCGGTAGCAGTTCAGTACCAACTAAATTTTCATCAAAAACAATTCTTTCGTCTAATTGTGTTCTAACTACTCCTATATCATAATACTCATCGTCTCTTTCCCCAGTTACTTTTAAAATACATAAAAACCTATCAATGGCATAGATATGATTATTATACTTAAAGCTATCTTTTATAGGAGTACCACCATTATATTTTTTTATAAATTCTTTATACTTCTCTGGTAAATTTATTCTCCACTTACCTTCCCTTTCAGAAAGCAAATTATCGTCCGGTAAAGGATAAATGATTGATCCATCCTTAAATTCCATTTTTATACCTCTTCAATATTATTATCTGGGAGCGTCGGCCCACATACCTTTTGTTCTTCCACCATTATGAGGTGTGATATTATGAATACCAAAGGGGACCAGCTCCATTTTACCAGGAACCTCCGTATGATGCCATGTCATTCCTTTTCTTGTACCACCTATTTGTTCGTCTAACCACTTAAACTGTTCTTTATCCGATAATCTCCAAAACTTTAGTTAGACTCCTTTCCTTTGTCTAAATTAGATTTACATCCTACATATATTGGGGGAATAAACATGCTTCATGAAGAGTTGGAATTTCGTCCAATCAACCCGCTTGCAGACAAAGATACGATTATCCGGTTTAGAAAAGATTCATATCTTATTAGTTTTGGCAGTATAGATCGATTTGGTGAAGAACATGGATACATTGAAAAAATTCGTAACAGAATTGAGTCCTTCCCAGAAGGTTATGTTTTAGTTTGGTGTAAAGGTCAGCCAATTGGTCAGATCGAAATGCGTATCATTGCATACGAAGGAACACGTATTGGTTATGTTCATCTCTATTATCTAACAGCCCCTTACCGGAATAAAGGAATCGGAAAATATCTAGTAGACTATGCAGAAGCGTATTTTAGAAATCATAAGGTAGCTGAATATCACTTACGTGTATCGCCTACAAACACAAGAGCTGTTACATTTTATCAAAAAATGAGGATGGAAAAATTGAAAGATGAACAGCATGATTACTTAGTATGGCGAATGAAGAAAAACTTGTAAGAGTGAAAATCCTCCTATAAATATATGGGAGGATTCTATTCCAACGCCTGTTTTGATTACTTATATTTCTAATTCAAGCCATTTCCGAAACCATTCTGCAGACTCTCCATCTGCCACTGGGTCTTTACCGCCAAGGGCTCTTTTATACCATACTAGCTATAAATTATTGTTTTCTTCCACAACTATAATCTTTATTTGCCAATACTCACCTTACAAACTTAGTATCTTATAAAGAAAAACCTTGAAAGACATGTAGCCAATCAAGGTTTTAAGTATCTCTGAATTCACTTTTATTGGACTAGAATTAACAATTAAAATATGCCTTTAAGAAATCAAAAAACGATGACCAACTTTCCTTTAACTCGCCTTTAATAAGTAGTTCATCTCCACCCTCAAAATTAACTATATAAACTTTATCTGTTACAGCATCCAGTACTAATACAGCATTTGCTGACATTTCACTTAAAACCAGATATTGCTTCGGAAAACCATGTTCTTTTCTAGAAATGAGTGTGTATGATTCAATATTGTTTTCTTCATCTACTATATCTAGTAATTCAAAGGGTACATGCTCTTCCCAAAAAGGTCCTGCATACTGGATATAAAATTCTTGGAAAGTATCCGATGCGCTTACACCTAGCCTTATTAAAACATCCTGTACTAGATTGCTATCTTCACGTTTATATATTTCTTCTCCTAAAACTTCATCTAGTCTCTCAGGCAATATACTCATATTATCTTCCTCCTAAAGCTTCTTCTCCTCGTATTTTCCAATAATTAATAGAATCTACTTTTTGAAACGCTCCTCTAGTTGTCTCATCCATTGGATAAAATGGGTTTAACTTTCCTTTATAAGGATGTAGTGGAGCTCTTTTAGCATTAGCGATATTATGGTACCTTGTCGAAGCTTCATATAATGGTCCAACACCTTTTTGTTGTGAATGATGCAATGTTGCAACACTTCCTGCTTCATCAAGAATAGGAGCAAGTCCGTATTTCGCAGATGCTTCAGCATTTGTTAGCCCGCGACCTTTTTTAGCACCTTTTGTTCGGACCATATCCCAATTAATATCTCCTCTTTGATATACTTTATAAGTAAATCCTGTGCCATCTTTACCTGCATTATACTCTACACTTCGAGTAAAATATTTATTATTTTTATAGTCCTTTAGATGTTGATAAGTTTCTTTACCCCTACCCTTACTAATTCCCGCATCATCAATCTTCCCTGAACCAGCCCTCAACACCTCATCCGGCACATTGGCCGCAACCTTCGCGCCCTTTGCTAATTTCCCAAGCGGAATCACACCAGCTACCATCCAGACGCCGGCAATCCACCGCTCCTTAGCGCTCAGCTCCTCGCCTGTCACCGGGTCTTTACCACCAAAGGCTCTTTCTACAGCCCGTCAGCTCGCCGACCACGTCTTTGCCTTGCTTCCACCAGCTGTCAGCTTCTTTTTTCTGTGCTGGATGTACGCCCCGCTGTTCATCGGCTTTTCGGAATGTAGCCGCAATGGTGCGCAGTTCTTTTTCCACTTCATATAGCTTTCGTATGTATTAGTCCAACGTTCGATTTGCCTCGTGGTACCTGCTGTAAAACCGTTCTTTTCCTACGCCATGCCACCTCGCCTCCAGCGTGTGCATAGATTTTGTCATGCTTCCAATCAGCTGCGCGCTTTCTTCCCGCGCCCTTGCGAACTGACCGGCAACCTCCTCTAGCCGCTCTGGCCGCACCTGTATCCGCATATCCACCAATCCCCACTTGGTATAAACTCTCTATCTTTCAATAACTTGTAAGATAAATCATATGGAAAATCTAGCTACATGTCAGGAAAAAATGCGTACATAACTCCTTATGCTATTATGCGTGAATTATCTTTACTTGCGCTACATAGAAAGAAAATCACAGTTCTATGACTTCTCTTTTTTAGATACAAAGTATAAGATTATAGTGATGATACATAATGTTATACCAACAATCCCTGTTATTGATTCGTTTTGAGTCGAGTAATTGACAACAGTGATAATGAATAAAAAAAGAACACCAATGAATGGAAGTTTATCTTGCAAATCAAACACTCCTTTCCTTTGTCCAGATTAGACCCACATCCTACATGTACTGGAGGAAGATACATGCTTCATGAAGAGTTAGCATTTCGTCCAATCAACCCGCTTGCAGACAGAGATACGATTATCCGGTTTAGAAAAGATTCATATCTTATTAGTTTTGGCAGTATAGATCGATTTGGTGAAGAACATGGATACATTGAAAAAATTCATAACAGAATTAAGTCCTTCCCAGAAGGTTATGTTTTAGTTTGGTATAAAGGTCAGCCCATTGGTCAGATCGAAATGCGCATCATTTCATACGAAGGAACACGTATTGGTTATGTTCATCTCTATTATCTAACAGCCCCTTACCGGAATAAAGGGTTCGGGAAATATCTAGTAGACTATGCAGAAGCGTATTTTAGAAATCATGAGGTAGCTGAATATCACTTACGTGTATCGCCTACAAACACAAGAGCTGTTACATTTTATAAAAAAATGGGGATGGAAAAATTAAAAGATGAACAGCATGATTACTTAGTATGGCGAATGAAGAAAAACTTGTAAGAGTGCAAATCCTCCTGTAAATAAGGATGATTTTATTCCAACACTTCAGGATGCTAAGTATTGGTTAGGAACGTAACTCATGTTCCTCACCAATTTTACGTTAAGATTAACAATAGTTAATAACTACCCGTGCAACCTTCATCCATATGCTTACGTTTAGCGGTATACGTGTCGACATAAGCTCCTAATGATTTGTCATAGTATTCACAGTGCTGTTGAATTTTTTTAGAGTTGCGCCATTGGATATATATATACTTTTCGTTAGGTTCATCTTTAAATGTTACATGCGCTACAGTACCTTTTATCTGATTGGTGTTTCTCTTCATTTCATAAAACACCTCAATAGACTGTATGTCTTGTCCCTTATAGCCGTTATTCTTCAAAACTGTTTCGACATCTCTCTTCATAAAGTAGTCACTTATGAAGTTACCATGTAAACTTGAATACACGACAAATGCACCTAATAATACTAATAAGCCCGCAGCAATAAAAGCAGTTTTTTTCAATTACACCCGCTCCTTTTAGTGTAAATATACACTAATATATTCTAATTACTTTCCCTACACTCCTTTTTTAATGCGGAGTTAAAGTCTGAGTTGTTAATTGGTGTAACACGCAGGTAGCTTCCTGAATGTCAGCGCTTCATAACCGAAACCAACAACGAACTGGAACAGAGTCTAAAAATAAATTTGTTATCATAAAAAAACCTTGACCAGCATTTTGCTAGTCAAGGTTAAAGGCTAAATGGTATTACCGTTTTGTAAATAATCGTGTTCTCTTAGCATCATCAATCTTCCCTCAGCACCTCATCCGGCACATTCGCCGCAAACTGCGCGCCTTTTGCCAACTAATCACACCGGCAACCTCCTCTGGCCGCACCTGTATCCGCATATCCATCAATCCCCATCTGATATAAAACCCCTATATCTCAATTAATAGGAAGATAGATCATATGAAAAAGCTAGCATGATTACCACACAGCCCGCAAACTGCGTACATAACATATTTCAACTGGCGTAGGAAAATTCCTACGATAGCGCAGGTCATATATGTTACGATATACAAAACTAGTTTTGTAGGAGGAAGTATGGAAACAACGCTCATCATCATACGCGGCAATTCTGGTAGCGGCAAAACAACTGTTGCCAAAAGCCTGCAAAATCATTTGGGGCATGGGACACTATTGGTTTCACAGGATACGGTGCGCCGGGATATGCTGCAGGTGCACGATCGAGATGGCAATCTTTCCATAGACCTGATTCGTCAGATTGCCGAATATGGAAAGGGCAAGTGTGAGGTTGTAATTGTGGAGGGAATTTTATCGCAAGCTCGTTACGGTGACATGCTGCGGCAGTTAATCTTGTTTTTTGACCAAAACGCATTCGTTTATTATTTTGATTTACCGTTTGAGGAGACGGTATCCCGTCACAATACAAGATCGAAAGCGGCAGAATTCGGCGAAGATGCCTTACGGTCGTGGTGGAAGTCAGATGATTATCTTGGTGTAGCTGGGGAGATTTTATTAACAAAAGAGTTGTCACAAAGTGACGTGCTAGACCTGATATTACATCAGATTAAGAACGAGAACTATGTCATGCAACACAACGCCCCCTAACTAGCAGGCACTATACTAAGTTCTTTGATTCTCATTGATAACATAGCCATTTTGGGGATAAAACGCTTCCGCAGGACCCCCATTCGTGGTCAGTACATACAGACCGTGTCTGTAGTTCCTCTTCTAGATAATTGCATCATATTAGCCTTGTTTTTTCGATTCTCACAAAAAGCACCGCCTGGCACAGCTGCCCGGCGGTGTTTTCCTAGACACAACGAAGCATTAAGCGACTACCTCGCGTGTATTTGGGTATTTTTTATAGTGCTTTTCTGTCATGATGGTTTTTAGGATTTGCACGACCTGCCATACTTCCGCATACGAAGAGTACAAGGCAACCGGCGCTAAGCGGATGATGTTGGGCGCGCGGAAATCTGGAATGATGCCATGCTCTTTTAGTGACTTGCAGATTCTTGCGGCTTCTTCATGTTCAAGACTAATATGACCGCCGCGTCTGACATCTTCTCTTGGGTTTCCAATGACAAAGCCCATATCAGGTAATTCATGTTCAATCAAATCCATCAGGTATTGGTTGATTTTCAAAGACTTTTCTCTAATATTTTCAATACCGGCCTCTGCAAAAATTTCCAATGAACCGAGTAGCGGTGCACAGCTGAGTACATGCGGTGTTCCAATTTGATAAGCGCCTGCTGATTGCGCGGGTGTAAATGTATGCTCCATATCAAATTGTTTTTCCTTTGTCGACCCGAACCAGCCGGCAAGTCCTGGCATTGTTCCAAAGTGCTTACGGTTTACATACAATCCGCCCACACTGCCCGGTCCGCCGTTCAAATGCTTATAGTTGCACCAGTAGGCGAAATCCACGCCCCACTCACTAAAGGCATGCGGAATTGCTCCGACAGAATGACATCCATCAAACCCGATTAAAATGCCGCGCTGATGCGCCTCCTGGGTGAGTCGTTTCATATCTAAAATTTGGCCGCTTCGATACAGGACAGTAGGTAAAACAATAAGGGCAATATCATCGGTCATAGCGGCAATAATATCATCCTCTTCGATACATCTGCCATCCCGGCTTTTGACACGAATGAGATGATCTTCCGGATCGAACCCATGATTGCGTAACTGACTTTGCAGCGCATAAATATCTGATGGAAACGTCAATTCATCTGCTAAAATTTTGGTGCGCTTTCCTTTTGGCTGATAAAAGGTAGCTACAAGCTGATGGAGATTCACCGTTGTAGAACCTGTCACCACAACCTCCTCCGGCGCTGCACCTACGAGCGGCGCTAATTTCTCTCCTAATGTTTCCGCCATAAAAAACCATGGATGATTTCCCTGCATCCAGCCATCAATTCCATGAATCTTCCAATCCTCCAGCGATTCTAACAGCGTTTTTTCTGCTCGCTTCGAAAGAAGGCCCAGTGAGTTTCCATCCATATAGATGGTATTCGGCTGTAAATAAAATTCGTTTCGGAAATCCCGAAGTGTATCTTCCTGATCCAGTTGTTTTGCGTACTCTAATGTATATTGCAAGAATTCTGTCGTCATAGTGTTCCTCCATATTCTCTGCATCCTTAAAAAAATCATAATAGAAAAAGTGACATCATGTCAATGACATTGTGTCAATTGTTCAGAAAATAAAAAATCATTCAGCCTCCTGGCAGCTATCTGTATCCTTCTGCGTGTACACAATACTTTCCTTTTTTTTAAAATCCTTATATGCTAGAAGATAATACGACGCGGGGGAATGATGATGACAAAAGGCCAAGTAGAGAATAAACGACAAATTCAAGCAAAAATAACACGGCAAAAAATTCTAGACGCCGCCAAGGACGTTTTTTTACAAGAAGGATTTCAAAAAGCAACGATTTCACAGATCATCAAAAAAGCCAATACCGGCTACGGAACAGCTTATGTGCACTTTAAGGGGAAAGAAGAGCTTTTGATTGTTTTGATGGAGGATGTTATGGCGCAATTTTATAACATTGCCGAAACATCCTTCTTCCCTCATTCTAAAGCCGAAGCAAAACAAATCATCAGCAAGCAAGTCTATGACTTTTTGACATTGGCACAGGCTGAGCGCGGTATGCTGCAAATTGTTGAGCAGGCTATCGGCGTTTCCGCTATCATTTCAGATACGTGGAAGTCCATCCGTGAAAAGTTCATCATGCGAATTGCGCAGGATGTTGCATATGCCCAAAAGCAAGGGCTGGCAAGACCTGAGTTACATCACGAGCTAGTAGCAAGAGGCTGGTTTTTCACAAATGAAATGTATCTTTGGGAAATTGTTCGAAATGAACAACAAAGCTCGATTGAAGAGATTGCGAAAACAATTGTGACGATGTATACAGAAGGTCTTTATCTCACGGCACACTAACCAAAAGCTCCCACCCTCATTCGCATGTGAATGAAGGTGGGGGCTTTTTGCTAGGACGAATGCCCGCCAATATTTCTTCCCTCATCAAATGACATCATATCATTGACACTACGTCACCTAAAATGATATATTTATCTCGTCCTAATTGATTGAATTTTCAGACCTAAAGGAGTTGACATGTATACTATAAAAATAGCTAAATCGCAAATTAATTTTGAAAGCGATTTCTTTTTATCGACTCCCTCTTTCGCGGGTCGATGAGACATAACAACGAGTTACATTTCAGGGGGAATTATGATGGGGAAACAACATGATTTTCAAGCAATCTCCAATCGCGAAAGCGGTTTAAAGAAGAATCTGTCTTCTTCACAAATCACCATGATTGCGATCGGGGGCGCAATCGGTACAGGTTTGTTTTTAGGCAGCGGCTTTGCCATTAGTCAAGCAGGTCCCAGTGTTATTATTAGTTATACAATCGGCGCTCTTATTGCATTCCTCTTAATGGGCTGCTTGTCAGAGATGACGGTCGCGCATCCCACTTCTGGTTCCTTCGGTGCTTACGCGGAACACTACATAAGTCCTTTGGCAGGATATATTGTGAGATTTACCTACTGGTCGTGTATTGTTGCTGCTGTCGGCGTTGAGGTAACTGCCGTGGCAGTCTATATGGAGTACTGGTTCCCTAATATACCTGGTTCGGTGTGGATTCTCGTATTCTCCGCCATCTTAATCTATGTAAATGCTACAAGTGTTAACTTGTTTGGCGCAGTAGAATATTGGTTTTCTATGATTAAAATCGTCGCAATTGTAGGATTCATTGTAGCTGGTAGTTTTATCGTATTCGGCGGGTCCAGCCCTGAAATTGGCTTTCAGAATTATACGAACGACGGCGGCTTTTTTCCAAAAGGAATTTCTGGCACATGGATTGCGGTTGTTATAGCACTTTTTAGCTATTTAAGTATTGAAATGATTGCGGTCACAGCCGGTGAAGCGAAGGATCCACAGGTTGCGGTGCCAAAAGCCCTACGTTCTACTGTGTACCGTCTCATCATTTTCTACATCTTCACGCTGATCTTAATGCTGGCCATCGTTCCATGGGCAAGTGCGGGCATCGAAAAAAGTCCGTTTGTAAAAGTAATGGAGGCGTTCCGTATTCCAGGTGCAGCAGGCATTATGAACTTCGTTGTTCTCGTTGCCGCATTGTCCGCCATGAACAGCCAATTGTACATCACTACAAGAATGATGTTCTCTTTATCTCGATCTGGCTATGCGCCAAAGCGCTTTGGTGAGTTAAATAAAAAAGGAGTTCCTGTCTATTCCCTGGTTCTATCGACCTTTGGAATCGCCCTGGCGGCGACCATTTACGCCTTGGTACCAGATAAAGCCTATGTCATCATGATGGGGATTTCCATGTTCGGTGCGATGTTCACCTGGTTCATGATTTTTATCACCCATTATTTCTTCCGCAAGAAATATAACGGCAAGGCGCTGCCTGTCAGAATGATCGGGTTCCCTTACCTAACCTTGCTGGGCGCATTACTTATGCTAAGCCTAATGGTAACAACCTGGTTTGTCGAATTCTTCAAGATGACATTAATGGTGGGCATTCCTTGGCTAATTCTTCTCTGTATCGCCTATCGCCTGCACCAAAAGAAAGCAAAAGCAAGCGCATTTGTACCACATGAGCAAGACAGCAGCCTCACATAAGCATGCACGTTTCAGCAACTGAATAAACAGTTTATATGAAAAAGAGACGGATCTTCCGTCTCTTTCATTTTTATGCGTACTCCAACAGCCCATGTCGTCGTGTTACAACTCCTCTGTCGTGGGTGACACGCTCTCGCGAAACACCTAAACCGCTTTTCTACCTCTCTCGTGCTCCGCTACACGCTCTTGCGGAGCACCTAACCTCTCTTTTCCCCTCTCTCATGCTCCGCTACACGCTCTTGCGGAACACCTAACCTCTCTTTTCCACTCTCTCATGCTCCGCTACACGCTCTTGCGGAGCACCTAACCTCTCTTTTCCACTCTCTCATGCTCCGCTACACGCTCTTGCGGAACACCTAACCTCTCTTTTCCACTCTCTCATGCTCCGCTACACGCTCTTGCGGAACACCTAACCTCTCTTTTCCCCTCTCTCATGCTCCGCTACACACTCTTGCGGAACACCTAACCTCTCTTTTCCCCTCTCTCATGCTCCGCTACACACTCTTGCGGAACACCTAACCTCTCTTTTTCTCTCTCTCGTGCTCCGCTACACGCTCTCGCGGAGCACCTAAACCGCTTTTCTACCTCTCTCGTGCTCCGCTACACGCTCTTGCGGAACACCTAAACCGCTTTTCTACCTCTCTCGTGCTCCGCTACACACTCTTGCGGAACACCTAAACCGTTTTTCTACCTCTCTCGTGCTCCGCTACACACTCTTGCGGAACACCTAAACCGTTTTTCTACCTCTCTCGTGCTCCGCTACACACTCTTACAGGATACTAATGTCACATCTCCTTCTTCTTTTAACACTTGTCTCTTTACCTATAAGAAGAGTAGCAGAAAAAACAGCAGTTGGATTTAAAACGCATTTTTAGCATACCTATTAGCACTAAAAACCCTAAAACATCTATACTCATAAACTGACATTATGGATGAATCTTTTATTTCGCGTACACATTATATATAAGGAAAGGAGCAGTTGCGATGCGAACATGGATTACACTTGGACTGATGTGCTTGTTATGGATTGCACCTATCCCTGACGTGCATTATTACGCAAAAGAAGCGGTTCATCAAGATACCGCCAGAGATCTCGAAAAACGGGTTGACCGACAGCTGCGCGCGCTCTCGCTAGAAGAAAAAATCGGGCAGATGTTTGTGGTCGGCTTTCCAGGAACTTCTATAGAAGAAGCGCGGCTTGCCGAACTGATTCAAACCTATCATGTTGGCGGCGTTATTTTGTATGGAGACAATATCAAGAATGCCGCACAGCTACTACAGCTGAACAATACAATAAAGACACTGAATCAAAAAAGCAGCATCCCCCTCTTCCTGTCAACAGACGAAGAAGGCGGACGCGTCTCAAGACTGCCGCAGGGAAAAACGGTGTTTCCGCCAAATAAAGTCATTGGTGTGAACAACAATCCCGCCCTCTCCTACGAAATCGGGAAGGTTATTGGAGAGGAGCTTTCTCTATTTGGCTTTAACATGGATTTCGCACCCGTTCTTGATGTACACAGCCATCATCAAAACACCGTCATTGGAGACCGGGCGTTCAGTGCCGACCCCGATATTGTCGGCACGCTGGGCACCGCAACGATGAGGGGCCTGCGGTCGGCGCGGGTAATACCTGTGGTAAAACATTTCCCGGGGCATGGCGGGACGACGACCGATTCTCATGTCGGACTACCTGTAGGGATGCAAACCACCGAGCAACTACGACAATTCGAGCTAAAGCCATTTCGGCAAGCGATTGCGAGCGGCGCGGATGTTATAATGGTAGCGCATATTTTATATCCGAACGTTACAACCGACAAAAAACCTGCTTCATTGGCAAAAGAGCTCGTAACGGACTTATTACGAAACGAAATGAGCTATAAAGGCGTTGTGATTACCGATGATTTAGAAATGGGTGCCATCGCCAACCAGTACAGCCCGGCGCAAGCAGCTGTTTTAGCCGTACAAGCAGGCGTTGATTTGTTATTGCTTGGCCATTCGTTTGAGAAAGAAGCACAAGCATACAGCGCCCTCCTTCATGCCGTAAAAATTGGTGAAATACCTGTAGCTCGCATCGATGAAAGCGTCAAACGAATTCTGACACTAAAAGCGAAATATACATTAACTGATAAACCATTAGACCCATCTCGTTTACAGCATTATCCTAACGTCAAACATCAAGAAATCGCTGAGCGTATTCAGCGATAACACAACGGCGAAGACTTATTTTTATCAGCATTGCAAAAAAAGCACCGCGTTCGGTGCTTTTTCACATTTTATTCATACGTATACATCATCCAAATGCCAATATCCTCAAACCCAATGCGCTTATAGATGGCACCGGCCGCCGGATTATCATAAAACAAGCAGAGCTCTTTTCCTTCTTCGAGCAGTTGTCCGCACAGCTTCAGCATGCATGCTGTTGCATAGCCTTTTTTCTTATAGTTTTCATGTGTGGCAACGCCTACAATCATGGCTGATACGGAGTTTTCCGCTGCGGTAGAAGCGCTGGACACCATCTTTCCATCTTCTCTAATAAAGAAGGTGCGAGACGTTCCATCTGCAAGTCCCCGGCGCTTTCTTTCTACGGTAATGATATCCGGCACTGCTTTGAGCAGCTCAACCAATTGTTCCGCATCGTCAGGTGTCGCTTGTTGTACATGAGAAAGATCAACACCTTGCCCACCCTGTAGCTTCGTACACTTTGCATAATAGGTGGGGCGTTTTCGCTTGAGCTGCTTTGTTACATACGGCTCGATTTTTCCGGTAATCTCCTGTAGTCCAGACATCATGTTGAAATTCGGATCGTCACACATGATGTTCGCAAAGCCTTCTGCATCGAATGCGCCTAACGCAAATGGAATATAGTTTTGCTCATATTTGAGTAACACAGCAATCAGCTCACCATGTTCGTCAAACTCGCCCCAGAGCTTTTGAAAATCCTGCTCGTATCCGTATGCTTCAATATCGCCGATGATAAATAAATTTTCCGCACTTTTTGTTTTCAGCAGCTCAAAACAAACATCATGATCTTGTGCTGTCAGTCTTCGTATCATGTCTCTCTCCCCTTATGCAGTAAATATTCTCATTATTTTACAATGGAAAGATTTGTTTGCAAACATTTATTTTATTGAAAAAAATATTTACTTCTCACGGAAACAACCATTGTTTATAAATCTTTTCACTATTCCTCTGTAAAACCTTGACATTTTCTTCAGACTCGCATACACTATCTCCTAATAAAGCACACAAATTTGTTGACGAGAACGAGTACATCATAAGCTGTTCCCCAGAGAGCCGACGTCCTGCTGAAAGTCGGTGTTCCGCTTATGGTCGAAGATCCTCTCCGAGAAGCCGGGCTGAAATCACAGTAAGTTCGGACGGCAGTCCGCCGTTACACGGAACGCGTATGGTTGTACGTAGCTGAGTGCTATTGATGAACGGTCAATAGAAGCAGGGTGGTACCACGGTTAACCCCGTCCCTCGTATAGGGATGGGGTTTTTTGTGTGCTTTAAACTAAAAAAGGAGTGGTATCACGATGAAGGAAGTACACGTAAAAGAAGCCGCCGCAGTGCGGGAAGAGCGAGTTCGGAAGCAATGGGACGCAGGAAATGTGTTTGCGCGTTCGGTGGAAAACCGCGCCGGGCAAACGCCATTTGTATTTTATGAAGGACCGCCAACCGCAAACGGTCTCCCTCATGTCGGGCATGCGCTCGGCCGCACCATCAAGGATGTAGTAGCACGCTATAAAACGATGACAGGTCATTATGTTGTGCGCAAGGCTGGCTGGGATACGCACGGTCTACCGGTAGAGCTTGGCGTGGAGAAGCAGCTTGGAATCTCCGGCAAGCATGAAATTGAAGCGTACGGCGTGGAGGCATTTATTGAAAAATGTAAAGAGAGCGTATTTGCCTATGAGAAGCAGTGGCGTTCGTTCACCGAAAAGCTCGGCTATTGGGTGGATATGGACGATCCGTACGTGACGATGGACAATTCGTATATCGAAAGCGTATGGCATGTGCTCGGCACCATCCATGAAAAGGGCTTATTGTATAAGGGGCATCGCGTATCGCCGTATTGCCCGAGCTGCCAAACGTCACTCAGCTCACACGAGGTGGCACAGGGCTATCAGGATGTGAAGGACATGACAGCCACGGCTAAATTTAAGCTCAAGGATCGCAACGAATATTTCCTTGGCTGGACGACTACCCCTTGGACACTGCCTGCGAATGTCGCGTTGGCAGTCAATCCGGCTTTGACATATGTACGCGCAGAAACTGATGGTGCAGTGTATATCGTTGCCAAGGAGCTAGCATCTTCTGTATTTAAAAATGACTACCGTGTTCTGTCAGAGCACAAGGGTACTGAGCTTTGCGGTTTGGCATATGAGCCGCCATTTCCGTTTGTAACAGTCGAGAAGGGCCATGTGGTCGTAGCCGCTGATTATGTAACAGCCCAAAGCGGTACTGGCGTGGTGCATATCGCCCCGGCTTATGGTGAGGACGATTACAAGGTTGTGCAGGCGAATGACTTATCGTTTGTGAATGTTGTTGATGAAAAAGGCTGTTACACAGCGGACGTTCCGTTTCTGGCCGGACGGTTTGTGAAGGATTGCGATGTGGACATCGTGCGTTACCTGGCAGAGGCTGGGCTTTTATATCATAAAGAAAAATATGAGCACAGCTATCCGTTTTGCTGGAGATGCGATTCGCCGCTGCTGTATTACGCAACAGACAGCTGGTTTATCCGAACCACGGCACTCAAGGAAAACATGCTGGAAAACAACGCAGGCGTGACGTGGCATCCTGAGCATATCAAGAACGGCCGCTTCGGTAACTTCTTGGAAAATATGGTGGATTGGAACATCAGCCGCAATCGCTACTGGGGTACGCCGCTAAACGTATGGGAATGCGGCTCGTGCGGACATGAGGCCGCGCCGAAAAGCTTGCGTGAGCTACAGGAATTGACAGCTAGTGATGTAACGGATTTAGAGCTGCATAAGCCGTATGTGGACGATGTGAAGCTTGTGTGTAAATCCTGCGGCGCTGCGATGAAGCGCACACCCGAGGTGATCGACGTTTGGTTCGACAGCGGCGCAATGCCGTTTGCGCAATATCATTATCCGTTCGCAAACAACGACATATTCTCCCAGCAGTTCCCTGCCGACGTGGTCGCCGAGGGGATTGACCAGACGCGCGGCTGGTTTTACAGCCTGCTTGCCGTTTCAACGTTATTCACTGGCAAAGCACCGTACAAGCGCGTGTTATCGCTCGGTCATGTGCTCGACGAATACGGACAGAAGATGTCTAAAAGCAAGGGCAATGCACTCGATCCGGTCGCGTTGATTGAAGAATTCGGCGCCGACGCCCTGCGCTGGGCATTGCTTGCTGACAGCGCTCCTTGGAATCCAAAGAAATTTTCCGCGCGCGTTGTCAGAGAAGCAAAGTCAAAAATGATTGACACGCTCATGAACGTGCACAGCTTTTATGCGCTGTACGCAAACTTAGACGGCTATGTTGCCGATACGCGTTACACGGCGCCGAAAACCACGCTCGATCAGTGGGTCATCTCGCGCCTGCACAGCACAGTGCGTTCTGTCCGCAGCCTGCTTGATGACTATCAGTTTACAAACGCAGCCCGGGAACTAGCAGTGTTTACAGAGGATCTCAGTAACTGGTACGTAAGACGCTCACGCCAGCGCTTCTGGGCATCCGGCATGACGGCGGATAAACAAGCCGCTTATGAAACGCTTCACGAAGCGCTCGTTACACTAAGCCGTATGCTCGCCCCGTTCACACCGTTCATCGCCGACGATGTGCATGAGAACCTGACCGGCAGCAGCGTGCATGTATGCGACTATCCGCTGCATGACCCTGCTCACATCCAAACGCACCTTGAAGCAGAGATGGAGGCGGTGCGTCAGGTTGTCGAGCTCGGCCGCAGTGCACGTAACGCAAGCGGTCTGAAGGTAAAGCAGCCGCTCAATAGTCTCACCCTCATCACCGATGCACCGGTTCCTTGGGACACCTACAGCGATATCATCTGTGATGAACTCAACGTCAAACAGGTTACCCTGTCTGCCGGCGACGACGATTTGGTCACGTATCAATGTAAGCTGAACTTCAAGCAAGCCGGCTCAAAATTTGGCAAGCAAGCGAACATCGTCCATCAAGCGCTGCAGGGGCTACAACCCGAACAAGTGCGCACACTTCTTGCCGGTTCACTATCACTTTCGTTACCTTCTGGCGAGACGGTTGTGGTAGAAAAGGATGATGTCCTGCTTACAAAGGTGCCAAAGGCAGGCTTCTCCATTGTTGGCAATGAGCTGTATAGCGTTGTATTGGATACAAATATCACCGAAGAACTTGTTGCGGAGGGCATGGCGCGTGAGCTTGTCCGCGCGGTGCAGGAGCATCGCAAAAAGCTTGACCTCCCTGTAAATCTGCGCGTTGGTCTCACACTGCACGGAGGCGATGAAGTGAAGCAGGCAATCAAGCTACATGAGCATGTCCTAACCGAGAACTTGCTTCTAGAAAGCTTACACTGGTCAGAATCAGCACAAGGTGAAGCGGTGCCGCTTGGTACGTATACGGTTTATTTTCAGCTTCATTTATGATAGAGGCCCCTTCCTTAGTAGGAAGGGGTTATTTTATGCACGCATTACACAAAATTTAAATTTTTAAATATTTTGTAGATTCAGATATGTATATATGCTATATTTTACCTTGTTCTATAATCTTACATGCTATCAATAATCTCCCAGCTACCAAGAACGATTGTAGAATCAAACATATACAAGAAAAGAGGTTACATATTTGATGAAGAAAACAGTTTTGTCTGCAGTACTAGCTTCCGCCATACTCGGTAGCTCTTTCGCTCCTCACGTACACGCCAACGTAACAAAGCAAGGTATTATGAACGTACAGAAAATTAGTCCGCAAAAAGCCAAACAAGCAGCTGAAAACTTTATTGCATCCAAGTCACACCTCGCTGCACTAAAAAACGCAAAACTCTCTTTAAAAGAATACTTGTATGATACTGACGACAATGTAATTGGTTATTATTTTGAAGCCACATCAGCACAAACAACCGGATATTTCATTACTTCCGCTCTCACTCATTTAGATCCTATCATTCAATACGGCATCGATGGCAATCTATCTGAATTACTACATCAAAAAGGCAGCCAGAAAAAAACATACTATTTCGGCGCGATGAAATTTCAATTTGGAAATAGTGGCAAAGAAGTACAAGCTAATTTTCAAAAAGCGAAACAAGCCAGCCTAGGTAAGATGGCAAAAAGTAATACAGTAGCGACCGCCGAGGTGAAAAAGTTAGAAACATTGGAGCTAACCAATATTCAAAAACGAACGAGCCCAAGTCCCGGCTGGAAGGCATTAGCAACCACAGCTAACCAAATGCAGGCTCTAGCAGCCACGTATAAAGTACTACCTGTCGATAGAATTTATCAAAGAGCCTCCGGCATTAAAAATCCAAACTCAGCTTGCGGAGCAACTACAGCGGCAATGATTATGGACTATTATTACGACGTGTTAGGATATAATGTACGTGATAACAAGTATTATGGCTCTTGGGCAAGTTTAGTAAATCATTTATATAACGAGATGGGTAGCACATGGATTGGCACCTCACTTTCTATGTGGGCAAACGGTGCTCTCACGCATGTCTACCATACTAGCCCAAATTGGTCGACAAAGCAGTACTCTGATGCTGTAGGTAAAAGTGCCAACTTTATTGCCGCTATCGACAGTAAAGACCCGGTAGCACTTCGTTTTGATCGCTTTGATGCAGGCGGCTCTGACATTGAATATCACTTTGTAGCTGGTATAGGTTATGATAAGAATGGAAGCTATACAGGCGACCTGCATGTAGCCTACAAAGATCCGGATAACGGCAAAGATAACACCGGTACACATTGGCTCGATTGGACAGCGGATGATGATGACTTTGGTTTTGCTTACTTGGTTAATAAATAAGGAGATTTCCCTATGAAACTTTGGTCAAAGGCTATGATTTGGTTTGCACTCAGCCTATTTGTTTTGTATCTTGTAGATGTCTTTACCGTTAGCCCTACCGTTACTTCAGGAAACGGTAACCTAGGACTATTATTTGTATTCCCTGCACCTATCGTATGTTTCTTTTTTATCAAACACCTGCGAAAGGTTTTACAAAGCCTTGACCTGCAGCCAAAAACCTGGCTGTGGATCCGCGTCGGTTCACTCCTCTTTTTTGCAATAGGGTGCTTGTTAGAATATCAATATGTTCTACATATGATTCATAGCTTAGGAGGAACACCCAAAGAGGAAGCCTCGAGAATTTATCGTTACCCTTGGCTCAATCAGTATACCAATACGATGTTTGTAAACGTGTATACTTTTTTATGTATCAGCACCTTAGCTATTTGTTTCACGAAAAAGAAATAGAAAGGCGCCGCACGACATACAGTAGTTGTGAGGAGGGATGCATAATGGACCGAGAACAAGATAAAAAGAGCGCAATTGAAACAGATGACCTTGCGAATCGGACGGTGTACGGAGCGCCAACAATTGGCGGTGCTATCGTATTTGGCGGTATCATTTTGTATATTCTCTACGACGTATTTTTGAAATGAACAAGCGGTCTATACAGGGCCGCTTTTTAATGAGGGGGATTCAACATGAAGATTCGTTCTGTCACTGGAGAGGATTATTATACAGTATCGCCGCTCATCAATGACTGGTGGGGTGGCCGCAATATGGCTGATATGCTGCCAAAGCTATTTTTTGAGCATTTTACTGAGACCAGCTTTATTGCCGAAGAAAATGGCATAATGGTTGGCTTTTTGATCGGCTTCTTGTCACAATCTCATCCGGATGAAGCATATATTCACTTTGTCGGCATTCATCCCGACTACCGTAAAAACGGAATCGGCTCGCATTTATACGAAACGTTTTTCACAGCAGTGCAAGCTCACAATTGCCGTACGGTGCGCTGCGTCACCTCACCCGTCAACACCGGCTCTATTGCCTATCATACCAAAATGGGTTTTTCTATTGAGTCTGTTCGTCCAAATTATGACGGTCCTGGACAAGACCGCGTGTTGTTTGTGAAGAGGTTATGAGTCTATGTAATGTAAATAAATTTAGATGAGCCAATCTGTCAATAGTGAACTTGAGAAAGTTGTCTTGTGTACTAATATGTTATTAGGAATTTTTCACCTATCCCTTATGGTATCCATAGAGCCATTTACAAAAATAAATTAATTTTCATATCATAGCCTCACCCAGCAACAAAAACTAGGCGCATACCTAGTCATATTCCCCCTTACAAACACATATCTTATAGAAAGCCTTTCACCACGGCGGCATCGCCAAGCGGTAAGGCAAAGGTCTGCAAAACCTTCACCACCGGTTCGAATCCGGTTGCCGCCTTCTCTGCACTGCATATCCAAGTCGATATGCAGTTTTTTCATGATTCTTTTCGAAATCGCGTCTAGCTTTCACCTATAACAGTGAAGACATTTTCGCAGGAGGTGTCAGTATGGACGCGATGCAGGTTAAGGATTGGATTGATATCATTACAAATGTTGGCTTTCCGATTATGCTCACGCTCTATTTGCTGATTCGGTTTGAGAAGAAAATTGAGGGGCTAAGCGATATGGTTGAGCGATTAAAGGATATCATCAGACCGTGAACCATTGCGCCCTCGCTTCGCTGCTGAAACAAAAAAGCCCGCCTCAGCTCTGAGGCGGGCCTTTCCCATTCCCAATTACGTTAACCCTTTGTATGCGTGATTATACTTCCTTATTTTTTCTGTATATCTGAGATGTATTGTTTTACTACCTCGTACACATACTCTTGATTTGCCTCTGCAGTTCCAGGGTTGTATGTGCCGCCGTTTGTTTTATTATTGGACAAAATGCGGATTCCCAGGAACGGAACTTTATACGCAGCTGCGATTTGTGCGGCAGACGCACCTTCCATTTCCTCTACAGACGTACCGTAATTCGTATGGAACCACTTAATGCGATCCACCTCATTGTTCCAAAAGTCCGCCGAACCAATCGTTCCTTCCACAATTTTCCCTTTTGTATACGTATCTTTCACCGCATGAGCAGCCGCTAGCAAGCCTTTATCTCCTTCATAATAGCGAATTTTCTCTGCATCTGGATTTGAACCGCTTCCTTCAGAAGCCATCAAGTCCATCGGAATCCACTTCGTGGGCGCAATTCCCTCATTTTCGCTCATATGCGTCGTTTTTAAAGAGCCGATATTTGTCGTACGTTTTCCTAATACAATATCAAACACATGCAAATTCGGATCATGACCACCAGACGTACCTTGGTTAATGATTGCAGCAGGTTTATACTTTTCAATTGCCAGCGCTGTAGCAGCTGCAGTATTTTCCATACCCTTACCTGTTTTTACAACAATAACAGGGTAATCATTCAGCTTACCTTTATAAAAAACAAATGTACCGGACTTTTCCACTTTTACTTTTTCTAGCTTTTGCGCAAAATTTTCCGCCTCAATTGGCATTGGTCCTTGAATGATAATTGGTTTTTGTGCCGCTTCCACTTTAGCTGGTTCCTGCTGATATCCAGCAAACAACGTAGCGGATAAAGCTGCTCCTGTCACCAGCAAAGCAAGTTTCTTAAACATTTTGTTTTTCATGCATACGCTCCCCTTTTCTCTTGTTGTCTCGTACATGTGCTCATTAGGCCAAATAAAAAAATCCAGAATATGTAGAATCGTTTCTACCTTCTGGACTCACGCAAGTTAAAGCATCACAAAAAAACACGAACATTGTAATACTTCAACTCGTAGTCCGGTTCTTACAATGGGAACCAGGTAGAAACGCTCAGACCTTATTACCGAGCATATACGAGTAATTATTATGTAAGGTTATTACTTTTCTAATATAACAAACACCGCAAGTTTATTCAATAAAAAATGAACATTTTTTTAAAATAAAAATTAAATGTTCGTTTATTATCAACAAACATAGTTACACCTTCACTTTTATCTCCTCAAACCTTCTATATCGATACATGGCAAATAAGAAATTTTTTCTATTTTCAAAAAATCCATCTAGCTTTTTACGAACACATGTACCATAATAGAACATGAGTTCGATTTTATTTGATTTTCCGTGGTCTCATTTCACTTCTTTAAGTAAAAGGAGGTTCTAAGCATGAAACAGAGTGTATCCAAAGAAACCGAAAAAGAATTATATACAAGCAGGCTTCAAAAGGTGCAGCAAAAACAAAGAAAGCTTTTTAAACATGCGGTGATGAGAGAATTTTTGAAGATTGGCCGCAATGCTACCTTGCTAGAGCGATTCATGCAAGATCCGAACCAAAAGCATATGGAGCAGCTAGAAGCATCGTTTCGTGACTTTTATTACGAGGTGCGCATTACCAACTATTTAAACGGCATGTCACGGCGAATGGCAATCGACTACGATAAAAAGCTAAAAAAGCACAAAGAGCGCTTTCAGCTCATCATTGACCAGCCGACCGACGCAGCGCTGTCTTTAGCTGATGTACTTGCGGCAGACATAGAAACACCCTTAGATACCGTCATGGCAAAAGAACAGCAGTATTTCTTTGAAAACGTACAAAACCCAAAACTACAACGAGCATTCACATCTATCAAGCTACAAGAAAAGCAAAAACAACTGTTAGAGCTGCGCTTTAATCAGCAGCTGACCAACAAAGAAATCGCAAGGCGGTTCGGTCAAACCGAACAAAATATATCATACTGGCTCAAAAAAACGCTCACACAAATTAAAAAAGCGTATCAGAACCTAGACCATTCATAAAAAACAAAGAAAAAGGAGAATTCTGACCATGTTTTCATCTCTCACGACACACGATGAAACAACCTGCCGCATTCTCCAAGCCTTGGATAAAAAGATAAAACTGCACGTCAAACAAACAACCTTTGATGAGCGCGAAGATCTTGCCCATGAAATCAAAATTAAAGCACTTAAAAAGCTGGACAAGCTACTTCAGGAAGAACCACCTTGTTTTTGGGAGTTTGTAGAAAAGCTCTAGGCTCGTGGGAGGCTAGAGCTCCTTCCCGCTTTTGTTAATCTGCAAAATGGTTGTACACCTTTTCTACCGAGCTATATGTCTCTTCATTTGAAAACAAATAAAATCCATCTGCATCGTGTGCCATGCACATAGTCGTTGCGGGGACATTCATATCAATTTGCAAAATGGATGTCTCCACATGCTTGTTTCGCATGCTCTTTGTTATTTGAGTTGTTACACGCACATTATTTGAAAAGGAAATAATATAGCTACAATTCGATTCTGCCAGCCAAAAGGTTTGTACGATAATCTCTTGTAGCGCATTGATACAATCTACTTGCATCCTAAATAAAGGTACATGATATCGTACGGTTTTACCATCTATCATCACCGTACATGTATCAGCTAAACGCTGTATATCATAAGGCTGCCGTAGTTTTTTTAACAGCACCTCGATGTCTTCAAAATCATGATACGTAGAGAATATCACATATACAGGAAGCAGAGAAATCTTGCGAAAATATGCTGACAGCATACTTTTCACTTCAGTAGGTTGAACATAATACCTATATTTCGGTGCACCTATTACTCGAAAAAAATCTTCTGTTTCACTATGTGTGTCAATAGAAACTGTAATCACGCTTCTCCTCCTTTGCTACAAGTTGCCGCTTTCCTCCATACGCTTATAGCCTTGTTTCAGTTGCTCAGTCGTAGTTGGATAACCAAGCTCTATCGATAGATCCTTATATACTCCCCTTAACCCTACATGTAATCTACAATACTAGAAAAATATGGTACAATCAAATCTAGAAAAGGAACTATCTAAGAAAGGGGCACTTTATGAACATAGTTACACTTGTTGAAATAAACGAAGACAATTGGTATACGTGCTGTCAGCTTCAAGTTTCTGCTGCACAAGCCGCGTTTTTAGAGCCGAATGCTATCTCCATTCTACAGGCTAAATTCCAGCTCACTCTCCGTCCATACGCCATCTACTACGGAGATGAAATGGCAGGATTTCTTATGTATAACACAGAGCTTGAGGAGTTGGACGGGTATTGGGTGTACCGCATTATGATTGGCGAAAGATTTCAAGGCAGAGGCATCGGGAAAGCAGCTACAAAGCTGATGCTCGCGGAGATCGCTGCACTGCCGGATGCTCGTAAAATTGTGGTCGGCTATCACCCGACGAACGAAGGTGCGCATCACTTATACAAAAGCCTCGGCTTTGTTGATGAAGGAGATCGCTTTGGGAAAGAAATGGCTGTGGTGAAGTATATAGATTAACAAAGCAATACATGCTTTTAGATTTGCATTACCCTTTCAAACAAAGAAAAAGGTTCAGCACCCCTACTGGACCTTTTCCCACTACTAGCTATTTCCCTCGCGATACTGACATAAATGAATCAATATGCTTTCTCGCAAACTCCTCAAACGTACGCGGCTGCCTGCCAGTCAGCTTTATAAAATCTGTAGTAACAGCCTTGGCCGTTCCCAGCCGCGTCATGAAATACAACGCTACTGTTACATTCACATACGCCTTATCAAGGCCTCGCTGCTTGATATAGTATCTTCTGTACTTCCAATAGCTTGGCTTTGCGTAGGTGATTGTTCTTCCTGTTACTTTTGTGAGAATATCCGCGATTTGATAATAATCAAGCGCCTCTCCCCCAGTAAGCGTATGGGCCGTATATTGATAGGTTTCAGGGCTGCGGAGCAAGATTGCCGCTGCCAAGCCAATGTCTTCCGCATCGATAAAACTGGTTTTACTGTTACCTGCCGGCACAAAAACTGCATTTCTTTCCCGAATCTCTACAGCATGTATACCCGATAGGTTTTGCATAAAAAAGCCGGGACGAATATGTGCATACGGCAGACGGGATGCTTCTATGTATTTTTCAATCTTATGATGAGGGGGAATGGTATTTTTCTCAACGCCCATCAGCGATAAAAAAGATACTAACTTTATATGATGCTGCTTCATCGCATCAATAAACGGATATAAATCCTCCGGTTTGCCAAGATGCGGTGGTCTTATCAGAAACACACGGTCTACATCTTGTAATGCTGTTTCGTAAGTAGCGGGATTTGTAAAATCCAATACAACCTTCTCCACTTCGCTACCAAACAGCTTGTCCAGCTTCTCGACACGAGTTCCCGCTGCGACAACTCTCTCCCCCATCTGTAACAGCTCATTTGTGACATACTGCCCTACATTGCCGGAGGCTCCAGTTACTAATACCTTCATCTCTTATTCCTTCCTTTCCGTAAGCTATTTAGCTAACCTAGCTCGTACAGCTGTTATGACAAATAAAAGCAGGGGGACAACAATTTGCAGGGGCACATGTACAAAGGGCGGGACGATTTCCAAGCCTAGCTTTAGATGCTGCGGGGGATTATTGGACATAAAATAGTATCCTCCCATAATGAGACTCAATCCAATTGTAGTAAGAATCCCAGGTTTTACGCGTGGTAAGCATTCCTGCATCATCCGAATCGAACCGAAGGCGAACACAAAAATCTTAAAAAAGCCACCGATAATAAAGATAATGACCGCGATGAGATCTAAGCGCTGAATGTAATTTAAGACGTGCACACGCTCAATGGCTTTTACAAGCGGAAATATATGCTGCCAGGCTAAGTCTGGGTGCAGCACGGAAATGGTAAGAAAAGCAGAAAAAGACAGTATAACGGTGGATACAAGAATCACAACACTGCCGCCTTTCCACACAACACGCTTTTCTATCACGTATGGCAGCAATGTGAAAAATACGATTAATTCGCCGAACGGAAGAGTAATCAGTAGTGGAAACACCGCTTTTCGAATATTTGCAAACGGAACCGGGAGCATAGGTTTCATGTACTCTAGATGAAACAAATCGCTTAGTAAAATGAAGGCAAACATCGCGATGATAAACAAAAGCGTCACAAACCCAAACAAGATCGCCGAGCGGATAAATGGTTCAATTCCCTTAGAATACGTGTAAAGTACCAATAACAAAATGGATACCTTGATATAAAAAGGATTCATATTATAAAGTAAGGAATTGCTGATGAACTGCGTAAAATCAATAAGCACCCTAGATGCAATAAACGAGAAATACAACGCGTATATAATCGCCAATACAAAACCAAGATATTTTCCGAATTGCTGCTTTAAAATAAAGCCTAAACTACCATAATGGTTATGCTTCCAAATGTATACGTACATACCAAACAAAAGTGTGCCTATCATACCGGCCAGCAAGATCGCAAGCCAAGCGTACTTGCGCGCCTCAAGCCCGACGCCCAGTACAATAGCGCTGCCGAGCAAAAACAAAAGCATAGTACAGCATAGTTCAATGACACCGAACGCTTGCTTGGACTGCAATTCACTCACTCCCTACTTTAAAATCACCGATGTTTGGAATCCTGATATCCGCATCAATAGAAATAGACGTTGTTTTGAGTAAAGCAGGCCACCTTGCTTTTATTGTATCCCACTCCTGCTGACTATGCTTTTCCAGCATCACACCTAACCCAAAGGGATCTATCTCATAGTTCCGAAATACCACCATGCCCTCCTCCACATGATGCTCAATATCCTTCACAAGCTCCTTTTTCAGTAATTCAATTGTCTCAGGATCACCTAAGTCATGACGACAGTTGTACTGACTGACGGTACCATCTAGCTTTAGATTAAATAGAAAACGTATGTTATCTCCATTTATCTTTACATCCCGTAGCTTCGGGCGACTGCCGGATACCTTGAAGGTAAAATAATTCTTTTCATCTTTAGGACAGCTAGCAGCCAACAGAAAATTAGATGTTTTTTTCTCTAACATGTATAGGTATAGCGATTCCCTCGAATCAATAAAGCCCTTGAGCTTTTCTCCTTTGAACAAAGCGGTTCCCCCATACGCCAAATGCGTGGGCTTTAGGGTCTCAAAGTTAGCTTGCTTCTCACCTTGCTTGCGCTTGCCCATGATGTAGATATAAGGTAGCGTCAAATCTTTTCCCTGCTGCATTAAATCGATTTTAATATCACTTGCCGTTTGCGGAATTTTTCTTCCCAGCTTTTGCAGGATGCTTGTGATTTCAAGGCCCGAAAATCCTTCCACAGGTGCAAAGACCTTGAGCATCTCATAAGCGGTTGCATCTCTTGTCGTTACAACCAGAACATTGGCTGGGATATCCGTCGCCTGCAATAGATAGTTAGCAATCTCATGAATCGGTCTGTTTCGTGCCATCTTTTCGCCAATGACGATAATTTGCATTTGCTTTAGATGCAAATGACGTGACATATACACAGACAGGTGCTCTAGGGCAGCATCAATTGTCTTACCGCTTGCTTTATATACTACATAAGGAGAGTTTTTGATCGGTTTTTCGCCCGATAAAGCGCTTGGATTGATGAGCTGCAATGACACCTCATAGCCCTTCTCTGCCTCGTCTACACCCATCGCAAAGGAAAAGCCAATTTGATTTAATTCATTTTTATCACCCTGTGAAAACGAGAGCGAAGCAGCTGACAAAATAATAAATATAACATATAGATACCTCATAACAATCACTCACTCGGCTGATTCTGTTCTGTTTTGTATTTCTTTTTCGTATTTACAATCTTTTTAAGACTCGTACGAACAAACGTGTCTTTTAAATCAGGAATATGAAGCGGCATAATGGGCGACAAGTACGGAACGCGAAAGCTCTGCAAACTGCATAGATGAATCACAAGTGCAATGGTCCCCAGCATAATGCCGTAAAACCCGAAGGTACTCGCTAGAAATACAAATAAATAGCGAATGGTTTTGACGGAATTGGCAAAAGGCTGTACCGGTACCGCGAAATTCAATACATACGTCGCCGATACCACCACCAAGGTGGCCAGCTGCACGAGGCCAGCCTGCGCCGCCGATTGTCCCAAAATGATTGTTCCAATAATCGCAAACGCTAATGTCAGCCCGTTTGGCAGCCGAATCGAGCTTTCTAGTACAATTTGAAATAGCAACATAAACAGAAGCACCTCCGCCAATACCGGTAAGGGCACAACCTGCCGCTGCGCCGCCAGGTTAATCAGTAATTCACTCGGAATCATCTCTGGATGAAACAATGTGAATGCAATATATAGTGGAATTAAATAAATGGAAACAACAAAAGACAGAATCCGCAGCAGTCGCGTCCATTCCAAAAAAGAGGGCTCATAATAATCTTCAGGCGACTGCAAAAACTGAATGAATAGGGCAGGCACAATCAGTACATTCGGAGAACCATCACATACAATCACAATCTTACCCTCAAGCAGATGCGCCGCTGTTACATCAGGTCGCTCGGTCACTAATACAAGTGGAAAGGTGGTTTGTTGCTTGTCGGTCATAACCTCTTCAATGTAGGATGAATCGAGAATGGCAGATAGCTCAATGGCGGCGAGCCGTTCTTTTACATCTCGTAAAATCTCTGTATCTACCTTCTCGGCTAAGTACACAATCGATACATTCGTTTGAGTTTCCTGACCGATGCTTTGCTCCTCGATAACCAAGTCGGCATTCTTGACAACTCTTTTAATGAGCGATAGATTATTTTTGGCCAGCTCCGTAAAGCCAATCTGCGGTCCCTTTAATACGCGCTGTGTTTGCGGCGGCGCTAAGGAACGATCCTTCCAATCTGATGTATCAGCGACGATGCAAGAATCTGTCCCCTCTATAAACAACAGCGTTTTTCCGTTTGTCAGCTCCGCAACAGCTTCCTCCATGGAAGAAAGCACCTGTGCATCTGCAATCTCAATCGTATTCATTACACTGAGCACTGCATCCTCGTGCGAAAGAGAACGCAGCTGCAGCAAGGGCCGCATGATATGATTTTGAATGACATCCTTTGATGCAATCGTGTCCACATACACCATACCAATCGCAAGCCCTGCAACGCTCACAGTTCTCGTGATGACTTCTTTGTTAAAATGAAGCGCTTGCCGCGCATAAAAAAGATTCGTTTCCACGATTGTTGATATTTGTTTCATATGTAGGCTTCCTCAATGGCAGATTCTTGTAATATGCGTTAGTATGACCTTCCTTATGTAAAGTATACTAACAGACGTTTCTACCAAAAAAGCTACCCTCCATATGGAAGATAGCTTTTAAAATTATCGTCGTTTGAAATACTTTATCATCCACAGCGTACCGCTTCACTTCATCTAAAGCATCAATCGGTAGCACACCCACAATCAGTCCAAATAAAACTAGAAGCGTCGGATACGGCTGCTTTATTTTTTCAGCTATAAAGACAACCGCTACAGCTATCGCTAACAAAGTCACCCAATAGTGCGTCACAGCGCATTCCCCCTCCTTCCCACCCTCACAACATATTTATTTCACGTGCATAGGATGTACGTTCCCCGCTTTTGTCATTCTCCCCCGCATCTTTAGATGATACAATATACAAAACACAAATAAGGAGACACTATGAATCGTATTAAAACGTGGGCAAAGCAACTCAAACAACATATTTTCGTTCTATATCTCGCCTGCAAATCGGAGGATGTGCCTTGGTACGCCAAGCTCTTTGCTGTATGTGTGGTAGCTTATGCGTTCAGCCCCATTGATCTGATACCGGACTTTATTCCGATTTTAGGCTACTTAGATGACCTAATCCTGATACCACTTGGCATTATGCTGGCACTCAAACTCATTCCTAAGCATGTGCTCGTCTCTTGCGAAGCGGAGGCACAGGAAATGATGAAAAAGGAAAAACCAAAGAACTGGTTTGTAGGCACACTCATTTTACTTATATGGGCATTCGTTTGTATCTGGGTAGTGCAGTCTCTTATCCGCAAATAAGCATTTATCTGGAGGTCTTAGTCATGAAAGCAATGATTATTGAAACATACGGAAAGGTTCCGCTGCGTCTAGCAGATATGCCACTTCCGGAAATTGGGGAACATGACGTACTCGCGGAAATTCACGCCGCAAGCATCAATCCCATTGATTTTAAAATACGTGATGGAAAGGTAAAGCTATTACTTCAATATAAGATGCCACTCATTTTAGGAAATGATTTTTCCGGCGTTATCACGAAGGTGGGAACAAAGGTCACCCGTTTTCAAGTGGGCGATGAAATATACGGTCGTCCGCGCAAGAGCCGCATTGGTACGTTTGCGGAATATATTGCCGTTCATGAGGAGGATATAGCGCACAAACCTAAAAATACAAGCTTTGAAGAAGCAGCATCTATCCCGCTTGTAGGTCTCACCTCCTACCAGGCCCTGCATGATGTTATGCATCTACAAAAGGGGCAAAAGGTTTTGATTCAAGCTGGTGCCGGCGGTGTTGGTACCTTTGCAATTCAGCTAGCGAAATACATGGGCGCCGTTGTAGCGACGACGACTAGTGAAGCCGGTACTGCGCTCGTAACATCCCTCGGCGCAGACACCATCATTAATTATAAAACGGAGCGCTTTGAAGAAGTGCTGCAGGATTATGACGCGGTATTTGACACCATCGGCGGCAAGACGCTCGAACAGGCATTTCAAGTTGTGAAACCGGGCGGCAAAATCGTTTCAGTTTCAGGCGTACCAAATGCTCGTTTTGCGGACGAGTACGGCGCAGGCTTTTTCAAAAAGCAGTTGTTCACCTTAGTCAGCCGCAAGCTGACAGCACTCGAAAAACAGCATCATGCCGAATATACCTTTTTATTCATGAAGCCAAGCGGCGAACAACTACGCATCATTGCAAATCTAATTGAAGCCGGGCACATCAAGCCTGTTATTGACAAAGTCTTTTCCTTAGAAGATGCCCAGCAAGCAATGACGTACTCTGAAACTGGGCGAGCAAAGGGCAAAATTATTATTAAAATCAAATAATCATTTGAATTCTTCTATATAGATAACGCAACAAAAATATCATCAAAAACGTTATTTCTCTTACGGAAATAACGTTTTTTATGCTTGGCTGTGTTAAAGCCCCATGTTGATCATTTGTACTTCTTGATGGGAGTGACTCCTGAGAGAAGACCTCACAGGCATATACCGAAAAATACTTCGATAAAAACACTACCTTGACAGTCGTGGTAATACGGTGTATCTTATAATCATGGAGGTGACACCATGACGGATTTTAAGGTTTCTTCTGACCTGCTTAGAGGACACACCGATACGATCATTTTAAAGCTGCTGATGAGCGGCGATAAGTATGGCTACGAAATATCTAAACTCATACTTACAAACTCTAACCATGAATATGAGCTGAAAGAATCAACGATGTTTTCTAGTTTGAAACGAATGGAGAAAGACGGGAATGTCACTTCGTATTGGGGAGATGAGAGTCAAGGCGGACGAAGAAAATATTACACCATTACAGAAAAAGGCAAAGCCACTTATCTTGAGAATAAGCAAAACTGGGACCACGCCAAGCGGATTCTTGATTTATTATTATAAAGGAGGGGCAGTGAGATGAACGAACGATTGAAAAAGTACTTAGATGCCATGTTTTCATCCTATGAACATTCGCAAGCAGTAGCGGAATTAAAAGAAGAATTATACGTAAGCTTGTGCGAAAAATATAGCGACTTAAAAGCGCAAGGCTATGATGAGGAAGCAGCTTATCAAATAACCTTCCAATCTATTGGAGATATTGAAGAAATGGTGGAAAGTGTATCGGAGAAAACAGAACCACAGATACAGAAAGCAGCAAAGCACTTGCTCAGTGAAATCATTTCGTATATTTCGCAAAAAGCAAGAGAGCTGCGTGGACCGGGAGACAACATTTCCAAAATGAATTTACGCAATTCCGATTTGTGGGATATCGTCGCGCATAACAAGAATTTTAATTACAGTGACTTGAAAGGCTCAAATTTTAGCCGGTCAGATGTAACAAACAGCTCGTTTAAATGCGCTGACTTACAAGATGTGAAATTCGACGGCGCGAATTTAACAAGAGTCACATTCAAAATGGCAAACCTTACAAACACCAGCTTTAAAGACGCCATATTAGACCATACGGACTTCAGCTATACTAGCTTATCCGGCATGTGCTTTGACGGTCAAACCTTTTCTGGAACAATCTTTAACTGTACAGACCTAACCAAGGCATCCTTTAAAAATGCGACATTCAAAAATATTTCCATCAAGTATGCAGATTTCTCAAAGGCCGTTTTTGACGGTGCTCAGATGGATAAACTCACTTACGCCGTTTTAAAGGGCGCAAAAGCCGATGTAAGCAAGGTAACGATTATATAGATTACGCATGCCAAAGAAGACATCTTTTCGGAAAGATGTCTTCTTTGCGGATTGCTACTGCTTCTTTTTTTCTTCTAGAACAGCTATACGCTGCTCCAGCTTATGTACTCTACCTTTGTAATTCTTTACAAACAAAATGAGCCATATAAACGCAATCGGTATTGCGATTAACATAGCGAAAATAACAATTTGATAGATGATTGTGCCCCAAGGCATGGATTCCATTGCATTCCCTCCTTTTCTTATTAATATATCATAAAAACAGAATATAAACATATAAATTATGAATCATATTTGATATTCACTTGAAACTACCCTAGCCCTGTCTTCGTAGCTCCCTATTTCCAAATCCGCTCATAGGTTACCTCGTCCGCCATTCGCAGCACAAATACATCCGGGTTACTCAAACTGCGCCACTCTGCAAATCCTACCTTATCATCGTAGTACTTCAGCAGAAGGCTCATGATATTGCCGTGCGTCACCAATACCGTGTGCATAGCTTCCCCTGCCCATATCTCCGCAACGACAGATGCAATCCGCTCCATTGCTTGGCGGCTGGATTCCCCGCCCGGTAAGGTGAGGTCGACATCCATAAACGTTTCCTGCAGTTTTTCAAACCAATCAGGCAGGTGTTCTGCGCTCAGTATGCGCTCTGTTAACCGCTCATCCTGTTCTACGTCCATATGTAAGCGCCCCGCAAGCGGCAGGATTGTTTGAACCGCTCTTTTGTAGGAGCTGGAAAGAATGCAATCAATAGGCTTGTCCGCCAAAAACGCTGCGAGCTCCAAAGCCTGTGCGTACCCTGCTTCAGTGAGCTCCGCCTCCCGTTCTTGTCCTTTTGCGGCGCAGTGCCTAACAAGATAAATTGTTTTCAAGGCTCCACCCTCCCTTTGCTTCTGCCTGTTCAATACTCTCTTTTAAATAGCTTGGAGCCTGCGGGTGCTGCAGGATCTCTTCCGTTGTTAACCAATACACATGCTCAACTTCTTCAAGAGATAATGGCCTAGCTTCTCCAGACTCGTGCTCACAAAGAAATACAACGTTCACCACGTGTACACCGCGCTCTGTCACAAATGAAGTACTATGGATATACGTCATGTTATTTATCTGTACACCGACTTCCTCCTCTATTTCACGCCGCAGGGTTCGCTCCAAGATATCTGTCGTGTTTCCTTCCTGCTCTACCTTCCCCCCAACAAGCGACAGCAAGCCGCCTGCATGCTCTTCCTGCCTGCTTCTTTCTATCACAAGCCATCTATCACCTTTTTTGATTGCACCTTCCACATTTACAATAAACATACCTTCCCCTCCCCTCCCAATTCTAACATATTCTAACAATACGAATATATCGAATCTTTTGCATACATGGTAGGATTTAAACAGGTACAAATGATTCAGCATCGCTTCCTATCCTCTAAAACTATTTATTAGGAGGTCTCTATGAGCAAAATAGGCGTTTATCGTACAGATATCACTCTGCCTTTAGGTATGCCGTTTATCGGCTATCATCGGCCAAATGGCCTTCGCAATGCCGATGAGCATATTTACGCAACAGCGTTTGTGTTTTATGCAAATTAGCAAAAGGCTGTTCTCATCGGCATGCTAGTAGATGACACGACCACCATTCGTACGCAGCTGCGCTTTCCCTTGTTAAACAAAAAACGCCTCTCGCCTTTTTTGGCGGCTATACAAATGGCTACATTGATTACCGGCCAACAAAGGAAGCCTATGTACAATGCGGATATGAAGCAGTTATGTACTAATTTCTCCTCAATAACCGCCCTCTTAATTCGGCTACAGCCAGCCTTTTTCCTCTGCCACAGCAATGGCTTCAATACGATTACGAACATGAAGCTTATTCAAAACTTCAGACATATAGTTTCGCACTGTTCCTGCAGATAAATACATAAGCATAGCAATCTCATTGGTCGTCTTTCCTTCCCGTGCGAACAAAAGCAATTCTCTTTCTCTCTCTGTTAACGGGTTAACTTCCTGCCACATTCCAAACATTAGATCTTGAGAAATCTCACGCTTTCCGTCCATTACATTACGAAGAGATACGGCCAAATCTTCTACTGGTCCATCTTTAAGTAAATAACCGTAAATGCCAGCTTTCATTGCACGTCCAAAGTATCCCGGACGCGCAAATGTCGTCAAAATGACGACTCGACATGTAGATTTTTGTTTTTGTAGCTCTTCTGCCACATCCAAGCCGCTTTTTAGTGGCATCTCAATATCTAATATACAGATATCTGGCTTTACATTTGCAATTAACATCAGGGCTTCTTCCCCGTTCGCTGCCTGCCCTACTACTTCTATATCATTCTCCAAATCTAACAAAGCTCCGAGCGCTCCTCGAAGCATGCGTTGATCTTCAGCAATTATAACCCGTATCACCCTGTCATCCCGTCCTTTTGTTTTCTCACGATGGGAATCGCAATTATTAATGTCGTGCCTTGGTCTCCGGAAACAATGCGTAGTATTCCTTCAAGTAAGCCAATTCTCTCTAAGATGCCATTCAACCCGTTTCCTTCTTTTTTTTGAATGCCAATTCCGTCATCACGTATCTCAAGCACAGTTTCCCCTTTCGTCACATACACTCCGACTCTGCATTCCTTTGCTTGGCTGTGCTTCACGACATTTGTCACAGCCTCACGCAAGCACATGCCCAGGACATTTTGTGTAAGTGGGGGGATATTCTCTAAATCTGCTTCTACATCGTAGATAAACGCAATATCCGCTGCCTGCAAAATCGCTTGCACCTGCATAATTTCTTCGGCAATCGTAACAGAGCGCATATCTGTAATCAACTCCCGTACCTGCTTCAATGCCGCGCGGGAGGTTTTTGCAATCTCTTTCGCCTCCATTTGTGCACGTTCTGGCTGCTTCGTGACAAGTCTTTCCACAAGCTGACTTTTCAACGTAATCAATGATAACGTATGACCTAGTGTGTCATGCAAATCGCGCGCAATCCGTTGGCGCTCTTCCTTCTTAGTCAAAAGTTGAATTTGCTCGTTCGCTTCCTTCAATTGCAACTGAAGTTCGTGCCGCTTCATCATAGAGCGGTTGACAAACGGAAAGACGAACATGAGAACAAATGCAGGCGTGGCGCCCAATATATCTTTAATAGAACCCCTCAACCCATATTTCCAAAGCACCAAGGCAACTAATGCCGCTAGCATGGCAAATAACGCCGCAAAGGTTTTTCGAGTTTTGGCGGCACCTATGAAGTTCGCCGGGAAAAAGCCCATATATATATAATTGACATGATAAAACCACGACAACGTGAAAATGATGAGCATTTGTAACGCAATCAAACCAAAGAAATACTTTGTTGCAAAATAAGCCTGCCTATAGATAACAACAAAGATTGCCAGCATAATACAACCGGCAATCCTTTTTCCTATCGGTTCTTGTAGCACATAATATAATGGCATCAATAAGTAAATTAACCATACAAGGGGGAAATGGCCCATATTGTCCGGGAACAGCCGGAATTTCGTTTTTCTCATTCATATCGCTCCCTGACGTTTTCTGATATATATTGATAATACTATAAAGACCATCATATATCCTGCTAACGCCATAATACTAGTCATGTCCGGCATTTTTCCAGCGACAATGTTCCAGGCACCGTGACCAAATCGGTATGTCGGCAGCCATTCGCCGATGGCACGGATTGTTTTCGGCATGATTTCAAGCGGCATCCATAAGCCTCCCAGTATCGAAAGCAGCATATACAAGACATTGCCTACAGCCGCCGCCGTATCAATGCTTTTGAAAGTACCAATGAATGTGCCCAGTGCCAAAAAAGGAAATGCCCCAATTAAAATCCATGCACCGCTGCCAATCCACTGCATAGCACTCAACTCGACGTTGTTGATTAAAGCTCCTACCAAAAAGATGACAATAATAGAAAACAAGTTGATGATTGTTTGTGCTACCATTTTCGCCACCAAATACGTACCAGCAGGTAGCGGTGTGATATCCATCAAGCGTGACCATCCTTGGCTTTTTTCTTGCACAAGTCGAAGACCTAACGTATTAATAGCGGATCCGATTATGCTGAACGCTGTCATTGAGATTAGATATTGTGCCTGCCAGGCCTTATCATTCGCCGCTCCGCTCAGGGTGTTTGTGAAAATATAATAGAACATGACAGGCATTACTAAAGATGCGATGATAAAATGACGGTTTCTAAGCACACGAATAATTTCCATTCTGCACTGCGACATGAGCATGTTCATACAGCTTCTCCTTTCTGTTCTACAAGCTTTTCAAATGCATCTTCCAGTCCGCCGCGTTCAACGAGCACATCATACACAGGAAGCTTCTTTTCAAATATATACCTGAGCACCGCATCTGAATCAGTGGTGGCAACTGATATACCTTCCCCTTCCGCGATTACTTCTGTCACATACGGGAGCGATGAAAGCTCTGTGTCTGCAAACAGTCCATGCGTACGGAACAGGACTGCCTGCTTCGTAAAGGCGGATTTCATTCCTTCGGGTGTATCGTCAGCAATGATTTTCCCGTCGGCCACAAGAATGATTCGATCAGCAAGTTGATCCGCCTCTTCCAAGTAATGCGTTGTCAAAATGATTGTTTTTCCAGATTTGGCAAGTAAACGGATGCTCTCCCAAAATCGCTTTCGTGACGCGATGTCCATACCCACGGTCGGCTCATCTAGGAAAAGAAGATCGGGATCGCCGGCCAACGCAAGAGCGAAGCCTAAACGACGCTTCTGTCCCCCGGAAAGCTTATGGGCCATGGACTTTTCTTCCGCCTCTAAATCCGCCATTTCCAAGAGCCTTTTCTTGGGCATCGGATGTGTGTAGTAGCCGCGGAATAGGTCTATCGTCTCTCCCACCGTCACGCTATCAATCACACTTACCTCCTGCAGCATGGCCCCCATTCTGTTACGTACATATGAAGCTTTCGGACGCCTGCCAAATAATTTCACTTCTCCTTCCGTTGGCTCTAAAAGCCCCAGTAGCATGGAAAGCATTGTTGTTTTCCCAGCTCCGTTCGGTCCTAAAACCGCCGTAACAGTCCCCTTTTCAACAGAAAACGAAATATTGTCCACAGCCTTTTTATTTTTAAACACTTTAGAAACACGGTTTGCTTCAATAATATATTCCATTTTTCCACCTCCACTGTTCTATTTTCATTGTATGAGTTTCCCAGCTCCATAAAAAGTAAGTGATGTCACAATAGAGAGATGACAATTGTCATGAAAACGCCAGAGGCATTTCCGAAAAACGATTATGTTATAATGAGATGTATAAGATCATTTTGATTAGCACTTTAAAGAATTTGCGATACGGGAAAGCCCACTACGGTGCAATAGCACCGCCTTTAGGCGTGGGATGCAATAGAAAAACATATGTTTGTATGCTATACTTGGTTCATAGACAAGCAAAAGTCTCTAAAACGACATGTTCTCTGAAAACAGAATACATATGAGGTTGGAGTAGCAAATTCTTCTACTCCGTAAAATGTATTAAGTCGTCAAGAATAAGACGCTAAAACACATTTGAGAACCAAAAGCTAGGCTATTTGGTAACAGAATAGTCGCCATAGGTGCTATACGCACTGCCTATGGAAGGGTGATGGCACACCCTCATCTTGTAGGCTGTTCAAAACAGAAATGGACTGCGAACGCAAAGTCATACAAGAATCCCACTGGCGTTAGCCAGCTTGCCCCTTTAGGGGTGGGAGTGTCAATAAAATGTGAAACACATCTAATTTCGGATGCCAAACCTCTTTATCTGGCAGGGCAGATGCTTTTTGATTCGTACATTAGGTAAAAGAACGTGGAACGACTGATTTAGCCGTTCCACGTTCTTTTACCTTTATGTATAAATTTATGTGATTTACATATAGGGGTAAGAGTAAACGCAGCTTACAGATATAAACATATACAAACATCTAGATTAGGAGACTTTAGGAAAGATATTTACTATCCATTCAGAACTAGATACGCCTGGAAAAAACATAAGCCTCAGTCAAGAGACTGAGGTTTTGAACGGAGGGGAAAAATTGGGCCGATTATTGCTATTATTCGTTGTCGGTGCGATTGCTATGACGGCGCGCTTTTTCATATTAGGTGTCTATGACTGGGAACAAATGTTAACATTACTACTATTTCCAGCCGGTGCCTTGGTGCTATTTTTCATACGCCTATGGGAGCTGCATCAAGAAGCACGCTACGTACCGAAATCAACTCAAAACGTCTGGCATACCTATACACGAGAAAAATATGCAACAAATGTAAAAATACTCTACAAGGGGATAGAACAAATCGCAACCTATCAGCGCTTTTATCGGCACTGGTGGCAAAAAGTAGTCACTATGATTCTAGAAGGCGAAGGAAAATGGTATATGAACCTTTCCTTTACGATGCAGGATAATTCGCAAATTACGTTTGTAGAACAGCAAAGCTCGATTTGGAAAGCGAACGAGATGTGGCACATTGTACGTGATGGCGAGATCATCGGCAGTGTAGAAACGGACTATTCCCTAAAAAATGCGGTAAAGCTGCAGGAAGGTCTGTTTTTACAGCTTGGGGATACAGCCTATTATTATAAATCCTTCGGTATCGGCTCAAAAACAGAGGTTCTTCGTGAAGGTACAGTCATTGCCACCGGCAAGCGTATCACACGCTGGGAATACAGCTTTGATGGAGAGGATCTCCCCCTCGTTATGACGTATATTCTCTTCAACTATGTGTTTAGTCAATAACACTTACACACCAAGCCATTTTTTCAGCATAAGCACCGCAGCTAAAAACAACAGCGCATACGACATGTGAAGCAGTTGCTTCTCATAAAAGCGATTGCCTTGCAAAATAGCTTGCCGCACGTTAATATTTTCTTTTGTTTGTTCAATCTGCTTTACAACATCTGCATATTTGCTTTCCCAGTGCATAAAATGAGTGTTCGGTAGGTTGATTGTTTCAGCGAGAATGCGCATTTCCTCCAGCTTTCGCTTTTGCAGGCGATAGGCGGCAAGCTGCTGCTTTTCCATGTGACAATCAGCCTCGGCCTGCTTTCTCTTTTTATGCATATAACGGCAGAAAAAAGCGGCGCCTATACACGCAAACAGTAAAATAAAAACCATCACACAGCCCCCTTGAAAGCGGTTTATATTTCCATCCTATGAGCATGCTAGAAGGGTTATGAAAAGGAAAGGACGCGATGCTATGCAAGAGTGGCAACAAGAACAGCAGCGAGTCAACGAAGTAACAAAAAAGATACGTACAAAAGCCGCTGCGCTTGAAAAACAAACCGGCACTGTACGTTCGGAGGTAACGGAAATTCGCCAAAACTTTTGGGAGGATGTGACCGTTAACTTTGACAATGCCGAAGAAGCGGCCGAAACACATGCCAGCATTAAACAACAGGCAGAAATGCTGGCCGAGCGCGAGCGCAGCCATCACCACCATACGAACCAGCTGAAGCTGCTGCGCCGCTTGATGAACACACCTTACTTTGGCAGAATTGATTTTGCTGAAGAAGGCGAACCGGCTGAAGCCATTTATCTTGGCATCGGTTCATTTTATGATGAAGAACAAGAAGAATTTCTCATATACGATTGGCGCGCACCAATTTCAAGCGTGTACTACGATTATGCGGCCGGCCCGGCAGCATATACAGCCCCAAGCGGTACTGTGCACGGCACACTTCAGCTCAAGCGGCAGTTTGTGATTCGAAATGCGCAAATTGAGGGTATGTTTGATACGGGTGTGACAATCGGCGATGTGATGCTGCAGGAAGTGCTTGGCAAGCAATCCAACACACAAATGAAAAATATTGTCGCCACCATTCAAAAAGAGCAAAATCTCATTATCCGCAACGAAAGCAGCCGTCTTCTTATCGTGCAAGGCGCGGCCGGAAGCGGTAAAACATCAGCAGCACTGCAGCGCGTTGCCTATCTGCTGTATCGCTATCGCGGCTCGCTGCGCGCGGATCAAATGATTTTATTTTCACCAAATCCGCTCTTTAACAGCTACGTTTCCACTGTTTTGCCGGAGCTTGGCGAAGAAAACATGCAGCAAACCACCTTTCAAGATTATCTAGCGCATCAGGTAACTGGATTTACACTTGAGGACCCGTTCACACAGCTAGAGTACATGCTGCGCAGCAATGACGCGGTGCGCCGCTCTGTTATTCGTTATAAAGCAGAGCTCGATTTTATGAAGCTCATTGACAGCTATGCGGCGCATTTACAAATACAAGATATGCGCTTTACGGATATTAAGTTTCGCGGCACGGTCCTGCTTACTGCCCGTGAAATTGCGGCATACTTTTATAGTGTTCCGGTCGACTCGCTCCCAAGTCGTATGGAGGAAACCGCGCGCTGGATTAAGCGCGAGCTAAAAAAGCACGAAAAACGTGAGCGCACGCGTCCTTGGGTCGAAGAAGAAATGGAGCTTCTCGATAAAGACACACTCCAGGAAGCTTATGAAACACTGCAAAGCAAGCAGCGTTACTCTGAGCACACCTTCAACGACTTTGAGCGCGAGCAAGCGCTGCTGCGGGCCATTGTGGTGCGCAAGCATTTTAAAAAGCTGTACGTACATGCAAAAAAGCTGCGCTTTGCTGATGTACCGGCGATTTACGCCCAGCTGTTTGCACCTGGCTTTGCACAGTTTGATCAGCTACCCACCAACTGGCAGGATATATGTGATTATACAACAAAGGAATTGATGCGCCGCAGCCTGCCGTATGAGGATGCTACACCATTTATCTATTTGAAGGAGCAAATTGAAGGCTTTCGCCGCAATACATCGATGCGCCATATTTTTATCGATGAGGCACAGGACTACGCACCGTTTCAGTTCGCCTTTTTAAAACGCTTGTTTCCGCTTGCGAAAATGACTGTGCTCGGTGACCTGAACCAAGCCATTCATGCCCAATCCGCACATGTCAGCCTGTTTACCCTTTCGTCCTTATACGACCAATCGGAAACCATTGAACTGACGCGCAGCTACCGCTCTACGAAGCAAATCATCGAATTCACACGGCAATTCGTAACAGGCGGCGAACGCATCGAAGCCTTCCAGCGCGAAGGTGCTCTGCCTGTTGTCGAGCAAGTCCCTGCTGATGGGCTGCCTGGTCAAATAGCCGCACGCATCGCTACTTTACAAGGCGCAGGTCATCAAAACATTGCCGTGATTTGCAAAACAGCGCATGAAAGCAAGCAGATGCATCAGCAATTACAGCCGCTTATCTCACTCCGTCTCATTACGAAGGAAACGTCCTCCTTCGAGCCGGGCGTATCCATACTGCCCTCTTATCTCGCAAAGGGTGTGGAATTTGACGCTGTCATTGTTTGCGACGCTGCTGCTGACGTATACGGTGAGCAGGATGGTAAGCTGTTTTACACAGTATGCACGAGAGCCATGCACGAGCTGCATCTCTTTACGACCAAGCAAATCTCACCGCTGCTGCGACTGGCCAAAGCCGAGACATACGAAAACCGCCCTTAATTTTTTGGGGGCGGTTTTTTACAAGGAATATTTTCCTTTTTGTCGAATATTCGTGTGAAGGGATGTGATAAAATGTGCACTAGCTTTGTTTGGTACGGCACAGAGACGTTGATTGGAATGAACTTTGATATTAGCGAACGACCGATTAAGCTTTCCCTGCAAGACAATCGTTTTCTGGTCCTGCAGCGTGAAAACGGACAATTTCTCCCGGCATTTGGCGTCAATGCAAACGGCACGTTTATGAATCTGTTAATGGTGGAGGAATGTGAGGAAGGTAGGTATCGCCGCGGTAAGAACTGCGTACATATAATGCGGCTATTTGATGATGTACTCACAGAACGCATCGAGCTATCCGACCTGCCCTCTTTTTTAGCAGAAAAAACGATTGTCAATGTACCCCATTACAGCGTACATAGCATGATTGCCGGAAAGAACGTATCTTACATCGTCGAACCAGGGCGCGCGAACATACATACAAGCTCACAGGACCAACATTTCACGGTCTTAACCAACTTTCCTCTTTCCGATTACGCACATGAAACATACGATTGCGTCCAAGGATGCGGGAGCGAACGCTACCAAACAGCTTATGCCATTCTTGAAAAAGAGCATACATTTGATGTAGATACGGCGTTTTCTATCCTCCAAAAAACAGCACAAACAGACGGCGATTTTCCGACGCAGCTTTCCCTGGTAGTGATACCCGAGCAGGGCATCATCTCTTTTACAGTCGGACAACATTTTCATACGAGATTTCAATTCTCGTTTGCAACACAGCAAATAACAGGCGGTACCAAGCCTATTACACTTTCTAAAAAAGGCGTTTTGCTTTCAGAACTGCAGAAGGCGTGAACTTCTGCAGTTTCCCCCCTTTGGTGATATAAAGGGCTATGTAGGCCTTTACCCACAATCGGTACAATCCCCATTTTACAAACGATCTATCAAGGCAATTAGCTACAGAAGTATATGATGAATCCTCCAATCTTCCCACATAAGTCGGCTTGACGCTGCAAAAGTACTCCTGCTATCCTTACATGTATCATTAGTTATGGAGGTCTTTTCTTGAAGTACAAATCTTTTTTTCTGTATGCACTATTACTCTGTCTTTTCATCGGCTCTATCGTTTTCGTCAACCACAACGACTTTTTATATAAACAACACATCGCAAAGGTTGTAAAAGCAACATCGGCAGAAGCGGAAACAGTAACCGATATGTATGGCAATAGCGATCGGATCTTTAAGCAACGCATTACCGCCAAGCTCCAAAACGGTCCGCACAAGGGCGAGCGGATTTACTTAAGCAATGAGTACTCCATCTCGGGCGCCTATGATCAAAAGTACACCGCGGGTGACAAGCTATTTGTTTCGATTCGCACCCATACACAAAACGGTGAATTAACCGGCCTCATCAAAGATGCCAAACGCGATACGAACGTACTCATCATCAGCTGGATTTTTATCTTTGCTTTGCTTGTAGTCGGAAAAAAACAGGGATTTCTTTCTCTCATTAGTTTAGCAGTCAACAGCGTGCTTCTTTCCTACGCCTTAGATATGTATATTACGACATCGGGGACGAGTCTATTATTCATTTGCGGCATCAGTGCAATTCTATTCACCTTTGTCTCTTTATTACTTGTAAATGGCTTAAATGAGAAAACATATGCGGCTATGCTTGCAACATTGCTTGGCACCTTTATTGCGCTTCTTATTATGTACTTGGTAATGAAAACAACGGGTGAAAAAGGACTGCGTTACGAAGAAATGCAGTTTTTAACAAGGCCGCCTCGTGTGGTGTTCATGGCAGGTATTTTAATTGGCTCGCTAGGCGCTGTGATGGATGTGGCGATTACAATGTGTGCCTCCATGTTCGAGCTGTACGAAAAAAACCGCGATATTACCGTGCAAGCACTGAAGACTTCCGGAAAAGCGATTGGGAGAGACATTATGGGACCGATGACTAACATTTTGTTTTTTGCTTATATCAGCGGCTCGATTCCTATGCTGATTTTATACATCAAAAATCATGCGCCGCTCGGCTATACCTTTTCGATGAATTTGTCCCTAGAGCTGGCCCGGGCCCTAGCCGGCGGAATTGGGATTGTTTTGACCGTACCGCTCGCTTTATATATATCCATTTTCTTTATTGAAAGAAAGAGGCGCACAGCATGAGTACATTATTTTGCTTAAGTATGTTACTCCTTATTTGCATGTTGCTTGTTGGCGGACGAAAAGGGCTGCGGTCGTTTATCGCATTATTTATCAATTTTGGAATTTTGTTTATTTCCATTTTATTTATGGCAGATCCGACCGTAAATCCGGTTATCATAACATTCATCGGCAGTGTCCTTATCAGCTGCGTAAGCTTATTTTATATCAACGGTATGAACGTAAAGACGAAAACAGCGTTGCTGGCGACGGGGATTGTATTTGTCATTTTGCTTGTATGTATTGTTGCCTTTACAGATCGCTTTATGATTAAAGGCTTTGGCGAAGAGGAAGTGGCCGAGCTCAGCATGTTTTCGCTGTTTGTCGGCGTCGACTTTTCTAAAATAGCTGTGTCTGTTATCATTATGAGCACAATCGGGGCCATCGTAGATTTGGCAATCTCTATTGCTTCACCCCTTCGTGAAATCTATACGCAAAGTCCCGCTCTAAGCAGAAAAGACTTATATCAATCTGGTTTAGGCATTGGCCGCGATATTTTAGGCACTACCACAAACACCTTATTTTTTGCCTTTTTTGGAAGCTATTTGGGATTGTTTATTTGGTTTAAGGACGCGACGTATTCGCTTGGGGAAATCATCAACTCCAAGGTATTCAGCGGTGAAATGCTCACCATTCTGTTTGCGGGAACGGCGGTTACCCTGACCATTCCCGTCACATCCTGGGTGACAGCTTACTTTTTAACCAAAAAATAAAGGCATGCTACAGGCATGCCTCTACCTCTCTTCGCCAAATCATATGATGATACCCTTCATCCCAAAAATCGGTCAGTACATATGTTGGTTCTCCAAACTTTTGCTGCCAAACTTGCTGTGCACGTTTGTAGCCGCTATCCAGACAAAACTCATGTATACCTCTCTCCTTCATTAGTCTCAGCATTGCCTGTACAAGCTGAGAACCAATCCCCTGCCCCTGATGACCCGGGTGCACAAAAACAGTCCCCACCTTATCAAGGTGCGCTAGTGCGCCGTTTGTATGTGTAGACACAAATTCACCGGCTTTTCCGTATTCAATGCACCCTATCACCTTAGCACCTTTCGTCGCAACTAAGAAAGACCGTGCGCCGCCATTTATATATTCCTGCCAGTATGTTTCCTTTTGATGGATTTCTTGTGCCAACTCCTCTTGTAAGTGTCCAATTCCTTCGCTTTCAAACGTATGTACAATCACCGTACGAAACAATTTATGCATATGTGCCGTATCATCGGCAGTTGGATGTTTGATGGTAATCAATATACTCACTCCTCTGCCGAGCTATATACGACACATATCATCATATCTCCTGCTTTACCTGTGCGTTGCCACGCGTTTCCATATGTAACTCCTCTTTTCGCAGCGTCTCCTCGACATGATGCATCGTTTCGTATTGTTGTCTGTAGATGGAGACATCCTCAAGAACAGTCGGATGCTTGACAACCTCTACACGCTCTTCACAAATAGGAATTCGAATCACCTCGTCGCCATTTTTTATGACCAGTTCTTCACGCGTGACAGGCACAACAATCGTTCGATTCTCGGTAATCACTTCTTTGTGCACCTCAACATCACCAGTGGCCACCCATTGCTTCACAATATCTAATTCCTCTTGACGTAGCTGCATCTTTTCCATCGGCACTCCTCCTAAAAAGCACCCCGGCCAAGGCCGAGGTGCTTCACTTCATTTATTCGTAGCGTGGCTCTTCATCATGTACCACATGAGCCTCGCCCGTTGTTTCAACGCGCGCTTCCTCACGTCGTAGCACCTCGTCCACATGATGCGTTTCTTCTACTGCACGCTTATAAGCGGAAACCTCGCCAGTAACCACCGTATGCTTCCCAACCTCTACGCGCTCTTCGCCCACTGGAATATGAATTGTTTCTTCTGCGTTGATAAATTCATCCGTAGGCTCATGGTCAATAGCTCTTCTCTCGATAACCACTTCTTCATGCATAACCGGAACGTCAACGACTTTGTGTTCTTCTACAATTTCTTTACTTAAAATAACTTCTCCTGTATCCACACGGTCTTTATGAATATCAAGCTCCTCTTGATGCAGACGAAGCTTGCCATCTTCTACAACATCCGTGCGCTCACGTCGGTCTTCTCTTTCGCGAATTTCTTCTCTCTCACGAATGTCTTCTTTTTCATCGTCAAATAATCCAAAAAAATCGTTCATCACGCATTCCCCCCTGTGCAATTTATGTTGCACCCCTAATTTGTGCTCATCAGACATATATCATGCGGTGTAGAATTTGGTACACATAAAAAAGCGACGCACCGTGGTGCATCGCTTTTTACTATTTAGGGCGAAGGAGGAAAATTGCGTGACGTATCCTTATACGTGTTTGCTTCATTCATCTCTTGGTTCAAGCTTTTTTCAGGAGAAGCCTGTTCCTTATTTTTCCGTATACTCCAAAGTGAATAACCAACAATCATTATGCACAAACTCCAAAAGATAATCATAAACCAGCTCATGCAATCACCTCCTTTTATTGCCCTAAATACGTTGCAGCTACAGAAATTTCTTCTGCTCCCTTCAATTGATACGCACCTGCCTCAGGACGGGAGCTGACAATACGATGTAATGCATCGCCTATGTAATGCAGCGCTACACTATCATCCGCCGCAATGCCGCCTTTGATTTGCCCTGCTGCCACCAGCTTTTGATAAGCCGGTCGGCGCTCTGGTTCACCGTCATAATGCGGACAATTGCTTCCTTTTAAAAAGCCGAGGCAGCGCAAGGGTTCTAGACCGTCGCCGTAGGAATCGGTCACACCCTCTTCAAACCAGCAAATCGAGCCCGCGCTAATCCCGGCTAAAATGATGCCCTGCTCCCACGCTTCTTGTAAGATAGAATCAAGGCCCCACTCGCGCCAGATGGCGAGCATATTTTTCGTATTGCCACCGCCTACATAAATGATGTCCTGCGACAATAAAAATCCGCGCACATCTCTTGTATGCGGCTTAAACAAAGACATGTGCGAAGGAACGCATGCTTGTTTTTCAAAAAAATCATAAAACCTTTTGATATACGAGTCCGCGTCACCGCTCGCCGTCGGTATAAAACAAATCTTCGGCTGCGGCTTATTTGTCTGTGCTAATATGTATTGATCTAAAAGCGGATTGTCCGGCTCCATCGAAAAGCCCCCGCCGCCAAGTGCGATAATTTGCTTCATCTTGCTCCTCCCGTAAATTCATATACCTTATAACGACCGTTGTCAGATGAGAAACGCAAAATATTGCCGTCCTCTGGCAAGCCGTGAAAATAAGCGCCCATACAGCCGGTCGTGCAGCGATGACCTGCAATCAAAATGGGCACATCATGTCCGTATGTTTCCTCGATTTCTCGCATAAAGCTGAAAATCCGCTTTGCGAATGCTTCCGGCTTTTCCATGCTTGGATACGCCTCTGCATCAAACATGGCACCCTTCCTTTTGACCTCATCAATCGGCAGACCGTCCGCTTCCCCTAAGTCAAATACATCTAAGCGCGGATCTGTCTGCACCGTCTTGCCCGTAATCAGCGCTGCCGTTTGGACAGCTCGCTCCTGCGGTGAAGAAAACACGTACTGGAACGGAATTTCACGAAGCTCCTGCCGCAATGCTTCTGCCTGTGCCACACCCGTTTCGTTCAAAGGCAATCCGTTTTTTCCTTGCATTTTTCTCTCCACATTGAAATCTGTTTGCCCATGCCTCACAATATAAATCATACAGTTACCTCGCTCATAAACGCATGTGTATTGCCCTCTGTGTCCTTGAAAAACACCATCCACGTTTCAACATTGCCGATTTTCGCAACGACATGCGGTTCGTCAGTAAACTGCATGCGTGCCTGCAAACTTTCGTATGTTCTATGAATATTTGCCGTCTTAAAATATAGAACAGAACTACAGCCCGTAAATTCTGGCTCTGGCTCGCTCAGCAGCAAGCGCACACCATCGCAATCAAAAAAAGCAAGTGAACTCGCCGTAAACAGCAGTGGCAACTGAAGAATATCGCGGTAAAAAGCGATCGCTCTTTCTAGATTTTGTACAGGTACAGCAATTTGTCCAATCGTTTGAATCGTACTCATCTCATACAACCCCTTTTTCATACTCTTCTGTCTATTATACACGACACATACATTCTATTTGGACTATTCTGTAAATATTTTGTCTGGTTCAGCTATTTATTTGGCAACTTTGAGCAATAATCTGGCGACTCCCTCCAATTGTTATATAATGGAATTACCCCACCTAAAGGAGGTCCTGTTATGAATCTACAATCTGTACAGCTGCATTACATACGTGAAGGGCAAGGTCAGCCTGTACTGCTCCTGCATGGCTGGCCTGGCTTTTCCTATGATTGGCGCCGCGTCGTGCCGCTACTTGCTCCGTTTTGCGATGTGATTGCCCCTGATTTTAGAGGCTTTGGGCAGTCACCAAAGCCACAGGGCACAGCTTACACACCGCAGCATCTCGCCGCGGACATTATTGCCCTTTTGGATGAACTTGCTCTGTCAAAGGTCATCGTTGCCGCGCATGATATGGGGTCTACCATCGCGCAAACCTTGGCGCAGACGTATCCAGAGCGCATTGCTTCACTTATTTTGCTAAACCCGCCTTACCCAGGTATTGGCCTTCGCCGCTTTGACAAAGATGTGCAGCATGAGTTTTGGTATCAGCAGTTTCATAACATGCCTTGGGCCGGTGCTGTCATCGGCAGTTCAAAAGAAAATGTGCGATTATATCTCAGCCACTTCTACGAGCACTGGGCGGGAAAAGCTGCTATCACGCCAGACGAACTCGACACCATTATCGACATGTACAGCAAGCCAGGGCACTTTGAAGCGAGCATCGCCTACTATAAGGCGCGCGCCGCAGCAAAAACAGCAAGTGCCATCACAACAGCCGCACCCGTTACCATTCCCCACCGCACGACCGTACTGTGGGGCGATGCTGACCCGGTTATGCGGTCGGATTGGAGCGATCGACTAGCAGACTATTTCGACCAAGTGACTATCACCCTATTGCCTGGCATCGGACATTTCGTACCAACAGAAGCACCGCAGGATGTCGCCGCTGCCATTCGCTCACATTTACAAAAAAGCGAATGAGATGGTAAGATAATGCAGTTATCAATAATCTAATCAAATGCAGCAATATTCCGGTCAAACTCAGTAGCATTCCGGCCACTTTACAAATATTCCGGTCAAATGCACCAGCATTCCGGCCACTTCACACATACAGGAGGACAACATGGAAGATTACCTATGGACCCTACATCAACACAGCAGCAACCATCGCACCGTACTCGAACAAGACAGCTTATGCGGTTGTTTTCATTGCTTGCGCTTGTTTCATCCCTCTCTTATTGACGAATGGATTGATGATACCGCATGCTGTCCGTACTGCGGCATGGATGCAATCATCAGCGAAAGCGCCGGTGCTCCAATGACCAAGGAATTTCTGCAGCAAATGAAGGATGTGTTCTTTTACCTATGAAGCTACTGCTCTTTCGCTACTTTTTATTCTTTTTTGGCTTAACATGCTTTGGACTTGGTAGCGCCACCGCGGTTCAGGTGCAGTTTCTCGGTCTGCATCCATGGGACGTATTAAACGTTGCTTTATTTGATAAATTCGGGTTTACAATCGGTACATGGAGTGTTCTTTGCGGCTTCATCCTTCTCATCATTTCATTTGTCGTTGACCGAAAATATATTAATATCGGAACCTTTTTGAATGCGCTCTTAATCGGGCCGATTATGGACTTCTTTCTGCGCTCCGGCTGGCTGCCGCAGGCGACCGACTCACTCCTCCTAAACATTGGTATTTTACTGATGGGTGTCACTATCACAGGCATCGGCGGCGGGGTGTATGTTGCAGCTGGAATCGGCGCGGGGCCACGCGATGGGTTCATGCTTTCTCTATCTGATAAAACCGGACTATCTGTAAGCCGGGCGCGCATGCTTGTGGAAAGCGCCGTGCTTGTTGTCGGCTTTTTTCTGGGCGGACCGGTGTTTATCGCTTCCTTTTTGTACACCTTTGTGCAAAGCCCGATTTTTCAGCTAGCATTAAAAGCAATGCGGACCCTTATGCATATACTAGAAAGCAAGCAGACGATGAATGTGCAAGGCTGACATTCATCGTCTGTTTGGTTTATTTTGAAATTATATTTCTATAAAAATATAATTATTTATGAAATTAAGTTCAAAAATGACTAGAACTCTCTTTTTATCTTTGTTATTCTTAAAATGTAAGCGTTATATTTAGAAGATTCGAATAAAGGGGGAAGGAATATGAAAAAAAGATTAGGCTTGGCGTTAGCCGCTTCCTTGTTACTTGGCGGTGTGCCAAACACACAAGCAAGCAGTGTGACCATTCCATTAGAAACACCCATCGTAAAGCATGAAATGCGCGCCGCATGGATTGCATCCGTTGTCAACATTGACTGGCCTTCTAAACCGGGGCTGTCGATGATGCAGCAAAAAACTGAGTTTTTAAAGTTACTAGATGATGTACAAGCTATGGGAATGAACGCGATTGTCATGCAAATCAAACCGACAGCAGACGCATTTTACCCTTCTCAATATGGCCCGTGGTCTAAATACTTAACAGGTGTCGCTGGAAAAGACCCTGGCTATGACCCGCTTGCATTTATGGTCGAGGAAGCCCACAAGCGCAATATTGAGTTTCACGCTTGGTTCAACCCGTATCGCATTACAATGCCCGGTGCAGGCTCAACCGATCTAAACTCACTTGTGGAATCCCACCCTGCGCGTCAGCACCCGGACTGGGTTGTCACATACGGACAACAGCTTTACTACAACCCAGGTATTCCGGAAGCACAACAATTCATTATTGATGGGATTATGGAGGTTGTAAAGCATTATGACATCGATGCGGTGCATATGGACGATTACTTCTACCCGTACCGAATCGCGGGCGTTGATTTCCCAGACCAGGCTACATACGAAACCTACGGGGCAGACCGTTTTGCGAACAAAGATGACTGGCGCCGCGACAATGTAAATAACCTTGTTAAAAAGATTAACGAAACCATTAAAGCGGAAAAACCATATGTAAAATTTGGTATTAGCCCGTTCGGTGTATGGCGTAATATTGCCAAAGACCCGACTGGCTCTAACACAACAGCCGGACAAACGAACTATGATGATTTATTCGCTGACACACGCGAGTGGATTAACAAAGGCTATATCGATTATATGACACCACAAATCTATTGGAATATCGGCTTTGAGCCAGCTGCCTATGATATTTTACTAGATTGGTGGGCAAAGGAAGTCCGCGGTAAAAATGTGGATTTATATATCGGACAAGCCGACTATAAGATCAACGCTAACAACGCGGCGTGGACAAACCCGCAAGAAATGCCAAATCAAATTAAGCTAAACCGTACGTATCCAGAAGTTGACGGCAGCATGCATTTCAGTCTCAAAGATTTAAACAAAAATCCGCTCGGTATCAAAGATATATTAATGAACGACTTATATAAGCCGAAAGCGTTAATTCCGGCCATGCCTTGGCTAGATAACGAAGCACCCAAAACACCGAAGCTTCGTGATGCGGCGAGAACAGAAGAAGGCATCGCCCTCAACATCGAAGACCATCAGCTCAATCAAGACGTAACGTATTATGCGGTATATCGCTTTGATGGCACGAAAAAAGGAAGCACGGAAGATGCGACAAAGCTTTTGACTACTGTTCGTAAAACCGGCGCTGAGCAAGTATTCGTTGACGAAACAGCAGATCCGCACAAAGCATACACGTATGTCATCACTTCGGTGGATCGCATTCACAATGAAAGCAAAGAAACACGAGAAATTACGATTAAATAGAGGATGCATTGCATCCTCTTTTTTGATTCTGTTCCTGCTCCTTGTGCCATAAAATACAGTAGGAGGGGATCGAATGCATATGCAAGCATTTTTACCGCCACATGCGGTTTTGCTTACGTACAACGGCTTTCCCGCCGTTGGGACAGGCGATGTAGATGGAGACGGGCAGGCTGAAATAGCCTGCGTCTATCGATATTTTCATACAAGCTATATTTTACTGCTGAAGCAGCACCGCGGCATGTGGTATATGCTTAGTCATACAGAAGGCAAAGGCACGCGCCTGTCTCACTTCGGCATGGCACCCGTCACAACACCAAGCCGAACCGATTTGATGATTCATTGGGAGGATGCACGCTCATTATCTGTCTATCACTGGACGCCGTCAGGTCTTCAGGATGTAAGTCGGCAAACCGAACATTTGCATCCAGCACCGGTGTCTACAGCAACCGGAATCAAATGGGGTTATATCAACGATACGGGTCAAATGGTGCTGAAGCCGCAGTATGAACAGGCGCTTCCGTTTCAAACGAACGGACTTGCAGCGGTAGAGGCTACAGGACGCTACGGACTCATTGACACCACAGGTCAATACCGTGTTCCCCCACGCTATGATATGGCACCGTCCTTTACAGAAGGACGCGCGGTTGTCACGCAAAACAATCGCTTTTACGTGATTAACGAACAGGGAAACACACTTTCTGAAGGATATGACTATATCAGCATGTACAAATCAGGCCGAGCTGTGTACGGTATAGGAGATGCATATGGTTATCTTGATGAGAGCGGGAAGGCACTAACAAAGGCGCTCTATAAACGTGCCGACGACTTTGTCGGTGACAAAGCGGTCGTACAGCTACAAAATGATACATATGCTCTCCTTGGTCGTAGCGGTGTGCAAATCCAGCCCTATCCCCACGCATTCGTCGGTATGCTAGGTGACGGCTTACTTGCGTTCACAGCTGAAAGCGGCGGCTTATACGGATATATGGATGAGAACGGAAAAACAGTCATTCCCCCGCAATATACCGGCGCACAGGTATTTGCCAAAGGACGTGCCATCGTAAATACCGGCAAGGATTTTACCAATCAATACGGCCTAATTGACCATACGGGGCGCTTTGTTATACAACCCGTTTATGAAAGCCTTCTATCCCTCGGTGAAAAACGCTTTGCAGTCGGCAAAGCGCTTGATCCGGCACAACCCTTTCTCGGCTCTCGGTACGCACTTGCTGATCAAAATGGGCGCTTTTTCAGCAGCTTTATCTATGAAACCATTGAACCCTTTCAAAACGGTCTTGCCTCGGCATCCGACCGAACTCGCACCTTTTTTCTTACTCGAAATGGACATGTGCATCATCCCGTTTTAAACGGCCGCGGTACATTATCTCAGGAAGGCGCGCTCATCCGTGCTCATATTGATGACCGACTTTCCTATTACCGAGACAATCGCCTGATTTGGCAACAAAACATGACTATTTCTTTTGGCACACTTACCGTGCAGCAGCATACCTACAAGCCGCGCCCTGACTATATCGTGTACTATCCACAAATCCAAGACATACCACAGCAAGCTATGTTAAATAAAATCCTAAGAGACATCTCACAGGTTAAGCAACCTGAGCCGGGTGAATACAGCTACAGCGGTGATTATGAGGTGTTCTTTTATAAACCGAATTTGCTTATTCTTCGGCTTTCTGGCTACACATTTTATTACGGTGCAGCGCACGGTATGTCAACGATGCGATACGTTCACATCAACACGGAAACAGGTGAGATGTATGCGCTCAAGGACTTGTTTCTACCAAACAGCGACTATGTAAAAACAATTAGCGATATCATCGCCAAGCAAATTCAAACAGACCCGACATATAGCTATGTATTTCCTGATACCTATAAAGGAATTGCACCCAATCAGCCATTTTATGTAGATGAGCAGGCACTCTATGTGTATTTCACACCATATGAGATTGGTCCGTATGCCGCTGGCTTTCCAACGTTCACCATTTCGTTTCCATCTCTGACTGCAATTTTATATAAAGAGGGGTCGTTCTGGCGCTCTTTTCATTAGGCTCTTTTCTAAGCGATTGTTGTCTTTAGATAGGTTTAGTTGGAGTGGAAGGCGCGAGACTCCTGCGGAAAACGAGCAACCCCGAGCGGAAATCAACTACTCGCCACTATTTGTTACATCGCAACAAAGTTTACGAAAACAGCCTTTCATTAAAACCCGTTCGGACGCATCATCAACCATCTTGCCAAGTGTGTATTGCAGTTCTTCTTCCATATACAAAAAAATGTTGTTTTTATAAACAAAACGTAGCTTTCACATGACTTTTCCAAATCGTACCCATATAGTTCACCTCACAATTATGTTAGAATGAGGGGTGGATAAAATGGATTGAAGGTGACTGTAATGCTTGTACTCAATCAAGATGTAATTAACAACTTTTTTTATATTTTATTAAGTATTTTTCTCGCTTTCTTCTTAATAGAGAAAAAATATGTGCCTTTGCACCGAGCAAAGCCTGTGTTACTGATAGCTGCAGCTGTTTCCATTGTGCTATGTATGCTCTCTCCTATCGATGTAATTGCAAACTGTGTACATGATATGAGGCAAATTCCATTTATGCTTGGTATTTTATACGGCGGCTGGCCCATCGGTGGCATCTTATTAGCGGTCTTAATCGGATTTCGCACAATGATTTACGGCTACACCATGATTTCGACTGTCGTCTACATCACCATGTTTGTCTTAACACTTTTCTTTGTCAAACCGTTCGCACGCATGAAAAGTAAACAAAGGGTGCGATTGGCGACACTGCTGTACATCATTCTCGCTACTGTTGCAGCCATGCAAGCGCAGCTTTTAAACAATTTCCAAATCACGTGGAGCTATGTAATCAATTTTATTTTGTTTCCTGCGGCAGGAATGTTTATGATTGCCTCTATTGTAGAAACACTGCGAAATCATTTGAGCTTCAGCAATAAGATGGTACGTCTTGAAAAAATGGAAGTTGTCAGCCAGCTAGCAGCCAGCATTTCACACGAAGTGCGAAATCCGTTAACAGTTGTGAAGGGGTTTTTGCAGCTGTTTAAAATGGACGGTTTAACGGAAGAAGAAAAAAAACGCTATATTGATACAGCTCTGATTGAACTGGACCGTGCGGAAGGAATTATTAGCGATTACTTAACGTTTGCCAAACCAACTTCAGCAAATATAACTACCATTGATGTAAAACAAGAAATGCAACGAATACTTGATATGCTTCGTCCATTCGCTTATGAAAACAGCGTCCTGATACACGAACATCTCGAAGAATGCAGCGTGAAAGGAAATGTACAAAACGTTCAGCAGGTACTATTGAACATTGTGAAAAATGCCATTGAGTCGATGCCAAATGGCGGTGTATTGCGAATTCAAACCAAAAAAACACGCAATAAAGTAATCATTCATATTCAAGACACGGGATGCGGCTTAACAAGTGAACAGCGCGCCCGTTTAGGAGAGCCTTACTTTTCCACAAAGGAAAAGGGAACGGGTCTTGGCTTAATGGTTTCTTATCGCATTATTGAAGCCATGAAAGGAACCATAGAAGTGGAAAGTCAATTGGGAACGGGTACTACGTTTACAATTGCGCTGCCAGTACCACTTTGCAATAAAGCACACAATGTCTCGCCCAAAACAAACAAGGAAACCGTCAGCTCACTATAAGCTGACGGTCTCTTTTATTCCTCATTCACTTCTTCTTCCGTCTTAACAGGTACGCTTTGCACCGGCTCGTTGATGGACACCACAACATGTCCCTCACCTTTACACACCTTGCAAGTCATAAACGAAAGCAAGCGCAGCTTGTACTGTGTCCCACTGCCTTGACAATGCGGACAAATATATCGAAATGGCATATTGTAACCTCTTTTCATAATCGCTGATCCATGCAGGTGCTCCTGCTAGCGCTATTATAACGAAGGAAGTTTCAGATCACGTTACAGCCATATGAAAAGTTCATTACAACCCGTATTTACATCTATATATAAAAGTTCATTGTTGCTTTTCAGCTGCCTAACACCGTATAGGCATAAAATAAGGCTGTTCCCTCATGTGGAACAGCCTTCGCTTATTCATCCATGCAAAAACTTCACACAAACTGGATATGGTACAGCTACATCTTTTTGCAGCAGCGTAAGTGTTCCTGCTTCCGCATCTCTTGCGAACAACGTTAAGCTGCCGGATTCTTGGTTGGAAGCGACCAGAAACTGTTCTGTCGGATCGAACATAAAATCACGCGGCCAGTCACCTTCCGTATGCGTGTGCGCCACAAACGCAAGCTCACCTGTTTCTTGTGTTTGAAACACGGCGATGCTGTTATGGCCGCGGTTGCCTGCGTACACAAAACGTCCGTCACTTGACACATGAATGGCGCTGCCCTGGTTGTTTTCTGTAAAATCGCCTGGAATCGTGGAAATGTACTGCATTTCTTGGAATACGCCCTCTTGATAGGACAATACGATGACTTCAGAGCTCAGCTCCGTCATCACATACGCAAGCTTGCCATTTGGATGGAATGCGATATGACGCGGTCCGCTTCCCGCCTTGACCTTTAACGTATGTACCCTTGTAAGCTTGCTATCCTTTACCTCATATGTAATGACTTCATCTGTTCCTAAATCTACCCCGATTACATACGTTTCATCAGGTGTAAATCCTGCATAGTGCGCATGCGGCTTTTCTTGTCTTTCCTCATTTGGACCAGAACCGCTATGCTCCATCACCGATAAAACGGAACGCAAGCTACCGTCTTCATTCACCTGATAAGACTCAATCGTTCCTTTATGATAATTCGCCGTCACGACTGTGCGCTTTTCGCTGTCCACACTCACATGACAGGGTGATGCGCCTTCTGTTACCTGCGTGCCTAAAGCCTCTAGACGTCCGCCCTCGATACGGTATGCGGCAGCTCCGCCCTTGTCTCCCTCTTTTACAACCGCATACAAGTAACGGTTGTCCTTACTCACTGTTACGTATGTAGGATTATCAAGCTCCGCCGCTAATTGTACGTCACGAATTTGCTGCGCTTCTGTGTCAAGCGTGAAGGAATAAATACCCTTGCTGTCACCTTTTGTATAGGTGCCGATATAGCCTGTAAAGTTGCTCATCCATGCTGCTCCTCTCAAATGGTTTGTCTCCATTATACCTGAACTTCAATCATGTTTATACTTTTACCCCCTCATACATATAAATTCATTTCACCAAGCTTCCGAAAAAAGCGTATACGCGGTCCGCAAACGTAGGCAAATGCTCATGACCGTATTCAGGGAAAATGACCATCTCCTTGGAGGATTGTATTTTATTATAAGCCGCAAACTGCGTGGAAGGCGGACAAATCGCATCCTCTAGCGCCGTTGCCCACAGCACGTCCGCTTGAATTCTGTCTGCTAAGTGCTGGATGTCAATATAGCCAAGCCTATTAAAAAACGCAGCCTCCCGCTCATGTGTTGGATCGAAAAACCTGAAATAATAATGTATTTCTTCATAGGCGGAATTACGGATATCCAACTCCCACACTCGTTTATAATCCGATAAAAACGGATATACAGCCGCCGCTCGTTTAATTCTCGGCTCCAGCGCCGCACACGCGATGGCGAGCGCGCCGCCTTGGGATGCACCGTACACACCGATCCGCTCCGCGTCCACCTCTTCCATCGCACATAAAATCCGCGCCGCCTGCACCGTATCCAAAAATACATTGCGATAATAAAAGCGCTCGGGATCCGGATCGTCGATGCCGCGGATGATATGTCCCTTCAGCGTGGGACCCTTCACCTGCAGATTGTCCTCGGACAATCCCCCCTGTCCTCGGCAATCCATCGCCAAAATAGTAAACCCCTCCGCCGCGTACGCCAGCTTTCCGACCCAATCTCCGCTGTCGCAATGATAGCCATGAAAGAATAAGAGTCCCGGTCCTTTTCCCTGTTTCCGCTTCGGCTTCACTAGCTGACAATGCACACGCGCACCGCCAACACCTGTGAAATACAGATGATAGCAATCCGCGACTTGAGATGGAAATGCTGCCGGCACAAGCTCATAATCTTTCCCTCTTTCCTCCACATCGCGCAAGCCCTTCTCCCAAAATGCGTCAAAATCCGCCGGCTTTGAATTTGTTCCTTTATACGCCCATAAGTCCGCAAGCTTCATATCAAATTTCATTACCCTCCGCTCCTTCCCCGATCCGCAGCCGTTCCAGCAGCTCTAGACAGCATCTTGAATTATGGTACAGCACCTTCCAATCATTCGAAACATCGAGCTTCATGGCGATGCCTTGTTCATCAACAGCCCAGTGCCATTCCCCATTCTTGCGTGTATCGCTCATATACACCTTCACATACGTCCAAAGCCTTTCTACCAGCTGTAAAAAACGCTTATCCCTCGTGCGTTCGTACGCGTTGAAAAAGCCGACCAGCGCTTCTGCCTGTACCCACCAAACACGCGTCGTATCCAAATCCTTCCCTACACGTTCGTTCGCCAAGGAGCCGTCAGCCAACACCGCGCAATCTGCAATACAAGAAGCGATATGCTGCACCATTACACCGCACTCGCTCTCCCTTAGCCCAAGCTCCTTCAAAGCATCATCAATCAGCCAGCTCGCCTCAATATCATGACCGTACGAATGTACATCCACAAGACTATTCCAATTCTCATCAAAAAAAGCGTGCATTCGTTTTGAATCTGCATCATAAATCCGTTCATGAAACACGCGAAGCAGAAGCAGCAATTTATCGCGCAGTTCTGCAGACGGCCACACTCGGTACAGGTTCGTATAGGCCTCCAGCACATGCAGAATCGTGTTCGTGGTGATGGGAGCTGAACAAGTGCCCCCAAGCTTATCATTAGGAAGCGCCTGCCAATCTCTTGTGAACTGTTCCGCATATGCGTTCCTTTCCGCTTGGTACGCCCGCTCCTCCACGAGCCGAAACAATGCCTTGGCCCGTTCAAGCGCCTCCTGCTGTCCTGTCGCCCTCGCGTATTCACTGAGTGCATACATGCCGAAAGCTTGTACATACACATGCTTTGTCGCATCCTTTACATTTCCTTTATAATCAAGCATCCAATACAAGCCGCCCGCTTCCTGGTCATACAGCCGCTCTGTCAACAACAAATACGCATGACGGGCGCAGGAAAGGTACACATCCCGCTTCGTGACGCGATATGCCGCCGAAAACGCCCAAAGATATCTTGCGGTCGCCACGCCGCCTTTATCAGCAAAATGGTCAACGCGCAGCTCGTGATTGACGCGTCCGTAAAACCCACCGTTTTTTTCATCCTTCAGTTTCATCCAAAAGGGCAGAATATGGTGCTCCAGCTCGTACGCGACTTCATCGAACATCTCTTTCATGCCAAGCACCTCCCCTCGCATTTGTATCTACCATCACATTGCGAATCCATTTCCCCGACAGCGTCCGTTTTACGCCGAAAATTGCCCGGGCACATTCATGAACGTTTGCAAGTCCGTAAACTGCATAAATCGGAAGCTGCAAATACGCGCCGACAGCGGCCAGCGGCAATCCCAAGGCCCACACGCCAATTGTATCCACGTAAAACACAAACCTCGTGTCTCCTCCTGCTCTCAAAATGCCGATATTGTTCACCATGTTGAGCATTTTGGCCACGAAGATGATGGCATACACGAACAAAACATCTTTTGCGTATGTGGCCACGGCAGGTGATACCCTATATATATCGATGAAAACAGATGACAAAATCACAATCCCAACAGAAGACAAGATTGCCATTTTGGTTGTGATGGACAAGAAGCGTCTGGCATACGCTTGTGCACTTCGTTCCTCTCCTGCGCCGATGCTGTTGCCAATGATAGTTGCCGCGGCCTGGCTGATGCCTGAAAAAAGCGCAATGAAAATGAAAATCAAAGGATCTACTAGTGAAACGGCCGCCGTCTCGTCTGTCCCCATACTCGCATATATCCAAAAATACGTCACATCTCCTAATGTCCAGGTAATATGATTCAAAATGGAGGGCGTGGCAATCCGAAAGAAATCCCTTTTGAGCGGTCCTCTCCAAGAAGCCTTGAACATAGATCGTTTTATGGAAAACAATTGCTGATGCCATACGAGCCAAAACAGCACAGTACACTGCACAAATCTAGAAACAACGGTTGCAATAGCCGCTCCTTCCACGCCAAGCGCCGGTAGACCTAGGTTTCCGCCAATGAGCAAATAGTTCAGCACTGTATTTAGCAACAAGGCGAACACGCTCCCGTACATCGGGACTTTGACCTGCCCGACCGAGGCGAGGACACCTGAAAATAGAATGGTGGCCGCCGTAAAAAAATAGCTGTACGACAAAATCTGTATAAAGCTGGCTCCTTGCTTGATTACTGCAGGATCATTTGAAAACAGTGCGATCCATTCATGAGAGAATACAAGTGTCGTTCCCATAAAAAGAAGAGAAAAAAGCGACATGATTCCGAAGGTGAGCAGCAGGATATGCTTAATACCCGTCATGTCCTTTTTCCCCCAATATTGCGCTGTAAAGATCGCAGCTCCGCTTCCAAAGCCCTGTAACATGATAATTAGAATTGTGGTATATTTATTGGCAATACCCACAGCCGCGATGCTGCTTTCTCCCAGCTGTCCCACCATCACCGAATCCACCATGTTCAGACTGGAGGTGATCAGGGACTGAATTGTGACAGGAATAACAAACGCCAGCATCATGTGATAAAAACTGTTATGATCTCCCTTTTCCATGCTTCTTCCTCACAAAAGCTGCCGCATCTTTAGAAAATGATACAGTGCCCCAATTTTGCCGGCTTGGTTCCGAAACTGGCAAACATCAATCTCTGTCAGCTCGGCGGTTTCTGGTCGTATCTCCTTCATATTCATCCGAATGCGTGAAGCAAAATCCTCTCTGGCGCTGATTGCCCCGCCCAGCAAAATCTTTTCAGGTGCCAGGCTGTACACGATATTATGCAAACCAATGGCCAAAAACGTATAGAACTTGTCAATTGCTGCAAGCGCCGCCTCGTCCCCCTGCGCCGCCAGCTCAAATACGCGCTTACCGTCCGCGTCCGGGTATTTATTTGCAACATTGTCAATCAAGGAACGTGTAGATGCACTTTGACTGAAGGAGTGAGTTTGCACCAGCTGCGCAAGCTCTCCTTCCGCGTGCAGCGTCATCAAGCCAAATTCACCGGCCATGGAGTGCTTGCCCCGATATAAGTCGCCATTGATGAAGATACCGCCGCCAATACCCGTTCCAACCGTGACGCAAACGAAGTTTTCACAATCTTGGGCGTTGCCCTTCCATTTTTCCGCAAGCGCGACGCAGTTCACGTCATTATCGGCTTCGACCGGCAAGCCAGTTCGTTCTTCTAAAACATGTTTGATGTTGATATGCTGTAAATCCGTAACTGCGCCCATAAAATAGACATAGCCGCTTTTCACCTCGATTGCGCCGGGTACGCTCATGGCGATGCCGGATACCGGCGATTTCTCCTTATATGCCTCGATGATAGAAGCAAGAAGCGGTATCGTCTCGCCGTTTCCCTGTCCTGGCGTAGGTACGCTACCTTCCTCCAAGATGTTTCCTTCCTTTGTCATCAAAGCATGCTTAATTGCCGTGCCGCCAATATCGAATACCACAAATGTTTCCATAACCGTTCCTCCTTATAGGACAAGTGCCTGTTCAGGTGCTGAAGCTTGCCGCTGCTTTCTTTATGAAAAATGACCTGCAAAGAGGTCATTTTTCCTTGGTTTTATTCATCAAAAGCCGCCGTTCTTCGTGACTTCCTTAAACCAAAGACCGCTCTTTTTCACGGTGCGCTTGCAGTTGTTCTGCAGGTCGATGGAAACGAAGCCGTAGCGGTTCTTGTAAGCATTCGTCCAGGACCAGTTGTCCATGAACGTCCATAGATGGTACCCCTTCACGTTGCTGCCTTCTTCGAGCGCTTTATGCAGCCATTTCAAATGGTCGGCGATGAACTCGATGCGATAATCATCCTGAATCATACCGTCCTGCATAAAGCGTTCTTCTCCCTCGACACCCATGCCGTTTTCGGAGATAAAGCATTCGATGTTTCCGTAATTTTCTTTCACGTTCATTAAAATATCATAAATACCCTTTTCATAAATCTCCCATCCACGGTAGACGTTCATTTTGCGGCCCGGCATCACGTAGTTATCGAACAGGTGCTCAGGCATAAACGGTGCATCTGGATGCGGCATACTTTCTTTGGCCTTCACGCGGCGTGGCTGATAGTAGTTCACGCCAAGTAAATCTACCGTATTTTCGCGAATGATGTCCAAATCGCCTGCCTCCATCTGCGGGAGCAAGCCACGCTCCTTTAAAATCTCAACCAGCTCCCCAGGAAACTCGCCTTTTACAGAAGGATCTAAGAACGAACGGTTGAAAATGGCATCCGCGATGCGAGACGCCTGCAAATCGGCAGGGTTTTGGCTTCTAGGATAAGATGGTGTCAAATTCAAAATGATGCCGATTTTTCCGTCTTGCCCGCTGTCTCTATAGGCTTTGATTGCCAGTGCGCTCGAGAGCATCGTATGATACGCGACCTGCACCGCACGTTGAAAATCCACCACGTTCGGATAATGAAAATCATATAAATAACCGCCCTCGACCGGCACGATTGGCTCATTGTGTGTGAACCATTTTTTCACGCGATCGCCGAACAATGAAAAACATGTCGCCGCGAAACGCACATAGGCATCCACAACCTCTCTGTTTTCCCAACCGCCGATGCTTTGCATCTCGTAAGGCATATCAAAATGAAACAGGTTCATGAACGGCTCGATACCGCAAGCAATCATCTTATCAATTACCTTGTTATAAAACGCCACAGCTTCGGAATTCACCTCTCCCCTTCCGTCTGGAATAAGACGTGACCAGGAAATGGAGAAGCGGAAGGAATTGTGACCAAGACGTTGCATCAATTCTAAATCCTCTTCATATGTGTGATAAAAGTTTGACGTGCGCTCTGGTCCCACACCATCGTGGAACCGATTCGGCTCTTGCTCATACCAATGGTCCCAAATGCTTTTACCTTTTCCACCCTCACTTGCCGCTCCCTCCGTTTGCGGAGCTGAAGAAGCCGTTCCCCACCAAAAATCCTTTGGAAATGCGTATTTCACCATGTTAATCCACCTCTTTGTTTTATTTTGGCGCAGCCTCTCATCAAGGATGGGAGACGATGATTTCACAGCGCCCTTCAATTTCAAAATCCCTGAATCCCACCGGCAGCAAGAAATGTGCTCCCTTTTGCAGCACATAGACTTCATCGCCATAGGTCATATTTCCTTCCCCTTGAATGACGCTAGCGAGCAAGTACCGATCCTTGCACGAAAATCCTGCCCTACCACTCACTTCCCATTTATAAACGGAAAAGAAATCTGATTGAACAAACGCTGTGACAACCACAGCTTCTCTTGTTTCCACAAAGACTTGGCCACCTTCGGCACGATGAGGCACCGTGGTCACCTCAATCGCTTTGTCCAAATGTAGCTCCCGCTTATTGCCATCTGTGTCCGTCCGATCATAGTCGTACACCCGATAGGTCGTATCTGAGCTTTGCTGCGTTTCTAGCACGAGCGTTCCCTCACAGAGTGCATGAATCGTGCCGCTTGGGACATAAAAAAAGTCGCCAGGCTTAATCGGCACCCGCCGCAGCAAGCCGTCCCAATCACCATGGTCAATCGCAGCTGCCAATTCTTCCTTCGTTTGTGCATGATGACCGAATATCATTTCAGCGTTTTCCTTACAGTCAATGATGTACCAGCATTCCGTTTTGCCAAGTTCGCCATTTTCATGGACATTCGCATACACATCGTCGGGATGCACCTGTACAGAAAGGTCCATGTTCGCATCCAAAATCTTCGTCAATAGCGGAAATACAGGATGTACCGGATTTCCGAACAGCTCCGGGTTCTCGTCCCACAGCTGCGCTAATGTTTTACCGGCGTATATGCCGTTGGCGACGCGAGAGGAGCCATTTGGATGTGCTGAAATCGCCCAGCACTCCCCCGTTCTTTCAGAAGGAATATCATACTGAAACTCCCTCTGAAGCGCTGTTCCGCCCCAAATTCTTTCTTTGAATACTGGTGTAAAAAAAAGCGGTTGCAACTCAATCCCTCCAAACTCCTATGAAACTATGCTTGTATACTCCTTCTTATATGCCTGCTCGGCGATTAACAATGAACCGATCACACCTGGATCCTCCAGAGCAGGGGGCACGATATACGACTCCAACGCCGGAAGCTTCACGTACCCGCTCAGCAACGCTTCCACATGCTTAAAAATGTGCGGAAACAGCTGCTTTTGTCCCATCACGCCGCCGCCAAGAACGATTCGTTTCGGAGAAAGAATTAAAATGTATTGCAGCAGCGCCTGTGCAATATAGTAGCCTTCCATTTCCCAAACCTCGCTGCGGTCCGCTAAAGCAGCGCCCTCTGCACCCCAGCGCTCCTTCAGCGCCGGTCCCGCCGCAAGACCCTCTAGACAATCCGCATGATACGGACACCTTCCTCGATATAAATCCTCAGGGTGACGCCGCACAACGGTATGACCCATTTCAGGATGAGATAAGCCTTCTAGTAACTTCCCTCCAACAATTGCTCCCGCACCGATTCCTGTACCAATTGTTACGTACAAGCAGCTATCCAATCCCTTTGCCGCACCGTACGTCGCTTCTCCGAGCGCCGCGGCGTTGACATCGGTATGAAAACCGACAGGAATGTGAAAGGCTTCCTGCAGCGTACGCACAATCGGATACTGGCGCCATGCCACTTTCGGTGTTGTCGTGATGCAGCCGTATGTCGCACTGCCCCGATCTACATCAATTGGTCCGAACGAACCTACGCCAATGGCCACAAGCTCGAACGCTTTGAAAAAGTCCATCACCCGGCCCATCGTTTCCTCAGGCACAGTCGTGGGAATCCGCACTTTTTGTATGATGTTTCCGTTTTGATCGCCGACCGCACAAACAAACTTTGTGCCGCCGGCTTCGATTCCCCCAAATAGCATATCAATACCTCCTGCTTCCCTATGCTTCTAAAAAACTTGTAACCTAGCCTTTACCTCCTCGTCCGTTCCGCTGAGCAAAAGGCAAGCAAGACAGGTCACGCTAAAGGTGAAAAAGAAAAGCAGAATTTGCATATGTAGGCTTACCCACCCGCACAGCAGCAGCGTCGCCAAAATCGCGATGCTGGACACTGGCTTGTAAAACACCCGCAGCAAGCCTTGCTTACCCAGCTCTTTCACTTTCCAAGTACCTCCGCCCAAGCACAGCATATAAAACGAGGCGATGAGAAGGACACAGCCGACATACAGCAGCACAAAGAATGCTAGCTGTGAAAAAGTGCCCTTCATGTGCCAAAGCACATACAGATCGGATAGGAGAATGGCAGCGCACACTAACAAACAAGCACCCAACCGGTTTGCATACAGAAAAGAACGCCTATATGTCCGCCAAAACATGCGGACAGGCCGTGTCTCCTCGCCGCGCAGCCATTGCCGCAGCACCGATATCATCGCGAACAGAGCTGGAAAGACACCGAACAGCCCGAAGCCGAGAAGAGTAAAGAGTAAAAACAAGATGTTCAAACATGCCAATCTCGCAATCCACAAGGAAGCGGTATACAGCCAAAGCGTACCTTTATTCTGTGGCATCCTTTCTCCTCCTTACTTCACGGCACCATTGGAGATGCCCTCATAAATATGCTTTTGCAGGAACAAAAACAGCACAATCGTCGGAATGAGGACGATAAGAACGCCTGCGCAAATCACATTCCATTCCGCTCCGAGCGGCCCCATGAATTTATAGGCAACCGTTGATACAACCCCCATGTCCTCACCTGGCATATACAAAAACGGAATATAAAAGTCGTTATAAATATTAATTGTTTTGATAATAACAACTGTTGCGGTTGCTGGCGCGAGCATCGGGAAAATGATAGAACGATAGATTTTAAAATACGACGCACCCTCAAGCATCGCTGCTTCATCAAGCTCCATTGGAATCGTGTCGATGAATTGAATGTAAATATAAATCATCACTACATCCGCTCCCAAATACAGGAGAATCGGTGCCCAAATGGTATTAACCAATCCCAAGTTGCTTACAATTCCAAAAGTAGATACCTGCGTGGTTACCAAAGGAATTAACGTAGCAACCAAATATGCGCCCAAAATGAGCTTTTTCAGCTTGAAATCAAAGCGACTCAGCGCATAGGCGACCATCGTTCCGATAATGACGTTACCAATGACGGCCAACCCAATGATGGTAATCGTATTTTTAAAGGCGATACCTAATCCTCCGGCTTCAAACACTCTCACAAAGTTATCGAGATGCAGAAAGCTTTCCGGGAGCGCAAGGCGGCTCGTCAAGTTATATTCTTCCTTTGTTTTAAAGGCGGAGAACACGATCACAATGAGCGGAAGCAACACGGTGAACGCTCCTGCCACCAGGGATAGATATTTCATAATTTTCCAAAGCAGCGCCGATACGCGGCGGTCCGGCAACGCTGGCTGCACGTCGGCACGCGCCTTGAGATTCGTTTTCACGGTTTGCATATCAGTCACGCTCCTTCAGCAAAATTCTTTGCAGGGAAATGACCACTACGACCACAGCCAGCAACACAATTGCCATCGCAGAAGCAAGGCCGATATTGCTAAACCGGAACGCAGTGTCGACGGTTTGAATGACAAACGTCATGCTGCCATTTGCACCCTTTGTCATGATGAACGGTATTTCGAACACGGAAATGGCCCCTGAAATGGTCAAAATCATGTTGAGCTCTAAAATACGGCGGATACTCGGCAGCGTGATATACCGGAATTGCTGCCACTCTGAAGCGCCGTCAATTTTTGCCGCCTCATATACATCCTGCGGAATCGATTGCAGAACACCGAAGAAGATAATCAAGTTCAAGCCCATGTATCGCCAAATGGACGTAAACGCCAAGGAATAGTTGATTAAATCCGGATTTCCAAGCCAGCTTTGCTTCCAGTACTCCAAACCCAACAGTGTCAAAAAGCTGTTCAGCGTTCCTTTCGGATCAAAAAACACGGTAAAAATTAACGCGATCGCCACGCTGTTCATGATGAAAGGGAGAAACAGCGTCGCTTTGAAAAAGTTTTTCCCACGTACCTTCGAATTGAGGATGACTGCGAAATACAAGGCCAATGCCAATTGAACCAATCCGCCTATGAAATAATAGATGCTCGTGCCGAACACCTTAAACATATCGGAGCTGCTGAAGATTTCCTTATAATTTCCGAGTCCTACCCAATTTTTCTCCGGACTTAAGCCGTCCCAAGAGGTGAAGCTGTAGTAAAAGAGCTGTGTGGCGGGATAGTACGTGAATGTGACCAGCAAGGTCAAAGGTATCAATAAGAACGAAAACAAAATGATATATCGCTGTGCTTTATAGCTGAGTTTCGACATATGGCCAGCCCCCTTTTGCATCACAATGAAGGAAAGAGGGGCTTGCGCCGCCTCTTCCTAGGATTACTTGATGTTCAAGCTATCCTTTGCTTTTTTCCACTTTTCATTTAAGTCCTTCAGACCGTTTTCGTAATTTTTATTCAGCATCAAATCTTGTACGTATTTACCGCCGTAGAAATCGATTTGCGCTTTGTTCGCGATATTCGTCAGCTCCGGTTGGTCAGATACACTGTAAATCAGCTCAGGCTTGTAGCTTAAGAATTCTTGTAGCTGCGGAATTTTCGGTTCTTTATCCTTAATTGTTGGAATCAAACCAGAAAAATCATCATAGCCGGACTCTTCTACCAGGAATTTCACGAACGCTTTCGCTGTTGCCACGTTTTTACTGTTTTTGCTGACTGCGTAGCACCAGTCGCTGCCCATCAAGGATTTCACTTTGCCGGAATTGTCCGTTGGGAATGGGAAGAACCCAATATCTGCTGGCTTCGCGCCGTTTTCAATGATCTGGTTGATCACCCAGTTGCCTAAGAACATCATGCCGAATTTTCCTTGCGCCATGTCGCCTTTTGAGCTTTCCCAGTCAGTCGCGATCAAATCAGGCTCTGTGTAGCCTTTATCAATAAACGTTTTCAAAATGCTCAACGATTGTTCATATGGTGTGCCCTTGGCAAACGGTTCGTTTTCTTTAATCAGTGTGTTGCGGAAATCTGCATTGCCTGTCATGATTTGCGGCAGCTTATCCCACTGCTGCAGCGGCCATTGCGCGTTGAAGTTTGTCGCCAGCGGCACGATGCCAGCCTGCTTCAACTTTTCAGCAGCTGCATATAATTCATCTAAGGTTTTCGGGACCTGCTGAATACCTGCTTTTTCAAAAGCTTTTTTGTTGTATACGATGCCTTCCGCAACCACACCAGATGTCACACCGTACATTTTGTCTTTATATGCCTTGATATCAGGGAAATATACCTTGTCTTCTAGTCCCAAATCATTGAGCGGCTCGAAATAATTGGCAAATTGCTCAGGAGATACTCCATTTGGAATCAAAAGCGCATCGCCGTATTGCTTCGAGGAAAGACGCACTTTAATATCACCGTCATAATTACGCAGCGCTTCAAATTTTACATCCTTTACATCCGGATACTTCTTCTTAAAGGCCTCTTCAATTTTCTTGTATTCTGTATCTACCAAATCCGTACGATTCGTAATAAAAGTGATCGTACCACCTATTTTGTCGCTTTGTTTCTCTGTACTTGTGCTTTCTTTGCTGCTGCAGCCCACTAATGCGAGAGAAGCTGTCAAAAAAGCGACAGACAACACCTTCGTTACCTTCTTCATCCCCTTTAACCCCCTATAAACCGAAATGAGTGTGCAAACGCTATCAGGAAACGCTTACACACTCATTATCTCTTACTCCCCTTATGGTCACAATGTACGCTCTTTACATTTTCTTGTTCAATTTTGAGGTCCTATATTCCTTAGGTGTAACCCCTTCTCTTTTCTTAAATACTTTGTTGAAATAAATAGGATCGCTATACCCCACTGCATGTCCTACTTCATATGTTTTCAATGCTGCTGATGCTACTAGCAGCTCCTTAGCCCTTTCAATTCGCACACTCATAATAAAGTCCGTGATGGTTTCTCCTGTATTTTCTTTAAACAATCTGCTTAAATAGCTCGGATCAAGAAATACCTGTTCCGCCAGAATTTGGAGTTCAATTTTCTCTTGATAGTGATTAACAATATAGCTCTTTACCTTCCGCACCGTTTGATGCTCACCCAGATCGTAAGCTTGTTCCTTTTTCCCATGAATGCTTTGTAGTACATGAAATACTTCCCGTTTATTGACCGGCTTTACTAAATAGTCCTGCACACCGTAGCGGATTGCTTGCTGTGCGTAAGGAAAATCGCTGAAGCCTGACAAAATGATGCATGGCAAATTGGGATAAGTCTCTTTCACTTCTTTGACCAAGGTTAAACCATCCATTTCAGGCATTTGAATATCGGTAATAATTACATCGATATCTGGCGTAAAACGTTCTAGTGCTTCCTTTCCATTTCGGCAAAGAGCTACAGCCTGATAAGCATCATTTCCCTTCTCAATCATTCGTGCCAAGCCAGCACGAATAATCTCTTCATCATCGACAATCATGATTTTCAACATGCTATTCCCTCCCCATAACACACGGAAGTTTGACTTCCACTGTTGTGCCGGCTCCTTTCACACTGTAAACCTGCAGACCATACATCTTTCCGTACAGGACTTGAATGCGCTCATTCACATTTCGCAGACCAATGCTTTTCTTTTGTGTTTCGATTGGATACTGCTGCTCTGTCTTCAGATTGTTGCGAACCTGCGTCAGCCTCTCCTCGCTCATGCCAACACCGTCATCTTTTATATATAAATAGAAGGCCTCCTCCGTTCGTTTGCAGGAAATCGTAATGTTCATCTTTTCGGTGTTACTATCATAGCCATGCATGGTCGCATTTTCCACAAGCGGCTGCAGCAGCATCTTCATTACTGGATACCCTCGATATATCTCTTCTGTCTGGAGGTGCAGCATAAACTGATTACCGAATCGAAAGTTCATGAGTTTCATATAATTCTCAACATATTGCAATTCTTCGCCTAGCGTACATGTTTCAAAACCGCGCTTCATGCTGTACCTCATCAGCTGACTTAGCTGATAAATCATGTCTCCTGTTTCCTCATCATCATGCATTTCCGCGTTCATCCGAATTGTTTCTAGCGTATTGTAAATGAAATGCGGATTAATTTGGCCCTGCAGAGCATCGAGTTCTACCTCTCTGTGCTTTCGCTCCATTTGCTTCGTCTGCAGCATCAGCTCGCGTATATTTTGAAACATACTATTAAACTGCAAATATAATTGCCCGATTTCATCCTTCCGATCCGTATTAAATGTCGCCTTTAAATCATCTGTTTCTTTGATGCTTCTCATTTTTCTCATTAACCCCTGCAAAGGAGTGACAATGTTTTTGGATATAAGTAAAATCACCAAGATTGTAATGCACATCAAAAACACAATTGCCCCCAGCAGGACAACCTGAATCTGCGTGATATCAGACACAAGCTGATGTACAGGCACCGTAATAGATAGCTTCCAATTATACAACTTCGACGGCACTTCAATCGTAATGGCCTGTTTAGCAGCATCATAGTATTCTGGGTTTGGCATCCACATATCAAAAATCTTCTGATTCCACGATTGTTTCCGCTCTGTACGCTGTTCATCAGCGTTCGCTTCTGTAATCGTCACCTTTCCTTTTGTAATCGAATTCAGCTTCTCGAGGGCATCCTCCACAACAGAAACATCTGTTTCCGCCACAACCATGCCGAGTACTTCCTGCGTATACAAATCCCGAATTTCCCTTAGTACGGAAAATGTATAAAAGGTTTTGGAGTGATTTTCCGCTGGCACTTGATTCAAGATAACAATGGGAACACCTTGTGTTCTCGCTTTATACAGCAAATTTTGCAGTGTAATATAATCTTCCCTTGTATAAGCAGACGTTTGTGAGTTCTTTTTATCGTAATACGCTCGCCCATCGCGATTAAAAATATAAAGAGAGTTACTGCCTTTCCCTAAATTGTTATAGACTTTAAGACTTCTAATAAAGTCTAGTTCCCTGCGATACACCTCTTTTTTCTCTTCTACATTCATCGTATACATAGCTATGTTATTAGATTGAATGAGAAAGCTTTGAATATCACTGGAACGATTCGGAATATCTGCCGTACTAAGCGCATCACCAATAATACTCTCTATGGCTGCTGTGGTTTGTTCTCCTAGAATTTGTGTATTTTCAATTGTTTTCGATTGCATCAAATGAATCATGCTGCTGTAGGAAATAAATACGACCGCGATTAAGCAAATGGTATAAAAAAGTAGGACATACGTCAGTCGTTTTGACAAACTGATTTCTTGAAAAAATTGCAGTATTCTCTTTTTCATCCTGTATTAAACCCTCTATGAATATCGTGAAGAGAGGCGCTCCTTCTTTTTGATATACTACATCTATAAATCACACTTTAATACTAGATATGTAAAACGCTTTCATAAATAGTAGCTTGCCGTTTTTAAGAATGCAACGTAAAGTTTTGACCTTTTATTGTTTTTTCTTGTGTTATTTCACAACAACAAAGAGCATCGTTTCTCTAGAAACGATGCTCTTTGTATAGCTACTGCATAATATTGAGTTTGATGTCCTCATAAAACATGTCTTTTACTTTTTGCAAATCTGCGATTGTCACATTTCCCTTTTCCTGCAAATCTGCCAGCATAGCATCTCTTTTCTTAAGCTCCTCACTCACCAGCTCTTTCATTTTTTCAGGCATTAAAGGCAGATCCTGCTTTTGAAATTTGGCAATTTCATCTCTCATACGTGCCATCGCGTCTTTGACCTGTTGCTGATCTATCTGTTGTCCTTGCTTCATGAAATCATTCACATCATCTCGAAACATCTCCACTTTCTTCCCAAATGCATCCGCTTGTTTTGCAAATACATCTGCTTCTTGTTCGAATTGATTTACCTTCTCCTCAAGCTGCTTTGCCTTTTTTTCTACATCAAACGAACAACCAGCTAAACATAAAACGGCAATGCCTGCCATCATCATATGCCTCATTCTACAACACTCCCTTTTCTTGATACTTTCATTATAGGCAGAAAAAGTAATACCCTAACCTGACTTTCGGATAAAAATCAGTCATAAAATGACTGAAAAACTTCATTTGAAGCAAATCTGCAAACTACGCTATACTGAAAGGACTATATCTAAAGGAGAATATTATGGCTGCTAAAAAATACTATGTCGTCTGGAAGGGACGAAAAACAGGCATTTTCAACACATGGGCGGAATGTGAGGCACAAACAAAAGGATTTACTGGCGCTCGCTTCAAATCATTTCCAACGCTGGCGGAGGCACAAGCTGCCTTTAACGGTACTGCAACAACTGCAAGCAAGCCAAAAGCAAAAGCAACGGAACCGATTGCTATTGACGAAAACAGCATTTCCGTTGATGCTGCCTGCAGCGGCAATCCAGGTATGATGGAATACAAAGGTGTTGATACCAAAACAGGGGCAGTACTTTTTCATTTTGGTCCTATTCTTGGTACAAATAATATCGGTGAATTTTTAGCAATCGTGCATGCACTTAGCATGCTGAAAAAACAAGGCTCAGCAAAAACCATTTACACGGACTCTAAAACGGCACTCGCTTGGGTACGCAATAAAAAAGCAAACACCACACTGCGCCGCGATGCCGGTACCGAACAGGTGTGGACAATGGTGGAGCGTGCAGAGAAATGGCTGCGTGAAAACACCTATCCCAATAAAATTATCAAATGGGATACCGCACAGCTTGGTGAAATTAAGGCTGATTTTGGGCGGAAGTAACAGCTGACTTTTACATGAAGGTTTCCTCGCTTTACAATGCGTATTGCGACCATTATGAAATTTAGAGAAAAACAGCAGATTACCAAAAACGCTAGCCTCTTTCTAAATCATCTAAACAAAAATCAGTCGCGATGATTCTAATCTTAATTATTTCATTTGTCACATCATATAAAATCCCCTGGGACGCCCCTGGGGATTTTGGATTTAACAGCGCGGATATACTGGTCGGCAAAGCGGTTGCGGCGATTGTGTCGGTTGCGGATACGAAATAATGTTTGTATTGCTTTGTACGGTTTGTCGATTTGATGATGAACCGAGTATGAAAGATAGATTAGCTGTGTTAAGGAAGACAAACCGCGGCGGTACAGCAACAACCCTTACAGAAAAGCTGACTGTTACGGTTGCGCCAGGTGCAATGTCAGAAAGGTATATTCCTTGTATTGGGTTGACGTTTGGCAAAGGCTCTTCATCGACAGTTACAGAATTGATGATAAACTCTGTTCCTTGCGGCGGTGTATCCTGGAAAATCACTTTCGTCAATGGAACTGTGTTTGGATTAATAATATCAACGGTATACACAATAGTTTGCCCTCTTCTAGCACTACTTCTGTCCGCCCGCTTCCGTAACGTGACCTGTTGCGGCACTTGTTCGAATGGAATAATATTTGTATTACTTTCTGCTGTGCCTCGAGCTGCAACGCTACCAGGTGGTTGATATACAAACGACAGTGTTGCTGTATTTGCAATATCCTCATCTTCCGACCCACTCACAACAGTGACATCAAAGCTTACTGCTACTGTATCTTGTGCAGCGATTGTACCAATTGTAAATCCTGCTACAGGACTAGCAGTTCCAAACTCTGCACCGTCTACACGAACTGTTCCTTCTACAAAGTCTAGCTCTGGTGGAAGTGGATCTTGGAAGAACACCTCTGTTATAGGGAATTCTAGTACGTTTTGAATGCTGACCGTGTACGTGAACCTTGTTCCCACAGTCGCACTGGATACGTTTGCTGTTTTTATTACGACTGGTAACGGGAACTGCACATAATTGACGCTATTCGAATTGCTTCTCGTCGTTCCTGGAATTGGCGCGATTACACCGGACGGCTGATACGTGTACGTGACAGTCGCTGTATTATCAAAGCTTTCATCCTCTGGTTCTGCAGTAACAGTTGCCGAAAAAGTGATAATAGCGGTTTCTCCGGCGGCTAACGTATCAATTGTGAAGCCGGCGATCGGATTCAAGTCCGTAAACGCTTCTCCGTTAAGTGTCACGCTTCCTTCATTGAAAGCAAGCTCTGGTGTGAGTAAGTCACGGAAGAACACGCTTGTAACTGGAATAGTTGCCGCATTTTCCACACGAACTGTATAAACGATTGTTTGCCCTAGAGACGCTTCGCTCACATCCGATGTTTTAGTGACACCCAATAACGTCGGTAATGGTGCTTGATAAGTGACTGTGCTCGGATTACTTGTGTTCGTTTGCGAAATGATTGGGTCAGTCGGTGTTGGACGGTACATGAACGAAATACTCACTACGTTCACATATTGATCTTGAGCCGGTTCGACGATGACCACCGCTTGAAATGTGATTGTAGTAGAGGTATTTGGCTGGATATCAGCAATTTGGAAACCATTAATTGGATTAGCACCTGGAACAGGTACAGTATTCACTCTCACAGAGTTTTCAACAAATTGTAGCTCAGGAACAAGAACGTCACGGAATATAGGATTCATAATTACAAACGTATTTGGATTGTTTGCAATCACTCGATACGTAATCGTATCACCAATTCGCGCCTGCACAACGTCCGCTGTTTTCGTAATGCCTAGAACCACTTGATCAATAGATGTTGTGACAATATTAGACGCTGCGTTACCCGGTACTGGCAATGCTTGCGGATCAACCACATATTGATAATTTGTCGTCGAATTGTTGCGCACTAATGCATTCGCCGGTGCTGACGTAATCACCACTTGATACGTAACTTGTGCGCTCTCACCTGGTTGTAAATCAGGCAAGGCAATTCCCGTTCGGGCATCAGCGTTCGTATTAGCTACACCGTTTACCGTGACACTACCTGGAATAAAAGACGTGCTCGGGTTGCTCGATGAAGACAAGAAAACCGTTTGTGCTACTGTATTGCCCGTGTTTGTTACCGTAACAGTATACGTTAGCGTATCTCCTACTTGCGCAGTTGCTTTATCAACAATTTGGACAGCTCCTAAAATGGCTGTGTTAATTCTTGTTTGCGTTTGTCCTGACGTTGCCAAAGCCGACACTTGCGGAGCAGTCGGATCTACCGTATATCTATACTGTGCATTTGCCGTATTCAATACTGGATTTTGTTGCGGAATCCCCGTTGGTGTGATGCCGAATCGGACGATTACATTCTGTCCTGGCGCAATGGTTCCCAGCTCTAATCCCGCTCCTGGATTACCAGAAACAAGTGCACCATCAACTGTAAGGGTGCCGTTCACCAGTGCTGTATCCGGCGGAAGCAAGTCGGTGAATATCACCTGATTTGCAGGGGTGTTTCCTGTATTCGTAATCGTAATCGTATACGTGATGGTACTGTTAATATCTGCAAAGGCTAAGTCTGCTTCTTTTACAACTACAAGATTTGCATTGTTCACCTGTACCGTCACCGGCCCAGATGTTGTGGTTCGCAACGAGGATGCGCCGATCGGACTTACCCGATACGTATAGGACACACCGACTGTATTCACAACGTCATTAGCAGATGGCAGTGCTGTTACAGTCACTTGGAAGGTGATGGTTGAAGTTGCCCCTGGTGCAATGACGCCCACAGCAATATTCGCCGGTGTTCCGGCTTGCGGCACACCATCTACCTGCAGCGTACCGTCCACGAATGTGATGCCGCTTGGCAGGTTATCCGTGGCAATGACGTTCAATGCGTTGACATTTCCTGTATTGGTCAGCGGAATCGTGTACGTTAACGTATCGCCTATGTTGGCAAACGCAGGTGTTACCGATTTTTCCGCAACGATATTCGCACGGTTGATTTGAACGAGGACTGTGCCAGAAGTAGTGCTTCCCTGTACAGGTGGTTTAGCCGGATCTCCCGTGTAGCTGAATGTAGCGTTGCTCACGTTCGGAATCGGATTCACAACCGGGAAGTTGATGACTCGGACGCTGAACAGGACATGCACCGCAGCACCTGGTGCCAAGCTGCCAAGGTCGATACCAGTGTTCGGGTCACCTGGGAATAACACTCCATTTACGAACAACGTGTTCGGTACAAAGATCAAGTCATCGTCTACAATATCAGTGAACCTAATGCTGCTGGCAGTAGTGTTTCCAGTATTGACAATGTTGGACATATACCAATACGTCGTGCCAATATCGGCGAATTCCACCGAGCTTGACTTGGTGATGGACAATTGCGCTAAGTTTACTTGCGTCGTCACCATGTTGCTGAGAGATGTTTGTGAAATGGGCGGATTGAGCGGGTCCGTTTGGAACGTATAATTTGTTGCAGACATGTTGGATACAGCTGTACTGCCTGTAATCGTCACCTGAAACGACACTGTTGCCGTGCCGAGTGCCGCAAGAGTTCCTACGTTCACATTGGCAGGAGTTACGCCCGGCTGCGAAATACCATTAACAGTCACACTGTCAAGTACAAATACAGTACCGCTTGGAATGGTGTCTGTAAGGGTAACATCATTAGCTACTGTGTTTCCTTCATTCGTCAAGGTGATCGTATACGTTAATACATCGCCAATCGCCGCCTGGGTAGTATTCACAGTTTTATTGGAAAGAACGATAGCGTCCGTAACCGTCGTGAACACTGTATTAGAGGAAGCGGTGCGCGATACTGGCGGATCCTGCGCCGTTTTTATGAACTGATAAGAAAGGGTGGCGCTGTCTGGAATCGGGTTCACCGCAGGAATGTTTGTCACTGTCACCTCAAAGCTCAAGGAAATGCTGCCGCCCGTAGGAGCCATTCCCAAATTCACACCGCCCGCAGGATTTATATTGTTGATTGCTCCATTGATAATCAAACTGTTCGGCACAAACGCTGTTCCTTGTGGAATCAAATCAGTAAATACAACATTTGACGCATTCGCGTTACCCGTATTTGTGATGGTGAACGTGTACGCTAGAATATCATTAACCCTGGCAAGCGTACGATTCACCGCTTTGTTGATAACAAGAGTCGCATCCACGACTGTCGTGGTGACTTCGTTCGCTGTGACCACTTTTGTGACCGGTGCAGTGGCTGGATCGACAACGAATGTGTAGGAAGTGAAGTTCGTATTTGGAATAATACCTCCAGGCGGAATTGAAATAACGGTAGCTTGATACGAAACCGTCACACTTCCTCCCACAGGAATATCTCCTACATTGAATCCATTCGCGGGATCGAACGTTATCGGAACGCCATTGATAGTCACACTGTTCGGTACGAACGCCGTTCCCAAAGGTGCAATGTTCATGAAAAACGGATTTATGGCTGTCACGTTTCCTATATTGGTTAATACAGTTGTATACGTAATCGTATCGCCGACCGATGCCACCCGTGTAGCACTTTGCACAGCTGTAATGGTCGCTTCACGAATTTCCGTGGAAACCGCATTTGTTTGCGAACTTCCCGCAACAGGAGGCTGCCCAGGTGTAACAACATAATTATAGGAAATAGAGGCTGTATTTGTTGCAGTGGACGGAGTGGGAACACCTGTTACTACCGCTTGAAAACTTACCGTTGCAGTCGCGCCGCCAAGGATGCTCGGCACGGAAATTCCCACGCTCGGACTCGCTGCTGGTTGTGTTGTGCCATTGATAGTGACGCTATTTGGTACAAACGCTAAGCCTGCTGGAATACTATCAGTAAGCGTAATATTATTTGCAGACACGTTACCCGTATTTGTCAGCACGAAGCTATATGTCACTGTATCACCAATTGTCGCGAATGCTTTATCAACACTCTTCACACCCTGTACATTGGCATTGTTTACTGTCACAAATACCGTATTAGAAGAAGTTGTCGCGGCTACTGGTGCCCTCGCTGGATCAACAACAAAGTCATAAGACACTTGCGCTTGGTTCGGAATGGGATTCGGTGTCGGCAATGTTGTCACATTAACAAAGAAGGTGACAGACACAGAGTCATTAGCGGCAAGGGTGCCAACAGGAATACCTACCGCAGGATCTGACCCTGGCTGTGTCACGCCTCCCACCCGGACGCTGTTTGGTACAAATGCTGTTCCGCTTGGAATTATATCTGTCACTGTAATATTATTTGCCGCAACATTTCCTGTATTGGAAAGAGTAATCGTATATAGAATGGGCTCGCCAATTTGTGCAAATGTGAGATTTGCAGCCTTAGTTGCGGAAAGAATCGCTTGATTGATTTGCGTCGTAACAGGGTTGCTGACAGATGTTTGCACGACCGGCGGCTGATCTGGATTAACTCTGATGTTATAGACAGTGGAAGCTGCATTGATGATGGGATTGATGCTTGGTACAGATACAACCTGCACTTGGAAGGAAATAGTCACTGTCGCAAACGCATCGATGGTGCCAATTGTAATGCCATTAGCCGGATTGATGCCAAGATGCTGCACACCATTAATTGTAATGCTGTTTGGTACAAAAGTCGTTCCTGGTGGCAGGATATCTGTGAGAACACTATTATTCGCCGGCACATTACCTGTATTTGTCAACGTCACCGTATACGTGATTGTATCCCCAATCGTCGCCGCGTTCGTTGCAGAAGTCCGCAACACACCGTTATTAACAGCTCCTTCTTTAATGGAAACGACTGTCGCATCATTAACCTGCGTAAACACCGTGTTCGTACTTCCGCTTCTTGCAATAGTACCGCCGCGCTCAAAGCTGTACGTAAACGTTCCGCTGTTCGGAATTGGATTGACCGCAGGTACACTTGTAACCGTCACCTGGAAGGAAACCGCTACTGTTGCCTCCGGTGCTAGTGGCCCAAATGGAATTCCGCTTGCTGGATTCAAGCCAGACTGCGGTACACCATTGATAGAAACACTGTCCCCGACAAACGTCGTTCCTTGTGGAATTAGGTCTGTGAAAACGAGATTGTTGGCAACAACATTTCCCGTATTTGTAAGAATTGTTTCATATATGAGTGTATCATTGAGCTTTGCAAATGTGGAGCTAACCACCTTTTGTCCGGTCACGATCGCTTCGATAATTTGTGTCGTTACACTATTGGAAGTGAACGGTTTTGTCACAATGGACTGACCGGCACCTACTACATACTGATACGTACCTATAATTGTATCCACTACCGTATTACTAGGAGGTATGCTTGTCACCTGGGACTGATAAGTCACCAAAATAGTCGTTCCTGGTGCAATACTTGCTACCGTGGCAAAATTCGTGATATCAACACCTGGTTGTGCGACTCCGTTGATAATCACGCTACCTGATACAAAGACCGTTCCTGGTGGATTACCACTGGTGAACTCAACATTAGTAGCATTGACATTCCCATTATTCGTTAATGCAATTGTATACGTCAAAATGTCATTGATTGAGGCGGTTGCCTCATTAACGCTCAAGGTCGCTGTTACCACTGCGGTATTAATTTGGGTAGAGACTGTATTGCTCGTTGTCGATGCTGGCACAGAAGGCCCAAGCGGATTCACTTGATACGCATACGCCACATTCGCGCTATTTTGAATCGGAGACGCAGGCAATGTGATGACGGTAACCTGGAAGCTTACCGTGTATGTCGCGCCCGGCGCAATTGTCCCAATATTAATTCCCGCTCCTGGATTACCGGGCTGCGGTGTGCCATTTACTACTACACTGTTCGGCACAAATGCCGTTCCAGCCGGAATTGCATCAGTGAATATCACGCCTGTGGCCGCGACATTTCCTGTGTTAGTAATTTGGGTTGTATAGGTCAAAACAGTGCCTACATCGGCTACCGTATTACTTACCTGCTTTACGGCTGTCAATATGGCGCGATTGACCTGTGTTGTGACCGTATCCGAAACGGCCGTCGCCGAAATTGTCGTTGCATCCGGTGTATACTGATACGTCGCGCGGCTTGTATTTGGAATCGGATTAGGCGTCGGAATGGCTGTGACTGTAACCGTAAATATGACTGTCGTTGTTGCACCTGGCGCAATAGAACCAATAGAAAAGCCAGCTTGCGGATTTCCTGCCTGTGGTACACCATTTACAAGTACACTACCAGCGTTGAATACAGTACCAGCTGGGATGCTGTCACTAAAGGTAACTGCATTAGCTATAATATTTCCCGTATTCGTAAGCGTCGTCGTATACGTTACAACCTGCCCAACGTCCGCATATGCTGCATCTACAGACTTATCCAGCACAAGCGTCGCGTTTCGTACCTCGGTGACAACCGTGTTTGTCGTCGCACTGCCGCTGGCCGGCGGTCTTGTCGGATCGAACGTATATTGATACGTGGCTGCCGCGAAATTGGACAATGTGTTTGATACTGGAATCGTATTTACAACGACCTGGAAGGTAACATTTACGACACCCCCTGCTGGGAGGCTTCCGATTGGAACACCCGTGGCGGGGTTAGCGCCAAGCTGTGGTACCACACCGATATTGAAGCTATTCGGAACAAACGATGTGCCTGCCGGAATAATATCTGTTACCACGATATTATCAGCTGCTACGTTTCCACTGTTTGTGAGCTTAATCGCGTACGTGAGGGTTTGACCCACATCGGTAATCGCTGCGCTCGCGCTCTTTTGCGCCGTAACAATCGCTGTGTTGATTCGCGTCGCAAGCGGATTGCTACTAGCTGTTTCAGGCAAAGAGGGATTATACGTGATAGAAGCAGTATTAACAGTTGGGTTAACCGCCGGAATACTTGTCGCTGTTGCCTGGAAGGTAATCGTGACGCTTCCGCCTACCGGAATATCGCTCAGTAATACCGGACCTGCCGGATCCACACCAGGCTGTGGTACACCATTGATTGTGAAACTATCGGCTACAAAAGTAAGCCCGGGCGGCAATACGTCCGTAAATTGCGGCGCCTCAGCCGCTGCCGTACCATTGTTCGTCAGCGTCACCGTATATGTCAGCACTTCACCTACATTAATAGTAGCTTGATTGGCTGTTTTTACCACCACAACATCTGCATCCGTAACCTGTGTGAGGACGGTATTAGATGACGCTGTTTCAAAGGCAGGTGCTTGGTTTGGATCAACGCTGAAATTGTAGGAAGCAGAAGCTGCGTTCGGAATCGGATTCGGTGTCGGTATGCTTACGACCTGTACGGTGAACGACACCTGTGCCGTACCACCTGCTGCAATACTGCCTATTGTGATGCCTGATGGATTCGCTCCCGGCTGCGTCACACCATTCACCACAACGCTGTTTGGCACAAGAACGGTTCCCGGTGGTACAGCATCGCTAAAAAATACATTGAACGCCTGCACATTTCCTTGATTGGTAAGCGTGATTGTATATGTCAGCTCATTTCCTGTCACAACAAGCGTCTTATCTACTTTTTTATTTAAGACTAGGGTCGCATCATTAATCGTTGTTTGCACCGAGTTTGAGGTGCTCGTTTTGGATATAGGTGGTTGTTGCGGATCGACTGTATAGTTGTATGTCGCATTCCCCATGTTCATCAGCGGATTCAGCGGTGGAATCGACGTTACCGTCACCTGAAACGTCACTGTCATATTTGTGCTTGACGGAACGGTCCCAATATCGATGCCAAGCGCTGGATCTGCTCCTGCTACCTGCGAGCCATTTATGAATACGCTATTTGGCACGAACGCGACTCCTACTGGAATACCATCCTGCAGTACGACATTGTTTGCTGCTGTGTTTCCGCTGTTTGTCACGTTCAACGTATACGTAATCACATCCCCTAGGGTAGCGAAAGCACGGTCTGTTGCTTTCGTGACTGTAATATTCGCATTGTTCACCTGTGTGCTGACTGTGTTAGATGTGGCATTTTTACTCAGTGGTGGTTGATTTGGATCAACTGTATATTGATACGTAGCGGATCCACTGTTTGTTGCGACGCCAGTAGACTGGACGGTGACTTGGAATCGTACCGTTTTTGTGCCATTATTTAATACACTACCAATATTAATCCCATTTGCTGGATTTACACCGAACTGTTGCACACCATCAACAAATACACTGTTTGGAACAAATGTTGTACCTGCTGGAGTCGCATCAGTCAAAATCACATTATTAGCCGGTACGTTTCCACTGTTTGTGAAAAGAAGCGTATAGGTTAACACATCTCCAATATCGGCAAAACTACGGTTGACTGTTTTATTAATGGTAACGGTAGCATCATTAATCTGTGTGGAAACATTATTTGTAGCTGTGCTTTCTGTAATCGCAGGTTCGCCTGTAATCGGCGTATATTGAAAAGAAGCATTTGCGGCGTTTACGACCGGGTTGATTGCAGGGACAGAGGGAATATTTACTTGAAACGTGACCGTGGCCACAGCACCGGCTGCAATCGACGGCACATTAATGCCCGTCGCAGGATTAGCAGCAGGTTGCGCTGCTCCATTAACCGTCACGCTGCCCGGTACAAAAACCGTTCCTGATGGAATGGCGTCAGTCAATACAATATTATTGGCGGTAATGTTTCCTGTATTTCTAAGTGTAATGGTATACGTCAAATTATTTCCGATGGTAGCGAACGTCCGATCAACCGACTTGCTTGCTTCAATGATTGCCTTGTTGACAGTTGTTGTCGCAGCATTGCTCGTACCTGTTCCATTTAAGGTTTGACCGGCTATCGGTGTATATTGATAATTAACGTTTGCCTGATTAGCGATAGGATTTGGCGTGGGATAGCTGACGACAGTTACTTGAAACACGATCGTTCGTGTTGCGCCGTTTGCAATCGTTCCTAAGTTAATTCCAGACACCGGATTGGCTGTAGGCTGAGCCGTACCATTGACGGTTACACTACCTGGCACGAACGCCAGACCATTCGGTAGTACATCCGTCAAAATCACATTGTTCGCCGGTAAATTACCTGTGTTAGGAACTGTAATGGTGTATGTCAGAACATCTCCGATTTTTGCGACAGATTTATTGACGCTTTTCGTTGGAAATATATTAGGAGCGTTAATATTGATTTGAATACCAACCGTATTGAGCGCATACGTATCTCCAGACGTACGGAGACGAATGGCGGCCGTTGTTTGGGAATTCGCCAAATATGGTGATACATCCACAGCCGTAATGTCCCAGCTCTGTCTGCCCGCTGAAATATTGGTGCCGCTCTGCGCATTTTGGTTGCGGCTTCCAAACGTACCCGTTGTATCAAGAGTTCCTGCTGAGTTATTAATTTGCGATGCAAAAAAGTTGTTAACAGGATTATTGGGTCCCGACAGAGCTGTTAACGAGCTTAAATTCGGACCGAATAAAGCCTGGTCACCGTTGATAACAGCATCACCCTCGCCCGCACTTAAAAACAGACGACCACTAACCGGCCCTGCTGTAGGAGTCAAAAATCCAGATACAACAATATCAGATGTGCCTGTACTTCCCGAAACAATATTACCTGCCACGTATATATTTAAATTCCGTGCGGGTTCCGCTCCATTTTGATAGGCAACAAGCAGTGTCCATCCAGAATGATTCACCACACCATTTGATGCTTCCAAAGGATCCACAAGTCCCGGTACAGATCCTGCTGTATACGTGCCGGTCCCGCCGTTTTGCACAATGGTTGTGACGTTCGCTGAACGAACATAAAAACCAATTTGTGGACTGCTACCCGTCACAAGGTTACTTGCGGTCGTGGAATCAGGGGTTATATTGAAAAATCCAGCGGGAGAGCGAAAAGTGATTGGATTGTTTAAAACAGCTGATATATTTTGATCGCGCGATAAATAATTCCCGCCCCATACCAGCTCCGCATATAACACCGTACTTCCTGCAGGGAGAGTTAAAATGGCCGACGAACTATTGCTTGTATAATTGAGCGTCGTACCGGCTGGAAACGTCGGTACTTGCTGGGCCGTATTGATTGTAGTAAAAGCACCGATTGCATGAACATCTCCGGCCTGGTTCGCGTTGGCAAGCTTACTAAGCCCCACTGTATTGCCGGTGATAGCGAGTCCACCATTTGTTGTGGTGGAATAGCGATTTACAATTGCCATAAATTCACCTCTATACTTGATATAATCAAAAATTTGGTACATATCTAATATTATTTTCATATAATATGAACCTGCCATATAAATGCATATTCACCTAATAGAGCAATTCACCTAATTCACATATAATAAGAGCTACATGTGATACGAAATGCATTTATATGAACCCATAGCTATAACATATTCAAGTGTCCCTGTCTTTGCTTGTATTTTCATAAAAAATAAGCTTATCCAAAGCTTAAAAATCGCAATATATAAATTAGAATTTTCTAAAAATTATACTATTCTATTACTTCTTCCTCTTGTATAATAGGTTCAACTAAATCAGCTGTTACGGACGTTGCACCTTTTCGTTCACGGTCCGTGCGCATATATCGTAATCATATTAAAGGGGGATCATGCATGAAACGCAACATTATTTCCATTGCCGCCTGCTTGGCATTATTAACGCCGCTTGGGGCGCCTGTCAAAGCCGAAAGCAATGACATTAAGGGAAGTCTCGTTATCGCCGGCGGTGCCGTGGGCGCAACGAACAAAGCAATCTATGAAGCTTTTATCAAGCGAGCCGGTGAAGGTAAAATCGGGATTATTCCGGCAGCCAGTGGTAAGCTTCGCTCTTCTAAAGACTTTAAAAAAGATTTGCAAAGCTACGGCATCAGTGAAAGCAAGATTGATATTTTACAAATTTCTGATCATGATTTTTCCGATACGCCAGAAGATGAATCCACTTGGGAAGCAAATGTGAACAACGCTGCATTTGTGGACAAGCTCAAGAATTATACGGCGATTTGGTTTGTTGGCGGCGATCAGCTTCGCATTACTTCTTCGCTTCGCAACGATGACGGCAGCAATTCTAAAGCACTTGACGCGATTTGGGATATTTACAAAGATGGCGCCGTGCTTGGTGGTACCAGTGCCGGAGCGGCCATCATGAGCGATGTGATGATTACAGGCGGTGACAGCCTTGGGGCATTGCGAGCGGGCTTTGTTACAGAAGAGACAACAACAGATAAGGAATATGCGCCGGTATACATTGAAAAAGGACTTGGCTTCTTTAAACACGGCATTGTCGATCAGCACGTGGACGAGCGTTCTCGCCTGCTGCGCCTTGCCATGACAGCACATGAATACGAAACAAACAAGGCGGCAAACTTTGCATACGGCGTTGATGAAGACACAGCAATGGTCGTTGATAATAAAACAAACACAATCGAAGTTGTCGGACGCAGCGGTTTGGCTGTTGTAGATGTTAGCAAAATGAAAACGAAAAAGTTCACAAAAGGTAAACTGCCTCGCAACGGTATTGCGGATATCGATGTTAGCTATCTAGCACCTGGTGATAAAGTGCACTACGATACAAAAACATTCGAGTTTCCAAACAAGGACGAAACAAAAGGCTATGAATACTATTCCTTCGCACCTCGTCCGGCTACAGGTGTCTTTACACCTTACGGCAAGCTGAAAAATTATCTGTCCTACTCACTTGTTGACAATTCTTCAGCCCAATCTGTAAGCAGCTATTTATATGACAGCAAAGGCATCGGCTATGAAGCCGTATTCCGCAAAACGGAGAAAACAAACGGCTATTGGGGCTACACAGACGGACAAAAAGATGATTATTCCGTTGCACATGTTTCGTTAGATCTCATTCCAACCATTATGGAATTTAAACCGGATGCTTCTGTAACGAAAAACTACAAGCCATCTGACTTTAAAGTACAATCAACAAACCGCACAGATATTAAAGGAAATCTCGTTATCGCAGGCGGCGCACTAGGCAGTACAAACCGGGCTGTGTACGATGCATTTACCTCCCTTGCGAAAGGAAAAATTGGGATTGTCCCAGCTGCAAGTAACCGTCTTTCTTCTTCTAATGCCTTTAAACAAGATTTGATTTCATATGGCTTTAAAGCGGAGGACATTGAAATTTTACCAATCTCCAATCATGACTTTAAAGGTACACCAGAAAATGAATCTGCATGGAAAAGCAATATGAACAGCGACGAGCTTGCAAATAAGATCAAAGGTCTTGGCGGCATCTGGTTCGTGGGTGGTGACCAAACGTTAATTACTGGATCTCTTCGCAACGACGACGGCTCCGACTCCAAAGTGTTAAACGCAATTTGGGATATGTATGCAAACGGCGGGGTGCTTGGCGGCACGAGCGCAGGAGCAGCCATCATGAGCGATGTCATGCTAGCAGGCGGCGACAGCTACGGCGCACTGATGAACGGCTTTACAAATCAATACGACGGCATGACGCAGCAAGAAGGCGGTCCTGCTTACTTAGAACGCGGTCTTGGCTTCTTCCGCTACGGCATTATTGACCAGCATTTTGACAACAAAGCAAGACTAGGCAGACTTATCGCAACAGCTTATGAAAAAGGTAACAAAGCACAGCTTTCTTACGGCGTAGACGAAGATACAGCGATGGTTGTTCGCAATGAAGCAAAAACAATTGAAGTAGTTGGTCGCGGCGGCGTTACACTCATAGATTTAGCAAATGTAAAAGCAAAAAAAGCGAGCAACTACCAAGATATTTCTCTATCTTTCATTAAACCGGGCGATACAGTAAATCCGGAGACAAAAGCAATTGCCATTAACCCGAAAAAATATGAAACAAAGGGCTACGAATACGCTGATACAAAAGTGGCACCAAATGGCGGCGTCTTCTCACCGCACAATACGTTGAAGCAATTCGTCTCCTATGACCTTGTAGACAATGCCGGCACTGACAAAATCACAAGCTACAGCTTTGAAAATGGTAAAGGCTTTGAGTTAACATTCCGCAAGGGCAAAGAAACAAACGGCTACTGGACAAACACAGACGGTCAGCGTGATGACTACTCCTTCACCAAGGTACTACTTGACATCACACCGATTCGTGTGGAAAGTAAATAACACATAGCTTTTCAAGCAATTGAAAACGTATAAAAAACGAGTATAGGATCTTTGCGATGCTGTACTCGTTTTTTATATGCAGGTACATCTTTTTTCATTGTACCCCCATGAAAAGGTAATTTATGTTAAAATATATTAAAAAAGCTTGGTATTGTGTCAAAATAAACCTATAAGGCTAACATAGGGAGGTAAGCGATGCATCCTGTTTTAAATCAAATCGGTACTGTGTTTATCCCGGTACGTAACATTAGAGACGCTCGTGATTGGTACTGTGATCTATTAGGTTTACCAGCAGACGGTGAAATATTATTCGGTCATTTGTACATAGTGCCTATGAAAGGAACAAGCATCGTGTTAGACAGCAAAATATATGCGGAGGAGCATGTTTTCAAAATCCCGCCTTTTCATCTGAACACAGATGATATAGAACAATCCTATACGTATATGAAAAGCAAAAACATTGAAATCACAACCAACATCGAGCATAACCATTGGTTTCAATTTAAAGACCCTGACGGCAACCATTTAATGATTTGCAAATGTTGATTCTGTTGTAATGTATTTCTACATCAACTCCACTATCCTTTTTCTGTCACCTTTGACTTCATAGAAAAAAACAATCTCCCGATTCAAAAGGAGATTGTTTTTACTTAGGCTGTTTTCGCAAACTTTGTTGCTATGTGCGAGTGGTTGATTTCCGCGGGGCATACGTTGAGCCTCCTCGCCTTACAGCCTGTGGACCTGCTGCTCCCGCGGGAGTCTCGCACCTTCCGCTCCAACCAATCTGAACCAAAGAAACCTATCTGAAAACAACAAGCTCTTAGAAAAGAGCCTTTACGTATCTAAAATTGCAAAACTTCCCCATCTTCCGGCACAACCACACGTTGTGACAGCACTTTTTCCGCCATAAAGCTCTTCAGCTCCGCCCTTGTTAACAAACAGTGATTCAGCGCCTCCATGTGCGATACAACAATTGTCGCCTGCGGAGCTGCTTCATATGTTTGATAGATATCTTCTTTTGTCATCGTAATCGGGTCACCTTGCAGGAACTGTGCAGCCCCGCCATTTACCACAATGACCCCAGGATTGTGCGCTTCTAGCGCTTCCTGTACGTCATCGCACCAAATCGTGTCACCTGCTATATATAAAGTTTGTTCATCGGGATGCTTATACACAATACCAGAAACATTACCCATCATCCTACCAATTTCGCCTGTGCCGTGCTGACCATCTGTTTTTGCAATGAGAACATCTCCGATTTGCACACCATGTTCAAAGGACTGTACATGAGCAAAACCATCTTTCCGAATTGCTTCCGCATCCTCTTCATTTTGCGTATAAATAGGCATATCCTTTGGCAATACTTGCTTCGCTACATCATCAAAATGATCAAGGTGCAAATGTGTCACAAACACCGCATCCACCTTCACTAGCTCTTCTGCAGCAACTGGCAGCCCCACCAGCGGATTTTGTTTATCTTGATTTGGCGTATTTGGAAATGCCGGTATGGTTCCCTGTCCCGCAAAAAATGGATCAACCAGAAACCTCTTACCACCGTATTCTAACACAAGCGTCGCATTGCGAATTTGTCGTATTTGCATAAGCACTTCCTCCTTTTCATTTGCTTCTTCTATAAGATAATATAAAGAAGAGGAACAGGTACATAGACAAAATCAAGAGTTTTCCTCCATCTACTTGAATGTTGAAAGGAGTTTCAAAATGCTCGATGCTACTGACAAAAAAATTATCGAAGAATTATCAAACAATGGACGTATAACGATGAAGGAGCTTGGCGCAAAGGTTCATCTTACTGGTCAAGCCGCTTCCACGCGCGTTTTGAAGCTAGAAGACGAAGGCATCATTGAGAACTATACCATTAAAGTGAACCACAAAAAGCTAGGTCTGCCTGTTCATACCTTTCTACATATATACACAAAAAATGTTCATCATCAGCCCTACCTTGCATTTCTTCAAACACAGCCCTACATCGTTAACAATTTTAAAATCAGCGGAGATGGGTGCTATTTGCTGGAATGCCGCTTTCCCTCTCACGAAGAGCTTGACCGTTTTTTAGTTGGGCTCAACGAACATGTAAACTATAAGCTTTCCATTGTTATTAATAGCTAAACAGAAAACAAAGCTAGGGTTACGACATGGACTTATGGTACCCTTGATCTGACTCCTTTGGCAGAACGGACGAAATAACGGCGGAGAAATCACGCCGCTTGGCGATACGTAAACTCATCAATCCCAATAGAAGCACTGGTACGAGTAAAGCGGCATATGAATACTGCACACCGTATCCGTCAGCAATTACACCTAAAACGGGCGCACCAATTGCCACCGAGGTTTGATTGATTGTTTGCCTTGTCGCAGCCATTCTGCCGTAAAAGGCTGGTTCTGTGGCAATCTGCTGGACAGACTGCATTAAAACGCGCAGCCAGGTCGTGCCAAGACCGATTATAAATATGCACCCAAACGCAATCACCGGTTCCTTGAAAATAGCCATCCCAAGCAAGCCCAGTGCTGTTATCAACAATGCGAAAAACGGAACATGATATTTTACTTTATATAAATAGAACGTAGCTGTCACCCCGGCGACAATTGCCCCTAACGAAGCAGCACTTTCCAAGATGCCATACAGTGCCGCATCTCCATGTAAACGAGCGCTAGTATATACGGACAGCATGCCCGCCGTTGTATGTACCACAAGCTGTCCGACAAACATAAGTCCTAGTAAACTGTACATAAGGGGCACGCGGTGAATATAGCGAAAGCCGTCAGTCAAATCACGAAATACCGATGCAGGCTGATAAGCCCGCTCCTTCAATTCATACGACACCATACCAAGACAAAGGAGCGTAATACAAAACGATCCCAATACAATACCAACTGCACCTTCTGCTGAAAACCAATGCAGCGCAAAGCCGCCAAAGCTTGTGCCGATTAAACCGCCCACCGAGACGGCTGAGCCCTGGTGGCTAAAGATTCTTGGAATCTCTTTTTTCTCATATACCTCCGTAATGAATGCCTGCTGTGCCGTCCGAAATAAGGAAGCGAAGGTTTGGACACTCATATGTACAGCAATCAGCATCCAGGGCTGTATTACATCAAGGAGCATCGCACCCCATAAGGCTGTAATAGACAGCAAAATAATACCGGTTGCCAAAATCGTTAACGTTTTCCGATTGGCGCGGTCCGCCCATACGCCAAACACGAGATTCATAAACACGCCTGGCAAAAATCCGAAACCTACCATCAATCCTGTGTAAGTTGCATCGGAGGTTAACTCATATAAAATCCAAGCGACAATGATAAAGTACATCGTGCTCCCGAAGGAAGAAAAAAATGCAGCCGTCAATATGCTTTTATCTTTCACCGCTGTTCACCACCAAATTCGCTCTCGTATGATTTCTTTTTCCTTCACTTTTTCCAATGTGCCGGCACTTGGACCGTGTGTGGCAGCTTCGTAGCTGTATCCCCTTTTGCCGCGTTCACCTGCGCCTGCGTCAGAAAGATGCTTCCGCGCAGATCCGCACCGCACAAGTCAGCATCTCTAAAGTCTGCGCCGATTACATCGGTTTGTCGCAAATCCGCGCCGCGCAGATCGGCTGCGATTAATAGTGCTCCTCGTAAGCTAACTCCTCTTAAGTTCGCACCTTGTAGCTTCGCACCCAGAAAATCTCTTCGTTTCGCAAGCTTCGCATTTGTAGGCTTAGGACGCAGCAGCTCACTCACCTTTAGCAGCAATGCATTGACATATGCGCGATGCCCTGGCACATCAATTTCCAAGATTTCCGCAGGCGCTTTTTTTGTCAGCTGCTCCGTACGTTCAAACGCAATTTGCAATTCATCATGAATCGCTTGCGCTACTTGTGCTTCTAACGCTTCCTTTATATACCAAAGCATCTCATGAAGCTGCTGCACAATAGGAAAGACTTGAAACATTTCGTTCGCAAGCTCGGGATGCTTCACCCAGTCTTTTCCTTCATAAATGTTTTGCGATACGTTTTGACCAGCACCAAAACATTCATACGCTACACAGCCTCGAAACCCCTTGCTTCGTAACTCGTCATGAATACCACATAAAAAATCGGACTGCAAATTCCGGCACGGTGTACCACTATCTTTGTTAAAAGCGAAATCGGCTGATTTTGCGTAGGGCAAAGCCACGCAGCACAAGCCAAAGCAGTTCATACAATCCGAGCGCAATTTTTGTTCTATACTTCGTTGATTAGACAATACAAACACTTCTTTCTATCAGATTCTTCAGAATGGCTTTTCCTTACCAAAGTCGTTTCCGCACACATCCTCACCATTTTCTTTGGTGGAATTTCTATTATTCTAGGCTCCATTCTCTCATTACCTTGGTAATCCATGTCTAACATGCATGTCAATTAACATATTTATAAAAAGATATCATGCATAAGGAGGCAACTATCATGCTTCAACGCCCGCAATCGAACGAATACAATCCATATTTCGCAGGATACCTCGCACACGTTCCCGATGGAGACTTGCTCGAAATTCTAAAGAAGCAACAAGAAGACACACATCGCTTGGTCGAAAACGTATCAAAAGCGCAAGAGGAATACCGATATGCTGTAGGAAAGTGGAGCCTAAAGGAGGCGCTCGGACATATCGCGGATACGGAGCGCGTGATGAGCTACCGTCTTCTTGTCGTGGCCCGTGGCGACCAAATGCCGCTGCCGTCGTTCGATGAGGACGCCTATATAGCGAACGCAGACTTCCACCGGCTCGAGTTGCATCATGTGCTTGCGGAGCTATCGGCGGTCCGTCAATGCACCTGTTCCTTACTGACGTGCCTACCCGATCACGCATGGAAGCGAACCGGCACGGTTTTGGAGTATCCAACTACCGTACGCGCAATCGCATATATCATCGCCGGTCATGCGCTCCATCATCAAAACATCATACAAGAAAGATATATACTGAAATAGTACCACGGACAAAGAGGGAAGAAAACACCGTCTTCCCTCACTTCAATATCTCAGATAGGCTCAGACCAGCTCACACAAGAATCCATATCAGAATAATGGCCTCCTGCGGTCCAATTTTAGGCCCCTTCAGGACTTCCTCACTTTTCATACCTCGTTGTACTGCCGTCTGGTCCTGTCACAGTAACCGCCCGCACGTGTCTCATCTCCAGCTCGAACACATACGTATCATGCACGAAATCGCTTTTGCACACAACCCTTTCTTCAGTGGCTTCAACAGGGAACAAACGGAATTTGTAAGGAACACCGTACATTTTTGGAATGATCGCGTACAACGTGTCATCAAAGCCGATGGACAGCGCCCCATACTCTCCTGTCAAATACAGCATCGGCAGATCGAGCGCGCGGAACGCCCGTAGCGGCCGCACCTCTTCCCCAAGCACAATTTTTTTCAAATCCCTGCCGATGCTGATTACGGGTGTAATGTTAATGTTGCTTAACACGATTACAGTCAACTCGTTTTCCAAATCCAGCAGAAAATAATTTACAAATCCGTTAATGTCACCAAAATGACTCGCTTGCCGCCCCTCGATGAACCAACCAAGCCCATAACCATGAGAAGCCTTGAACATTTCCTCCTGCAGTTCTTTACATAGCAGCTTGTTCGTTTGCAATGCCTCACTCCAAATATATAAATCTTCTATTGTGGAATATACACCATAGGCACCAAGCGGAAAGCTCATGTCGATGAATTCCGTGTGGATGACATCGCCCCATACCGTATGACCGGTCGCCAATGATGGTACAATCTGTCGCCCATTATCCACACCCGTGTTTTTCAGGCCTAATACATCGAAAATCTCTCTCCGCAAATAAGCTTCGTATGACATACCCGACACCCTTTCAATAATGGCTGTCAAAAGGAGGTAGCCGGAATTACTGTAGCTCATGCGGGTACCCGGATCAAACTCCAGCGGCATATGCCAAAACGAACTAAGCACCGCCTCCAAGGTCGTCCGCAATCGCATACTTTGCTCCCAATATGCCGGAAACGATGTAAAATTTGGGATGCCGGATGTGTTTTGAAGCAAATGCCGAATTGTGACAGGCTCATGCGGAAAATCTGGCAATACTGTCTCGACAGCACCATCGATATCAAGCCTTCCCATTTCATGCAGCTGCAAAACTGCCATCGCCGTGAACGCTTTTGTCAAAGACCCGATGCGAAATTTACTTTTCGTTGTATGCGCTACTTCATATTGAAAGGAAGACATGCCATAGCTCTCTTTTAGCAATACATCTTCTTTGTGTGCGACAAGCACAGCACCGTTAAAATAATTGCTCGTGGCAAGCATATCCATATAGGCTTGGACCTTTTTCTTCATATACTCCTCCTTATCAAGCAGTGTGTTCACTTTTTTCCTACATACAAGAGCACCATCTGTTCTGCTTGTATAAAATGACGGCGATACTCATATTCGTCACCAATAACCGAGTAATGCAGCGATAAACCATCAATTATGCCCCAAAACATGCTGGCGATTACAGTCGCATCAACATGCGCCTCGAATTCACCGCTTGCTTTTCCCTCTTCAATGATCTCTTTCAAAAAATCACGATATTGATACTTATAGCGCGACACCATAATGTCGCGGAGATTCTCATGACGAGCAGAATGAATCCAGAATTCCATATGCACCCGAATTAACCCTTGCCACTGCAGACCCACTTTCGCCTCTCGATACATACGAAACAGCTCTTTTATTTTTCCGGTCGCACCTTCAATCGTCGCAAAACGCTCACGAAGCGCAGTAAACGTTCGACTTGTTCTTTCTTCCATCAATGCAATATATAATTCTTCCTTGCTGCTGAAATAGTTGTAAATAAACCCTTTGCTCGTTTTAGAATACGCGGCAATATCATCAATTGTGGTAGCATCATATCCTTTTTCCGAAAAGCATTGCAATGCACTTTCTAGCAGCAACTCTCTCTTTCTTTCCTTATATTCCTCAGAAACCTTTGGCATACGACACATCCTCTTATATTCATTTCAATCTTATTTTTAGCATCATGGCGGCCTTGGAGCCCTTTTTTCTTCTAAACCCTGACCGTAGCCCGTTTCTCTCTTTTATTTAGGCTGTTTTCGCAAACTTTATTGCTATGTAACAAGTAGTGAGGAGTGGTTGATTTCTACTCCAGTTTGCTCGCTTCAACCAACCTAAAGCAAAGAAACCTATCTAAAAACCACAATCTTTTAGAAAAGAGCCTTTATTTAAAACACTTTTTTCTTGTAAGCTTCGTTATTGCTTTCCGTTACGGAGTGCGGGCAATCAGGGAGTTTTCTTATATAATAAACTGACTATTTAGTTTACCAAGATGATAGCATACAAACAAGTACCTCATGTGATATAATTTAAAACATTCTTTTTATTCAGATTTATATAAAATTGAGGTGAATATGATGCACATAGAAGAAGGTCACTTATCAGGGCAGCACCATTCTACTATCCCGTACACTTTTTTCCGTCACGACAATAGCCACAAGCTTTGCATTGTATTTCCTGGACTAGGCTATACGGCGCAAAGGCCGCTACTTCATTACCCGACCGGTTTATGTGCGGAAAACGGTCACGATATACTCCTAGTAAACTATACATATAAAGATAACGCTGCTTTTCGAGAGCTGGACGAAGTAAGTAGAAATGCTTGGTTACAAGCGGATGGGGAAGCTATCCTCTCCTTGCTGGGAGAAACATATACCCGTATCACCATGATCAGCAAATCTATCGGCTCTATTCCCATGGCGCACCTTGCCCTGCATCACTTGCCAGAAGCAACGCGGATTTGGCTGACGCCGCTACTTCCCCAAGACGATGTCCAGCAAGCGATTGCATCCAAGCAATCATTCGCCGTCATCAGTAAGGAAGACCCTTTTTTTCGCGAAGATATTTGGAAAGCAATTGAAAATAGCGCTGCCACAACGCTTTTGTTTGAAGGCGGCGATCACAGTCTCGAAACAGAAAATGTACTCGAAACCATGGATATACACCGCAGCATGATGGTGCATATGCAAGATTTCCTAAAGGAGCAAAACCTATGACTTCCTGGAACTGGTCCGGCAAAAATGGTCTATACTTAGATACCATATTACAAAAGCAAATTGGCGCTGTTTATGTAGGGGTGTGCGGCGGCTGCACGGAAAGTGGTGCTTACAAAAATGAAGACGCCGCCTTTGTTTTAGAAGGAGCAGATTGGGAGCTCGCATGCGTCATGGACGCGCACGCAAGCGCGGAAAGTGTAGAGGTGCTGCTGGATTTACTGCGCGCACACGAAGCACAATTTAACGAGATCCTGTCACAGCCTGTTTCCTTAGCTTTTTCACACATACAGACTGAAGTTGTATCTCTGCTTTCATCTCCTGCTTTTCGCAGCATCTGTAAGCAGACAACAGGAGAAACAGCCCTGCTGCTTGCCGTTCGCAAGGATCAATTTGTATGGTGGCTTTCCATCGGGGATTGTGTGCTGTATATTCTGCACCCAGACCTCGCTCGTCTTGGTCAATATGCGATGAATCAACGTCAATTTTTTGAATGGGTGGGACATGTTAACACGTTTGAGCTCGATATCCCTTGTTATACAACCGGTGTGCGCGAGCTGCGCGAAGGCCGCAACACCATTGTTTTATTAACTGATGGATTACTGGAGTTCGGCTCTCGCCCCTTCGAAAACGGAAAAGCCCTATACGACTTATTTACAAAGCCAGTTCCTGGGGCCGTCCAAGCTGCATTAGAGCAGTTTCTACAGGAAAAAGGAACGGACAGCGCCACCATCGTTGCTTGGAGTTATGAAAATGCAACGCAAGGGCAACTGCCAAGCTCTTTATAAATTATGGTTATAAAAAAGCAGGACGCAATGTCCTGCTTTTTACCAAGCGTCATAGCCGCGATTCGTATGAAAATGGATAAATCCATTTTGCTTCGCAAGCAATGTGCTTTTTTCCTTCTCCGCAGATGAAACCGTCAACACTTCTATTTCGTATTGCTTTCGCAGAGCGTGAAGGTCACGGATGCGGTTTAAAGACCATTCATCACGTGCGACACTCTTATAGTGAAACCCCTCCCACATAATAGCGTCTACATATGGTGCTGTTGTGCTTTTTAATGTGGCAAAGCCCCAGTTTTGAATCAAGGATAGGTTAGGATACTTTTTCTGGATTCCCTGCAAGAAGGTTTTCATCCCTTGTCGCTGCTGAAGCAGCACAGAGCCCGTATGCTCGTTGTCAATATCACCTACTGTATCCAGAAAAATACCGTCAAATCCCTTTTCTACAATGTGCTTTTTAATTTCCTCCATAAGGATACCGCGGTAATGTACAGAAGTGATATCCATCAGATAAGAATCCCATTCCGCATAATGTACTTTTTTGCCACCCCGATAAAAAAAATCCTTTGCGGCAAAACGCTTCATCAGCTCTTGATTCCAGCTTGCAGCCTCCATTGTACTTATGTATCCATACACCTTGGTACCCTTTGCTTGCAGTTGCTGAATTTTTGTAGCATTGTAATGATACGGCTCAATGATGACAAAATCATATGTCGCTAGCTGCGATAACATCCGTTTGTTTGGTGCATTATAAAAAATCTTATACGTCTTCGCGCCCTTCAGCGGATTCACCAAACTAGCTTGCACCTTTCCTATACTTGGCCAAAATGCAGCTAAAGCCACCACCACACAAAACAAAAACTTTACCACCTTCACTACAAATCCCTCCTCAATGGGGGGATGGGAGGTTTCGCAGACTGGCGATCGGTATACCTGAAAAGCGGAGCTGGCCGCTTTGGCACAGAATCTAAGGTTCTCGGCCCTAAAAAGCGCTTATATTGTTTCAGATATCGACGACCCATGTCTTTGCGTCCTTGCTTTTCAACAAGTTTGCCCATCACCATATTTTTATATTAAGTTTAATTTATAATAAGATAATAAACAATAAAATGAAAAATAATACTTTAATAAAAATATTATTTTTCTGTAAATTCATACATGTTTTTTATATTTCTTTATTTAAAGGCTATGTTACAGCCTAATGTTGATAATGGGTACTTGTTGACTGGAGTGAAGGGGGGAGACGCCTGCGGGACAAGCAGACCCCGCAGGCGCATAGCGCTGAGGAGGCTCCCTGACTGCCCGCGGAAAGCGAACCCCCGTAACGGAAATCAACAACGAACTTTAACAGAGCCTATTTAAAAAGCAAAATAATGCTGTTGCTTCTATAGTCCTAAGCGATTGAAGAACCTCCCTAATCTGTGAAAGTACGATGTTTTCCGTTCAGCTGCTCCTTTATCTCCCATAAATGTGTGAAAATCGATGTCTTTCACATACGCAGTCAGTCTAAAGGAGGTATATACAAATGTCAGAATAGAGCTAATAGCAAAGCTAAGGCCATATCCATCAAGACCTAGCGGCATACAAAGCAATGTGAGCAATATGTTGGAAGTAAAGAAAATGATGCTTGTATACATAGCTCCCTTTCGGTCTTCAAAATACAGCAGCAGCAAACTGATTACAAGCACCATAGCATTCGCAAATGCACCAACAATTGTGATACATAACATGCCAAAAAACGGCTGTTGAATCCCGAATCTTTCCGCAAAGTACACAATAGTGGCCATCACAAGAATTGAAAATAAGCCCTGATTTCGCAGCAAGCGCTCCAATTCTTGCCTCAGCACAATTTGCATCGTCTCCTTAGCTCTTTTAATCTGCTGCAAAGAGCCGCCTTCATTGATATAGCCGTAAAAAGTGCGATAGCGCTGATAAAAACGTGTTTCAATTGAAAGTACAAAGAGCATCATTGTTGGAATGATAGATAAATATGCCAAAAAAACGGCCGTATCATATAACGTATGATACCGAAACGAACCTTCTATATAGGACGCGCCTTCTCCAAACCAAATGATCCAGTTACATCCCCAAACACCGGCATTATATAGAAAGCCTGTCCAAAAGAGAGACGGATACCGATCAAAATAAGTAAGATACGTAAATGGATTTGTGGCACTTCGCTTTGGAAAGCTAATCAATAGCGAAAAATATAAAACGAACAACGTTACAACCATACCGAACGTGAATGCAGCCAAGAGAAGAAACGCATTCATTTGTACCGAATATTGACTGAACTCGACCAGATATATCAGAAGTGCCGTCGCACCGAGACTCGCAGCCCCGCCCAGAATAAAGCTGTAGGCGATTGGCTGATAGTATTTAGCAGCAGTCAAAAATAAAAATAATATCCAAATGACATTCATTACACTCAATAAAATCAGCAACAGCAGCTTATACAGAAACGGCAACGGTGAAAATATGGCAAACACGCACCAAAGAATGATTCCCAATCCGATTGCTGTTTGAGAAGCCCCCAGAAAGGTAGGGTATACTTCATCGGAACGCTTTTCATAAAACAAATCCGCAATATAACGTGTCACAATTAAATTTTGTACTCCAAAGATAACCTGAGAAAAAATAAAGCAATACGAGATAGATGCTAAAAACAATTCACGTACCTGCATGGTTACACCGGCCATACCAATTAGCCACTGCACCAAAGCAAGTGTGACTACAACGACAAGCCACGGTCCAGCGGTAATAAGCACCGCAAAGCCGTAAGCGCGAACACGCGCGGAAAAGTAGTCTTCCTTAAATAGCTTTTGCATCTTAAACCCAATTCCCGCCATTACGCTGCACCTCCGTTTCGTAAATCGTTATATATTGTCTAGCAACATCAGACCATTCATACTTAGCCTGCATGCGGCGCTTTCCATTTGCCCCGAGCTTTCTTGCTTCTTCTCGATTGTGATAGACCCATATACATTTCTCCGCAACTGCTTTAGGATTCACAGGAGGTACAATAAAACCGGCCGGCCCAAATCCATCATCTTCTAGAAGCAATTCTGCACAAGAACCAACGTCTGTTGCGATAAATGGAATACCCGCAGCTAACCCTTCCAATATCGCTAATGGCTGTCCCTCTGAGATGCTTGTCAAAAGCAGCACATCCAAATACGGCAGATGATCTACAACTTGCACCTGACCCAAAAACGTTACATGCGATAACACCTCCAGACGCGTAGCGAGTTCTACACATTCCCTCGCATATTCACGATCTTCATCCATGGGACCCATAATGGATAATGCAAAGTCAATTTCCTCATCTAACAAAATACGAGCAGCGTAAATCATCGCCTTAATATCCTTAATTGGCACAACACGGACGATTGCACCTATACAGAGCTTCTTACCAGTATATTTCTTCTTAATCGTGCTTAGCCTTTCACAGTCAATGCCATTGGGAATGATGCGCAGCTTTTTTACAGGTGCTCCAAGTTCTTTTTGATGTTCACTATTACGCCTAAAAAGCGTAATAATTTGATTAGCGCTTTCATAGGCTTGCGCTGATAAATGGGAAAAATAGCGAATCCAGCGATCCTTGTATACATTCGGGATCCAGGATGCTCGCAAAATCTCTTCTTGGCGCTCCCGCGTATAAATCCCATGTTCCGTTAAAATAAACGGAATGCCTTGTGTTTCTTTTATGTGCGCAGCAATCAAGCCAGCATAGCCAGTTGATACAGCATGAATTAAATCTACTTTTGGAAACTCTTGCTGCAGTAAGGAAATAAGACTTTCACACATGGCACGATATATCCAAAAATAATCTATAAAAGAACTGGATTGTTCTTCTGCCAGATAAGCCTGCTGGACAATATCCCAAAAATATGTACTTTGTAAAAAGGACTGCCCGTTGCCTACTCGGTTGGTATCAGAAAGAATCTGCAACGCTTGCGGCACAGCTGTATCAAAAGAAAGCCAATTTGAGACAGTCTCTACCTCACTGGCTAATAGCCTTGTTTCTCCGCCTTCCTTCACAGATTCTCCTAACCGATACAGCCATACCCTACGAACATTAGCTGACAATGAATATGTATAGCCCTGTTCCTGAAAATTGCTTGGCATAATGGAAATAATATCAAATTCTATATGAGAGAGACTTGTCACAAGCATATGCACCCAGCTCGCCACACCCCCTCGTACAAACGGATAGCTCCCCTCTGTTACAATGGCAATTCGCATATCACTTCACTTCCTTTACCTCAATCGTGACGAACGGCTTCGTCAACTGCACATCATATAGTCCTTCAGCCAGCTTTTTCACACGATAACCTGCAAATCTTCCTTCTGCTATCGCTCCGTTTTCCAACCGAATATAAGCATGAGAAGGATTTACAAGATTTCTTCCGGAAATGCTAATTTCCTTCTGTTTATAATGAACATACATCTGTGCCTGCTGATACTGCTGTAGTGTATTTGCAGCATCAAAAGCGCGATACGCGCGCAATGAGGGATATTTAGTGCGAATGCGCTTCATTAAGTCAGACAAGCCTGCCTGCATCTGCTTCCAGCCACCTTTATCGGCGCGGTCAACATCTAGGACATCATCGGGATGAATAAAATGATTAAACATACCGAAGTTTGCGATTGCATCTGTAATGGCCAGCATTTCAAATGCGCCTTGCTTGTATCCGCTGGAAATACGCGGTAAATAAAATACATCCTGATATTGCGCATCCGCCTCAAACTCCTGCTCAAACACCCCTACCCCTTCACCTGCATCATATAAAGATGCAATAACGCGCAGAGATGGCAGCGTATCTTTCAAAGCCTGCAAACCTGTTTGATTTACAATATTGGATGGCGGTACATAAGAATGCACTACTTGACGTGGAAAATAGTGAGAAAATGCCTCCTGCGCCTTGCGGATAGATTTTCTCATATGCTCACTCGATTGCCACGGTGTATATTGCAGGTTAGGATCCATTGGCTCATCAGCAGTTACGAGAGGCTGATGATTATAACCATGAAAGCCAAGCTCATCTCCGCGGCGCAAAGCATCTCTTCCAAAGAAAATCATCGGATGTCGCAGCTCTTGTATCAATTGAGATGCTGTTACACGATCATTATTTTGGTATGTACCGATAAACACATTCGTGTAATGCACCCGCTCTTGATCAGCAATTTTCTTTAAGTCTGGCCACCATATCTGTTCAAAGAATTCCTGTGTGGTTAGCTTATAATCCTTTGTAATCATATCTGTGAATCCTGCCGGAAACGGTGCGGGAAAATCATCAATAAACATTACTTTCATCGCTGCCTGCCCGCTTACAAATTGCGGAGGTGCCAGGCCTATAGATTGCGTAATCAGACCGCGCGTATATTTTGTGACCAAAAAGGTAGCGTTCCAATAAACCACTTTTCCTTTGCCATATTGATGTGTCCACAGCATCGGAATGCCTTCTGCACTTATATACACCTGTGCTTTTTCAGACAGTACTACATCAAGCATGCTGTTAGGGATTGCGCCGTTATCATCCGCAATTGTTTCATATCCGGGAAAAAGGGGCTTTTGCATCTGCAAACCATATGCATCATTTTCCAAATAACCTTGGTTTTCTTCGATACCAACCAACTCATTCCATTCCTCATCCAGAAAACGCTGCGCCACAAACAGACGGCCACCATTTGCAACAAACTGTTTTACTTGCTCATAAGGCAGCACGCGATCGGTTATAACCAAAATATGATAAGGCGATGGTATAAGATTGATTGTTTCTGCCGGCTTCTTATAAGAGAAGGGAATTTTCGCATATGTAAGCGTACGCGCAATATTATCCATAATCGGATCTTGAGCTATTTCCTGCACAAGTGTAACCTGTAGCTCTTCACCAGTGGGTTTGACTTGACTGCTCATTGTTTCTACTTTCCCCGTCTTAACTCCCTTTGCCGGGAATACTTTATAAAAACCATCTACCCTTATCATTTGTATAATGGCTACCAATAGAAGCAGTATGATTGCGGTAACCGCCCACACAATATACGAATGTCGACTCATTTATACACTCCTCACTACATCCAGTACTGGTTTTACAGATGCAGGGATATCCGCTTCTCTCACATTTCTTTGCAAATTTTGATATACGTATTTCATACTGCGAAAGTCATGCTGCTCAAAATACAAGGCAAGCAACCGAATATACCCTTCACTATTTGTAGGAAACTTCTTTACCATCTCTTCCGCCAACTCCAGTGCAGCGGTACGCTCTCCCATTGCTTGATAAACAAACACTAGATAATCTGCAAATACAAGATGATTTGGAAATAACGACAAAGCTTCTTCCAAGACATACTGAAATTCTGCATATAAACGCTTTTCCATAGCCTCATCCATAATTTTGCTGCGGATACACTGATTGTACGTATTACACAATGTCAAGTAACTATGTACATCATCTTCAGAAAGCTGCTTTTCTTGCTCATCAATCATTCTTTCATAGCTTTCTTTCACATGATTCATAGTCGTTGCAGCATAATGAACGGTTTCTGTATCCACACTGTGCAAGGCTTTTGCTAAATAAGCACCTCTGTTTTCAAATTCCATCTCCATCAATCGGACAATTAAATGTTTGCGCAGATTGGCATTTCCACCTTGTAGCCCCACTGAAAATGAAGTGAGTTCTAAGCCCTTTCTTGCTTCAATCGCAACTTCATCATAGTTTAAAAACGAAAAATCAATATAGGTATCGTAGGAATGGAGGGTATCATGCTGAATACGCTTCGCAGCCCTCCAGACAATATAGCCCAAAAGAGGGCTGATAATGGGCAGTATGATACTCATCGCAGCAACCCACTTCCATACACCAAGATCTTCTTGGTTTTTTTTCTTTACCAGCTTCATTAACACAAGGACAACCGCTGCATGAATGATATAAAAAAGGACGATAGGTACTGTATACACCTTAAGTTCCATGAATCGTTCCCACCTCATCCTGTAGCTTAGTAACAATACGCTCACGCAATTGTTCTACGTACGTTTGATTTGTACCCGGCAATAAAAAGAGGAGCTTGCCAGTATCAGCATCAAAACCTACTTTATCTACCTCACGCAGATGCTTATGGATAATATCACTCATCACAACAAGCTGCTCTGCGGTTGGACGTCCTATAAATATGTCAAAACAAGCATAGGGCTGCTTATACATATCAAAGCGTTGCTTTTCAATTTGCATATACTCATCAAAGAATTCTTTTTTATAAAGCAGCGTATGTGGATACACTTTGGCACGGTGCTTAATCAGCGCTTTTGCTGCAGCACGCTCAAGAGCATCTGAAATCATCCGCAACAGCCAGTGCAGCAACTGGATATTATGCTCAGTTAATTGATAGAAGTCCATGCTTTGGATAATCAGTACCTGACGTATTTCACCGTTCACGACAATCGGCCCAGCTATGACAGGTGCAGCAGCTTCATCACTTTCCCGTTTTACAACAAGCTTTTTTTCAGTAAATAAACGCTCGTAAAACCGCTCGGCTTCATCTAAGAAAATGGTTTGTGGGAGCGCTTCTTGAGAACCTTTTCGCACTTTTACTCGCAAAGCACGCCCTGATGTATCTGCATGATAAATACCAAAATCATTCGCTTTAAAATACGATGTTAAAATAGACATCGCTTTATTTGTAACAAATTCAATATTATCTTGATCAAGTGCGCGAATCATACCATACACAGATCCGATACTCATCTCGGATTGCAGCAGTCTCTGCTCTAATACTTCATTGGTCTTTTTCAGCTGTGCTACTGCCCGCTGTGCAGATTGAAGCTCCTTCTTCTGCTCATCATTTACAAAATACAAGTCGTCATATCGTTCCTTCCAGGCTGTTCTCGTTGCGCCCACAAAAATAGCAATAAACAAATATACAAACATCCATTGATTTGACAAAAGCTTATAAAGCATCACAACTACATCGCCTCTTGCCATAACCTCTAAAGCCGTGACATATGCAAGAATGAATCCAAAACTCACAATGCCTGCTCTCCAGCCATAACGAAGACTAAACAACAAAATCAGAAATAAAAATGGGCTCGGCTGCAAGGTAGTCAACTGTAACGAAAACAGCATATCTACCCAAAACACCGCAAGAAATAACAATATCATCTCTGCGTATATACGCATCTTATTACTTTGCTTATAATACATGAGGCGTCTCTCCTGCTGTTCATTTCCATACATATTACAATTATTTGATTTTGGTGTCCCGCTTATCCCTGCTAGTGCTCTAATAGCGTTAAAATAAATAAAAGACGCTGATTAGCGCCTTTTATCAAACCTTAGAAAGTGTAAAAAATGCTTCATATAATGCACATACTGCCTTTTTTTCTTCTTCTTCCTTCACGCCAAACATCATACTAACCTCTGACGAGCCTTGATTGATCATTTCAATATTCACACCGGCATTTGCAAGCGCAATTGCCGCTCGTGCCATCGTTCCAACGTTGCTGCGCATACCTTCGCCAACTAGCATAATCATCGCTAAATTCCGCTCAACTGCTACACTGTCAACCGCAAGCTCATCTGTAATACGCGCAACCACGCGCGCTTCTATTTCTTCATTCAATTGTTGCTGACGCACAATCACCGAAATATCATCAATGCCAGATGGTGTATGCTCATAAGAAATACCTTCATCCTCCAAAATATGAAGAAGTCGTCGTCCAAAACCAACCTCGCGATTCATGAGATATTTGCTAACATTTATACTGCAAAAACCAGTGTCACTTGCAATGCCGATAACAGGACCGTTCGTATGCTGACGTGTGTGCATAATTTTTGTCCCTGGGGCCTGCGGGTTATTTGTATTCTTAATATTAACAGGAATACCCGCACGAAATGCTGGAATTAATGCCTCATCATGAAATACTGCAAAGCCTGCATAGGATAACTCGCGCATTTCTTGGTATGTTAATTCTTTGATCTCAGCCGGTTTGTTAATGAAGTTTGGATTGACCGCATACACCGCATCCACGTCTGTAAAGTTTTCATACATCGTTGCTTTCATACCATTCGCTAAAATCGAACCTGTAATATCAGAACCACCTCTAGAAAACGTTACAACCCTGCCACTTTCCGAGTAGCCAAAAAAACCAGGAACAATTAATATCCCGTCTTCCTCACGAAGCTTATACAAATAATCATAGGATTGCGGCAGAACTTGTGCGTTGCCAGGGTCGTTCGTCACAATAAGACCTGCAACTCCAGGGTTTACGTATTGGGCCTGCACGCCTTGCTTTCTAAAGTACGCAGCCACAATTTTGGCACAGTTATCCTCACCACTTGCTTTTACCGCATCCATATAGGCAGCCGGGTCAGACTTATCTCCCTCCACAACCTCGTATAGGTCTGCACGAATTTGTTCCATCATATCTACATCAAGCTCTTTTGTAATTTCCACGTAGCGCTCCAAGATTTGATGCAAATACCGTTGTCCATCTCCTTGCATATAGCCATTTGCACATGCAATGAGTAAATCCGTCACCTTGCTGTCGTCCTTCGTTCGTTTTCCCGGCGCTGATACAACGACCACTTTTCGCATAGAGTCACTTGTTACAATTTGAAATACCTTTTTGATTTGTTCTGCAGAAGCAAGCGATGTGCCACCAAACTTTACTACCTTCATCATATCCCCACCTATAGAAATAGTCTGACAAATTATATAAATTCAATTATCTACCTACTTGCAAATTGGTGCAAACATTTTTTCCATTCGTGTCCTCTCTTTGTTGTAAAGCGCTTCCAATGGTATAGTAGAGGCAAAAGGAGGATTTTTATGCCCTATACTATAGAAGAATTTATTCATACATACGGACTAACACACCTGCAAAACGAGCTTTTAGCAAGTGTATTCCCTTGCATTAAGGTAACGCCGTCTCCTCGTGCAGATATAGCAATCGGCGCTTCTAAAATGGGAGGCCACCCCGACTTACCTGCAGGCTTTACTTATCCGGTTGTGAACGGAACACCTTTACGTTTCGTGGCACAAATTCGACTGGCCGACGTGCCCCAAACAGCATTCTCTGCCGCTTTTCCTAAAACAGGAAGACTCTATTTTTTTTATCACGAAGATTCCTTTGAGAAGCCTGGCTATGTAATGTTTAGTGAAAGTGATGGTATTACACCTTATGAAGTCGAAACACCTTATCCGCAAAGCGCATTATCCTTTAGCGTGACCTGCAAATTGCCAGAACTATTTATTGAAGATGAAGAAGATAGCGACCGCTTTCTGCAAATGCTAGAGCAGCTGCAGCCCGACCATTATAACAACCATCAGATGTTTGGAGAGCCGTTTTCCATTCATGAAGATGTATTTGAAATAGCCGCTCTTCACACGCGAAAACAAACCGATGACTTTACACTGCTGCTTCAAATTGATTCCGATCCGCAAACTGGTATGCAGTGGGGGGAAATGGGAATGCTGTACTTTGTTATTGCTAATGATGCATTAAACGAACGGCGCTTTAACGAAGCCATGTGCGTGATGCAATGTTTCTAACCATATGATTATTTTCATAGGGACAAGATTTCACTCTTTCATTCCTGTCATATAATACTTCGGAGATATTCTAGAAAGGAGTATTGGTATGGCTCTTCAACTTATGAAAATTTTAGTAAACGCTAGTTCCACAACGGAAACGACTCCGTCGCCATCACGCTTTTTTTATGTAACACCTTCCGGGACAGCTGCAGGTGCAACCTTGACGATTGACGCTGCTAGCTTTTTTAACGATGCAGGCACAGCTGTCACATCTTTACCAACGTTGCCTGCGGGAAATTCTTACTTTAATGTATTTATTAATGGGGTTTTGCAAATGGATGACATTTCAACATACACACCGGGTGCAACAGGTGTAGGTTCTCTTGCTATTAACGTCCCTGCGGGTGGAGATGGCATTTTAACAGGCACACCCGTTATTTTAGAAGTTGTTAGCTTCACGCCTTCTACCACCACAACAGTTGAAACATGATAAAAAAGGATTCCGCACCTGGCGGAATCCTTTTTTTAACCGATAATCACTTTTTCAACTGGATAATGATAAGCTTCTCTAAGTACCTTATTTCGTACTAAAAACAATAATGAGAAAATGCCGATGCGACCAATAAACATGAGAACTGTCAGCAAAAGTTTGCCTGCCGTTGAAAGCTCTCCGGTAATCCCTAATGACAACCCAGTTGTACCGAAAGCTGATGCTACTTCAAATAAAAGCTTTACAATATGAACAGAAGGCTCCAGATAGCTCATGACAAACACCGAACCTGAATAAATGAAGAACGCTGTCGTAATAACAATAAAAGCTCGATGTACATCTTTCGAGTCAATCTCACGCTTAAACACCTTAATCGTATCCCGGCCTTGTGCATAAAAGAAAATACTCAAAACAACAATCGCAAACGTCGTCGTTCGAATACCGCCCCCTACACTGCTCGGAGATGCCCCAAGAAACATTAAAAAAGACAAAAAAACCTGCGTCGATTCTGAAAATTCATTAAGGTCTACCGTAGCCAAGCCTGCACTTCGGGTAGATGTGGAATGAAATAAGGCGTAAAATAACGAAGCATGCCATGTTTTATCCGCTAAAAAGCGATTGTGCTCCAATATATAAATGCCGATGGTACCCGCAAGTGTAAGCAAAAAGTACGTTGCTGTCGTCAGCTTTGAAAATAAAGAAAAACGGTAAGGCTGTTTCCCTTTATGCGTTAGGTATGCTTTTACTTCAATCAACACGGGAAACCCAATTGCACCGGAAATAATTAAAAGAATGTGTACAAATTGAATGAAGTAATCGTATTGATACGGAATCAATGATTCTCCAGTGATATCGAAGCCTGCATTTGTTGTAGCGCTAATTGAGGAAAATATACCATGTAAAATCGCTTGTTTCCAGCTATAGTACTTTAAATAGTACAAGCTCAGCACAAGGGCGCCGACAGCTTGAATCGATAAAATCAACAATAAAATTTGGCGCATGAGTTGGACAAGCCCTGCTAGACCTGATTGGTTTTGATCTGCCCGAATGAGCTGTCTCTCTTTAAAGCCGATGCGCTTACCTAACATAAGCCAAATGGACGTGCCAAGCGTCATAATCCCAATGCCGCCAAGCTGAAACATAACGAGCAAAAAGAAATAGCCTGTATGACTAAACGTATCCACTGTCGATACAACCGTCAAACCCGTCACGCTAATCGCGCTCACCGCTGTAAACAGCGCATCAATTACAGACAATTCAACGCCCGGTTTTAACGAACCCGGCAAACAAAGCAGCAGCGTTCCAATTGCTACAGCAATTAAATAAAACAATACAATTAATTGAACCGCGGAAAGCTTTCTTCCGCGCAATTTATCCGCCATAGCCTAACCTCTTTTATATAAATTTCACACGCTTACTACCGCTGTAATCCCTTACGAATCAATTCATATACAGCGCCGGAAAAGCTGGAAATATAGTTTTCTTTTTGATATTTCTCAATTTCAAGAACAAGCTCAGCAGGAAATTTAATTAATTTAGAAATGCGCTCCATGTTTCTTAGCCTCCAAGTATATACTAAACATATCCTAAATTTTGTCTATTATTAGTATATATCAAAATAGGTGTTAAAACAAATGCCCGTTACCAAGTGGCAACGGGACATATATTAACTCACCCTTTGATCACGCGGCAACAGCCACGACAAAATACCAAGAAGCGGCAAAAAGCTGCAGCATAGCATAATAAATCGAAGACTATATACATCTGCCAATTTCCCGAGTGCCACTGCGCCGAGCGCACCCATCCCGAACGCAAGGCCGACAATCAAGCCGGACACCATTCCTACCTTACCGGGTAAAAGCTCTTGCGCATATACAACAGTTACACTAAAGCTGCTTGACATAATAAATCCGATCGCAATAAATAATGGAATCACCCACCCAAGCGACACATGCGGCAGCAATAGGGCAAGCGGTGCCGAACCAATCATAGAAAGCCAAATCACATTCTTCTTTCCAAATCGGTCAGCAAGTGGTCCGCCAAAAAACGTACCAAACACACCTGCGATCATAAATGAAAATACATAATACTGTGCCTGTTCAATCGTCAGCTTATAATGCTCAATCAAATAAAACTGATAAAAGTTACCAATCCCAGCACTGTACCACGAGCGCGCAAATACAAGAAAGATAAGTAGAATCATAGCAAACTTAACTTCTTTACTCACTTTTTCTGCGGTTTGGGATGCTTTCTTTTTGACACGTTTCGCTCCTGCCAAAAGCTCTCGCCTATACCACGTCGATACATACAAAAGAAGTACAATGCCAATCGCAGCGAGTGCCGTAAAAGAAATGGCACCGCGCTGTCCAAATGGGACAAACACAAGCACTGTAAAAATCGGCGCCAGAGCATTTCCGGTATTGCCGCCTACCTGATAAATCGCTTGTGCCAAACCGCGCTTCGCGCCCGCTGCCATATAAGCAACGCGTGCACCTTCAGGGTGAAAGACAGCCGAACCAAGTCCGACAAACAGCACCGAAAGCAAAACAAAGTAAAAATTCGGTGCAAAGGCCAAACCAATCATCCCGAGCATGCTGGCAAACATACCGAGCGGCAATAAATAAGGGGCTGGCTTTTTATCCGTGTAAAATCCAAAAACTGGCTGCATAATGGACGATGTCATATTGAGTGCAAACGCAATCCATCCCACCTGCATATACGATAAATTCATCTCTCGTTCCAAAATAGGAAAAATCGCTGGAACCACTGCCTGCATCGAATCGTTTAAAAAATGTCCACAGCTGATAGCAAATAAAATACGATACATCGTTGCAGCTGGCAGGACCTGTTGTTTTGCAGCCTCCATATCAAATTCCCCTCTCTCCTTACGTACATCATAACGAGTTTCATTGTATACCTTATTGCCATACTTTTCTATCCAAAATATAAAAAACATTCCTTTTCGCAAAGGAATGCTGAACTGTCAGAATAACTCCATACTCAAGTAACGCTCACCTGTATCAGGTGCCATACATAGTACGCGCTTTCCCTCTCCCAGACGCTTCGCTATCTCAACAGCCGCAAATACGGATGCACCTGACGAAGGCCCCACTAAAATCCCTTCTTCACGCGCAAGACGGCGCATCATGGTGAGCGCATCCTCATCCTCAATTCGCATAATTTCATCGTACACCTTTTGATTTAAAATCGCCGGAATAAAACCAGGACTCGTTCCAACAAGCTTATGCGGACCAGGCTGCCCCCCTGATAACACCGGTGAACCAGCCGGCTCGACAACAGCAATATGGAGGTTGGGTAAATGCGCACGAAGCACCTCTCCTGTACCCGTAATCGTCCCCCCTGTACCAGCCGTTGCTACAAACGCATCGAGATACCCATCCATTTGTTCTAAAATTTCAAGCGCTGTCGTATTGCGGTGCGCATCTGGGTTCGCTTTGTTTTCAAATTGCTGCGGAATAAAGCTGCCCGGCATTTCATCACGAAGTGCAAGCGCTTTTTTAATAGCCCCCGGCATCCGCTCTGCCGCTGGTGTTAAGACAACCTCCGCGCCGTATGCCTTCAGCAAGTTAATCCGCTCTTTTGACATATTATCCGGCATCACAAGAATGGCACGGTAGCCTTTAGCCGAAGCGGTCATCGCCAAACCGATCCCCGTATTACCGCTCGTCGGCTCAATAATCGTATCACCGGGACGAATTTTCCCTTCCTCCTCTGCCCTTGCCAGTAAGTTATACGCTGCACGATCCTTCACGCTGCGAGACGGATTGAACATTTCAAGCTTTACAAACACCTCTGCTGCTCCCTCTGGTACAACACGAGCAAGCTTAACCACAGGTGTGTTTCCAATTAGTTGTGTGATATTCTCATAAACAGACATTACTTTTCTCCCTTTCAACATACTAGAAAATTCTTGAAAATAACGTATCATTGATCGTATAGCACGTCAATTTTTAAGATAAGGGGGATACGCATGATTCAAATTTATAATACTCTTGAAAAGGCAGACTGGGAGCAACTGCAATCCATCTACCAACGAGTGGGCTGGACCAAACATACGCCTGCTATCATTCAACAAATTTTTGAAGCAAGTCACATTATAGCTATTGCGATGTCGGGAGACCGAATTGTAGGATTTGGACGCGCTCTTTCGGATGGTATTTTTAATGGAGCCATTTACGATGTTGTAGTGGACCCAGATTTTCAAGGAAACGGCATCGGTAAACAGATCATAGACAACCTATTATGGCATTTACGCGAAGTGTCATGTGTTCATTTAATTGCAACAACAGGGAATGAAGCGTTTTATCACAAGAGCGGCTTTAGACCAATGAAAACCGCAATGGGGCGCTATCGAAATCCAGCATTGAGTGAAGAATACTTAATATAACAGGAACATTCACGCTGTTTGTTAGATGAGAGACACAGACAACGTTGAGCTGTGTTAAAACCTGATGTGGCTAATTAGAAACAAGCTTCAACAAAATCCATAAAAAAAGCAAGCGCATCAAGCGCCTGCTTTTTTAAGTTGTTGCTGCTTTTGCCACATGATTGTAATCATCAATGTTGCTAACAACAAGACGAACCCAAGCATGAACGGAACCATTATATTTACATCATATAGTACACCTGCTAAGGTAGGACCGAGTACATTACCAATGCTCATATAGGCATTATTCATACCCATCGCAAAGCCTTGCTCGTTACCTGCAAGTTTAGAAATCAATGTATTTAAGACCGGACGAAGAATAGATGTTGCTAAGAAGATTAACAGCGTAATGCCAAAGAATGTCGCATAGCCCTTTGCAAATAGAGAAAGCAAGAAGCCAAGTGCCGCTACAGCAATGAACATATTCAGCACCATTGCCTCACCAAACTTGTTTACAACTCGCTCCACCACAAAAATTTGCACCACTACACTAATGATACCAGTGGCTGTAATCATCACTGCGATTTGCTGCGGCGTTGCACCAAACTGATTTGCAACAAACAAGCCTAAAACAGATTCATACGCCATCAGACCGAAGCTCATTACTAGCGTGATGACCAAAGGAATGAAAAACGGCATATGGACAGAACGAGCTAATTTTGTAAGCATTGGCTCATCTTTTGGCATTTCTGTCATATGCGGACGCTCGCTTTCTTTTAACCATACAACAGAAAAGATAACCGCAAGGAGCGAAACAAGCGCTGAAACTAGAAGCGGCATTTTCAAACCGTAATCAGCAAGAAATCCACCAATTCCCGGTCCTACTACAATGCCAAGCGACATCGCTGCCGACACATAACCGTTCCCTTTCGCACGTTGCTCTAATGTTGTAATATCTGCCACATAAGCAAAAATAGCTGGAATTAATAAAGCTGCTCCAATTCCGCCAATTACCCTTGATATATAGAGTACCCACACTGAGTTTGATAAATAAAAAATGAACATCGAAAGCGTTAAGCCTGCTAGTCCATAAATAATCATCTTTCTACGACCATACTGATCCGCCCATTTCCCTGCAAGCGGTGAAAATAAAAATTGCGCTCCTGCAAAAATGGCGATCATTAATCCTGCAGCCGTTCCCCCCTGCCCAATCGATTCCAAGTACGCAGGTAAAATGGGAATAATAATACCGAAACTCCCGATCGCGATAAACATATTAATCATTAATATGATCATCTTTTTTCTTTGTTCTGCCGCCATGTAATCGCCCCCGATCAAATTTTCTCTCAAAGATTTCATTATAGTAAGGTACCTACATGAAGTCAATGAATAAATCTTGGCATAACGATATAATCATGATATAAACATAAGAAAAGGTCGGCTTTATAAAAGAAACATGATACACTGAAAAAATACATAGTAGAAACTATATGGAGGGGGAAATTTTCGTGCGCAATAGAGGCGCGGTCGTGGTTATTCGCAATAAAGAAGTTGCCTTAATCAAAAGAAATCGAGGCGGCAAAGTTTATTATGTATTTCCGGGAGGAGGCATCGAGGAAGGTGAAACACCCAAGCAAGCTGCACAGCGCGAAGCTTATGAAGAACTCGGTGTGCACGTCATTGTTGGCGACTTGTTAACTGTACTGCACGCGAACGGAAAACATTATTATTTTTATGCCTATATTGTATCGGGAACGTTTGGCACGGGTACAGGAGAAGAATTCAATATGCCGGAACGCGGTACATACGAACCGCTCTGGGTTCCGCTTGCACAGTTATCTACTCTTGATGTAAGACCAAAGCGAGTAGCTGATATGCTTATACGTAAGAAGTGAAGTCGGTCATCTCGACTTCACTTCTCATAGTCCCCTTAATTGTTCATCATGCATATTAATACCATGTAATTGTCCCCATTCTTTACATGCAAACCATAGTTCTCCTGCCGCTTCTGCCGTTTCCTCACAAAGTAGCGTACGCAACAGCTCTTCATAACGTACTGGTACATCAGGCAAACGAAAGCTATCATGCAGCATCGTTTTATTAGAAGGATATTGATGACGATTGGCCAGACCTACACTCATCACTGCCCAGTGCGCAATAGCCACACTTTGCTGTCTTCGTGACAAATCATCCTCACATAAAAACATCTTATACACATGCTCGTACATATCCGCCAGCGCATCGCGCAGCAGCTCTTTAAAATCTGCCGCTGCCTCACCAATTTTCGCTTCCTTCCGCCAGAAATCATACAAATGGTGCGGGTCATACAGCACTTTAGCCGTATGTACCGTATCACCTTTAATCGGCCATTCATAATCAATAAAGCGACCTTTATTTTCAATACGATCTACAGAATTGTAGCTAATTCCAACAAACATCTCTTTATAAAAAAACGCGTGCCAGCGATGATAGTTTTGTCCCTTAAGGACTACACGGAATTCCAGATCTGACTGCGGCTTCGCCAGCCCCTTTGCAGTTGATCCTTCCACTGCAATACTAATCAATTCATCTTCATATGTATCTTTTAGTTTTTCTACAATCTCACTGATAATTTCCCAGCGCTCCTGTTCTGAAAAGCGCTTTGGCTCCCACAATTGCTTTTTCATGTCACTTCCTCCTCTGTCACCTTCATGATATGTTGTAGTAAGAAGTGCCGATCTTCCTCGAAGCACAGCGGCAACGCTTGGAGTTCATCTACGCTTTTCCAAGCAATAGCATATATTAAGCCGTCGGGATCCTGGATACACGCTATCCCCTCCAATACTTTTACATCAAAATAATGCACTTCATAAGGCTCTTTATAAAATCCCGGTTTGGTGCGAAGATGCCCCATTACTTCTACCTTATACCCTGTTTCCTCCCACACTTCTCGAGCGCAGCATACAGGTAACGTTTCTCCAATCTCACACTTTCCGCCCGGCACAGACCAACGCTTTTCTTCCTCTGGCTTTCCTTGTAATACCATAAGTAGCTTTCCTTCTTCGTTTACACATACTGCCGTTCCTATGTGAATCATCCTTCCACCTCCTTTACCTCACTTTTTATTTCGCTATTTGATTGGAAACCCCTTTTATAGCTTCAGCCAATGCGTCGTCTCTGGAAATTTTTCTGAAACTGAAAACCCAACGGAACGATACAACGCATCTGCTGCCGGGTTGTCCGTTCGAAGTGTCATATAAGTAAAATGTCCTTTGGCTGTTTTCATCACCTTATGTAGCAATATCCGCGCCGCACCTTGTTTTCTATAGGCACACATCACGTATAAGTGCCGGACTCGTCCTGCCTCTTCCTGAATATAAGGGTCTTGGTTTAATCCGCATACCCCAACGATATCTCCTTCATGAGAAACAGCGAACAGCGCCTCTCCTTTTTTAGAAAACCTGTTCCTTCCAGACACATACTCCTCAGCTAAACGCCGCACAAAACGGTATCCTTCCTGCTCACTTTCTGCTACTAATGCTTGTAAAGCATTTGTTTCTAATTCGTCTAGTTTGCATATTGAAAAAGTTACACCCAAACCAATTCCTCCCTTTTACTTCTATTATATATTGACGAACTCCTTCGAAAAAAGGTTTAATGGTGATAAAGAAAGGAGCTAAAACATGATAAACGTTACAAATCGCTCGCCGTTTTTCTACGCGCGAATCTTCTTCGGCGTACTTGCGGCACTTTTTATTATATTATTGGTGCTTGAGAAGATACCGGTTTCCTTTGCTTTATTCGCACTGGGACTGATGGACATCATGAACGCAATGGATGCTTGGAAGGAGCAAAATCACAACAAAGCAATGGGCACCGGTTTATTCGGAGCTGTATTTATCGGGCTAGGCTTTTATTTACTATAAGGGGGCTAAGAGATGGCATTCGATCGCCTTATGTCATACACCATGGATATCGGCCAAAAGAATGGAGCCTCTGGTAGCGCACTTGCCATCCTACACCGCGACCATTTCACCTCCTATTACAGCGGGCATCATACCCATGATGCCGGAGCTCCTCCCATTCGGGAAAACTCACAATTTCACATTGCTTCTGCCCGTAAAAGCTATATCGGCTTTGCAGCTGCTTTAGCATTATACGAACATAAAATCCAATCTATAGATGACCCGGTGTCTTTTTATCTACCCGATTGGGACAAAGATTTACTGTCACACACTACCATTCGGCACTTGTTAACACATACACATGGGTTAAGTGAACGTCCTGACGGCCATGTCTACCGCAAGTTTACGCCTGGTACACATTGGTCCTATGAAAACATCAATGTTGTCATGATAGCTGAGATTGTAAGGCGTACGATGGGACAAAGTGTCGGCGAATTGCTTCGTAAGCGCGTGTTTAAACAACTTCATTTCAAAGAAACGCATTGGCGGACAGAACCAAACAAATCTATGGTCTCCGTGATTACAGAAAACGGTTCAGACCTCCCGCTTGCTTTGGGCGATAATGGCGATGAAAAAAACTTATATGTTTCAGCTCGTGAGCTGGCCTATTGGGGATATCTTCATTTACGACGCGGTAATATAGCTGGCAATCAAGTCATTCCGGAAGCTGTTTTTAATTTAGCCACCTCTCTACAAAGTCCAGACCTATCTAACGCAGCATTACCTGAAAACGGCTTCTTCTGGTATGTAAAAACACGCGACACAGCCCTAAGTGAAATAGGCGCACTCGTACCACCGGGTTCCTATCAAATTTTAGGTGTAACAGGTCCCTTATTACTCGTGATCCCCGAGCATGATTTAGTGATCGCACGCATGTATAACAAACGCTACAACTACGGTGGCAATCACTATTTACATTATTTGCGCGAATTTGGCGATGAAGTGATGCGGTGCTTGCAAGCATAGTACGAAACAGTGCTTTGAAAATTTCCATCTGTACAACTTCTTACAAGCAGTAGTTTACTTAAATTGCTTGACGAAAAAAGCCTCGATTATAAATCGAGGCCCTCCATAATCCGCGGAAGAGACATCCCTCCCGCTCACGCTACGCGGAATCTTCCTCCACAAACCAGATCATTTCCTTTCTTCTCATCAACATATTCTTCCTCTCCCTTCCTTCATGATAAAACTGCTTTAGCAGTAGTACGTTTGACGTTCTTTCACTTCTTCCATCATACTTTGTACACGCTCATCGTGACACGCTTGCTTTAACGTTCTCTTTGATATGATCATAAACAACAACAGGTTGAGTGTCATACAGAACCCTCCCTTCTACAGGTAATACGCTTGACGCTCCTTGACTTGTGCCATTAATTCCTTCACACGAAGATCATGTTCCTTCGCCGCACTTGGCTTCACTGTAATCGTAAACAATAATAGGTTTAATGTCATACAAACCTTCTCCTTTTAGCGGTAATAGACTTGACGTTCTTTTAATTCGTTCATCATCTGTTTTACATGTATGTCGTGCTGTACTTGCGCTGGCGTTCGTTTCGGTCTTGTAATTGTCACTGTAATGAGTAAGAGATTAAGTGTCATACAAATCCCTCCTTTCTAGCAATAATAAGCTTGACGTTCCTTCATTTCCGTCATCTTGTGCTGTACCTCTGCATCATGTGCTGTTTTTTGTTCTCGTTTTAATGTAACTGTGAACAAAATGAAATGTAATACCATGTAAATCTCTCCTTTTCTCTTAAAAAATCGCGCAAAAAAGCCGCAGGCATACGCATCCTACGGCAGGGCATAACAAAGCCGCAGGAAACTACTCGCACCTGCGGCTGAACGGTCTACATAAAAACGCAATTTTTTAGCGTACCATCCATTCGGTCGAATAGTTGTTTTCATATGCAATTGTAAACATGATAGCTTTGTTCATAACTAATTTCATCATTTCATTCGACCTCCTTTTGGAATTTTTTTCTTACATTGCTAATTATATGCTCACTACCACACTTTGTAAACCTATTTTTCATAAAATAATGAAAAAATCACACTTCTTACACGGAAGTGTGATTTTTAATCGGTAGCAATACTTCAGCTACTGTACCTTCTCCGACTTCACTCGTAAAGGTAAGCTTGCCACCATGCGCTTCTACAATGCGATAGCTTACCGTTAATCCAAGCCCCGTCCCTTTTTCTTTCACTGAAAAGAATGGCTCCCCCAAATGAGTAAGACGTTCCGGTGGCATACCACAGCCGTTGTCTTGAACCCGAATAGAGATATAACCATCTCGCTCTTTTATCATCACTTTAACCATCGTCGCACTTGCCTCGAAGGCATTTTTAACAAGATTGATAAACAGCTGCTTCAGTTGGTTGCCTTCACAATCAATGGCGGGTAAATGTTCTTCCTGAAACACAAGTTCAATTCCATGAAAGTTTGCTTGCGGCTGTAACAAAGCCAATACATCTTTGACGATTTGCCCTACACGTTCCCGTTCAAATACAAGCTGCTGCGGTTTTGCCAGCACAAGTAGTTCTCCGACAATATTGTTAATACGATCCAATTCATCTAACATAATGGTATAATAATATGCTTGTTGTAAATCGCTCTTTTGTAGTAGCTGGACAAACCCTTTTAAGGAGGTAAGTGGATTGCGTATCTCATGGGCCACACCTGCAGCTAACTCACCAAGAGTAGATAGCAATTCTGATCGACGCAAACGCTCTTCTGTTTGTCGCATTTTTGTAATATCCTGACTGTATCCAATCATGCCGACCACATTTTGCTCAATCATCATCGGTACAAACGTACAGCTCAATGTTCGTGTTGTACCATCTTTATGATGAATATCAATCTCCTGCGTAACATATGCTTCGCCTTTAGCTAATACTTTACGAAATGCCTCCGAAATCGGTTTACGGTATGGTTCATCTATAATTTCAAGCAAATTGCCACCTATAAAGCTTTCACGCGCATAACCTGTTATCATCTCGAATTGCGCATTCAGATTCGTCACCTTACCGTCCACATCAATCATATATACTAAGTTGGGATTATATTCAAATAAGGACTTATAACGCTGTTCACTTTCTGCAAGACGCTTTTCCGCCGTTTTTCGCTCTGTAATATCACGACCGATGACAACGAGAGCTTTCCGTCTGCCATCTTCATGAAATAAAGGCATCTTGGTTGTGTCAAAGGTTCTAAATCCACCTTCAGGTAGAGGAACAATTTCCTCAACTCTGGTCAGTTTGCCGCTTTTCCAAGTTTCTTCATCAGATTGCTCGCAATAGATCAGCGCATCTTTGTAAAACTCCGTGTATGCGCTAAGCTCACGATCCGTTTTTCCTTTATAGTCTACATGTTCTAGTTGAAACAATCGCAAACCAAAATCATTTGTCTGAATCCAGCGACCCTCACCATCCTTAAAGCTAATGAAATCCGTCATGGAATTCATTAATGTGCTCAAGCGATGTTCTTCTTTATCTACTTCGTATGCCCTTTGGCGACGCATAAATATGTATATGAATGCACATGAAAAAACCGCATACAGCACATCAGTCAAACGGCTATTAATTAAAATATTGCGCAGCGTCGGGGGCGATACATTTCGCATTACTTCTGTCATTGCAAACCATACGATACTAAACCCCGCATAATAAGCTACTACTTTCCTTTTCCCCACGTTCCGTTCTCCTTTTATCTCTGACCTATCCCCATTTTAACCCCTTCGGCATAATTCGACAATAGTCTCATCGCATACAGGGTTAATTTTTTCGAAAATTTTGTATTTTTATATGACTATACCATAAATATCTTTACAGTCATTTTACATTTTCGCATCACTACGATAATGAAAATCTATTTAAAGCAGAAAGCTACTATAATAAAAGACGGTAAAAATCACCTATATACGTACAACTAGAAAGGATGAACCTAATGGAAGCATTAGAAATTACAGCATCTGACTATCAGCGTGCTCAAGCAGACTATGAAAACTTATTAAAAAAGCTGGACGCACAAGCTCCTGATATTGTGCGTATTTTATTTCAAGAGGAGCACGAGCAAAAGTTGCAGATTAAAAGAAAATTCAATACATTGTTTATTCATAGCGCCAATGTCGTGGTCTTACTAAGAGAAGGCATGGCAATTTATTTAGAACGAAATGAGGTTGTTGACATGATCCAAACAATTGACGAACTATATAAACACGTACAGCCACAAGAAAAGGAAGTTAACCGCTCATCATATACCAAATCCCTATCTCAATAACAACAAGAAGCACCGCACCGCTAATGAGAATGACTGTTTTTCGCAGCAATTCATTTTCACGATGGGGGATTGCGCAAATATGGGCACCAAGCGTACTCCGAGCAGGACAAGCAATCGTAGAAATGGAAGATGCTGTATTTTGACTGATCGCAACAGATTGCCATGAGACACCAATATGCTGTGCGGTTTGTACCTGTAATTTCATGAACATTGCATTACTGCCGGCATTACTTCCTGTCAAAAAACCGCCAATCGCCCCCACAAGCGGTGCAATAAAGATAAAAGAAACGTCTAACGCATCACCTGCCGTTTGCGCTAATAACGCATGCATCCCTGAGATTGCCATTATTTCCGATAATGAGATGAACATCGTCGTAGTGAGTGCAAATGGCAGCCATTGTTTACATGTATGACGCAATGATTGTTTTACAGAATGAAACGAGAGCCGGAACACAATAATGGTGAACATACAGGTGCAAAATAGCCAAAAACCAGGAGAATACAAGAAAGCCAGTTTATAAGAGTACCGTTCTACCTTCAGAACACCATGAGATTGCAGAAATTGCTGCATGGTTGGAATGACACGCGATAATAAAATACAAATCGTCAAAAACAAATACGGACTAAAAACTTTCAACATACTTTCCCCGGTTTGAAGAGCTGCCGCGTGCTCCGCATATGGTACAACGTTTTTTTCTTTTAATAGTAGCAACCCACAAGCAGTTGTTACAATAGATGCGAGCACGCCCGCAAGCTCCACACTGACATATAAGCTAAACAACACAATGGATCCGGAAAAGCTGCTCAGCATGACAAGGGCCTGTCGCCATAATACACCCCTTACTTTGCCTGCGACCATATACAAGGCAACCATCATGAAATACACAAAAATCGGCATGGACAGAAACGCCGTACCGCTCCCTATGTTCGCTAAAGACAGCCCCGTTAATTCTGATCCGATAATCGTTCCTGTTGCTAACGCCCCCCACGCGCTGGCCAGCAATCCAATAAACGATAAAAGCGCCGCTTGCATCGGCGGAAAACCGAGGGCTAAAAAAATAGGTGCGACAACCATAAAACCTATACCAAAGCCACTTACAGATTCAATGAGCGGACAGAGACCAAAGCATAGCAAAAGGGTTTGTGCGACGCGATTTGATGTAGCATGCGAAATAAAAGATGCGATGGAAGCAATGGCTCCCGCTTCATTCATCAGGTGAAATAAAAACATCCCAAAAAATAATACATAACCAACAATCAAGCAAATGAGTGCACCTTTTGCGGTCATATGTAAAATCGTGCTCGCCGGCAAAGCGAACGGAGCATAGAAATATACAAGACACACTATTACACCATAAGAAGCAACGGATGCCCGAAGCGCCGTTTGCTTCCAAACGAATAGGCATACAAAAATGCTAAGCAGCGGCAAAAGCGCTAATAAGGTTTGCACAGCACCCCTCCTGTTATACAACAGCTTTTCTATATCATAACAAAAAAGCATCGCCTAAGCGATGCTTTTTTACTATAATTACGCCTCTAACGCAGCTGTTAACACAGGCACGATTTGCTTCTTACGAGAAACAACACCTTTTAACAATGCTGTGTTGTTTTCAAGCGTAACATTATACGCCTTCTCAACAGCATGTGCAGCATTGCCTAGTGCTAACGCAACAGAATCGTTGTTTAAAATATCAGTAACAACAAGCAAGAACAAATCAAGCTCTTTTTTCGCAATTACATCTTGTAAAACTGCTTCTAATTCTGCTTGACGCTCCATTACTTGCGCTGTATCCACCGCGTTTACTTGTGCGATTTCTACTTTATGACCGCCCATTTGGAACTCTTTCGCATCAATAGAAATCAGCTGTGGCACTGTTTTATCGCTTAAATCTGCGCCAGCCTTCAGCATTTCCAGACCGTAGCTGTCTGCGTCAACACCTGCGATTTCCGCAAGTTCCTTTGCAGCTGCTACGTCTTGCTCTGTGCAAGTTGGAGATTTAAACAATAAGGAGTCGGAGATGATAGCAGAAAGCATTAAGCCCGCAATCTCCTTACGAATTGTCACACCGTTCTCTTTATACAATTTGTTTAAAATTGTTGCAGTGCAGCCTACAGGCTCCGCACGGTAGTATAACGGATCGCTTGTCTCAAAGTTCGCGATGCGGTGATGATCAATTACCTCAAGTACGCGTACTTGGTCGATATCATCAGCACTTTGTTGACGCTCATTGTGGTCAACCAAAATAACATTGCTTACTTCTGCCGCCACTTTTTCTACCAAACGAGGCGCATCTACGTTAAAGTAGTTCAACGCATATTGCGTTTCACCGTTCACTTCACCAAGACGAATCGGCTCAGCATCCATACCTAATTCTTGCTTTAATGCCGCATATGCGATTGCAGAGCAAATCGTATCTGTATCAGGGTTTTTATGTCCGAAAATAAGTACTTTTTCCATCATGACTCTCCTTACTAAATAAATTCAATCGTTCCTATTTTATCACACTTTATAGACGTGTACATACGGAGTTGCAAGGTTTATGCATAATGATTATGCTATAAGAAGGAGTTGATACATATGATAACGATTCGACAAGAAACATCCGCTGACCATCTACTTACTGAGCAGGTTATTCGTTCTGCTTTTGCAAATGCCCCTTATAGCGACCATAGCGAGCATGCTTTAGTAGCGCGACTCAGAAAATCTCATGCATTCGTACCCGAGCTGTCTCTGGTGGCAACTGATGATGAACAAATCATAGGCCATATTTTATTAACAAAAGCAGCAATTGTAGATGAAGAAAAGCAGACTAAGACATTGGCGCTCGCACCTGTTTCTGTATTGCCGGATTTTCAAGGGCAAGGCGTTGGCAAAAAGCTGATTGCCAAAGCTTTAGAGATTGCGGCTCAGCTCGGCTTCCGCTCCGTCATCGTCCTCGGCCACTCAGAATATTACCCAAAGTTTGGCTTTAGACGCGCCTCTACTTGGAATATCAAGGCCCCTTTTGACGTCCCTGATGAAGTGTTTATGGCACTTGAGCTTGAAAAAGGTGCACTATCAGGCGTTTCAGGAACTGTTTCATACGCATCGGCATTTTTTGAATAAAAAGACGTCCTTGGACGTCTTTTTATTTGATCCGGCTACTTGGGAATATATTTCGGTCACTTTCACCTGCATTCCGGTCACTTTTACATATATTCCGGTCACTTTTCACTTTATTTCAGCTACCAATCAGCTCGCGAATTTCTTCATAACGCTCTTGCTCAAGCAGCTCAATAATGCGGCTGCCGACTACAACACCGTCGCATACATCCCCCATTTCTCGTACCTGTTCCGGCGTAGAAATGCCAAACCCAGCCAACACGGGCAAGTGTGCTACTTCCTTGACGCGGCGCAAATAGTCGAATTGACTTTGTGCGAAATCGCGCCTTGCTCCTGTCACACCTGTTACCGTCACAGCGTAGATAAAGCCCTGTGCTTCTTCTGTGATTTTAGCGATGCGCTCAATCGGGCTCGTCAGCGTTACAAGCGGAATTAACGCAATCCCAACCCGCTCGAGCGCATCCGATACGATGTTCTTTTCCTCATACGGAAGATCCGGCACGATAATACCGCTCACCCCTGCTCCCTGGCAGCGCTCAACAAATCGCTCCACACCGAATGCCAAAACTGGATTCAAATACGTCATGAGTACGAACGGCACCTCCACCTGCGGACGTACCTCCGTCAACGCCTGGAAAATACTCTCAAGTGTCGTTCCGTTATCTAGCGCACGCTTGCCCGCACGCTGGATGGTCGGTCCATCCGCAACCGGATCGGAAAAGGGAATACCAATCTCAAGGATGCTTGCACCTACTTCATCCAAAAAGCGGATGTTTTCCTTCAGCTTTTCCATTCCGCCGTCACCAGCCATGATGTACGGCACAAACGCTTTTTCACCTGCTTCACGCAGCTTGTTCAATACGTCATTAATATTCATCTCATTTCCCCTCCAAATATGCTTTTACGCTTTCAACATCCTTATCACCGCGTCCTGATAAACAAATCACGATGCCTTCCTCTTCCTTCATCGTTGGCGCTAGTTTTAGTGCGTACGCAATCGCATGCGAGCTTTCGAGCGCCGGAATGATTCCCTCCTCACACGCCAGCAGCTTGAATGCTTGTAATGCTTCTTCATCTGTCACTGCATGGTACTCTGCACGCTGCAAATCCTTCAGCAAGCTATGTTCAGGCCCCACACCCGGATAATCTAATCCCGCCGAAATGGAATGCGCTTCTTGAATTTGTCCGTCCTCGTTCTGCAGCAAATACATCATGGACCCGTGCAGCACGCCGACCTTTCCCTTCGTCAAGGTTGCTGCGTGTTTATCTGTATCCACGCCGGCACCTGCCGCTTCTACACCGTACAGCTTTACTTCTTCATCCTTTACAAACGGATAAAACATACCCATCGCATTGCTACCGCCGCCTATGCAGGCGATAACTGCGTCTGGGAGTTTACCTTCTAAGGCTTTGTACTGTGCTTTCGTTTCGTTGCCAATTACACTTTGGAAATCACGCACCATTTGCGGAAACGGATGTGGCCCTAGTACAGAACCCATGATATAGTGCGTATCCCCTACATTTGTCACCCAGTAACGAAGCGCCTCGTTTACCGCATCCTTTAGCGTCGCACTGCCTGATGACACGCCCTCTACTCTCGCTCCGAGCAATTCCATTCGGAATACGTTCAATTTCTGGCGGCGAATGTCTTCCTCTCCCATGAAAATAACGCATTCCAAACCAAGAAGCGCGCATACTGTCGCCGTTGCCACACCATGCTGGCCGGCGCCCGTTTCCGCAACAACCTTCTTTTTCCCCATTCGCACTGCTAGAAGTGCTTGCCCAATTGTGTTGTTGATTTTATGGGCACCTGTATGATTTAAATCCTCGCGCTTCAAATAAATTTTCGGACCGCCGCACAAACGCGTTAAGTTTTCCGCAAAATAAAGTGGCGTCTCCCGTCCTACGTATGTTTTCAAATAATAATCCAGCTGCTTTTGAAACTCCTCATCAGCCATCGCTTCCTTATAAGCCGCCTCTAGCTCCAGTACCGATTGCATCAATGTTTCCGGCACGTAGCGGCCGCCGTATACACCGTAATGTCCTGTTTCATTTGGATATGTGTAATTCATGTTCAACACTCCTTCACCGTTTCAATAAATGTTTTAATTTTTTGTAGATCCTTCTTTCCCTCTGTTTCAAGGCTGCTGCTGGCATCGACCATGTACGGTCTGACGATACGAATGGCGTCTCTCACATTATGAGAACCCAGTCCACCCGCTAAAATGACGCGCCCTCTCTCCTCCTCACCAAGCTCCTGCAGCAACTCCCAAGGAAATGCTGTCCCGTTCCCGCCGCGATAAACGCCTTTCGGGCTGTCAAGCAGCACATATGCCGCCTTGCTGTTCATCGCACGGGTCACGTCCTCTCGAGAAGCGACGCCGAACGCCTTAATAAACGGAATATTCAGTCTCTCCATGTAACACGCATCCTCGTCACCATGAAGCTGGACGTAATTCAGACCACACATGGCCGCAATTTCCTCTACACGCTCAATTGTCTCATTCACAAACACACCAATCTTTTGCACATGCGCCGGCAGCTCCTTAATGATGTCGGCCGCTTCTTCCGGCGTGATTCTTCGCTTGCTCGGGGCGAATACAAACCCAAGCGCATCAGCGCCGTATTCACACGTTCGCTTTGCTGTTTCAACATCCGTAATGCCGCATACCTTTACCTTCATATGCGCAATGCTCCGAACAAGTCGGCTACTGAGTCAGCTCTCATGAACGCCTCACCAACCAAAATTCCTTGTGCCCCAACTCGCTGCACACGCACAACATCTTCTTTTGTAAAAATGCCACTTTCACTAATAAGCAATGCACCCGATGATACAACCCGCTTCGCCAATCGTTCTGTTGTTTCAAGATTTACCTCAAATGTTCTCAAGTTGCGGTTGTTCACACCGATGATCGCCGGCCCAATTGCCAAAGCCGCTTCCAATTCTTCTTCATCATGCACCTCTACGATAACTTCAAGGCCAAGTTCTGTTGCATAGCGATACAGTTCTTGCAAACGCTCGCCAGGTAACGCCGCCACAATCAATAAAATAATATCTGCTCCCGCCTCGTTTGCCTTTTGAATTTGCACTTCATCTATTATAAAGTCCTTACACAAAAGCGGCACTGACACAACACTGCGTGCATCTTTTAAATCTTGAAACGAGCCTTTAAAAAAGTTCGTATCCGTCAAAACGGAAATCGCGCCTGCACCAGATAATTCATATTGCTTTGCTTGTTCCTGCACATCAACCTCTAAATTCAGCGCTCCTTTAGAAGGAGAAGCACGCTTGATTTCAGCAATCACTGTCACACCTGGTTTCTTCAAATTCTCGACTAGAGATACATGCGGTCTTACTTCCTCATACCGAAACCCACTTCGCTGCAAGTCTGCCACTTCTAATTTCTTCTGCGCAATAATCTTATCTAAAATCGTTCCCATTCATCTCACCTCTTCGACAATTTGACTTTCCTGTACAAGAAGCGCAAGCTTTGCAAGCGCGCTGCCTGAATCAATGCTCTGCTTTGCCAGCTCAACACCTTCAGCGATTGTCTCGGCTTTGCCGTTCGCGAACAACGCCAAAGCTGCATTGAGCAATACCGTGTCACGATACACACCGTGTTCTCCTCGCAATACACTTCTCGTAATTTCTGCGTTTTCCTTTGGTTCACCACCCCGAATCGCTTCGTTTGATGCCACCTGTAAACCAAACTCTTCCGGATGCACCTTCATTTCTGTAATCATACCATCCTGTAAAACAGCAATATGATTTTCCCCTTGCAAAGAGGCTTCGTCCAAAAAGCCGTTTCCGTTCACGACAACCGCGCGCTTGCGACCAATTTTTTGCAGTACCTGCGCAATTGGTACAAGCATTTCCCGTTTATAAATACCGACCAGCTGCGTCTCCAGTTCAACCGGATTCGTAAGAGGGCCAATTAAATTGAAAATTGTCGGTACATTCAGCTCTTTTCGCACCTTCATGATTTTTTGCAAGTTTGGATGCACGGATGGCGCAAATAAAAACGCGATACCGACTGCTTCAAGCAGCCTCTCAATTTCATGCGGCGGGCAAGCGATGTTCACACCCAGCAATTCCAGCACATCCGCGCTGCCGGTTTTGCTGGAAACAGCGCGGTTGCCATGCTTCGCGACCTTCACACCCGCTCCGGCCAAAACGAACGCTGTTGTCGTACTGATATTGAACGTTTGCGCACCATCTCCACCCGTTCCACAGTTATCCATCGCACCCTTTACATCCCGAAAGCGCAGCGCCTTCTCTCGTAAGGCACGCACCAAGCCGTATATCTCATCAGGCGTTTCGCCCTTTGTTTTCAGTCCGACCAAAAACGCAGCGATTTCGCTTTCCGTGACCGTCCCGTCCAGCATACCGATTCCTGCCTCATATACCTCTGCCTCACTTAAATTCTTTCGTTCGATCAACTTACGCAGATACTGATTCATACGCCTTCGCCTCCATTATGAATTGTTGAATTAATTTACTTCCTTCTTCCGTCGCAATACTTTCCGGATGAAACTGCATGCCATACAAAGAATGGTAATGATGCTTAATCGCCATGACTTCACCGTCGTCCATCGATGTTGCCAATACTTCAAACATTGATGGCAGTGTATGCTTATCCGCCACAAGCGAGTGATAGCGCATCGCTTGAAACGGCTGCTTTACGTATTGAAAAATACCTGTACCGCTATGACGCAGCATCGATGTTTTACCGTGCTTCACCAGATTCGCACGAATGACATCACCGCCAAACGCGTGGACGATTGCCTGATGGCCGAGACAAATACCAAGGATCGGGATTTGCTTATAAAATCGTTTGATGACCGCCGTACACATACCGGCATCTTCCGGCCTTCCCGGTCCTGGCGACAGGACGATTGCCGTAGGTTTCAGCTCTTCAATTTCCTGCAACGTCAACTTATCGTTCCGCACAACCTCCACCTTTTCATATAAGCTTAATAGTTGATACAGGTTATAGGTAAAGGAATCGTAGTTATCAATTAGTAAAATCATGATAATACCTCCAGCAGCGCTTTCGCTTTATTAATCGTTTCCATATATTCCGCCTCGGGCTCGGAATCGTACACAATCCCTGCTCCTGCCTGAATGTAAGCTTTGTTATCCTTAACCACCATCGTCCGGATCGCGAGCGCCATATCCATATCGCCGTTGAACGAGATATAACCGACCGTACCCGCATACACACCGCGTTTTTTGTTTTCCAGCTCATCGATGATCGTCATCGCCCGAATTTTCGGTGCACCGGACACAGTACCGGCCGGCAAGCAATATTGCAAGGCATCTAAGCACGTCACATCCTCCCGCAATTGCCCGGACACTTCGGAAACAAGATGCATCACATGCGAATAGCGTTCAATCTCCATAAATTTTTCAGGCTTTACTGTACCAATTTCACTAACGAATCCCAAATCATTTCTTCCTAGATCCACCAGCATGAGGTGCTCTGCTTTTTCCTTTTCATTGCCGCGAAGCTCCTTCGCGATTTTTTCATCCTCTTCTTTATCTCTACCGCGTGGTCTTGTGCCGGCAATCGGATTTGTGATAACCTTATCCCCCTTCACCGACAGCAAGCTCTCCGGGGAGGAGCCAAGTACCGTATACGAACCGAAGTCCACATAAAACATGTACGGTGAAGGATTTGTGATACGCAAGCGGCGATACAACCCGAACGGATCGCCATCGAATGTCGTACGCAAGCGCTGTGAAAGTACTACTTGGAAAATATCACCTGCCTTGATATACTCCTTGGCTCGATTCACCATTTCATAAAACTCATCTTCCTTAATATTCGAATGAAACTTTGCCTTCAGCTTTGCTACCGGTGTTGCCGGTGCGCTTTGACGCTGCGCTTTTGTTTTCATATTCGTTAAAATCTCTTGCACTTGTTCATAAGAAGTCTCTTCCTCTGGGCGGTATACGTACACGAAAGATACCTTTTGCAATTTGTGATCGTACACCGTAAAGGTTTGGTAAAACAGAAGGTGTGTTTCTGGCATTTCCAGCTCATCGTTATTTTCCGCACCGATCTCCTCATACTGCCTGATTACATCATAGCCGACGTAGCCAACCGCACCTCCCGCGAATGGAAACGGACTGTCCGCTTTTTGAAAAGCAAGCAGCTCCCTAATTACATCAAGCACTTTTCCTTGCCGCTGCTTCACATCGGTTCCGGAGATTATGTTTATTTCCGTGCCATAGCTGGTGATTTCCATGTACGGATTGCTACCAATGAAGGAGTAGCGTCCTTTGTCTTCATGGGTGAGCGAGCTTTCTAGCAAAAACGTTTTATTTCCCGCAAGCCGCTGGTATAAAACAATCGGCGTTACCTCGTCTCCTTCCATTTCATCTGTTATGAAAAACAATTGCTTCTGTTTCCGCATCATGTCGAACGTTTCTTTTATCATCATTGTGTATTTCCTCCTTTTTTGGGTACAAAAAAATCCCCTGCATATACATGCAGAGGACGATATAGTTACCGCGGTGCCACCTCAGTTCGGGTTCCGCAAAGAACCCCTCTTTTTCGGGTACACATGATACCCTATCCTTGTAACGGAGGAATCCGTGTCTTCCTACTCCATATTTCAAAAGACCTCTCGTAAGCCCATTCGGTATACAATATCGTACCGGCTCTCACCTGCCCCGGCTCTCTGGAACGCTTCTCGTATACGTACTCTTCTTACTCAGCGATTTATACTTTATTTAATTAGGTGTTACATCCATTTTGGTCATACAGGTCGGCTCCACTTTTCTTCTGTCCAGCTACATCGGCTAGCTCCTCCAGTCTGAGAACCCCGTCCCATAAAGGTAAAACGCGCCTTTTTGAGCCCGGAACCTCAGCCCTATGGAGCTGAACGAGCCGATTCCGCTTTTCTATACAAAAAGGGCCCACTCATCCTATAGTAAAGGACGAGAGGACCCGTGGTGCCACCTTCATTGGCTGCAAATGCAACCCGCTTTAACGCATCAAGTTCAATGCGCGTCTCTTGTAACGATGAGACTGTTCGCCAAAGCCTACTGTTAGTTCGGTTTGGAAGCTCCGAAGCCCATTCCCTATTACGCCCATACTGATTCGCACCAACCATCAGCTCTCTGACATGTTTGTAATACGTACTCTTCTTCATCAACGCTTTTCGTTCAGTAAATTTGAACCTATTGTAGTATATGTTCATTTTATCCGTCAAGCACTTTTCGCAAAATTTTTTTCAAATCATACACCCTAAATGAATATTTATAATCATATTATTATACTAGAAAAAATGATATTGAATTTCGCAACATAACTATTTATCGCATATAAATGCAATCTATATAACGATTCTATTATCAATATAATTATTATAAAATAATAAAAAACCCATTTAAATCGCTTACATATTAGAAAATTCTTATTTGTTTGTTTATTTTTTATACAAAAAGTGCTACAGTATAGCAAGAGAGAAATACTTTAAAGGGGGAGTCACAGCATGAATACACAAATCTTAATTTCTATCAGCATTTATATGCTAGGTATGCTTTGCATTGGTTATTATGCGTACAAGCGTACCACAGACTTATCTGATTATATGCTAGGCGGTCGTAATGTAGGACCTGCAGTTACTGCACTGAGTGCCGGGGCTGCGGATATGAGCGGCTGGTTGATGCTCGGCTTACCTGGTGCCATGTATGCATCGGGATTAAGCAGCGGTTGGATCGTCATCGGTCTCACACTCGGCGCTTATGCAAACTGGTTATATGTAGCACCTCGCTTGCGCACATACTCTGAGATTGCAAACAACTCGATTACAATACCGCAATTTCTAGGCAATCGTTTTAACGACACTTCTAATCTCTTGCGTTTAACATCTGGTCTAGTTATTCTTATCTTTTTTACATTTTACGTTGCTTCCGGCTTCGTTTCAGGTGCTGTTTTGTTTGAAAACACCTTCAAACTTGACTATCACCTCGGGATTTGGATTGTAGCCTCTGTTGTTATTGCTTACACATTATTCGGCGGTTTTCTTGCCGTTAGCTTAACGGACTTTGTACAAGGTGTTATTATGGTCCTTGCCTTAATTCTTGTACCACTTGTGACAATTCTTCATGTGGGCGGTATCGGGCCAACATTTTCAGAAATCAAGTCTGTAAACCCAGCTTACTTGGATATTTTTAAAGGCACTTCTTTTATTGGCATTATTTCTTTATTTGCCTGGGGACTTGGTTATTTTGGTCAACCGCACATCATCGTTCGTTTTATGGCTATCACATCTACAAAAGAAATTAAAAGCGCACGCCGCATCGGAATGAGCTGGATGATTTTCTCAGTCGCAGGTGCGATGTTCACGGGCTTGGTTGGTATTGCTTATTTTTCTAAAACAGGAGCACAGCTTACCGACCCGGAAACAGTCTTTATCGAGCTTGGCACCATTTTGTTTCACCCGTTGATTACCGGCTTTTTATTAGCAGCCATCTTAGCGGCTGTGATGAGCACAATTTCTTCTCAGCTTCTTGTAACGTCAAGCGCGTTGACAGAAGACTTGTACCGTACGTACTTCCGTCGCTCCGCAACCGATCGTGAGCTTGTATTCGTGGGTAGAATGGCTGTGCTTCTCGTTGCGCTAATTGGCATCGGACTGGCTTACCAAAAGAATGGTACCATTCTTTCTCTTGTCGGCTACGCTTGGGCAGGATTCGGTTCTTCCTTCGGTCCTGTCATTCTACTGAGCTTATACTGGAAGCGCATGACGAAATGGGGTGCTTTAGCGGGTATGATTGCCGGCGCAACAACGGTTATCACATGGACAAACGTTAAAGTATTCAAGGAAACTGGCTTGTATGAAATGATTCCAGGCTTTGCAGCAAGCTTACTTATGATTGTACTTGTCAGCTTGTTAACAAAACCTTCTAAAACTGCACAAGAAACATTTGAGACATTTGAAAAAACAGCCTAACCAAAAGCGCGGGAGCAATCCCGCGCTTTTTCATGTCCAACTGTATACACATCACAACATTTTCAACTACATACACTCATCTGCTAAAAACTCAAGTTAGCTTTTCACCTTATGTTTCGGGGTCGTATTTTCACACCCCTACAAAAAACGTGTTTTTTCGCCATATTTCTCTATTAATCTTAATATTTTCTTTATTTTTCTTTAATTAAATCCTTACACTTCTTCTGTATGATGGGTATAAAAGAAAAAGGGGGCGGATTTACTTGATTAGAAGACATAAAGAATTAAATGAAGGCGGTCCGGCACCGGTGGTCGCCATGTTTGAAAAAAAAGAAGAACAGCCATATCTTTCTTTGGCCCCAATTAACATCATGAGTGTTCATTTAAACAAAGATAAATTAAAGCTCAAAACCGGACAAACAGAAAAGTTACAAGCTTCATTGCTACCTCATAATGCAACAGATAAAACAGTGACATGGCATATCATTGACCCAACTATTGCAGACATTATCATCCAAGACGATGCAGCTTGGATAAAAGGAAAACGCCCCGGAAGAACCGTTGTCATCGCTACTGCCGGCGCGTTTCGTGATTTATGCGTGGTCATGGTTCACGATTATTTAATTACGAATAAATAGCTACACCTCTACAACTTCCTTATGCACCTTTTGCTGTGATAAAAAGAAAAAGACACCGGCCAATACAAGGATGCCACCAGTTATTTGAATGCCTGTTAAACGCTCACCAAGAAGCAGCACCGCCAAAATGGTGGCTCCTACGGGCTCGCCGAGAATACTCATGGAAATTGTTGTGGCATTTACATATGCCAGTAGCCAGTTATTAATAAGGTGAGATACCGTAGGAACTGTTGCCAATAAGAAAAACATTGTCCAGTCTATCACTGAGTATCCACCAAGCGGCGTTGCTGTCGCCACATTATAGATAGTCAAAAAGAATGCTGCAAATACAAACACACAAAAACTATAAATCCAATGAGACAGCTTTTTAACAACACTTTGCCCAATCAATAGGTAGCCCACTACCGCAATTACACTTAAAAAAGATAAAATATCACCCAAAATAGCTTCCTGACTTAATCCAAAATCTCCCCACCCAATCATTGCTACACCAAATATCGCGATAACCATTGTCATAAGAGCGGATATTGTAGTACGTTCTTTAAACAGCAAAAAGCCACCAGCCAGTGATACAAGCGGCTGCAGCGCCAAAATGATCGTAGAACTAGCAACCGTCGTCAACTTTAATGATTGAAACCAAAGCAAAAAATGCAGTGCCAAAAAGAAGCCGGAAGCTGCTAAAAACAACCAATCTCCACGTGAAATACGACTAAATTCCTCTCGCTTGCTCCATACAACAGGAACAAGCAGCAGACTTGCCAACCAAAGTCGGTACATGCTCAGCACAGACGAAGGCGCATTGGATAGCTTGACAAAAATAGCTGAAAATGAAATGGCAATAATGGATATTGCCAGCGGTAGCGCAATGGATTTCTCTTCTCTCACGATTTTTCTCTCCTCTTTATACTTTTTATTCCTTATCTCACCTTTGTATGTAACACCTAGAAGCATTTGCACCTCATCTCATTATATGTGCATCCTTCCTCGCAATCTAGCAAAATTGACGCTACTGGCTCACAATATGATAAAATACGGGAGTAGCATGTTTGATGGGAGAGATAACGATGACAAAAGGAACATTACAGGAAATCACATTTTTCAGTGAAGCATTACAAGAAGACATGACCTTGCTAATTTATTTACCTTCCGGCTATACCCCCCTGCTCAAGCACACCGTTGTAATTGCGCAGGACGGTAGTGACTATATAAAATTTGGACGTGCCCCTCGCGTTCTGGAAGCACTACTGGAAGAAGGCGAGATTGACCGTACCATCTTTGTTGGCATTCCATATAAAGATGTACATGACCGTAAAGAAAAATATCACCCAAGCGGGGCACAAAATGCGGCTTACATCCGTTTTTTAGCACATGAGCTCGTTCCGTTCTTAGACAGGGAATATCCAACATATCAAGTGGGCAACGGACGTGTACTTGCTGGAGACTCACTTGGCGGTACAGTTTCATTCATGACAGCACTTATGTATCCGCATACATTCGGGAAAGTAATCATGCAATCTCCATTTGTTGATGAAGCCGTTATAAAGCAGGCGCAGCAAGCACTTGCGAGTGGCATTGAAGTGTATCATATCATTGGCACTGAAGAAACAGCTGTCAAAACAACCGATGGGCAAATTCGCGACTTTCTTGCACCAAACCGTGAGCTGCATAGCGTTCTCAAGCCACTCGGAACAGCTTACTATTATGAGGAATTTCAGGGCGATCACACTTGGAAGCACTGGCAAAAAAACCTGCCGCACGCCTTCAACCACACCCTCGCTCAAAAATAACAACTCCATATTTTCGGAATTGTTTGATATAATGTAGAAAAGCGAAGCCGACCGCTTAGGCACAGAATCTAAAGTTCTCGGCTCGAAAAGGCGCTTTTTGCCTTTTTGTGGCCGAGGTTCTTAGATGGTAGTGCCTGGGAAGCGTAGCTGGACACTCGAAAAGCGGAATCGGCTCGTTCAGCTCCATAGGGCTGAGGTTCCCGGCTCAAAAAGGCGCTTTTTTGCCTTTATGAGCTGGGGTTCTCAGACCGGAGGAGCTAGCCGATGCAGCTGGACACTCGAAAAGCGGAATCGGCTCGTTCAGCTCCATAGGGCTGAGGTTCCCGGCTCAAAAAGGCGCTTTTTTGCCTTTATGAGCTGGGGTTCTCAGACCAGAGGAGCTAGCCGATGCAGCTGGACACTCGAAAAGCGGAATCGGCTCGTTCAGCTCCATAGGGCTGAGGTTCCCGGCTCAAAAAGGCGCTTTTTTGCCTTTATGAGCTGGGGTTCTCAGACCGGAGGAGCTAGCCGATGCAGCTGGACACTCGAAAAGCGAAGCCGCTTGTTCCGCAACCACAATATCTTAAAAGGAGGCAACTACGATGAAATTTGGTATTGTCATTTTTCCATCAAAACACCTGCAAGACAGAGCGAACAACCTGCGCAAGCGATATGATACGCATTATGCGATGATCCCGCCCCACGTTACGCTGAAAGCAGCTTTTGAAGCACCTGAAGAAGATATTAAAGGTATTGTAGAAAATCTGCACAATGTGGCGTTTCAGGTACAGCCATTCACATTGAAAACAACAAAAGTCGGTTCGTTTGCACCGGTTAACAACGTGATTTATTTAAAAATCGAAAAAACACCGGAACTCGAAGCACTGAACAACTTATTGCACAGCGGCTATTTTGAGCAAGAGCGTGAGTATGCGTTCGTGCCTCATATTACAATTGGCCAACAGCTGTCAGACGATGAGCTTGCTGATGTATTGGGTCGATTGAAAATGATTGATTTCCAATATGAACAAACTATCGATCGCTTCCATCTTTTATATCAATTAGAAGACGGCCCTTGGACTGTCTACGAAACATTTCATCTTGGAAAGGAATAAACAATTTTGAACGTACAATTTGTTACAACAGAACAACAATTACAAGACGCTTTCACTGTTCGTAAACTCGTCTTCGTTGAGGAGCAAGGTGTTTCCGCCGAAGAAGAATACGATGTGTATGATGAAATAGCTAAGCATGTCGTGCTTTATGATGAAAACACACCTATTGGTGCTGGCCGCATGAGAGAAGTCGAAGATGTAGGGAAATTAGAGCGCATTTGCGTGCTTTCTTCATACCGCGGCAAAGGGGCTGGTCGCCTTATTATGGACGCTCTTGAAGAACTGGCAGCAGCACAGCAGCTTCACAAAGTAAAACTGCATGCACAGACACAGGCGGAAGCATTTTATCAACGGCTTGGCTATCAAACCATTTCGGATGTATTTATGGAAGCAGATATTCCACACGTTGTAATGGTAAAAAGCATATAAGTAACAAAAAGGACGGCTTCAAAACCGTCCTTTTATTCATGCTGAAGCTCATATAGACGCTTCTGTGCCAAAGCAAGCAAAACATCAAAATGATAGCCCTCTGTTGGATATGTGGCTGCTCCGAACTGTAAATCGACCTTAAACAACAGCTCTTCACACTCCTGGCGTACTTGTGCGACCACACGCTCTGCAAGTCGAGACTCTTCATGCCCCTTATCAGAGGCGATGACTACATATTGATTCTCCTCCCACAGCGTGACTACATCACTCTTTCGAATAGCACCTAAAATCCCTTTTTCAACGCTTTGTAATACTGTCTGTACTTGTTCCTCAGAGGCTTGCTCCTGTAGCTCACGCCAGTTTTCAATTGCAAATACATAAAGCGTGATTTGTCCGCCATTGCGCTGTGAAAGAGCCTTTAATTTATCAAAAAATACCAGCGCAAACTCGTTGCTCTTCCATTCCTGTGACGTATTTCGCTTTTTTTTCTTATCGTATTTGTGTCCGGCATATACACCGGCCAAAATTTGTATAAGATATAAACCCGTACCAATATACAAGGCCTGATTATCAAGCTTAGATAACAATTCCTGAAGAGTAATCCATTCCGTTAATGCAACGGTATTTAATAAAAAAAATCCTCCTATTTTCCCCTTATGCTCTTTCATACCAACACCTCCTTTCCCTTCAATATATGCGACAGAGTCAGAAAGGCTTGTACAAATACATAATTACTTAATATTAAGATTTTAGGAAATTAATTAATTCTTCTGGAGGAAGCGGAGGACTGAAAAAGTAGCCTTGTACATATGCACAATTAAGAGATTCCAAAAAAGAAAGCTGTTCTTTTGTTTCCACGCCTTCTGCAATCGTTTGAAGCTGAAGTTCTTCAGCAAGCGCTGTAATTAAGGAGATGATAGATTTATTAGGTTCTTCCTTGTCCATATTCATGACAAACTGCGGAGCAATTTTCACCGCATGCACGGGACATCGTTTTAAATATTGAAAGCTAGCATAGCCTGTACCAAAATCATCAATGGAAAGCTGCATCCCTAATTCTCTAAGCTGCTCTAGCTTGCTGTATACTTCTTCCTCTAAGTAAAGAGATTCCGTGATTTCCAGTTCTATATCGCTCGGATTAAGCTTGGTACGTGTTAGTACTTCTTTCACATACATGACGAAATCATCTTGCATGAACTGTTTGGGAGATATATTGATTGATATCTTCCCATTGTACGAGCCCTGTTCTCTCCACTCTTGATTTTGCCGACAAGCTTCATAGATGATCCACTTACCAATCGGTATAATTAAACCAGTTTCTTCAGCAATAGGAATAAACTCTCCTGGCAATATAAGACCTTTGTGCGGATGATGCCAGCGCACCAATGCCTCCACTCCCCCCACTTCTCCTGTTGCGATATTCACTTGTGGTTGATAGTAAAGAGCAAGCTCATGATTTGGCAACGCTTGCTGCAATTCAAATGCTATTTCTATTTTTGAGTGAAGTTCCTCTCTCATATGAGGACAAAAAAAACAGATATTCTTGCCCTTCTCTTTCGCACACAATAAAGCTGTTTCCCCATCCTTTAACATATCCTGCACTTCTGAACTCTTTCCGATCACCCCGCCAATATAACACTGCAAAGCAATCTTATAATTGCGGACAAAGAATGGATGCTGCAGTGTTCGCATTAATGATTCCACCAAATCTCGAATTTGCTTCTCACCCTTCATATCGGAGAACAAAACAGCAAATTCGTCTCCCCACTGACGAGAAACGATACCATTTGGTGTACTTTTTCTTAAGCGCTCTGCCACAGAACGTAATACTTCATCTCCCACATGATGTCCCATTGTTTTATTGATCCATGCGAAACGCTTTATATTTATCAAAAGGAGCAACACGCTTCTTGTATACCCGCATACTTCCTCCATCTTCCGCTTCATGCCATATCGACTATATACACCTGTTAATTCATCATATAAAAGCCGTTTTCCATTTTGCTTCATATGGATTAATCCTTTCTCCATAATTTACCTGTACACATATATAAAAACTTCATGCATATAGATACAGTCTCATTCTCTTACTATCATATGCAAATAGACTTAATCTGCTTATGCATACTACTAAAAAATAAGATTTTATAGTGAACATGCCTTATCAATCATTACACACTATAGCTTGGCAGACAAAAATAAAAAATGAAAGCGCCCACTTTCTAGTACGTAGCATCAAGTCTTGAGCAGTTACTGTCTGTATATCGAAGCAAAGAAGGATTAGGATTCATTCACACTCTCCGCTCTATCCCATCACAGTAATCTATTAATCTGAATATAATAAAAGGATTCATACAAATTATATTGCTTTGCTTCACTCCATACACGAAGAGGTGAATGAAATGGAAAAACGAAATACGCCTGTTGATTACGATTTATTTGTAAATGCTTTTCACTATGCACCTATTGGAAAAGCATTGGTCGGATTAGACGGCAAATGGCTAAAAGTGAATCCTGCACTTTGTAAGTTGTTAGGCTACAGTGAAACCGAATTATTAGCAGGTTCTTTTCAAGATATCACGCATCCTGACGATTTGGACTTAGATCTTCAATACGTTCAAAAAATGATTCGCGGAGAACTAGACACATATCGAATGGAGAAAAGATATATTCATAAAAATGGCATGTTAATTTGGGTGTTATTAAGTGTTTCTCTCGTATATGATAAAAATGGAACTCCTCTCCATTTCATCTCACAAATTGTTGATATTACCGAACAAAAAAATAGTGAGCGAAAAATGAAGGAAAATGAAGAATGGCTGCGCCTTTTAGCTGAGCACTCTACAGATTTTATTTCTAAACATACACCCAGTGGCCTGTACACATATGTTTCACCTGTATGTAAAAAATTACTAGGTTATGAAGCAGAAGAGATGAGAGGCTGCTCGATGTATTCATTTGTTCATACTGAAGATATAACAGCGCTGAAAAACATGCACAAGCACCTTACGATTCATAACGGTATTAGCAACTTACGATACCGCATGAAAAAACAAGACGGTACCTATATCTGGGTTCAATCAGCAAGCCGACCTATTTATACAGAAGAAGGTACAATGTTAGAGATTTTAGTTGCCTCCCATGACATTTCAGAAAAAATTGAAGCTGAAATGCAGCTCAAAAAAGCGAATGAATTGTCTTCCATAGATAGTCTCACGCAAATCCCCAATCGACGTATTTGTGATGAAACCTTTGCACAAGCTTGGCACCAGGCACTTTCTTTGTCTACCAAACTCGGAATTATTTTAATCGATATTGATTGTTTCAAGCTTTATAATGACACATACGGTCATGTGAAAGGTGATGCTTGTCTGCAAAAAGTCGCCTCGGCCTTACAGAACACCATAAAAAACCAAAATGACTTTATTGCTCGCTATGGCGGGGAAGAATTTCTCGTTATTTTATATGATACAAATGAAACACGTGCCCTTATCATCGCAGCACAACTCCGAGATACTGTTGAGTCTCTGAAAATCCCTCATAAAACATCCGCCACTAGCCCTTATTTGACAATTAGCCTCGGCGTGGCCCTCATGACTCCAACGCTGTCCAGCTCCCCAGAGTCCTTTTTAGATCAAGCAGATAAAGCCTTGTACGAAGCGAAGCGTTCCGGGCGTAATCAAGTCTCCATATATCAATAACTCTTTTTTCATTTTATCCAATGTATGATAAGATGAAAGGTATTGAAAAAAACAAAGGAGACAAGCATGATGAAAATCGCCTCCTATCAAAATAAAGATATCAATTTAACATATTACCCGCGGCAAAGTTTTCAAATGCTGTATGAAGCGAGTCTTCGAGACGAAGTAACATGCGTGTCCTGTCAAAAACCTGTTAAATTGTATTTAGGCATGCAAAAACAACCTCATTTCTACCATCCTGTACAAACCAATTTTTCTTGTGAAGCAGAAGTGCATAGTCGTTTACAAGTAGCTGCGACGATTGCTGAGCAGGACGGTTTTCGGCTGCCAAAAGGTCGAAGCATCGCGCCGCAGGCAGTTTCAGCCTGGAAAGAGGTACAAACTGCAAAAGGAATAACTACATTTATCAAACCGGAAGAATCAACGTCTTATGCAGTTGAAGAAAGCTCCTTGCAATTAGATGCTGCCCAATATGAAGCTGTAACAACAACGGAAGGGCCACTTCTCATCCTAGCGGGGGCAGGCAGCGGAAAAACAAGGGTGTTGACGGCACGAACTGCCTATATGGTGCAGGAAAAAGGAATTGATCCAAAATCCATTATGCTCGTCACCTTTACAGCAAAAGCGGCACGGGAAATGAAAGAGCGATTACAACGCTTTCAGCTGCCGCAAGCAGTATTACACTCCTTATTGGTAGGAACCTTCCATAGTATTTTTTATCGCATCCTGATGCATCATGAGCCGACGCGCTGGTCCTCAGAGTACTTACTGAAATACGATTGGCAAATAGATCGTATATTGAAGGAAGCTGGCGCAGAAATTGGGATTGATGAAAAAGAATTTCCGTATGATCAAGCTATGCAGCAAATCAGTTACTGGAAAAACACATTGACGCATTATGACACTGTACAGCCTGCCACTCCTTGGGAAGATAAGGCACAATACTTATATAAACGCTACGAGCAAATCAAGCAGGAGCGTTCTCTGTTTGATTTTGATGATATGCTATATGGATGTTACGAATTGCTGCGAACTAACGAAGACCTTCTCTCTCGTTATCACAATCGTTTTCGTTACTTTCTCATTGATGAATTTCAGGATGTTAATAAGGTTCAGTATAAAATCATGCAATTGCTTTCTGAGCATACGAACAATATTTGCGCGGTCGGTGATGATGATCAATCCATTTATGCGTTCCGAGGTAGCGATCCATCATTTATTCTACATTTTGATAAAGATTATCCGGACGCAAAAGTGGTGACACTAAGTCAAAACTATCGCTCTTCACATAGCATCGTCACCGTTGCCAACAAAGTCATTCGCTTCAATAAGAATAGACGTCAAAAAAAAATGCAAGCACAGTTTCAATCGCCTTTTGTTCCATCCTTCTTTTTTCCTTACGATGAAGAAGAAGAAGCAACCATGATTGTAACGGATATAAAAGAAAAGATACAAAAAGGTGCCAATCCATCTGACTTTGCCATTTTGTACCGAACCCATGTTGCGTCACGAGCTATTTTTGAACGTTTATCGCAATCAGCTTTACCTTTTATCATGGAGCACGATGCTGATTCCTTTTACCAGCGGCGCGTTACAAAAAGCCTGCTGGCCTATTTACGATTGGCTATGAACGAAGATGATGCCAGTGCGTTACGCGACTTAATGGGAGCGCTGTTCCTTAAGCAATCCACCCTGCAAGATGTAAAGGCCATCAGTATCCTTCAGGATTGCACACTTGTGCGCGCGCTCGGAAAGCTTACAAACATACAGTCGTTTCAGCAAAAAAAGCTCCAGAAAATTGCACCATTGTTCCGTACATTACAACATCTAGAACCGCTTGCCGCCATTGAAATGATTGAGCGTGAAATGGGTTTCTCTGACTATATTAAAAAACGCGGCAATGAAGGCAACGCAATGGAAAAAGGATCTGATGATGTACGTGACTTAAAAGTCGTTGCGCGTAAGTTTACAAGCATACGTGATTTCTTAGCACATGTCGATCATATGATTGCGATGAACAACGAAATGAAACAGCTTAGCAAAACCTATCAAGACGCCATACAGCTTCTTACCATCCATCGTTCTAAGGGATTAGAATATAAGCACGTGTATCTTCTTGGTGCCGTTGACGGATCCTTGCCGCACGATTTTGCGCTCGATGCGTTCCGAGAGGGTGACAGCACACCGCTTGAAGAAGAGCGCCGTCTGGCGTACGTCGCCATTACACGCGCACAAGAAACACTATATGTATCCGTTCCGAACATGCGCAGAGGGCGAACTGCATCCCCTTCGCGCTTCATCAAACACCTATTACAGTAAAAAGCAGAGCTTTTTTATGCTCTGCTTTTTATTGTTGTTCTTCTTGCTGCTGACTTTGTTCAGACAGCTTTTTTTTCTTTGCACAATTACAGCCCTTTTTCTTCGTGTAGCCCTTTTGTTCCATCGCTTGTTGCTGTTGCTGATAGTACTGCCACTGATTTAACGGCAAAGGACGATTTCTCATGAGGTACCTCTCCCTTGTTGTACTATTATTCTATTCACTATATGATTTTGACTGACCTTTCGTTCACCTATTTTATTCATCTGAAACTTTTCCTATTATCGTTTCAATAACTGCCGCCAATCCGGCAATTGCCAATAAAAACAGCAACGGCTCTGTCACTCTTGGTAACCAATAATAGCCTAAAAGCAACAAGGCAGTGACCCATACACCAGTACACCAGTAACAGCTTAACAATTCACCAAACCATCGCTGCATACCCTGTCCTTTTATTTTCGTATAGGTAACAAACGCTCCATCTTCTTGGACCTCAATTTCGTCAATAAAAGGAGCACGAATAAAACGCGTAATTTTATCAAACACAAGCAATCTGGTTAAACGAAACGCGGCAAAAGCAAAAATCACGAGCATAAACCAATTGTTCGGAAACATCTCCTGCCTCCTTTTATGCAAAACATATTCTGGTTAATATGCATTTAGATAAATTTTGATCTATATAAACCTACTTTATTTTTTCAATATATAACAGCAAAGAAAACAAAAGCATCAAACCACTTCGCCGGATGTATATGGTCTTATTCAGCACGGACACTTCTTGGGCACTGACGGCAACTACACATTTCCCATTCTTTTCTCCTATCAAAAAAGAATTTCGTTCTTTATTTCTATTTATATCTGTCTCATTTAATAAAACATCACCTTCTGGCCTCTGCCCATTTCTTTAAAATCAGTAAAAGTACAGTAACCGATTGTGTCCCAATTCAATATCTTATTAATGTAAAACCAAACTTAATGATAAGGAGTGAAATCAATGAGTTGCAACGATAAACACCACTACGATACAAATTGCGTATGCGACGTTGTAAATTTCATTAACGAGCTGCAAGATGTTGCACAAGACACTTGCCCAACAGGCTGCGACAACCCAATTTTGGGCGCAAACTGCGGCGGCACGTCTCCACTTGCCAACACGCGGCCGTTTGTACTTTATAACAAAAAAGGGGAATTGTTCATCCCAGCAAGCTGCTTCCGTATCGCTGGTATCTCTCTTCCACTTCCATCGCCGTTTTTACGTGTTGAAAGCGTAGACGAGTGCTGTGCAGTTCTTCGTGTACTTGTACCAACACTAGAGGGCTTAGATGATGAAATCCGTTCTGCACTTACAGAACAATTAGGATTAGGTGGCGGTGCTGATGTAAACATCAACTTCAACTTTGATGCATTTGATTTAATTGCACGCCTATTAATCTGTCTATATTCCGACGGTATTTCCATCCCTACTGCCGGCGGCCCTATGAACACATTCTTCTCACTAGCACCAACAAATTTCTGCATTACAGTGGACTTAAACTGCTTCTGCGCAATCCAATGCTTGCGCGACACGTTCGTAAGAGGCGTGTAATTGTACAACAAAAAACTATTGAGGTGGCAGAGTATCTGCCACCTTTACTTATAAGCCCACCATCTGGATCGCAATAATTTCATCAAATGAAATAACAATAGGTCTGGCCTTCCCTATAATCTTAATAGCCACTTCATCATGCTCATGCGATACAACATAACCCGTTAAAACAGTTTGGTTTGTTCGAATTTGACATTTAATTTTAGGAATATAATGTGGACGATGAATAACGAAATGCAGCTTTTCTTCGTTGCTCATTTCCTTAAACGGCTTACTTTTCCAAGATCCCGGTGGCGCAGTCGTCTCCTCTGTTATTTCTTCAACAACAGTTTCCGTTGCTGCAGCAACCTCTGTGGATTTATCTTCTAACTCTACGGCTTCAACTTCACTCACATCCCCTATAACTGTTTCAAAATCCTCTACTGCAGACTCTATAACCTCTTCTTGTATCACTTCTTGTTCTAATTCAACCTTTACGATTTCTTCATGAGATAGACTCTGCTCCTGTTGTGCATCCTTTAGTACCTTACTTTTAATAATAAATACATTTTGCATATTAGGTGCGCTCTTTTCAAATCCTGGTTGTGTAATATACATAAGCGGCTTCTCATCTTGATCGCGTTTATTTGTCAAGTTATTCTCCTCCCCTTACTCAACAGCATCAGTCATATAAAAATATATGCGGCGCACCTACTATTTTTTCCTGCAGTTTTTTATAGTGCCTACGTTGCCTTTCTTATTCACCTTACTGTTTTTAAATAATGCTTGAGTTTCTATAGCTGTTTTGACAGATGAACACGAAGAAACGACAGCTTAAAAACACTTCTCAAGTTTTAGTAGTATATTATACAGGCATTTCAACCAATTTTTTGAAAATAGGACCTTGTCTATAGCCAAACTCCCATATATCGCATTACATATTAATGTATTCTAATAAAAGAGGTGAAATTCATATGTGTAATTGTTTCGGAGGAAACGGCAATCTTCCCGTTAAAGCAGTAGCTTGTAACTTACCTACGTTTCCAGAAGGAGGAAGTGAGATTACACCTGTTACAGCATTACAGGATGGCTCATTTCCACAATTATTATCAGGGTTGGATTTAGCAGGCGGCGCAACTTCTTCGCCAGTTCTTTTCACTCGCTTATTGTCTTCTGGAGCAGGCGCAGCGCCAGCTTTTGAATTCGGTGCAGCACCGGCAACAACTTCAGATACAACACCGGCTGCGGCTTTAGGCACAGGCATGTTTGAAATACCAGCTGCAGCTCCTACCATCATTACCGCTCCAAATTCTATGTTAGGTGTACCGGCAGGTTCATTTACAGGACTTCGCATCAATAGATCTAAAACATACAATATCACTGCAGGTATTTCCCTATTAGGAGTAAGCGGCTTCTTTGGTGACCTGCCTACACCTGGAACTGGAGATACTTCATTTGATGCAGGCGATTTCAATGTTCAACTGCTCAGATTTCCAGGCGGTAACCCTGTCACAAGTACAGGACTTCCTGAGGTATTCGGTCTTGTGCCGCTTTCCACTCTGCTTGACACATCCAGTGTTCCTGGCTTATTCGCACCTATCCCAATGGTGCGCGGGACAGCGGTTGTAAGTAAACGTCTATTCGCTGGTGACATCATCGAACTACGTCTTGTTTTGTCTCCTACATCAGATCTTGTAAGCACAGACATGATTGCCGTTGCCTATGCTATGTTAAGATTGGAAGCATAATACCAAAAGCAGACCTTGTAGGGTCTGCTTTTCACATTACAATATTATGGATTTGAGCCAGACGGTGACTGAAGGTATGTTCCTGTATGGTTCGCTTATAGGCCCCTAATGCCATTGTTTCACACTTAGCTGGCTCACGCATGAACATTTCAATCTTTTCTAAACAATCCTGTTCGTTGTAGTAACTTACCATCTCGTTCACAGTAAAAAAAGAAGCTAAATCCATCTTTGCTTCTGTCAATGTAAATGCACGACAGGCAGCAATATCAAACGTACGATTATTAATACTTTCACTGATTACACCCAGACGGTTTTGATTATGAATACAATTATATTGACGATGAGGATTCAAAACAATTTGCGCCTCATTGTAACACTTCATTACTTCTTGCGGAGGTAACCATTGATTTTTTATTGTGAGTCGAGGATCATGCTGCCAGGCTTTCATATGATCATTCCATCCCCGTCCTACGATTGTCAAAGGAAAATTGCTTTTCTCCATTAAAAATTCGGTAAAACGCACACGTGATGGATAGGGAAACCCCAGTAATAATAAAGAATTACTTTTATTAGAATCAATAGGATGAAATACAGCAGGATTTGTTCCTAAAGGAACATGATGTACCTGCTTATGCATGGATTGATAATACTTACAAGCACCTAAATCTACACTACATATATAATCAAACGCCGCAATTTTCCTAACTGTTTTATCCATATAAAAAGGATCTTCTGTTAACCAACACACTGTTTTAATACTTTTTGTTTTTAGATACTGCAAGATAGATGGAGACAAATAATCGCCAAGTAACGTTAACATATATATCGGCTGTAGTGACGAAACAATGCGCTCAACACCTTCAATGGCTTCCTTTGGATGAACGGCTTGCCATACATAGTCATTTTCTTGTAAAGCCGTCATAATACTATCATCCAAGTACTTATAAATCCCTCGATATCCTGATTTGATATACAGTACTCTCAAACATATCACCTCAAGTGAGTATATGTATCTAATACCTTATAAAACACAAATAAAAATATTTGTATATGAAAATAATCAATTGGTACAGTCATTTTCTTTTTTCTTACATACATTATTGTGGACAGGAGGTGTTTTTATGACAGCAATTTTTAGTATTGGTACAAGTACACCCGCAACAGGTAGTAATTCTATCAATCGAACATTAAGTACTACTCCCATCTTACTAGCAGAATTCGGCATCGGTATCCCAAATGGTAGCAATCGCGTCATATTAAATGCAACAATCGGGATATCTGCTCTATTATTGAACCCTACCATTATTATTACAGTAGCGCGAGACCAACAGGTTATCTTCACATCACGGGAGGAGCTACAAATCTCTGTAGGAGAGAATCGAACTGTTTCTGTACAGGCTATTGATGTGAACGTACCAGCAACAGGCAATCAACGCTACGTGTTAACAGCTCAGTTGGCACCCGGCTTATTAAACGGAAGCTCTGTCACTGGACCTGTAACTTTCTCTGCTGTTTCTTACTCCGTTTAATTCCACTCGTAGGCTCGCCTTAGCGAGCTTTTTTTGTTGCAACCACCTATATATTATGTATCCTTCATTAAGCTTGTACATCCAAAAGTTAATATACTCGCCTATAGCAAGAATAGGATACAAGCATACAGTAATAAAGGAAGCGTGCATTTCGAGGATATGCATGAAATGTTAGTAACGTATAGATAGAGAGAACATCGAAAGATAAGGGGTTGAGACTATGAAGATTATGACCATTTTAGGAACGAGACCTGAAATCATCAGATTAAGCCTTATTATAGAGAAGTTAGATACTTATTCAGATCAACATATACTGGTTCACACCAACCAAAATTTCACAGCTTCACTTAGCGATATCTTCTTTACACAGCTAAAGATACGCAAGCCTGACTATATGCTTTTGAATCACCAGCAGTCCTTGGGCGGGCAACTATCCGCCATGTATACACAGCTTGAGAATATTTTTTCAAAAGAACAACCAGACAAAATACTAGTATTGGGAGATACCAACAGCGGACTGAGCGCCATTTTAGCTGAACGTATGGGGATACCTGTTTATCATATGGAAGCTGGAAACCGTTGCTTTGACTTGGAGGTGCCTGAAGAAAAAAATCGCCGCATTATTGATGCAGTAGCAAGCTTTAACCTCCCTTACACACCGCAAAGCCGGCGAAATTTAATTGCTGAAGGTATGCCGTCAAATCGCATTATTGTATCTGGAAATCCGATTTTCGAGGTACTTTCTCATTACAACGTTGAAATTGATAAAAATGATATTTTACAGCAGTTGGCCCTACAAGCCGAAGACTATTTTTTAGTAACAGCACATCGTGCGGAAAATGTAGATCACGAAGATCGACTGCTGGAAATTATAGAAGGCTTAAACCTAGTCGCCCATACCTATGGCAAACGTGTCATTTGCAGTATTCATCCACGTACACGCTCACGAATTACGAACAGCGCAAACATACATCTTCATCCGCTCGTAGAGCTTCATGAGCCTTTTGGCTTTTTTGAGTTTGTAAAGCTTGAAAAGCATGCGCTCTGTGTGTTGACTGACAGCGGAACGGTACAAGAGGAGTGCTGTTTGTTTCGGGTACCAACTGTCACAATCCGCAAGACGACAGAAAGACCTGAGACCATTGAATGTGGTAGCAATATGCTTTCCGGTCTGAACGCCAAACAGATTGCTGCATGCGTACGAATCATGCTGCACGAGCCAAAAACATGGAATTTTCCAGAGGGATACGATGATCGCAATGTATCAGATAAGATCATTAAAATTTTATTAGGAGGGCAACACATTGTTTTATAATCAAACCATTTTAGTCACAGGCGGCACAGGTTCATGGGGATATGAATTAGTTAGGCAGCTCTTAACATATCAGCCAAAGGAGATTCGTATTTTTTCACGAAATGAATCTAATCAATTCATTATGAAACAAGAATTTGATAATAATCCAAAGCTCCACTTTATCATCGGAGATATTAAAGAATCTGATGCATTGCAAGAAGCCTGCACAGGTGTAGATTATGTCTTTCATTTAGCTGCTTTAAAGCATGTTCCCGTATGCGAAGATCAGCCCTTAGAAGCATTGAAATCAAATGTAACAGGTACACAAAACGTTATTAATACTGCCATTCATTGCGGAGTAAAACGAGTGGTATACATTTCCACAGACAAAGCATCCAGCCCTTCCAACTTCTACGGTTTAACAAAAAACATGGGCGAACGTCTCATTATTCACGCTAATACCCTCAATACAAAAACCAAGTTTGTCTGCATTCGCGGCGGGAATGTACTCGGCACAAATGGTAGCGTTATTCATGTGTTTAAAAAGCAAATTCGCGAAAAAGGCAAAATTGGAATTACTGATTTAAATATGACCCGCTTTTTCTTGACGCTTGAAGATGCTATTAAGATGGTTTTTAAAGCTGCATTTGAAAGTATTGGCGGTGAGATTTTTGTCATGAAAATGCCGACCTGTAAAATTATTGATTTAGCGGAAGTACTGATTGAAGCTTCTGGTAGAACTGACGTTACAGTAGAAGAATTAGGAATACGTCCAGGGGAAAAAATTCATGAGCTGTTATTTTCAGAATATGAATCCCCAACCACTATCTCCTATGACGATGAATATTATGTGATTTTACCTTCTATCCACATCCCTGGTTTAAAAGAGCATTATGCGGACTATAAACTTGTTAATCTTGTAAGCTATAATTCTAGTCAAGGCTTAATGAACAAACAGCAAATCAAGGAAATGCTAGAAAAAGGCGGTTTTATTTGATGAGACTCCTTATTCTTGGCGGCAACGGGATGGCTGGCCACGTCATTACTTCCTATTTCCAAGCAAAACCACAATATGAAGTGTTCTATACATCCCGAGACCATAATGGTATTTTTCTAGATGCAACTGATTTTAAGGCATTAGAGAGTTTAATTGATCAATTAAAACCGGATATTGTCATCAATTGTATCGGCATTTTAAATGAAGCAGCCTCTACTAACCCCACACTTGCATTTCAAGTAAACAGCTTACTCCCCCATCAGCTCGCAAAGCTTACAGAGCGTTATGGCGGACGTGTGATTCAGATTAGCACAGATTGCGTTTTTTCTGGTATAAAAGGAGACTATACAGAGCAAGATCTGCCTGATGGCACTTCTGTGTATGCACAGTCTAAACAGCTTGGAGAATTGGTCAATGCGCCGCATGTTACAATTCGAACCTCTATCATCGGACCGGAACTAAAAGCAAACGGCATTGGTTTATTCCTCTGGTTTATGAAGCAAACAGGAACAATTAAAGGCTATCAAAAGGTGCTTTGGAACGGCATTACCACGCTGGAACTAGCTAAGGTCACTGAGCATGTGATTACTTCTCATACAACAGGCTTGTTGCACGTTTGTGCGCCTTATAAAATTACAAAGCATGATTTATTGCACCTCTTCCAATCTGTATTTCATAAACATGATGTTTCCATTGTACCGGACAACACAATTACGTTAGATCGGACTATCGTAAATACGCGATCTGATTTTTCTTACACAGTGCCAGGCTATCAAGACATGTTAGCAGAGCTTCGAGAATGGATGGAAAATCATGCGTAAGAGCATCCTCATTACAGGCGCAGGAGGCTTTACAGGACTGCACGCTTGCCGGTATTTCCGGCAAGCTGGATTTGAGGTTATTGCGGTAACGCGGTCAAAGCATCCAGATTCTTTTTATGTAAAGGAATACCCGTGCGACTTAACAGATGCTTCCGCAGTAGCAACTCTTATTCAAGCTGTTCAGCCTCAATACTTACTGCATTTAGCAGGTCAGAATCATGTAGGAAAATCTTGGGAAGAACCATTAACTTCTATGGAAAACAATGCATTTGCTACCCTTTATCTTTTAGAAGCATTGCGAAAGTTTTGTCCTGGCTGCAAAAGTATTATTGTAGGCTCCGCTTTGCAATTCGATCTTAACGATATGACAAGTTTAAAACACCCATACGCATTAAGTAAAACGTCACAGGTGCTGTTCGCGCAAGCTTGGGCACAATTATATCAATTACCTATTATCATTGCGTCTCCGTCCAATTTGATCGGTCCCGGGCACTCTACTGGCGTTTGCTCACTGTTAGCAGCACAAATTATTGCGTCTGAACATTGTGAACAAATTACCTTACATGTACCTAATAGCTTAGTGCGCCGTGACTTTCTTGATATACGAGATGCGGTACGTGCATATGCTATACTGCTAGAAAAAGGGGTATATGGAGAAAGTTATGAGGTTCGCTCTGGTCACAGTAAATCTCTTGAGGAAATCATCAACTGTTTTCAAACATTGGTAAAAACAAATATTGAGGTCGTTACCGATAAACAAGAAGAGAGCTTCATAGAGATCCTCCCTACAAAATTAAACCAATTGCTCTGGGAACCTACCATCCCCTTACAAGATTCCCTATCTGACATTTTATCCTATCATCGAAATCAAAACTTAAAAAAATGAGGTATTTACATGAGAGACGTGGGCATCGTGATGCCTGTATATAAACAAGATCCTGTTTACTTAGAGCTAGCACTCCGATCTATCTTAGAGCAAAGCTATCCAAACTTTTATTTCCTAATCGTGTCAGATGGTGCACCCTCTGACACAGTTGCTGTGATAGAACGAGTTACTGCTGGCGATCCGCGCGTACAAATCCTGCTAAAGAGCCAAAATGAAGGTGTCGCTCGTACACTAAACATTGGGTTTGAGCACATTATGAAACCCGGAGTTAAATACTTAACATGGGTGTCTAGCGACAATATCTACTATCCAGATTTTATAAAAAAACTTAGAGATGCACTGATACAGGCTCCCCCTCATGTTGGCCTTTCTTTCAGTAGTTTTATTCATGTAGACAACGAGGGAGTTCCTTTAAAGGGACAGCAATATCAGGATTTTTATAAATATCAAGATCAACCAAAAGACAATCTTCTTGATGCCTGCTTTATCGGTGTATCATTTATGTACACATCAGAAGCAGCCGCCAAAATTAACGGGTACAGATTAGAGCCGGTAGAAGATTATGACTATTGGCTACGTATTACCGAGCATTGTGATATCGTATATATACCCGATATATTGATGGAATACCGGACAAATGCACCAATGAGCATATCGGCACAGCTTCAAAATTCTATCGAGCAGCATCGCCGCTGGCGCTTTGCTTTTCAAACAGCAAAACACGAAGCGCGCATCCGAAGAAATATTCCGTTTCAACTTACAGTAATCTATCCGGTAACCACAGCCAGTGAACAAACACTTACTACACTAGAAGCTTTGTTTGAGCAATTTTACAGCAACTATAAAGTTATTATTGTAGACACAAGTACAGATGCCTCTGCTTCAGAAATCATACAGCGTATTTACGACCCTCGAGTCAAATGCTTGCACCTTCCAGATGTCAACAGAAATACAGCTGTTTATAAAGGGCTTTTGGAAGCTGATACACCCTATACACTGCTTTACAAAAGCAGTCCAGCAAATATAACTGAACTGCTTCAACTAATAGATGCTTTAGAGCACCCAGCACATCAAAACGATGTAGCAGCTTCATTTTCTAATCAAAGTATTGTCTTGCATAGAGAAATAAATGAATGTTTTTGCTTTCAGACATTGTACCGTACAAATGAACTTCTTCAGTTGGTAACTTTCTCACAAGAATAATAGCTTTATATACCGAGTTCTTTTAGCATCTCTGCAAAGCTAGTTGCATATTGACGCGGAGAAAAGTTTTCAGCAATATAAGCAGCACCGTTATTGCGAAGCGCTTCACGCAACGTTGTGTTTTCCATAAGTTCTCTTGCTTCCATTACTGCTTGCTCAATATCACCAAGTCTAAAAAACTTGCCTGTCTCATTATGAATAATAAAACTTTTGACCCCATCTGAATCTGTAGACAACACAGGACAGCGACATACCATCGCTTCCAGTACAGCATAACCAAATCCCTCCACCTTAGAGGTAGAGCATAAAAAGCCGCCTGAATCACCAATCATTGAAAAATGAGTGGCCATTCGTGCATGTGGTTGATTAGCATATACATGCAAATGATCCTTTAATTGCAACTCCTGCACCAAATCCCCAAAAGCAAGACGAGCTGCTTTTTCACCAATCGTATTGTCTTCAAACATCCACAGCTCAATATCTGGATTATACTGAATAAGTGCAGCGCCAATTCTCAAAAAATCCCGCCAATTCTTATTTTCTTCAATACGACCAACCCAACCAACAATAGGGCGTGCATGCTTTGGATGTACTTCATAATGAAACTCATTACTGTTGAAGCAATTATCGAAACTAAATTGACGTATATGAGGAAAGTATTTCGCAAATGCCGCTGCCAAGTGTGGCGTGCGAGGATATAGAATTGCATCACAACAATCTTTTAAAATAGGAAGTGCTTCCTGCTTGATAAAGTACTCTGCATATTCTTTGTTGAAGCCCAAACCTTGTACTTCATAAATGAGACGCCCTGTATAGCCACTTTTCTTTAGCTTCTGCAATAAATATACATCAGATCCGACAATGATGGCTTTATACTTCTCTCGTCTAATGATATCTATAATTTCCCTATCGTTATTTGTGACAAATACTTGTGTGTTCAGTTTGTTTTGTAATCCTGTACCAGCCTGTAAATATAAAAAGTGACAGCACAATCCACTCTCAGTAAGCGCATAAAAGCGCTGCCGGTTAAGCGTTTCTACACCACCGCTTGGAATATAAAACGTAAAAAGCACCTTCTCTGTTAGGCTCGGTTCTCCCCACCCACTCCCCTGAATAGTACCATGCCGCTGATACGGGCTACTGTCATACAGAATATCACCTTTTCCTTCGCTGCATTTCCAGTAGCCCACTAAATTCTCCTCTTGTCCTAACAGTTCTCTCTTCCTGTACGCTTCAATTTCACCTTGCGTACGCGCACATGACCAAATCCGAAGCTCTGCACAGGAACCTGTAAAAAAACCATAAGGACTTATTCCGCCAATTATGCCAGAAGGTGAAACAACTTTACCAGTGCGCACACCTGTTTTACTGTACTTTCCATTCACATATAAATGCGGTGTGCCATCTTGATATACAACGGCAATATGTGTCCACCCCTCTATAGATTGTAAGTATACCAAGGTTGCCGGCATATGATTAGCGGTATGTTCATAGACGGAAATGCAGTTTGTACCAACTGCAATACCGACCCCTGCCTTTTCTTCTATCCCATCTGCATATGCACCATACATAGGGGCCAGCACAAATTGTTTGTTACTCGTTCGAGATACCCCCCTTATCATCTCACGTTCCGGCTTATGCACAGCCGCAGGGCTTACCCAAAATTCGATAGTGAATGTTTGCTGGATATCTGCTAGTAATAATGGATCTATCTGTATGTTTGTATTTCCCTGCAAATCCAGATACACATTTCGAAGCATTATTCACTCCCCCATATCAGGTGATATGTGTAATCATGCGATATTTAAAATTAAGCGTTTATCTATAAAGATGAATGCGACAAAAATATTCCTTTATATGTATATCGTATATAGAGCTTGTTGCATACCTTAATAGCAACGATTATATATTTCACCGATATATTACTAACAAAAAAGGGTTGAAACTTACATGAAAAAAGTGTCTATCATTATACCATTTTATAATTGTCCGTATGTAGAGAAGGCCATTGAAAGCGCACTGGCGCAAACATATCCTGATATTGAAGTGATTGTTATCAGTGATGGATCTACAGCCTTTGTTGAAGAAGTAACAAAATTTGAAGGGAAAATTAAGTATGTCGAAAAGACAAATGGCGGTACAGCTACTGCTTTAAATGCTGGTATTCGTCTAGCGACAGGTGAATATATATCCTGGCTCAGTTCCGACGATATATATGAGCCGGACAAAATAAGTAAGCAAATGCAATATCTCCAAGACACAAATAGTAGCATTGTGTACTCACCCGTTATTTTTATTGATGGAGATGACTTACCTATTAGCGAATCCGTTGGTATGTTTCCTGCTAACCGCTTACTGTTTCTTCGCCACTTGATGCTTGGATGCTTTATTAATGGATGCTCTGTGCTCGTAAAAAAAGATATCCTAACAAACGTTGGTTTATTTAACGAGAACCTGCCCTATACACATGACTATGATTTATGGATACGTATTGCATTACAATATGAATTCTACTATTACGATGAACCTCTCGTACGTTACCGTATCCACGACAACATGGGTACCAAAAAGCATGCTCCTATCATCTTGCAGGAAACACGCATGCTACAGCGGCAACATCGGCCTGCCCTAACAAGAGCAATCCTGTTTGAACAACGCCAGATGAGAATGAACACCATGAGAGCAAAACAAGGAGGATAATGATGGAAAAGATATCTATTATTATTCCTTTTTATAATTGTCCCTACATTGCTGCTGCAATTGAAAGTGCGCTGATACAAACGTATTCACACATAGAAGTAATCGTTGTCAATGACGGTGCCTCTTCTCATATAGAAAAAATTACGCCTTATTTGCCATATATACGCTATTTTGAAAAATCCAATGGCGGTACAGCTAGCGCTTTAAATTTCGGTATTCAACAAGCCACCGGTTCCTATTTTACCTGGCTAAGCTCTGACGATATTTTTATGAAGCATAAAATTGACACACAGCTTACCTTTATGAAAGACCACCATGCTCATCTCAGTTATACAAACTATGATTTGATTGATAGCAATGGTCATGTATTTCAAAAGGATGCCGCCTTGTATTTTACACATAAACTTGATTTTTTAAAGCATTTGCAGCACGCCAATAACATCAACGGCTGCACAATTATGATGAAAACTGGAGTATTTCAAACACTAGGACTATTTAATGAGAATCTTAAATACACACAAGACTATGATTTTTGGCTACGAGCTGTACAGCATTATGAACTCCATTATTTAAACGAAAGTCTTACTCAATATCGCGTTCATGAAGCTATGGGATCTAACCGTTTTAAAGAGGACATCACTGCGGAAATTGCCCATGTAACGAACGTTTACAAACAAGTCTTAATAGAACTCATTCGCCGGGAAAGGGAGAGTATATGAAGATTACATTTGTTGCACTAACATTGTGTAAAGGAGGCGCTCAGCGTGTCCTTGTTGATATTGCCAATGGCTTATTTAATAGAGGACACGATGTTGTTATGGTTATGCCGCCATGGGGTGATGTTGAATATGATGTGAAGCCGCCTATCTCACGTAGCAGGGGGCCTGTACTGATGGAAAGTGACCTTCCCAAAAGCGATATTATTGTGTCTAACTTTTTTACGACGGTACCTGTTGTCGCTGAAGCCTGCAGTAAAGGAAAAGGTAAGCATCTTCGCTTCAGTCTATGTTATGAACCTATGTTTCTTCCTGAACAAGATGTTTCCTTTCAATCTTATAACCAGACACCCTATCTTGTCGTAATTTCCAATTACCAAAAGCAACTTATCTCACTTGTGCACGGTATTGAAGGAGAAATTATGCCGGTTTATGTAGAGGATACATTTCGAAATTTATCTATACGTAACCCAAATAGATTGAGTATCACTGCCATTGTCAGAAAACCAGAAGGAGGATTTTCTTGGCAGAGAGATCAAACCTATTTATTAGAACAGCTTGTAAAAGTACGTTCAGCATTTCCTGCCCTAAAATACAATCTAATCTGTCCACCAAATGAGCTTGCTTCCTCTCCATTTTTGCAGGAGTTACGTGCCAGCGGCAGCTACCACTTCTATACACCGGCAAATGATGAAGAGCTTTGTCACCATTATAATGAAGCGGACATATTTGTTACCTCCTCCATATTTGAAACAGCTGTACTACCTGGTCTTGAAGCAATGAAATGCGGAGCTGCGCTCGCTGCTGTATATGCCGGCGGCAATACAGAGTATTGTCGTCATGAAACAAATTGTCTGCTCTCTTATCGCTTTGAAGAGCGTTTAGCCTCTGATATTATACGTCTTATCACCAATCCATCTCTGCGCTTTAATTTAGCTCAAGCCGGACAAAAAGAAGCTTTATCTTGGTCTCTTGAGAGAAGCGTAGCAATATTTGAAGAAATTTGCTTACGTATACATGCAAAAAGCTAAAAGTCGATCCTATAAGATCGACTTTTAGCTTTTTTATATCATAAAACCCCTTAGATGTTAAATAGCTTATCCCAGAATATGATAGCCAGAATCTACATGAATATTTTCTCCTGTAATACCACGCGCCATATTACTGAAAAGAAATGCTGCGGCTTCTCCTACTTCTTCTTGTGTTACATTTTTACGAAGAGGAGCCTTCTCTTCAATATCTTTTAAGATGCTGTTAAAATCACCAACACCTTTTGCTGATAACGTACGAATTGGTCCAGCAGATATTGCGTTAACACGAATTCCATCTTTCCCAAGATCATTCGCCAGGTATTTTACACTAGCCTCTAACGCTGCCTTCGCAACTCCCATTAGATTGTAATTTTTCACAACACGCTCTCCGCCTAAATACGTTAGCGTTACAATACTGCCACCTTCTGTCATTAGTTTTTTCGCCTCTTTAGCAACTGCAGTTAAAGAGTATGCACTAATGTCTAATGAAAGTGCAAAACCATCACGTGATGTATCTGTAAATTCCCCTTTTAAATCTTCTTTATTTGCAAATGCAATGCAATGTGCAACCCCGTGAACCGTACCTACTTCTTCACCGATACGTGCAAAACAACGCGCAACATCTTCATCACTCGTTACATCACATGGAAGGATAAGAGATTGTTGTCCTTCTAATGTTTCTGCCAAATCACGCACGTTCTTTTCCAATCTTTCACCGGCGTAAGTAAAAATAAGATTTGCTCCTGCCGCATGTAACGCTCTTGCAATCCCCCAAGCAATACTACGCTGATTCGCCACACCCATGACGACAATATTTTTCCCCTGTAGCTGTAACAAATCCATTGTTTCGCCTCCTAAAATAACACTTGTTATTAGTACCTGATAATAACTTTAACATGATTTCGTATTCTTGCCAACAGAAAATATATGATCAACGCTTAATCACTGCTGCCACATCAATAATCTCCTGCCGATTCGTCAATAAATGCTTTAATAGCTGTAATAAGCTATTACTGTTCACATCATTGACAACCCATCCGCCGCCATGTCCGTAAATTCTTTCAGCCGGTGCACCTAGATTAAAAGCAATTACAGGATAACCAGATCCCAGCGCTTCGTGGGTTGTATAGGAAAATGTTTCTGGACAAATAGAAGCTGTGATCACAAGCGCACATCTGTATTGCTGCAATAAAGATGAAACATCTTCCTTTTTATATGGTCCAGTCGCCTCAATATCGCGATTTTTTTTATCTGTTGAGCCAATGATACATAATGAGATAGGAAGATTCTCAGCAAAAATCGCACGCTGCAATGCAAAAACGATATCGCTTCCTTTATGTCGCTGAATATTTCCAATGAAACCTATTTTTAAATTTCCCGCTGTAGCGAACTCTTCTTTATAAGTGTATTTCACGTAAGGGACTTGATGTGGTTTTACCTCGATTATTAGAGATGGAAAATACGATTGGATAATCTGTTTTGTACTTTCACTAGGCGCTATGATACGTACAGCACCTGCAAGGAAATCCTCAAACAGCCTTCGCCAATACACAATACTGATACGTCCCATCCCATGCAAACAAATTTGACATACAGACTCACTCTTTTCCGCATGACAATATACACTGTTTCTATTGAGCAAATACACACGAGGACACACACAAAAAAAATCATGGGCAACATACACATAAGGTATACCACTTTCCTGAATGCACTTCATCGTTAATCCCAAAGGAAATCTAATAAAATGGTTCACATAAATCTCTTCTATAGAAAGATTCTGCATCATCTCCGCAAAGTTGGTCTCCTTAGCTGGCACGATTTGCACATGTCCTGATGAATTGGTAACAACAAAATCTTTACCTCTAAACTGAAGATAATAAGCGTCAACAGCTTCACTTTCAACATGTAAGCGTTGATACTGTGCTGTTCCCCCACCAATATCATTCAATACAAATAATATCCGTTTCATCATAATCTCCCCCATCGAAAATAGTTGAACTTCTCGTGAAGAAAATAAAAGTCTATATAATCATTTGCAATCTCGTCAAAATTCGCTAAGATAGTACTATGGCTTTTTTTGTGTAGAATATAAATCACACTTCTTATTGTGTGCCGTACGCGAAAGGATTGAACTATGAATAAAGAAAGAGAATCACAATTTCAAATAGATTATGCATTGTTGTTTATATTGTTTATGATTGCCGCTGTAAGCTGCTTCTCGATTGCCGCAGCACAGGCGCATCCTTCATTTCCCGGGCATTTAAAAACTGTAAACTTTGTAGCTCAGCAAATTAAATGGTACGTAATTGGAACCATTGCCATCATCGGTGTCCTCATTATTGATTTTGATCGCTACAAACAAATTTCTTGGTATTTATATGCGTTTGCAATGGTGCTTCTGCTTGGGCTTGAAATTGGTGCGCCTGGCGCTGTCACGATTAAAGGTGCGACTGCCTGGTATCAGGTACCTGGTATTGGAAATTTCCAACCATCAGAAATTATGAAATTATTTATGATTTTAGTACTAAGCCGCATTGTCGTAAACCATAACGAAACGTATGTGTTCCGCTCACCCCGTGAAGACTTGCTTTTGCTTGGTAAAATATTTGCCGCCAGTCTGCCGCCGCTTCTTTTGATTGCAAAAGAACCCGATCTAGGAAATACAATGGTTATGACATCTATTATTGCTTCTATTATTATGGTGTCAGGCATCCGCTGGCGCTTTATTCTTGGCCTCGTCGGCGCCAGTGTAACAGTGGGCACTATTCTTGTGTACATTTACTTTGCACACACTGCTTTTTTTAAAGAACATATTTTAAAGGAATACCAGTTAAACCGCTTCTATGGCTGGCTTGCACCTTACGAGTATGAAACACAGGGCTATCAGCTGCGTCAAGCCATTTTGGCATCAGGATCTGGTGAATTATACGGCAAGGGATACGGAAATGGAGAAGTATACTTCCCTGAGCCTCATACTGACTTTATTTTTACAAATGTTGCCGAGCAGTTTGGCTTTTTAGGAGGCAGCATTGTTATTTCCTTGTTCTTTTTGCTCATTTATCGCATGATTCATATCGCATTAGAAAGCAATGAGCCGTTCGGTAGCTACATTTGTGCGGGAACCATTGGTATGTTTACCTTCCAGGTGTTTCAAAATATCGGTATGACTCTGGGCCTATTACCCATCACCGGTATTACATTACCCTTTATGAGCTACGGTGGTAGTTCTTTGTTAACCTATATGATTGCAATTGGATTTATTCTCAACGTACGCTCTAGAACAAAGAAATTTATGTTTGATTGAGGCTTTGCATATGCAAAGCCTTTTATATTTCTTTTCTATTTTAGGTACAATAAAAGCAAAATGAGGTGATATCATGGAATACGATATTATTGGAGATATTCACGGTTGTTTTGCAGAGCTACAAAGCCTGTTACAACGTCTTGGTTACAACGCAGATGGCTTACACCCAAAAGGACGACAGCTTGCGTTTGTTGGTGACTTAACGGACCGCGGTCCGCAATCTCTGCAAACCATTGCATTCGTGTGGGAACTAGTCATCCATAAAAAAAGAGCGCATTATGCGCCTGGAAATCACTGCAATAAACTATATCGCTTTTTTCTCGGTCGCAAGGTCCAGATTGCCCACGGTTTAGAAACGACTGTAGCTGAATACGAGGCATTGTCTTCTGCGCAGCAAGTCACCGTTCGCGATAAGTTTATACAGCTATATGAGCAATCACCTCTCTATCATCAGCTCGATACCAAACGTCTTATTGTTTCTCATGCCGGCATTCGAGAAGATTATATCGGCCGCTTTGATAAACGCGTAGAAACGTTTGTGCTATACGGCGATATCACAGGTGAAAAACACCCAGATGGCTCCCCTGTAAGGCGCGATTGGGCAAAGTATTATCAAGGTAAATCATACATCGTCTATGGTCACACACCTGTAAGGGCACCCCGCTTTTGTAACAATACGGTTAACATTGACACAGGCTGTGTATTTGGGGGCATGCTGACGGCACTTCGCTATCCTGAAATGGAAATTGTTTCTGTTCCCTCTTCTATGCCGCTTGTCGAAGAAAAATTTCGATCATTTGATTAAAAAAGAAGCCAATTTTTGAACTGACTCCACATAGATGTCAGGCAGTCTCTTGGGCATGAGTCTGGTATTGAACCAGACTCATGCCTTTTAATTTTGCCTTGATCCGTTTGTGATTGTAATAGTGAATATAGTTCTCTAGTTCCTATTTGAAATGCTCCATACTCTCAAATTCCTTCAGGTATAAAAGCTCACTGTTTAAAAATTCTCCATGACTGCATTGTCTAAGCAATTCCCTCTACGGGACATACTCTGTCTAATTCCTCTTTCTTTTTTGGGAGGGCGAAGAGGACTTGTTCCTGTTATGTATAGGGCTTTAGGCTGGTTTATAAGGGGGAGTGAACGGATATGCTAGTTAGTTTTGGTGTTTGTTTAGCAAGTGACTGAGAAGATATGGACAAGTCCAGTTTAATGAAACTGTCCAACTCAGTGTGGCCTATCCAACAATATTGTGGGGCACCTAATCTTAGATTTCCCCTCTCTCGTGGTTCCAGAGTCGTTCTTGCGGGGCACCTGGTATCAGGTTTTCTCTCGTGCTCCGCGAAACTCTCTCGCGGGACACCTAACCTCACATCCACTCCCTCTCGTGCTCCGCGAAACTCTCTCGCGGGGCACCTAACCTCACATCCACTCCCTCTCGTGCTCCGCGAAACTCTCTCGCGGGACACCTAACCTCACATCTACTCCCTCTCGTGCTCCGCGAAACTCTCTCGCGGGACACCTAACCTCACATCTACTCCCTCTCGTGCTCCGCGAAACTCTCTTGCGGGACACCTAACCTCACATCTACTCCCTCTCGTGCTCCGCGAAACTCTCTCGCGGGACACCTAACCTCACATCTACTCTCTCTAAATACGCAAGAACAACTTGTAATTTTAATTCCAATCAATATTTGGTCATAGAAAAACTGCCCCCAATTGTTAGACACAACTAACAATTGGGGGGCAGTTCATTTATTCGGCTTCTTTTATTACACGAATCATATCAGCTGGAAAAGGCGCCGTAAATGTGAGCTCCTGCCCGGAAATTGGATGAACGAAGGTAAGCTGTTTACTATGCAGCGCTTGCCTGCTGATTAACGTTCGCATGCCGCCGTACAAATCATCTCCAAGTAAAGGATGGCCAATATACGACATATGAACGCGAATTTGATGTGTACGTCCTGTCTCAAGCTCGAGCTCCACACGACTGCAGTGCACATATTCCTTTAATACACGATAATGCGTCACAGCATACTGTCCGTCTTCATGTACAGTCCGTTCAATAATGCTATCCGCTTTGCGCGCAATAGGTGCACAAATAGTTCCTTCTCCCTGCAATCTTCCATGCACCAACGCTTCATACGTGCGACGAATCGCTTTCACTTTTTGTTGCTCTGACAATATATGGTGCACAAAGCGGTTTTTTGCAATCAGCATAAGCCCTGATGTATCACGATCTAGACGCGTGACAATATGAACGGTATTGCCAGAGCCTTGCTTGTCATAGTGATATAGCAAGGCATTCGCTACACTTCCAGTCGGATGTTCGCGGGAAGGAATCGTGGACATGTAAGGGGCTTTATTTATAACAAGCACTGCTTCATCTTCATATCTCACATCCAACGCAATGTCTTCTGGTTCCATTCCCTCACTGCGCGTCTCAGGCGGAAAGGAGACAACAATCTCATCTCCTTGACACAGCTTATGACGCACGGTGACATGTTCTCCGTTCACAGTAATAGCGCCGCCTCTAAATTTAATATCAGTGAGTGCCGCCTTCGAAATACCTTTTTGACGTAAAAACTCGCGGACAAGCATTTCTTCTTCCGCACGCCAAGTTAACACACATACGCTCATTGATCGGCTACAAACGAATCGCGCACGCGTTTCCAAAATGGAAACGGACGGAAACGAACAAAACGCACTTTTTGATTAGCAACGCGGCATTGAATCGACTTCACATGTTCTTTCACGACCGTTAAATGGTCAATGGTAATCTGCAGACGTTTATCTTTAATCGGACGCAGCACACATGTATGGTGCTTTGGCAAAACAAGTGGAGAACCAACTGTCCGAAAAACACGATTATTAATTGAGGCCATCTCCGCTACTTGAATGGCTTCAATGGACGGATGGATAATGGCCCCCCCAAGCGCTTTATTATAGGCTGTGCTACCGGACGGAGTTGAAATACAAAGGCCATCTCCGCGAAACGTTTCAAAGTATTCACCACGAATTTCCACATCAATAACAAGCGTTCCATCCAAGCTTTTGACAGTCGCTTCATTCATCGCCAAATGTTGCGTTTCTCTTGTTCCATCTGAATAGCGAATAATCACTTCGAGCAATGGATATTCAACTACTTGAAACGGTGTCTTGGCAATCGCATTCACAAGCTTCTCCACTTCGCCGGGCAACCAATCGGCATAAAAGCCCAGATGCCCTGTATGCACACCGACAAATGCCGTTTTATCGAGACGATCGTAATAGCGATGAAACGCATGCAGCAGCGTTCCATCACCGCCTACTGAAATGACAATATCCGGCTCTTCTTCATCGCTGATGAACTTATAATCGAGCAAATACTTTTGCATCGTATCTGCAAGAGCATTTGATGCTTGATCTCCCTTTGACCTGATTGCAAACTTCATAAACTATGCACCCTTTAGTAGTTATTCTGATTCCTTGCGCGAGAAAATTTTTTGAGCCTCTTGAATTTCAAAGCGAATAGAAGACATTTCTTCATCTAAACGAAACGCCGCTTCTGCCGCGCGCTGCAGACGTTCTCGAATCTCTTTAGGAAAACGACCACTGTATTTATAGTTTAAGGAATGTTCAATTGTCGCCCAAAAATTCATCGCTAACGTGCGAATTTGAATTTCAACAAGTACCTTTTTTTCACCGTTAATCGTTTGAACAGGATACGCAATCACAACGTGATACGAGCGATAGCCGCTTTCTTTATTTTGCATAATATAATCCCGTTCTTCCACAATCACAAAATCCTTGCGCTTTCGTAACAATTCTAAGACAGCTTGAATATCATCGACAAATTGGCACATCATCCGTAAACCTGCGATGTCCTGCATCTCTTCTTCCAATTTATGTAGCGAAATATTTCGTTTCGCAGCCTTATCAATGATACTAGGCACAGATTTAACCCGTCCTGTAACAAATTCAATTGGAGAATGCTCTGCCGCTCGCTCAAATTGCGCTCGCATTCCTTTTAGTTTTACCTTTAATTCGGATACAGCCTGTTGGTAAGGAGCCAAAAATTCTTCCCAGTTACGATTCATATCCTTCACCGCCCATCATGCCAAAAAAATCTGTTCTACCTTGTTCACAAGTTCCTCTCCATAATTTGCATTTCCTTCTATGTTTGCTATTAAATACGCCAACTCTTCATGTAATCCTTCCAATTCGATTTCCACATTGTTGACCAAGGTAACAACTTTTATATGTTCGTTCAAATCTTTACAAGAAGACCACACTGTATGCGGAATGCTTACATATACATAGTCTTCACCTTCTAGAATATATAAAAACGCCAATTCATCAGAATCAACAAGCATATGCTGTTTTGCTTTTAACTCATCTACCTGTATATCTACAGGCTTTGCATAAAAAATAAGAGCACGCTCCGTTCGCTCTGCGCTCTCAATCATAATTTTCTTTCTCATCTCCAAACGCCTCCAATAACGCCATTCATAATCAATCTTATTGTAACACAACACATGGCAGAACAAGAAAACATTGAATCAAATTTTAGAAAAAGGGATAATAGCATCTAGATGAATGAAGGAGGCTTATCATGAGACAAGAAATTGAAATCGAGTTTAAAAATATGGTTACAAAAGAGGAATTTCAGACATTATGCGATGCATTCCATATCAAAACGTTTACCACACAAATCAATCATTATTTTGAAACCCCTGACTTTTCTTTACGCAATGAAGGCTCTGCGCTTCGTATTCGAGAGAAAAACAATACCTATACGCTTACGCTGAAGCAACCCGCCCAAATTGGGTTACTAGAAACACACCAATCCCTTACAAAAGCAGAAGCAAAACAAATTATTCAAACGGGTGTGATTCCAGACGGCCCCATTGCAATTCAGCTTGAAAATCTGGGTATCCCACGCACCCTCACATATTATGGATGCCTGTCCACAGAGCGTGCCGAAATACATTATCAAGACGGTCTGCTTGTCTTTGACCATAGCTTCTACTTTGACCACAATGATTATGAATTAGAATATGAAGTTACAGACGAAGAAAAAAAGAAGGATTTTCTTTCCTTACTTCGTTCATACAATATTCCGATGCGTTCTACACAAAATAAAGTGCAACGCTTTTTTCTTGCCAAACAACAAAATGCTGACTAAACTAACAGAAGCAAAACGGTTTATTTGCTCTATATAAAGCACACTTGCTACAATACACTTATATTTACGGTAAAAGGAGCAGGCAAAGTATGAATCAAAATCCACAATCACCATATGAAGCTCTTGGCGGCGCAAAAGAGATAGAAGCGCTCGTTGATACATTTTATTCGTACGTGAGTCAGCATCCTGATCTCATCCCCATTTTCCCGAGCGATCTAACAGAAACCGCTCGAAAGCAAAAGCAGTTTTTAACACAGTACTTTGGCGGTCCTCCGCTATATACAAGCGAACATGGACATCCGATGCTGCGTGCGCGTCACTTGCCTTTTACAATTACACCGAAACGAAGAGATGCATGGCTGTCTTGTATGCACCGTGCCTTGGATGATCGAGGTATTGAAGGACCACTCAGAGACTTTATATGGGATCGCTTACGGCTCACTGCAGAGCATATGACAAACTCTCCGGATGAAATGAGTGAGGACTATGATTAATTCGGATGCGATGCCGATTTTCTTTCATTCTCATAAACCGGTGGAAGTGTATCTGTTTACAGACCCACTCTGTCACGATTGTAGAATAATGGACCCTTTTTTAATTAGACTTATCCATGAATACGGTCATTATTTTACAGTTCGTCGTGTACTGACAGGAAAAGCGGCCGGAACAGCACATAGTGCAAATCGTTTAACAAATGCACGCTTTGTATGGGAAAAAACAACTAGCTTATACGCGTTTTCTTGCAACGGAAAAACTGACATGCATCGCGGAGACACCTCACCTTACATGCCTTCGCTGGCTATTAAGGCTGCGGAAATGCAAGGACGAAAAGCCGGGTTGCGATTTTTACGCAAGCTGCAGGAACGCCTCTTTTTACGCGAAGGTACCCCTGATTTTAATACCATGCTTGCATGCGCGGAGGACAGTGGAATTGATGTAGCTGAATTTGCAGAAGACCTCCATGCTGACCGTGTTCGCAAGGCCTTTCAATGCGATTTAAAGTTTGCAAACGAAATGCAAATCACAGAAGTTCCTTCGCTTGTTTTTCTCCATACGAATGCTCACGAAGATGGCATTAAAGTCTCAGGTCTGTACACGTATGATATTTATGTACAAGTTTTACAAGAAATTATAAACGAGCAACTAGTACCGCAAGCTTTACCCCCAATGGAAGATCTTATCGGAGAATACGAATTTTTATCTACAAAAGAGTTGGCTATTATTTATGACTTATCTTTAGCACAAACAGAATGTGAACTTAAAAAATTAATTTTAAAGAGAATCGTACGACAGATTCCGACAGAAAGAGGTATTTATTGGAAGCATGTATAATAACATGCTTTTTTCTCTATAAAACCATTTTTTTGCTGACTGAGAGAATCATTTAAATATTGTTGCAAGACAGGACATACAGCTTATACAGAAAAAGACCCGGTGCAAAGCACCGGGTCTTTTTCTTACGGCTTATAAAAATTTAAAGGGGATGGGAGAAATTTTCACGTTCAAACAAAGGGGTATATGTTTGTTTGTGAATTCGTTCACGCTTATTATATTACAAGATTCGACGTCAGATGACAACCTGTATTTTTGCTATTTCACAAAAATGTCACATTCTAAACGCTTTCATTTTTGAATACACTATTTCTAAGAAACGAACAGGGAGTGAAAGCGCTATGAAAATAAAAATCTTTACTAGTATAACAATCATTACCATCGTATTTATCATTTACATATTGTCTCTACTCGAAATTGTGCCTCTAATTTTGTCTGTCCCGCTTCTTTTTATAGCTATTGTAGCAGTAGTCAGTTTTTGGACTGACCGCAACCGATTTAAAGGATTTAGATAGAATAAGAAAAGCGGATGCGGCTCGCTCAGCTCCATAGGGCTGAGGTTCTCGACACAAAAAGGCGCTTTTTGCCTTTATGGGGCGAGGTTCTCAGACCGGCGGAGCTTGCCGCTGGAGCTGGACATCAAGAAAAGCGGATGCGGCTCGCTTAGCTCCATAGGGCTAAGGTTCTCGACACAAAAAGGCGCTTTTTGCCTTTATGGGGCGAGGTTCTCAGACCGGCGGAGCTTGCCGCTGGAGCTGGACATCAAGAAAAGCGGATGCGGCTCGCTTAGCTCCATAGGGCTAAGGTTCTCGACACAAAAAGGCGCTTTTTGCCTTTATGGGGCGAGGTTCTCAGACCGGCGGAGCTTGCCGCTGGAGCTGGACATCAAGAAAAGCGGATGCGGCTCGCTCAGCTCCATAGGGCTAAGGTTCTCGACACAAAAAGGCGCTTTTTGCCTTTATGGGGCGAGGTTCTCAGACCGGCGGAGCTTGCCGCTGGAGCTGGACATCAAGAAAAGCGGATGCGGCTCGCTCAGCTCCATAGGGCTGAGGTTCTCGGTACAAAAAAAACTTGCGCCGCAGCGCAAGTTTTTATTCTTCAAACAACAATCGCTCTAGCTCATCTAATTTTTCAGCGAACACTTGAAGTGCTTCTTCTATTGGCTTAGAAGATGTCATATCTACACCGGCTTTTTTCAACACTTCGATTGGGTAATCAGAGCTACCCGCTTTTAAGAAGTTATCAATGTAGCGTTTCACCGCAGGCTCGCCCTCTTCTAAAATCTGCTTAGATAGCGCAGTTGCCGCACTGAAGCCCGTTGCGTATTGATACACATAGTAATTGTAGTAGAAATGCGGAATACGCGACCACTCCAGACCGATTTCCTCATCAATGACAAGGTTGTTTCCAAAGTACTTCTTATTAAGATCGTAGTATAGTTCCGTTAATAAGTCAGGTGTTAACGCCTCGCCTTCTTGCGCCTTCATATGAATGAGGTGTTCAAACTCAGCAAACATTGTTTGACGGAACACTGTACCACGGAATCCTTCTAAATAATGATTTAACAAGTACAAACGTTTTTTCTTATCGTCTGTCGTCTTAAGCAAGTAATCGTTTAACAACGCTTCATTGCATGTAGATGCAACTTCTGCGACGAAAATAGAATAGTCTCCATACACATACGGTTGATGCTTTCTTGTGTAATAGCTGTGTACAGAATGACCGAACTCATGCGCTAATGTGAACAGGTTGTTTACATTGTCATGCCAGTTCATTAAAATGTACGGATTTGTACCATATGCACCTGAGGAATAGGCACCGCTGCGCTTGCCCTTGTTTTCATACACATCTACCCAGCCATCTGCGTATGCTTGCTTCAAAATTTCCACATACTCGTCTCCTAACACAGCAAGAGACTTCAATAATAATTCTTGTGCTTCTTCATATGACACTTCCATCTTGACTTCCTTAACAAGCGGCGTGTACAAATCATACATATGCAGCTCATCTACACCAAGCGCACGTTTACGAATGTCAATATAACGATGCAACAGGTGCAAATTATCATTTACTGTGCCGACTAATTGGTCGTACACACTTTCCGGAATACTATTGTTCGCAAGAGCTGCTTGTCTAGCAGAATCATACTTGCGGACACGCGCATAAAAGTTATTACGCTTCACAGCGCCACTCAGTGTGCTGGCCAATGTATTTCTATACTGACCATACGTATCGTATACGGCTTTAAACGCATCATGACGTACACGCTGGTCTTCGCTTTCTAAAAAGCGAATATAGCGCCCATGCGTCACCTCTACCTCTTCACCGTTTTCATCCGTAATTTCCGGAAACTTCAAGTCCGCATTGTTTAACATTCCAAACGTATTGCTCGCAGTGCGTAGCGCGTCAGATGCTTGCGCTAAAATTGCTTCCTCATTCTCAGACAATACATGTGGACGCTGACGGTTAATTTCTTCTAAAGAATGTGCATACAGAGCTAAGTCTTTATTCTCTGTTAAAAATGCCTGTAGCTTTTCCTCCGGTACAGCTAAAATCTCCGGCACAATGTATGCTGTGCTGCTAGAAAGCTCCGTATACAAATTTGTTGCCCGATCATTTAAAGCTTGGTAAAAAGAATTCGTTGTGTCTTGATCGTATCGCATATGTGCGTATGTATATAACTTACCGAGACGAAGCGATACCTCATCTTGATACTGAAGCATTTCAAGCAATTGCTGAGAGGATTCGCCAAGCTTTCCTTTAAAATCAACAAGCTTCGGCAGCAATCCTTTTACTTGTTCAAACTCTTTTTCCCATTCTTGATCAGATGCGAAAATATCTTCAAGCTTCCACATGTATGCCTTGTCCAGTTCCTCACGACGCGGCAATTTATTTACTGTTTTTTGCTCTGACATAATAAATCCCTCCTTTTTTCTTACCATTCGATTTTCTTCGTCTTATTCCTGCCAGACGCTTCTATTATATCCTATTTTCTTCTAGTGATGTTGTAGGAAACAAAGCAGCGGTATGTTGTATAACTTCTTTATCCATCACGTATGCTTCCGTTTCTCCAAAAGGGAGCAGCGGCTCTCTAAGCTTCTGGTACGTATAAATATCTTGCTGCGCCAACATACCAGTTCCACAAAGAAATTGAAAATACTCCAACAAAGCCTTCTTCGGCAAAGCAGGTGATAAATATGGCAACCGTCTTATCTTCACCATTTTCATCAGACGATTGTATATATAGGGTGCAGCAAACGTATCTCCTGTTGAGAAACATCCTAGCTCTTCTAATAAAATGTGCGTTTGCCACAATATGGGTGCTGTATGAAATGTAATAAGCGAAGGTAAAGGGATTAAAGCCTCAGGAGGAAAACAACCAGGAGAAATTCCTTTATTGTAGAGATATTTCAAAAAGGGTGATTGTGGATGCTTTAGGTAAAGACTATTCTGACGCCATATTGTCTTTTTACGATTCCATTCGTGTTGCAAAGTTTTTATACTTAAGCACTGCTGTGAAATAATATGCGAGAATTGGGCAGTTCGTAATGAATGGGGAATGATATGTGAGAAAGCTGTAGCGGATGAAAATGGGATAAGAGGGGTGCACTGCAGTATGATCATTGCTTCTGGACAGAAGTAGAGAAGACCAGTTTGTTGCACAGACAAAGCTTGCATATCTGATAGATATAACCAATGGGAGCCTCGGCGTTTCATTTGACTGCCGCCCCAAATCCATATGACTCGAATGCCTTGCCGCCAATACGACATTGTACGCTTTAACAGCAACTCACGAGATATCCTTGAACATTGATACTCAATTGCAATGCTAATATCTCGGTTGGAAGCTATTAAGTCCGGACGCTGCGCAATACTCGGTATATATCGTTCTATTTCCACATCAAATTTTTGCCTATGCAACCATTGATAGAGCTTTTCTTTTCCTTTCAAATGATAAGCTGACTCTCTCTCGAATTCTGGACAATTGCTTGTACGAATATGAGCAAAGTGGGGTTGATTTTGGCTACCTATCTTTAGATGTACAGGTTCATTGCATACTGGACAGAAAAAAGTCGTTTGCTTCCGTAAAATCCGGAGCTGCGCTTTACTAGTAGCGTGCAGCACGTTGTAGGTTCGTTTCTGCGCATCTATTGCGACAAACACGTTATCACACTCCTTTTTGCTTTCCTTTCGACACAATCTTTATTTATCCTCCTTGACAATAAAAAATATTCAGCCTGTCCGTACTAACAGGTTGAAGATGACGAGCATATACTAGTACATGCTTATGGAAAGGAGTGAATGACGTTGCTTCAAACCCCTCGACTCAAGGCAGCAAGCCACGTAGAAGGAACACTTCCCGCCACAACCTCCTCCGTACTTTCAATAACAGTACAGCGCTTCTTCGCAAATGTTCTTTTGAGTATCGGCACGACGAATATTAATGCTCCTAGCTTTCAAACAGATAGTGGCACCTCTCTCCCAAGTGGAGGCTTACCAAGCGTTCCGGCGAATGGATACATGAACGTGTTTGTAGGTGGCGAACTGCAGCCAGCTGGTCGTATATCATTAACATCGATTCGTCTGACGATAACAGGTACGTCCTTATCGTTAATTGCCGTGCCGGTTTCACTTATTGTTTACACATTTACAGGCGTGTCGTCTTCTTCCATACAAAATTCTTTATCCATACAAACAGATATTTACACGTAAGGAGTGAATATATGGGACTTAAAAAATTGAATGCTATCGCAACAAGTACAATTCAGGGGACTATTACAGTAGCGACAACAACAACGATTATCCCCAGCGTACAACGATTTTTTGCCTCTGTTACTCTATCGTTAGGCTCTTTTACAATCGGTGCCAGCAACTTCAGGAACGATAATGGCAATACTATTTCAACACTGCCATCTCCCCCTGTGTCTGGATACTATAATGTATATATAAACGGAAACCTTCAGCCTGCAGGAAGCGTCATTTTGGCAACAACAGGCCTAACGATAGCAAGCACATTATCAGCACTTTCCTCCATTGCTATTGAGGTTGTTGATCTTTCTAACGTTGCTTCCAATTCAACCGCCTCTAATAATTTCACTGTAACAACCGATATTACATCCTAGTTATGTTTCCACTGTGGTATCAATAACTAAGCTGCCCGTATTAATCGTAGATGTAGAAGTTGCTGTCGTTTGGACACTTTCAATGACAACAGGAACCCCAACCAAAACTTCAGCACCAATACGCACATTCGTCGTTGTAAGTACCGTTAAGCTGCCTTGCTGTAACACACCGTTCACATATACGTTAACAAATACATTTGTCCCAGGAACAGGCAATACGGTTGCTGGATTACCTGCGTCATCCTCAAAACTTGCAACCGGAATATTTGTTTCACCCGTTGTAATCATTCCTGCATCTACAATAGCAACATACCTTGCAGCAACAGGTGTTACAGTAGTGGTTGTGTTTGCTGTTGCATTTCCTTGAAACGTACTGTTCGCTTGCACAAATAACTTAACCAATCTAGGTGGCATGTCAATCCCCCTATTTTAAAATTTTCACAAACTGCAAAATAATTGGAACACCTCTAACTGGAATATCCTCTGTGCACAATAGTAATCTACCTTTTTCAACGCGATAATTACAAGCGGGCTGTAATACCCCGTTAATAAATACATTCAGATACGATACTTCTCTAGGATCATAAATACGTTGCTCTGTTACCCCATCACAATCTGTATATACCCTTTTTTGCCCATCTGAGTAGGTGTAATAACCCATGGTTTCCGCGCGAGCTGGAGATTTTACCTTAACTACACAATCAGCTACCGCACGTGCAGGTAAAAAAGGCGGAGGAGTGAAACAATTTCTATGTCGTTCCATTGTTATGCCTCCCTCTGCATTTTATCGTTACATGCAAACCAACAGATTATAACTATAAACAAAATACTCACTTTGGAGAAGATAGTGCCTGTTCACCTATAATAATGGAGAAAGCAAGCGGTATGCCGATTCAACAATGCGCATGACAAATCGCCTATTTTGAAAACGAGCGATATGAATATCCCGAGAAACCGTTAAATCTGTTTCAAAGTCTGTGACAAGTTTTTGAACACTATCTGTACCATACAAGAAAGCATTTACTTCAAAATTTAAGTGAAAACTGCGCATATCCATGTTTGCCGTGCCGATAGAAGCAATGCTTTTGTCCACAATCACAATTTTGCTATGCAAAAACCCTTGTTCATATTCATATATGCGTACACCTGCTTCAAGCAACTCGGGAAAGTAGGAACGAGAAGCATAAAATACAGTTCGCTTATCCGGCTTTGCAGGCATTAAAAGCCTAACATCTAGACCTGCTAATGCTGCAATTTTAAGCGCTGATAAAATATCATCATCAGGAATGAAATAAGGAGTGGCCAGCCAAATCGATTCTTTTGCTGACGTAATCATCGCAAAATACAAGTGTTTAATTGTTTCCCACTTATTATCCGGCCCGCCCGCGATTAACTGCACACCCCCATCCTTTCTTGGCAAACGCTCTGCTGCCATATAAATTGGATTTACTAATGTTTCTCCGGTCATATAAAACCAGTCCTGCAGAAAAATAAGCTGCAAGCTTTGCACCGCTTCTCCCTTCAGATACAGGTGCGTATCACGCCAAAAGCCAAAATACTCATCCTTGCCTAGATACTCATCACCTATGTTCAGTCCACCAATAAAACCTTCATTTCCATCTACAACAATGATTTTCCGGTGATTTCGGTAATTAATCTTATCGTTTAAAATAGGAACACGGACAGGAAAAAAGGGGACAATCTCAACACCTGCATCTGTCATATCCTTAATATATTTTTTAGAAAGCCGAAAACTTCCTACTGCATCATATAAAAATCGCACATGCACGCCTTGTTTTGCTTTTTTGATTAATAGCTCCTTAATTTGCGTACCAATTCCATCATGGCGTACAATATAGTACTCCATATGTATATGATGCTTTGCTTGTTCCAGCGTTTCTAAAATAGCCGCAAATGTTTCTCCACCATTTGTTAATACTTTTGTCTCTGTACGAAAGGATACATGCGAAGTTCCGATACGTTCCGCCAACTGCAACAATACACTTTGCTCTTCATGTAACTCAAGATACTCTTCTCTCTCTTGCATACTTTCCTTATAACGAGAAAACGCCTGTTCATCTAATAGCCCTTTACGTGCAAAAATCCGCTTTCTACGAAAGTTTTGCCCAAACAATAAGTACGCAAAAAAGCCAATAACCGGGAAAATCCCTAATACAATCAACCAAGTCAAGGTTTTTGACGGTTGTCTATTCTCAAGAAAAATAACAAAACCGATTAATACACCCGAGATTGTAAACAAAGTGCTAAATATTCCAAACAAAGAAACATTTTCAATATATATATCCAGCGCTTCGCCATATTGAACGACAATAAAAAGGACAAATAGTATAACAAACAAAAAAATTAACTTTACAATTTTTTTCACGAAACTCCCCCCTGTTTTTATTATGCCACAAAATGACATAAGTAAGAAAATCACAAACAAAAGTTGCTTTATAAAAAGAACACGTGTATTTTGACATAAAAAAACCGATTTCCAGAAATAGAAATCGGTTTAACTTAGCGGCGGAAAGTGCTGACGAATCGTATCTAGCGCTTGTTCCGCAACAATTTGTTTACCGTACTCTTGTACGCGATGAACGGTCATGGCAGACTCTTCTCCGTACTCCAAAATCATACTTAAAATCGTATCCATTTCCTCTTCATCATGTAACATTTCATCAAATTCTACATATAAATAGTATCGTTCGTCAAATACATACAGCTCATTTTTCACATCTACTAGTTCCATTCGATGACTTAGGGCAATAACGTCTTCAAAGCTTGCAAATTTAACAAGAAACTCTAAAATACCCTCTTTACTTACATAAGAAAAATCTTCTTCTTCAAGCTGCTGATCAAACAGGGCCTCTAAATTTTCATCCAATGGAATATCAATAATTTTATCTAAAAGCGGCAACTCAAGCTTTTGCCCGTCTTTAGAAAGCTGTGCTCTTGTTACAACGACCTCAATTCCTTTTTCGAGAGCCTGCACTTGAATCCACAACGGACCATCAGCAAAAAAGTCATCCTGGTCACGCGCTTCATCCATCATTTCCCAAAACAATTGCTCACTGCGCTCTCGATCTTGCCATATCTCATCCCGGCTAAAACCGCGCTCTTCAATATCTACATATGTTATATAAAATTTGACTGTATTTTCATTTACTCTTTCGATTTCCATTTCAGTCTCTCCCTTCTTATCTTATGTTGTTCTATGAAGGGACCCCTCCTAGAATGTGTCTCATAAATCATATCATGTTTAGGGAAAATCACCTAAAAATCTTGTACTCTCATTTTATGATAACAAGACGCAGAATGGAAATAAAATAACTGCTTTTATGAAAAACAATTATTTGCCTATTCGACAAACTTAGAACGATTCCGATTCTTGACAGGGTCAACCTATTATCTTATAGTGAGTAAAGTAATTGTAATCTTACAATGCTTGCACACGGACGCCTTTCATCCGTACGCATATAGAGGAATAAACGGGGGAAATTACTATGGAACTAGATTTTCTGATGTCCGTATTGGTCATTATCGGTATTGATATTGTCTTGGGCGGGGATAATGCCATTGTTATAGCTCTAGCTAGCCGTAACCTGCCAGCTCAACAGCGTAATAAAGCCATTTTTATTGGAACAGGATTAGCAATTCTAATTCGTATTTTACTTACCATTGTTGCTGTATACTTACTAAAAATTCCATTCCTGCAGCTTGTTGGAGGTATATTGCTGTTGTTTATTGCCTATAACTTGCTGACAGATGACGGTGATGATTTATCTAATATTAAAGCAGGGGCGACTCTTAGTGCTGCCATCCGTACAATCGTTTTCGCTGACATTGTCATGGGGTTTGATAATATTTTAGCGATTGCTGGCGCGGCTAATGGACACATTATACTAGTTGTACTTGGATTATTAGTCTCTGTACCTATTATTGTATGGGGCAGCAAAATTATTTTGACACTTATGGAAAGATTTCCTGCTTTAGTATATGTCGGTGCGGGCATTTTGGCATATACTGCCGGCACAATGATGCTACATGAACCAAGATTAGAAGGCTTTTTTGCAAAGTATCCAATCATAGACTACGCATTACCAATTGGTATGGTTCTTCTTGTACTATTAGTAGGTTACACAATGAATCAAATAAAAATGAAAAAGGCCCATCAATAAACATATTCGAAAAAAAAGGTTTTTTTCCTTTTAAAGAGAACTCATATCATATAAAAAATCGGACAAGATGATGTCCGATTTTTTTATATCTATTTAATTGACTAGCTTTTGTGCTTCACGTAATTGGAATGTACGAACAGTACGAGGTAAGAAACGACGAATTTCATCTTCGTTATATCCCACTTGCAGACGCTTTTCATCAATAATGATTGGACGGCGTAAAATGCCAGGGTGATCTTGAATTAGCTTATATAAATCTTGAAGCGGCATAGATTCCACTTGCACATCAAGCTCTTGAAAAATTTTAGAACGAGTTGAAATGATTTCATCAGTTCCGCTTTCTGTCATACGAAGAATTTCTTTAATTTCATCAACCTTTAATGGCTCCGAAAAAATATTTCTCTCTGTATAAGGAATATGGTTTTCCTCCAACCATGATTTTGCCTTCCTACAAGACGTACAACTTGGCGAACTATATAACGTTACCATCATGCACTCACTCTCCTTTGTCGAGTATAGAATTGCCATTCTAACGTAATGAACACCTAAGTGAAATTCATTTTCAAATTACAATTACTTTAAATAAGTAACTCAATACCCATTATACAACAAGTTATTCAAGAAATATATATTAATTTCTTTAAAAATACAGGAAAAAACTTATACAAAATGTGTACAAAACGTAAGATATTTAAAAACATTGTTGTGAAATGTCGATATTTTAAAAAAAATTAACCTTCTATTTACAAATTAACTCAATTACAATAATAAATAGACGTATATGAGACAGGAGGATAAAAATGATTGCCTATATGATAGACTTTATAGTAGTCGCAATTCTTGTAATTGGACTAACAGCAACGATTGGAATTTTAACGAACGGCATCGGCGAAGCAATTGGCAGTAAGAATAAAAAGAAATTTGTAAATAAAAGCACAGCGGTCCAAACGAATTGGAAGATGGTAGGTGGAAACGGCATTTACAAGAAAAAAACATATTAAAAAGCCACCAAAAATTGGTGGCTTTCTCTTATTGATACAACTCTTTATATCTCTTATATTCTGCTTCAGAGCACAATACAAAATGCCCAGGACGAACTTCACGCATCATCGGCTCTTCTCCGCCGTAGTTGTGCTGAGAAGGATCGTATACAATACGTTTACGATTGCGCTCATAATCTGGATCCGGAAGTGGAATCGCAGAAAGAAGCGATTTTGTATACGGGTGAATTGGGTGTTCATACAACTCTTCACTTGTCGCCAACTCAACGATCTTACCGTGATACATAACACCAATGCGATCACTAATATATTTAACCATAGACAAATCGTGGGCGATAAATAGATATGTTAGTCCCTTTTCTTTTTGCAATTTTTTCAATAGGTTAACAACCTGCGCTTGGATAGAAACGTCCAATGCGGAGATTGGCTCGTCAGCGATGATGAACTCAGGTTCAACAGCTAACGCACGCGCAATACCGATACGCTGTCTTTGACCACCGGAGAACTCATGCGGATAACGGCTCGCATGCTCACGGTTTAGACCTACTGTTTCCAATAGTTCGTAAACGCGGCGCATACGATCTTCTTTATTTTTCGCAAGACCGTGAATATCAATGCCTTCTGCAATAATATCAGCAACTGTCATACGTGGATTCAAAGATGCATATGGATCTTGGAAGATCATTTGCATTTTACGATTAAACTTCTTCAAAGCTGCTTTAGATTTTTTGCCATGAACATTTTCACCATCAAATAATACCTCACCAGCTGTTGCATCGTACAAACGAATGATTGTACGGCCTGTTGTAGATTTACCGGAGCCGGATTCCCCTACAAGACCAAACGTTTCACCTTTGTAGATATCAAACGTAACATCGTCAATTGCTTTGACAACGCCGCCGCCTACTTTAAAGTATTGCTTCACGTTCTTAACTTCAATCAATTTTTCGCGATTGTTAGACATTACGCTCCCCCTCCTTCATTTGACGAATACGGCTTTGTACAATTTCAGGAGGCGCAACATGCGGCGCATCTTCATGAAGCAACCAAGTTGCTGCATAATGCGTATCGCTCACTTTGAACATTGGCGGCTCCATTTCGAAATCAATCTTTAGTGCCTGTGGGTTACGTGCAGCAAATGCATCACCTTTTGGCGGCTTAATCAAGTCTGGCGGTGAACCAGGAATTGCATATAGTTCTTCGTCTTTACCATCAAGACTTGGCATAGAAGCTAATAGACCCCATGTATATGGATGCTTTGGATTGTAGAAAATCTCATCGACCGTACCGATTTCTACAATTTTTCCTGCATACATAACGGCAACACGGTCAGCAACGTTTGCTACTACACCAAGGTCATGCGTGATGAAAATGATAGCAGCTTCTGTTTTTTGCTGAATATCCTTCATGAGCTCCAGGATTTGCGCTTGGATTGTTACATCAAGTGCAGTAGTTGGCTCATCGGCAATTAACAGCTTTGGATTACATGCAAGTGCAATCGCAATTACAACACGCTGTCTCATACCGCCAGAGAATTGGTGCGGATATTGCTTCAAGCGGGCTTCAGGATTTGGAATACCTACCAAGTCAAGAAGCTCAAGTGCTACCTTACGAGCATCTGCTTTGCTCATGTTTTGATGCTTGATTAAACCTTCCATGATCTGGTTGCCAATTGTCATCGTTGGATTTAGGGATGTCATTGGGTCTTGGAAAATCATAGATACTTCTTTACCACGAATTTGTTGCATTTCTTTTTCACTTAGCTTAGCCAAATCACGACCGTCAAACAAAATCTCACCCTGCTTGATGCGTCCCGGCGGGTTAGGGATTAACCCCATTAACGCTTTAGATGTTACTGATTTACCTGAACCGGATTCTCCTACAATTGCCAGTGTTTCTCCTTTTTTCAGGTCAAAGCTGACACCGCGTACTGCGAATACTTCGCCGGCATGCGTATCAAAGGAGACATGCAGATCTTTTACTTCTAATAATTTTTCCATTCCACTCTCTCCTTTCTATTTTACTTACGCATTTTCGGATCTAGAGCATCGCGCAATCCGTCTGCCAACAAGTTTAAGCTCAAGATCAATAAGCTGATTACAATTGCCGGAACGAACATAACGTGTGGATATGTTTGAATGGATTTGTAACCATCATTTACAAGAGAACCAAGAGATGCGAACGGCGGACGAATACCAAGACCAATGAAGCTTAGGAACGCTTCTGCAAAAATTGCGCCTGGAATCGTGAACATCGCCATAACAATAATTGGCCCCATTACGTTTGGAATTAAGTGTTTTGCAATTAATTTACCGTTAGATGCACCCAATGTGCGGGAAGCCAACACGTATTCTTGCCCTTTTAGCTTCAATACTTGACCACGTACGATACGGGACATACTAATCCAGCCAGTAATAACAAGAGCAAGTGAAATAGAGATTACACCTGGCTCTAAAATGATAACGAACAAAATTACTATAATCAGGAACGGAATACCGTTTAAAATTTCAGCAAAACGCTGCATGATATTATCAACCCGACCGCCATAAAACCCGGATATACCACCGTAGGTGACACCGATAATCATATCAATGGCGGCAGCCAACAAACCAATATATAGAGAAACACGAGTTCCTTCCCAGGTTCTTGTCCATAAATCACGGCCAAGATCATCTGTTCCAAACCAGAAGTATTCTTTAATGCCGCGTTTTTCGTATTGATCCACACCGTATTGGTCTACACCGTCAAGTCCAAGAAACGCAACATGCTCAAGAACAGGTACTTTAGGAGGTAATTTAGCACGGTTCAAATCTTGATCTTTGTATGAATACTTGCTCATCATCGGACCGAATGCCGCGAAGAAAACAACAATCATGAATACGATCAAACCGGCAGTTGCACCTTTATTTTTAAATAAACGTCTTCTCACATCTTGCCAATAAGTTAAGCTTGGGCGAACAATCTTTTCATTCTCACCCGCTTCTCTGTTTGCGGGCTGAAACAAATCCGGAGACAGGTTTTGTAAATCTTTCATTATTTCTTACCTCCCGCTAAACGAATGCGTGGATCAACAATTCCATACAGCAAGTCCACGATGAAAATAACGATGATGAACAACGCACTATAGAAGATGGTCGTTCCCATGATAACTGAGTAGTCGTTCAATGTAATGGAGTTAACGAACTGCTCTCCAAGACCTGGTACCGAGAAGATACGCTCAATAACAAGCGTTCCTGTCATCAAGTTAACTGCCATTGGTCCTAAGATTGTGATAACTGGAATTAAAGCATTACGCAATGCATGCTTAATTACGATGCCTGTTTGACTTACACCCTTTGCTTTTGCCATTAAGATGTAGTCAGAGTTCATAACTTCAAGAAGCTCTGTACGCGCGAAGCGAGCAATATTCGCTGTTACCGCAACAGATAGTGCAATCGTCGGCAGGATTGTGTAAGAAAAACCTTTCCAGAATGCAACTGGTAGCCACCCAAGTTTTACCCCTACATAGTACTGCAATAATGCAGCAAATACGAAGGATGGAACTGAAATACCTAGTACCGATACAACTGTCGCACCATAGTCGGCCCATGTGTTGTTTCTTAATGCAGCAATGATACCAAGTAATAGTCCAAAGAATGTACCTAGAATCAACGCCTGCAGACCTAGCTGTGCAGAAGGCCCGATACGCGTGCTAATCATTTCTGTTACAGGACGATTGTCGTATTTAAAAGATATGCCTAAATCACCTTGCACCAAATTCGCCATATAACGTGCGTATTGCACAGGTACAGGGTCATTTAGTCCATATTTTTCCAAAATAATTGTTTTTTGCTCCGGTGTCAGCTTTTCTTGGTTTTGCAATGGAGAACCCGGAAGCAGCTTCATTAAGAAGAATGTGAATGTTGTAATCAAAAACAAAGTAATAATCATGTAAATAAAACGTTGTAAAGTATAACGTCCCACACCAGCACCCCCTCATATTTTACGAAATGTTCAAATAATTTACCTTTAGAAAATACCCTTCCCTATATGTAGGAAAAGAAGAGTACATGCCCTTGGCATATACTCTCTTGAACATACGTTCCGTATTTTCTTATTTTTCGATGTAAGCCCACTTAAAGCTGAACTCGCCGCCGAATTTATGATCAATAACGTTCTTTACATACTCTTTCTGAACGAACGCTTTACCGCGTTGGTATACAGGTGCGATAGCCGCGTCTTCAAATAAAATTTTCTCTGCTTTTACTAAGTTGTCCCAGCGTGCTTTCAAATCGGACATATCCGTTTTAGCCTTCTTGATCAACTCATCGTATTCTGCATTAGAGTAACCCATTTGGTTGTGAGCACCGTTTGTTACGAACATATCCATAAATGTCATTGGATCTGGATAATCCGGTCCCCAACCAGCAAAGGAAAGATCGTATTGACCTTCAGATTCAAGCTTTAGCTTTTGTGCAAAAGGTTGTTGCTTAATCGTTACTGTTAAACCAGGTAAATTCTTCTCAAGCTGCTCTTTTAGGTATTCGCCAATTTTTTTGGCATTCTCATTATCAAAGTTTAGCAATTCTAGTTGAACTGTGTCAACACCAACTTCTTTTTTACCATTTTCCCACAGTTTTTGCGCTTCTTTGACATCAGTTTTTGCAAACTTACCGCTTGTTGCTCGGAAATCTTTCTTGTCAGGACCAGAAACAAAATCCTTTGGTACCAATCCATACGCACCAATAGAACCATTATTTAGCAATACGTTTGCAATACCTTCTTTGTCGTATGCCATTGAAATTGCTTTACGAATATCTTTATTCGCAAGAGCTTTGTTCTTTTGATTCAAGCGCATGAAGAATAACGTTGGATCTTGCGTTGTTTTAAATTCTGGACTGCTCTTGTACTTATCCACAAATTCAGCTGACAAACGAGCACGATCAACTGCATTTGTCTCGTACAGGTTAACCTCTGTTGCCGTATCTTTTACAATGTTGAAGTTGATTTCCTCAAGCTTAACTGTTTTGTTATCCCAGTAAGTCGGATTCTTCTTCATTTGGAAGCTTTGCTCATGCTTCCAGTCGCTTAAAACAAACGGACCGTTGTAAAGTGTAGTGTTTGCTTCCAGACCAAATTTTGTGCCTTGCTCTTTTACGTACTTCTCATTTTGCGGATAGAACGTTGGGAACGCTGTTAAGCTTACGAAGTAAGGAATTGCAGTTTCTAATTCAACTTCTAACGTGTAATCATCAATAGCCTTTACACCCAGCTGATCTGCAGGTAATTCACCTTTGTTTACTTTCTCAGCATTCTTAATGTCAAACATAATGTAAGCGTATTCAGCTTTTGTTGCCGGATCTAGCGCACGCTTCCAAGCGAATACGAAATCCTTCGCTGTTACAGCATCACCGTTGGACCATTTTGCATCCTTACGTAATTTGAATACATATTTTTTGCCGTCATCTTTCTTTTCATAAGACTCGGCTACACCAGGTACTTCTTTGTCATCCTTACCAAGTGTATAAAGACCTTCCATTGTGTTGTTCATTACGTTAAAAGATACTGCATCTGTCGCCATTGCTGTATCCATAGAAGGAATTTCGGATGTTTCAACCAAGTTCAATACTTGCTTGTCGGTCCCTTTTTTTGTTTCTGTTGTTTTTGACTGTTTTTCTCCGCCGCATGCACCAAGCAACATACTTGCTGCTATTGTGGACGCAAGAACTGCTGTTTGTTTCTTTTTCATCTTGTTGTAACCTCCTCGCGTTGTTGCAGAAACACTCTCGCTGCCTTCGCAATCACTGTTACTCGTCGCTATAAATAAAAAAAGCGCGAACTTATCGGCAATAGTGATTACGAAAACAGCGCACAGATGTTTATTACTAATTTGTTTCATAAGGCTGACGAAATTTGTCGTCTGGTCTCTACATGTTCAATTATACATATAATCCGACAATTGTGAATATGCTTTTTATATTTTTTATTAAAATTTTTAAGATATAATGTATTTTTTAGATTCTTTGTAAATATTTGTGTGACTTTTCACATAAACCTTACACTTTCGCCCTTAAGTTTCGCTGTTGCGTCCATAAAATGATATAGTATAATGAACTACAACATATATTTTTCGGAGGTAAGCACTTTGAAACGCACCTATTCTCTGTTCGGCTGGCTAATGGGAAGCAGCCTACTTGTGGCATTTATACTTTCTTTTTTCGCAGGAAATCATAATCTCCTGTTGAAATTTGTCGATTTTTCTTTTCTTATTGCACTTCCTTTTTTGATTGTAGGCGGATTTATGTTTATTATTGAACGAGGCGCTTTTAACGTCACACGCTATGCGTTTCGAAAAGTATTTAAATCTACAAAAAAAGAAGCTGTCTTTATTGAGGACGAAGAAGGACCTCTTGATAATAAAGACATTTTATACAGAACTTACTCATTCAAGCCGACATATCCTATTCTGTTAACCGGTGTAGCCTTGGCACTGCTATCCACCATTCTTAGCTTCCTGTTTTTCGTGTAGACTCTGTTAAAGTTTGTTTTTGATTTCCGTTACGGTGATTCTCTTTCCGCATGCAGTCAGGGCGTTTCCTGCACGATGCGCCTGCGGACTCTCCCTTTGACTCGCTCTTCTTTATCAGTTGCATTGCTTTCTGTGAATTTGTTATAATGTAAGTTATACAATATATTGCGTTGATAAAGAGTAGTACATGTCGAGGCGGTTTCAGAGAGCTTGTGGTTGGTGAAAACAAGTACTTGCGCGATATGGAATGGACTTTGGAGCACCAAACCGAACAGTGCAGTAGGCCTTGGCGTTCTCCGGCGTTATCGGAGTAAGAGATTTCGCATATGCGAAATAATTAGGGTGGTACCGCGGTCCATTCGTCCCTAGATTGAGGGATGAATGGGCCTTTTTATTATGTTTAGGAGGGTTTTTTATGGCAGTTATTTTTTCAGGCATTCAGCCGAGCGGCACGATTACAATAGGCAATTATTTAGGAGCTATGAAACAATTTACAGAGCTACAACATGAACATGATTGTTATTTCTGTATTGTAAACCAGCATGCAATTACAGTAGCGCAAGATCCAGTAGCGCTACGCAAAAACATTCGCAGCCTTGCAGCGTTGTATCTAGCGTGCGGCATTGATCCGGATAAATCCACGCTATTTGTACAATCTGAAGTTCCTGCCCATGCGCAGCTTGGGTGGATTATGCAATGCGTATCCTATATAGGTGAGCTAGAGCGTATGACACAATTTAAGGATAAATCAAAAGGAAAAGACGCTGTATCCGCAGCTTTACTTACTTATCCGCCACTTATGGCAGCTGACATTTTATTGTATGGTACAGAAATCGTACCAGTTGGTGATGATCAAAAGCAGCACATTGAACTAACACGCGACTTAGCAGAGCGCTTTAATAATCGTTACCGCGAAGTGTTTACAATTCCTGAAATTCGAATTCCAAAGGTTGGCGCTCGTGTAATGTCATTAACAGAACCGACAAAGAAAATGAGCAAATCCGATCCAAATGTAAAATCTATGATTAGTTTGCTTGATGAGCCGAAGATGATTGAAAAGAAAATCAAAAGTGCAGTTACTGATTCAGACGGTATTGTGAAATACGATAAAGAAAATAAACCAGGTGTCTCAAACCTACTTACAATCTACTCATCTTTTGCAGAAAAAACGATTGAGGAATTAGAAGCGCAATACGAAGGCAAGGGCTATGGAGAATTTAAAGCGGATTTAGCACAAGTTGTTATTGACGCATTAAAACCAATTCAAGACCGTTACCATGAACTAATCAACTCCCCTGAATTGGATGATATTTTAGAGCAGGGTGCGGAAAAAGCGAACCGCGTTGCGATGAAGCAATTACGCAAAGTAGAAAATGCAATGGGACTCAGCAGAAAACGCAGGTAACAAGAAAAGCGGAAGCGCCCTGCTTAGGGGCAGAAGCGGAGGTTCCTTCTCCTGTAAAGGCGCTTTTTGCCTTGCAAGGGGGAGGGTTATCCGCTGGCAGCACCTGGGCGCTGGAGCTAGACACAAGAAAAGCGGAGCTGGCTCGTTTAGGCGCAAAAGCAGAGGTTCTCCGATCGAAAAGGCGCTTTTTGCCTTTATGGGCGGAGGTTCTCTGATGGCAGCGCCTAGCCAGCATAGCTAGACACAAGAAAAGCGGAAGCGCCCTCCTTAGGTGCAGAAGCAGAATAAAAAGCTGTTCCGGAAATGCCGGAACAGCTTTTTAGTTTACTTTTTGTTCTTTTTCAATTTCCCACAACTTCTCAAAAAATGGCTGTCCTTTAACAAGGCGTTCACATAGACTTTCATGCTTATCTGTCCAGCCGTACTTCGTTTCTTCGTACAAGCGCGTCCAGATGTCATCAAAGGCTAAGTTTTGTACATCGCTGTAAGCACTTGGCTCCCACTCTGTATACCAGTAGCGTATTTCCGATGTGTTCTTTGCTGTTCTCAATTGATCCAGCGCCATGAATAATAGCTGTTTAAGCTGTCTCTCTTTTCTTGTTAGTCCGTTCATTATGTAAGGAGAGGGTGATAAAATATGATGTTCCTTCTTGTCTGCTGTAGCTCGCAATTCATAGCTATGCGTTTGCGCATTTTCCATCATTTCATACACCATTTGTTCTTGGCGTGGAATGAGTCTACTTTTGCGAATCGGTACATTATAACCGATTGTATCGACTGCCAGAATACCTTTACCATCAGAAACAACAAAGCAATAATCCAATTGAATTCGCTCATGATTTTTACGGATATATGCCTTTTGGTGTATGTCCTCGAGCAAGCGCGGCGGAAGTTCTGAAAGCTCATTCTCAATGTAATGATACAAAACAGAGTCGACTTTCAAAAGTGGCACTTGATCCAGCAATTCAATGGTGTCATCTTTGCGCCACTCGTAGAAATGACATACATTATAACCGTTTTCTTCACCTTCAAACCAGTTTACCCATACATCATGCAGATACAACATGTCTTACCCCTCACTTCACAACTGTTTGTAGATATCAGTATGGTCACGCGCCGGTAAGTTTATTCCACGAATGGGAATATATTCTGATATTGTATAGATTCTGCATTACTTTTGATTTTCATTCTGAAATTCCTCATATTCGTATCAAATAATCTGACAGCAATTTAATCTTTGGTAGAAAACCCCTCCGCATATTGTAAAATTTTGCGCGAATCGATGCTAAGTAAACGCACCGTACTCAGCTTATGACGCGCAAGACAATCCTGTACAATATGATAACCTACACAATACCCTAGCAATCTTGGATAACGTCCAAGTCCGTTGACCAGTTCTTCATGTAACTTTGTACCTTTTTTTACTTCAATATGTCTCTTCACATAACGATGCCATAATTGAATAGCTTCTTCCTTCGTATAATATGAAACCCATACCGCATGCATTTCAGGTGTATGACGCGCAGCTACTGCCGCTTCTGCCAATCCTTCCAACACCATTGTATCTAACAGCGTATACTCTTCTTCTTCTTTATAGAATGCTGCCAACCGGCATACGTGGTGATATTCATGAGTCAACATTGCCCGAAGCTCATCTTCACTGTTATTATCGGAAACAAATAAAAAAATGCAAGTTCGAAATGCTAAACCTGATTTTCCATTATATTGCCTCTGTATATAACGGTTAAAGCGGTCCGCTGGTAAAATATATATCGGCACATCCGGTCCTTTCAGCCAGCGGCGCAGCGATGTAAATTCAGATTGAAGAATACCCCATATTTCTTTACGCTCATGAAGCTCATTTCTCCCGCCTCTGACCGGCCGGTACATACCTCGCGATTGTAGAAAACGATAAATGTCCATTGGTTTTAATGGCATATATTCTGTGAAATGGCGACAGATTTCCTCGGGCTTCTCATAATGTTCTTCCAGCCAGCTATACGTATCTATAATTCCCATAAAGTCCCCTCCTTTCTCTTTTATACATATGAGAGAGTGTGAGGGATTACTATATAAGTACAAGCAGAAAATTAATATTGTTTAATCCAGCTGCGGCCAGCTCTTAAAGCTGAGCAGTTCTTGCGCTTATATTCTGTTACTGATAAAACAAATAAGGATGTCCCGAGGACATCCTTATTTGTTTTATGCTTCGTATTTTTTGAATACTAGTGCGGCATTATGGCCACCAAAGCCTAAAGAGTTGCTAAGAACCGCTCGGACCTCTTGTCTTCTTGCTACATTTGGTACATAGTCCAAGTCACATTCCGGATCTGGTGTTTCATAGTTGATAGTAGGTGGTACAATGCCATCCTCAATGGCTTTAACGGAGAAGATAGCCTCAACAGCACCTGCTGCACCTAATAAGTGACCTGTCATGGACTTCGTTGAACTCACAGCTACCTTGTATGCATGTTCACCGAATACTTCTTTAATAGCCATTGTTTCGTATTTTTCGTTTGCTTCTGTACTTGTACCATGCGCATTGATATAATCCACGTCTTCCGGCTGCAAACCTGCATCCGCCAGAGCTTGGCGCATCGCGCGAACCCCGCCTTCTCCGCCCGGTGCTGGAAGTGTAATATGGAACGCATCTCCTGTTGCTCCGTAACCTGCGATTTCCGCGTAAATATGCGCGCCACGTGCAAGTGCATGCTCAAGCTCTTCTAATACTAAAATACCTGCACCTTCCCCCATAACAAAACCGCTGCGATTTTTATCAAATGGGCGACATGCTGTATTCGGATCATCATGAAACGTCAGCGCCTTCGCTGAGCTAAAGCCCGCAAATGCCATATGTGTAAGCGGCGCTTCTGTTCCCCCAGTTATCATTGCCACTGCATCACCGCGCTGGATTACTTTAAACGCATCTCCAATAGAGTTTGCGCCAGATGCACATGCAGTAACGGAGCAAGAGTTGATTCCTTTTGCACCTAAAGCGATGGACACTTGTCCTGCCGCCATATCCGGAATCATCATGGGCACAAAGAACGGACTAACGCGACGCGGTCCTTTTTCAAGCAAAATGCGATGCTGCTCTTCATATGTTTCCATACCCCCAATTCCGGAACCGATCCAAACTCCGATTTGAGGGGCATTTTCCTCTGTGATTTCCAGCTTTGCGTCCTGTACTGCCATTTTCGCCGCTGCAACCGCATATTGTGTAAAGCGATCCATACGGCGCGCTTCTTTTTTATCAATGTATTCTTCTGGATTAAAGTCATGAATTTCAGCCGCGACTTTAGCCGGATACATTTCTTTGTCCAGCCTTGTTAAATGGCCAATCCCCGACTTACCTTGTATAATACTTTCCCAAGATGTTTGCGCATCCTTACCAACTGGTGTAAGCGCACCTAATCCCGTTACTACAACTCGCTTCTTTTCCATGTTCAGCTCTCCTTTACTTTATTTACCCCATCGAAGAGCCACAGCTCCCCATGTTAAGCCGCCGCCAAAACCGACGAGCACAATCAAATCACCGTCTTTAATCTTACCGTTATTCAGCTCTTCCACGAGCGCAATTGGAATAGACGATGCTGACGTATTACCAAATTTCGCAATTGTTTTGCTCATTTTTTCATCAGGCAAGTCTAAACGTTGTCTCGCTGCCTCCATGATGCGAATATTAGCTTGATGTGGAATAAGGAAATCAACATCTTCTTTTGTTAGCCCTGCCTTTTCAAGAACGCGTACAGATGAATCACCCATCTGACGCACGGCAAATTTAAATACCTCTCTACCATTCATCATAACATATTCATCCTGATACAGGTGCATGCCGCCAGAGCCATCAGCACCAAGTTCGAATGATAAAATACCACGTCCTTCAGAGACAGGGCCCATTACCGTAGCTCCGGCACCATCTCCAAATAACACAGCGGTATTGCGATCCTTCCAATCTACTATTTTAGAAAGCTTATCGCTCCCTACAACCAATACATATTTATATGTGCCCGTTTGAATAAACTGCTGCGCAGTAATCATACCATACATAAAGCCTGCACATGCTGCGCTCACATCCATCGCAGCTGCATGTTTCGCACCTAACTCCTCTTGGATCATACATGCTACTGTAGGAAATGAATAATCGGGCGTTACCGTAGCCACTAAAATTAATTCAATTTGTTCTGGACTAATTCCTGCATCACGTATTGCTTCACGAGCTGCTTCTACTGCCATATGTGATGTATTTACTGTATCATCTGCGATACGACGTTCTTCAATGCCTGTGCGTGTGCGCACCCACTCATCTGAGGTATCAACGATTTTTTCCAGATCTGCATTGGTGACAATTCGTTCCGGTACATACCTTCCTACACCTAAAATACCTGCGTTCATCCGGGATCCCTCCGTTTTATATCAATTATTATGACTTGGTACTAATTTTAGCGTATGCTATACAATTTGTCTATATGTAAATAGAAAAGCGAAGCCGACCGTTCAGGCACAGAACCTAAGGTTCTCACCCCTAAAAGGTGCTTTTTGCCTTTTTGTGGGTGAGGTTCTTAGGTGGCAGGGCCTGGGAGGCGCAGCTGGACAATAGAAAAGCGAAGCCGACCGTTCAGGCACAGCTGCACACCCAGAAAAAGCGGGAACATCTCGTTTATGTACTAAAGGTCAACCGCACCTAAGAAGCTCATACTTTTTTAACTGCAAAAAAGTCGGCATATGCCGACTTAATTTTGTGCGTCCTGTTTTCCCAATTCGTACGCTTCATTCATTACTTTCATAAGCAGATCCATAACAGGCTGTGCCATAGACATATCAAGCTCTACTCCGCTTTTTTCCAATAAAGCTTTTGCTTCCGGCAGATATTGAAAGGCGATTTGCATAAGCTGCATGCTTCTTTGTTGATCCATATGTATGCTCCTTTTCCTTATAATGCACATTCATTATAGCAAATAGGAGCATAAAAAGAGAAGTGGCTTACACATCATACAAACTCTCATATATTTTCACATGCCGTTTTTGCAGTTCCAACCCTTCTTGCAGCGTCCTCTTTGCTCGAAGTGGATATGACGAACCTTTTTTTTTGACCGCACGCTTACTCATTGTCATAATGTTACGATCTCCGTTCAATAATTCTATCCCTCGATCCCAGGTGTTTGCCTCGCCGCTTTCCACATAGTACATACCGATAGCATTGTTTTTTCCAAGCTCATACAAGCACGTTACTACATCTTCCACGTATACCGCATCTGTGTTATTCTCAGAAACAGTTATAATAGGTTCGCGTTTTGAAATAGCAGCCACAATCAACTGCTGATACACCATGAAATGTGGTTGCCACGGTCCGTATACAGCTGGTACACGAAGCACCGCCGAACGCTCATATGATTGCACCTCTGTTTCAATCTGAATCATGGCATCACTTGGACTAATACTTGATACCAAAATAAGCGGTAGCCCATGTTTACGACAATTTACAATGGCGCGTTGTAAATGCGTGACCGCATTTGGAGAAAACCGTGCTTCATTTGGGTCACACAAACAAAAATATACCGTTTGCGTATGATTTACTTCTAGTTCTTCTCTCTCGCCCAAACTATGATAAGAAAATCCTGCATGTCGACCGATAAGCAATAGCTTTTCTTCACTAATAGGCGTTGCTGCCAGCAAGTCCTCTGTGTCAAATGCCAGGACTTCTATTCCTTCTTTTAACAATGTTTGCACAAGATGATAGCCGATAAATGATAACGCCCCGATGACAACTGCGCCTTTCATTATCATCCCTCCTCTGAACTACTGACTCTTTATAGGGTTTCATGCTTTTTGAAAAATTGAATGATAGACCGCGCCGTTTTATATTTATGCTCTTGCAGGTGAAACGATAAGGCAATTGAATTCCCGCTTTTAGCACGCATCTGCTCAAACTCTCTATATATTGCTTTTCGCTCTTTCTTTTCATGGATAGGAATGAACATTTTAACAGGCACTGATGAATGATAATTACGAAAGGAGTGCTTTTCAATATGAGTCAATATATTCTCTTCTTTCGTTTCATATGATTGCGTTAACTCCTTAACAAGTCGACCATAAAAAAATTTATGTTCCTTTTCCACATGAAGATGAGCAGGCAAATCTAGGCAAGGATTAAACATAACTGCTGAGCGCACCGGCATATTTTGCATCATGTCCAGCGCAATAAGAGCGCCCATCCCTTCTGCTATCATATGAATTTTATCGTTTAAAATTTCCTTTTTCATCACAACATGATACAAACGTTTTGCAAGTCGCATCGCTTTGTCTGCTCCCCAATGTCGACCATACAAATTAGAGGAGAAAATGGTATAGCCCATATTGCGTAGCTCTTCAAGAAGGCGTGAGCGGCCACTATGCTGCAGCCACAAACTTGTACCACTCTCAACAAAATGATGATAATCGCCCAATATCATAATTCCAAAACCGTTTGGCTTTTCGGGCAGATGAATAACACATGGCTCTTGTTCCAAATAAAAGAAGCGTTCTGTAACACACATATCTCCCCCGCCTTACTGTTAAAATACATTCTTCTATAATGTATGTAGCGAGGTTTCATTTGCCCTAACGTTGAAAATATTTTCTATGCTAACGGTTTCTTTGTGATACAATAAGAATGAATTGAACAATAGGAGTGTGAATCACATGCAATTTATCACGGCGTTCCTTTGGTCATTTTTCTTAATGCAAATGGCCAGCTACGTAATCTCCTCCATGACGGGCAGTACATATGACTTTGTACAAGCTACAATCTTGTCTGTTGTTGTGGGTGTAATTGTTGTTGCGATGACCGCTTTAATTCCAAATGAGCCGGTAGAGCATCACTAAGAGCGACCTTGCGCGGGATGCGCAAGGCGCTTTTTTATATTAAACTTCGTGATGGGAAGGTCAGAAACTCTACTTAGTGCTACTTCAATCTGCTTTCAGTTGCCTCACAAAACGTTAATTTCAAACTCAAGTTTTTAATAGCTACTTATTAGTAACAAGGTTTTGCATAGCTATTTTCAAGAACGCGATACTTCTATAAAATAAGGCTCTGTTAAAGCTCGTTGTTGAGTTCCGTTACGGGGGTTTGCTTTCCGGGGACGATTAGGGAGTCTTATCCCTTCACTCCAATCAACAAGTGCAAATAATTAACATTGGGCTTTAACACAGCCATAAATAAAAAAGCACGGGCAAAAACCCATGCTTTTTAATCATACTGTTTTTACAACTAATTCTCCGTTTTCCACCTCGATAGAAACAGTACTGTTGTCAGAAATAGTACCTGCAATAAGAGCGCGGGCCAATTTCGTTTCGATTTGACGCTGTATATAACGCTTCAACGGTCTTGCCCCGTATGCCGGATCAAATCCCGCAGCCGCCACAAATACTCTTGCCTCTTCACTCAAACGAAGTGCAATATTTCGTACATGCAAGCGCTCCTGCAATTCACTTGTAATTTTATCTACGATACGCGTGATTTCCTTTGTTGTTAAAGGCTTAAATAAAATAATTTCATCTACGCGATTTAAAAACTCCGGACGGAAGTGATTACGCAATTGTTCCATGACATTTTCACGTGCTTCTTCTCGAATGACACCTTTTTCATTCACTCCTTCAAGTAAATACTGCGAGCCGATATTAGATGTCATAATAATGACCGTATTTTTAAAGTCAACCGTTCGGCCTTGCGAGTCAGTTACCCTTCCGTCATCTAGCATCTGAAGTAAAATATTAAATACCTCCGGATGCGCCTTTTCAATTTCATCCAACAAAATAACCGAATACGGCTTGCGGCGTACGGCTTCAGTCAATTGACCACCTTCTTCATACCCAACATATCCTGGAGGAGCTCCGATAAGTCTTGATACCGCATGCTTTTCCATATACTCTGACATATCAATACGAATCATTTGTTCTTCGCTATCAAACAGCGATTGTGCAAGTGTTTTAGCAAGTTCCGTTTTACCGACGCCGGTAGGTCCAAGGAAAATAAAGGAGCCGATTGGACGATTTGGATCTTTTATACCGGCACGCGCGCGCAGTACTGCATCAGAAACAAGCGCAACAGCTTCTTCTTGTCCGACAACACGCTCAGATAAGATGTGCTCTAGGCGCAATAGTTTTTCTCGTTCACCTTCTACTAGCTTCGTTACTGGTATGCCCGTCCATCTTGATACAATGCTCGCAATTTCCTCTTCCGTTACCTCTTCCCGAAGCAGGCGATTTTCCGTTTGTTTTTGATTAGCCTCCTCTTCTGCTAAATGCAGTTCTTTCTCAAGGGCCGGAATACGTCCGTGGCGAAGCTCGGCCGCTTTATTTAAATCATAGTTGCTTTCTGCTTCTTCCAACTCGCGGCGTAACCTCTCTAACTGTTCACGCATATTGCGAACGGCTTGAATTCCTTCTTTTTCAAGCTGCCATTGCGCACGCATCGCATGTGCTTTTTCCTTTAGTTCTGCAAGCTCACGCTGCAACGTCTCCAGACGATTTTTGCTAGCGACATCTGTTTCCTTACCAAGTGCTGCTTCTTCAATTTCTAGCTGCATCATACGGCGTGTAACCTCGTCCAGCTCTGTTGGAAGTGAATCAATTTCAGTTCGAATAGTTGCACAAGCTTCATCTACTAAATCAATGGCCTTATCAGGCAAAAAGCGATCAGAAATATAACGGTCAGACAATGTCGCAGCCGCAACCAAAGCACGATCATGAATATTTACACCATGATGAATTTCAAATCGTTCCTTTAAACCGCGTAAGATGGAGATTGTGTCCTCTACAGTCGGTTCTTCGACCTGCACCTGTTGAAAGCGGCGTTCCAGTGCAGGATCTTTTTCGATATATTTACGGTACTCATCCAATGTTGTTGCACCGATACAATGCAATTCTCCGCGCGCTAGCATCGGCTTTAGCATGTTTCCGGCATCCATCGCTCCTTCCGTTTTACCGGCGCCAACAATGGTATGCAATTCATCAATGAACAGTAAAATGCGACCTTCACTTTTCTTCACTTCATGTAAAACGGCTTGCAATCGCTCTTCAAACTCTCCGCGAAACTTTGCGCCTGCGACAAGTGCGCTCATATCAAGTACGAACACTGTCTTATCCTTGAGTCCTTCGGGTACATCTTTCCGTACAATGCGCTGTGCTAATCCCTCTACAATAGCCGTTTTACCAACACCGGGCTCACCGATAAGAACAGGATTGTTTTTCGTTTTTCTTGATAAAATACGAATGACACGGCGGATTTCATGATCGCGTCCAATCACAGGATCAATTTTTCCTTGTCGTACTTCTTGTACGAGGTCACGCCCATATTTTTGCAGTACTTCATATGTTGCTTCCGGATTTTGGCTGGTCACGCGTTGATTCCCCCTTATTTCCATTAGTACATGTAGCAGTCGATCTTTTGTTAGGCCGTACTTTGTTAATAGCTCGCGCATACTACTATCTATACTTGCAAGCAGAACATGCTCTACTGACATATACTCATCATGCAGCTGCTTGCGTTCTTCTTCTGCTTTTGTAAACATCTGACCAAGAGCTGCTGAAACATATTTACCATGTTCTACACCTGTCACACGAGGCTTCTTATCGAGTTGCCTCTCCAAATCTTTTTTCATCTGTTCAGAATTGATCTGCAGCTTTTGCAGAATGCGCTGGGCTACACCATCTTTTTGCTCAACTAAAGCCAACAGCATATGAACGACATCAATTTCCTGATGCTGATAATTATTTGCAATCGTCTGCGCTTGCCCTACTGCTTCTTGGAGCTTTTCTGTCATTCGATTAACATCCATATCACCATCTCCTTTGACCTTTTTTGACCTTTATTTATTATTATATGTACCAAAAGAAATTAAGCAAGTGCTAGAATCTTTAGATTAGAAAAAGCTCACGCTTAAAAAATAGTAATTTGAGATGTGCTGTACTTGTCTACATACAAAAAGCGCAGGGAAATCCTGCGCTCGGGTAATTATGGTTTTCTTTTATATGTCCACTGACGATTATGGTTAGACGTTTCCGGAAATGCATCTCCGGCATTTAGCTTAACCATTTTCGGATGCTTCACCATGCTGCCCGTTTCGCCGATTTCCACGTATGTTCCGTCGTTGGGCGCCTTTTGTCCTGGACGGAATCGATGATTTTGACCCATGTGCATCTCTCCTTATGAGGAAATTGTTACGCATTTATTATGTCCTTGATGGACAGGTTTATGCTGTTTAAAAGCAGGCACAAAAGCGGATTTTACTACTGTCACAAAAAAAACTGGCCACTTCGGCCAGCTAACAAGGAGAGTCAAACAACTTATACGAGAAGATTACATATATTATTATAAGCGCTTTCTTTTCCTTATGAAACCCTTTTCACAAATTGTACATATTTTTCTGATTTTACAAAAATTCATCCATGTTTACCTTGACTTTTTCAATCATGAGTAGACAACCTTATGTAAAAGAGCGTAAGATGGAATTGTAAAAATATTTCAGATAAAAGGTGAAACTATGCGAAACCAACATCTTATTGCAGTAGATTTAGACGGTACTTTGCTGAAGGACAATAAAACCATTTCGGCTCGAACGAAAATCGCCCTACAAAAGGCGCGCGCTCAGGGACATTTGGTGGCAATTTCAACAGGCCGTCCCTACCGGGCAAGCAGTTTGTATTATCAAGAACTGCAGCTTGATACACCTATTGTCAACTTCAATGGTGCATATGTTCATCACCCGCTGGACACATCATGGGGCAGCTATCACACACCACTTGAACTACAAACCGCAAAAGCAATTGTAGAAGCTTGTGCATCGTTCGGCATTAAGAATATCTATGCTGAAGTTATTGATGATGTATACGTAAAACAAATTGATGAAGGCATGAAACATATTTTCCAATTTGGTTCTCCCAAAGTGTACACAGGCGACCTGTTACATATTTTAAACCATGACCCGACATGCTTGCTTATTGATGCAGATGAACATATGGTGGAAGAAATTCGAGCGCATCTAACAGACGTGCATGCAGAAGTCATTGACCACCGCCGCTGGGCTGCGCCATGGCATATTATTGAAATCGTAAAAACCGGCATGAATAAGGCTGTTGGTCTTAAAATGCTGACTGATTACTACAACATCTCCCCTGAACATGTTATTGCTTTTGGAGATGAAGACAACGATTTTGAAATGATTGAATTTGCCGGACGCGGCGTGGCTATGGGCAATGCCATTGATGAACTGAAAAGCTTGGCCAATGATGTGACGCTAACAAATGAAGAAGATGGCATTGCTTTGTATTTAGAGGATTTGTTTGGCTTATAATTTCCATTCATAGCTCTCTTGCTTTGACACATACTACAAAAGACACAAAAAGTGTCAGCCAATGTAGAGGGGGAGTATATGATGGGCAAAAAGAACAAATCAAAACGTTTCGTACAACAAGGATCTGATGCTGTTATGAAACATGATGAGAAAATCCCGTATCATTTAACCCTGGCCGAAGCCGAAGCACAAAAAGAACGCAATAACTCTTCTTTAGGAGGGATATAATGGGCAATATGCTATTTCAGCAAGCGAGGGATGCAGTGACCCAGGCCGTTCAGTGCATAGGGGCCGAACAACAGCAGATGGTGGAGAAGGCAAAAAATGCACTCTCATCCGCCTATGCAAATTCTTCTACAGCGGAAAAAACACAGCTGCGTGACATGCAACAGCAATTACAAGATTTGCAATAGTAAAAAGGAGAGTCGCTTGACTCTCCTTTATTCTTTTCGAAACAACCCTAACACAGTTTCCGTATGTACAACGTTTGTGAATGCCTTCGGGTCCACTTCATGGATAATGCGCTGTAAATCATACAACTCATAGCGCGTTATCACAATCATCAGCATTTCTTTATTTTCATTTGTAAATGCACCTGTTGCAGGAAGGCTTGTAATGCCGCGCACAAGGTGGGCATGAATAGCTTTGCGTAGCTCTGGCCCATGCTTCGTTACAATAAATGTTGTCAGCTTGACGTGCCGTGTGTGAATCGCATCGATTAAGCGCGTCGAAGCATATAAAGACACAAGGGTATACAATGCTTTTTCCCATCCATACAAATAACCTGCTGTTAAAATAATAAACGCATTAAATGTAAAAAAGTATGTACCCAATGGCTTATCTTTAATACGAGACAAAATCATCGCGATAATGTCCAGTCCTCCTGTTGAAGCGCCCCATTTTAATGTTAAACCAATACCAATTGCCGCAATTACACCACCAAATACCGCATTCAATATGATATCAGTCGATACAGTTTTAATTGGAATAATCTCTAAAAAAAGTGTGGTAAACGCAATGCTAATAAAGCTAAAGATTGTAAACGACCGCCCTACCTTCAGCCACGCTAATATAACAACAGGTATATTAAATGCAATATATAAAATACCGGTAGAAATACTAATTGGCGTAAAATCACCAAGCACGCGCGACAACAGCTGCGCCAATCCCGCAAAACCACTGGCATATACGTTTGCTGGAATTAAAAATAAATTCATGGCAACTGCATTTAAAACGCCGCCAAGCATCACAATAAACAGCTTCTTCACTAACTCTGTATAAGGTAACTTCAGCTCCAAAACACTCGCTCCTTCCTCATACATAGTCTGTACGGAAACGGGAAAGCTAAACCCATAACCTACAAGGAGGCATTTCTATGTCTAACACAAGCGACAACGATAAAAAAGCAAAAGACAACAACGCAAAGCGTCGCCAAAAAAACCTAGAGCGCGCTAAAAACGCCATGAACGGCAAGCACTCCTACTCAGAAAAAACAGATCATTTATAAGAAAAGCGGAAGCCGACCGCTTAGGCACAGAACCTAAGGTTCTCCACAAAAAAGCACGGGTGTACACCCGTGCTTTTTAGCGTTTAAAATATGTCCAACCTTCTTCTTGATAGATTTTTTCTTCCTTCATTAACTTACCAAGCGCGCGCTTAAACGCGGCCTTGCTAATCGAGAAGCGTTCCTGAATATCAACAGGGTCACTTTTATCCCAGAACGGCATGGCACCGCCGCGGCTTTCCATGTACTCATAAATCATCTGTGCATCTACGTCCATACCTTCCTGCTTACGAGGAAGCAGTGATACGTTAATCGTTCCATCTTCTTTTACATTAATAATACGGCCCGATACACGCTGTCCCATACGTGGCTCTTCCCTGCGTTCCGTGTGATGAATAAAGCCGATAAAGTGCTCGTCCGTAAAAATAGCAGATCCTTCATGCATTGTTTTATAAATACGACCACTCACATTTTTATTTTGCATAGACGGCGTTGCCTCCACCATCATATCTTCAATTTCCTCATCTGGGGCACGAAGGGCAATCAAATTTCCGCGCCCCGTCACTTTTAGACGGCAGTATACTTCATCGCCCTCATCTGGCCAAACACCACGATAGCCCGGCAATTCATCATGCGGCATTAAAATATCCTTAGACACGCCAATATCAACAAATACACCAGTGCGTGGCAACACCTTTACAACTGTTGCCCAGCTGTAATCCTCTGTTGTCACAAGCGGCGTTTTCATCGTTGCCGTTAAACGACCTTGGTGGTCAAAATATAAAAACACATCAATGGAATCGCCTTCTTCAATCTCTCCCGCTACTTCATTTCTATGTAAAAATACTTCTTCCGTATCATAACCAACCATATAACCGATTTCCGTTTCACGAAGAACCGTCACCATTTGTACATTTCCTGGTTGCAACATTTTCATTCCTCTTTTCTGTTTACAATATTGTATGAAACGCGCTTTGCCTCACAAAGAAGCTGCTTTTAACGTTATGTGCCAAACGACTTTCCATTATAACATGATTCTTCCTCCATTTGTCGAAATCCCCAAATTTCCTTATAATAAAGCTAGACAAGTTTTATGGAGGTGTCTTCATGTCAAAAGAAAGCTCATTTGATATTGTGTCCAAAATTGAAATGCCTGAAGTAACAAATGCGGTAAATCTTGCTTTAAAAGAGATTCAAACACGTTATGACTTTAAAGGAAGTAAAAGCAACATTACCGTTGAAAAAGATGGTCTTGTACTTGTATCGGACGATGATTACAAACTTAGTCAGCTAAAAGACGTCCTAATCAGCAAGCTAGTCAAACGTGGTATTCCCATTAAGAACCTGGATTACGGTAAGCTTGAAAATGCGTCAGGCGGAACTGTACGTCAACATGCATCTATCAAACAAGGCATTGACCGTGATGATGCAAAGAAAATTAATAACATCATCAAAGATTTGAAGCTAAAAGTAAAAAGTCAAATTCAAGAAGATCAAATTCGCGTAACAGGAAAAAATCGCGACGATTTGCAGGCTGTTATCGCCGCTGTACGTCAAGCTGACTTATCGGTAGACGTGCAGTTTATCAACTACCGCTGAAAAAACGCCGAGAAATCTCGGCGTTTTTTTATAATTCATCTACTAACTTCTCCGCTACTTTTCGGTATAGATTGCTCATATTGACAAGAGAAGCAATGAAGAGAATTCGTTCTTCCTGCGATTGCATTTTTTTATTTTCAGCAAGTACTTCTGTTTGAAATCGTTCTGCATTACCGATAAGAAGCTCTGAATATTGACTATAAAATTCAGCTAAATCAAGCGTACCGTCTACCATTTCTTGTTGCAAATAATCCAGCATTTTTTTTATATCTTGTATGGATAGTACACCTTTAAGCTGATAAATCAGACTCATCATCATTAAATGTTCGCGGCTGTATTTCTTATTTTTAATAGGAGGCAACAACTTTCCTTTTGCATAGTTATTAATCATCGTTTTTGTTAAAACCTTATCATCTTTATCCCGCGTTGTTTCTCCATACACATTCTCAAACAGTTGAATGACTTGATCCATGTATAAATCTATATTGGGCATATCTGAAAGCGTAAGCTGCTTCCCTAGCTGTAGCTCTGCTATGATTTGTTCTATATCCTTCACAATTTAAAACTCCTTTTTTACAACAATATGTATTTTCATTGTAGCACACAAATAACCGATATAAAACATTGACTACATAACGCATCGTATGTATTATAGTAAGTAGTATTAAAAACTACATAAAGTAGTTATAGGAGGTTTTGGTATGAAAACGTACATTCGCGAACCTATTAACGGCTTAACTCATCTAGCTGGAGCCATTTTGTCGTTTATTGCCCTTTTGGCGATGGTCATTAAAGCATCGGCAGAAAGTTCTCCGCTGGCAGTTGCTGCTGTCATCGTATTCGGCGTCAGCATGATTTTATTGTATGCCGCCTCAGCGACCTATCATATGGTGATTGCCAAAGACCATGTTATTTCTTTTTTAAGACGACTTGACCATTCTATGATTTTTATTTTAATTGCTGGTTCTTACACGCCCTTTTGCCTTGTAACCTTGCGCGGCATCACCGGCTGGACATTATTTGCAGCTGTTGTTGCGATAGCTGTATGTGGTATTGTATTTAAAATGATTTGGTTTCATTGCCCAAGATGGCTATCCACTTTTTTGTACATTGCCATGGGCTGGATGATTATATTCGCAGCTTCTCCACTGGCAAAATCACTTCATCCACAAGGACTATTTTGGCTCATTCTCGGTGGTATGCTTTATACAATCGGTGGTATCATTTACGGCATGAAGCCAAAGCTACTGGCTTTTAAATATATGGGCTATCACGAAATTTTCCATATTTTCATTATGCTCGGTAGCCTCGCTCATTTCTTATGCGTATTCCTATATGTTATTTAAACACAGGCTCTCACAAAAGGTGAGAGCTTCTTCTTTTCCGTTCACATGACAAACCTTGTAACAATAGAAAAAAGATCTTTTCTTTACTTATATGCTTTTCCCAAGCATAAGAGCTGTTCTTCCATCTGTACTTCGTATAGTATAATCTTGTATAAAAAAGAACGAATGATTCTATGTTTATCCCAAGGAGGAAGCATGCTTCAAAAATTTGGTTTTTCTCAATATGAAAGTCAAGTATACGAAACACTCAGCGCTGGAGATGAGCCTATGGATGCGACAACAATTGTTAAATATTCCGGTGTTCCAAAGGCAAAGATATATGAAGTTTTATCTCGTATGATCGATAAGGGGCTTATTATGGACACTGTATCAGAAAAGAAAAAGCTATATGCTGCTTTGCCAATACATATTGTCATTGAAAAACTGACACAGGATTTCCAAACAAACATTACTGAGCTTAAAAATCGTAAATCTCAAAAAAACTTTGGAGACGATCGAGTGTGGAGCTTAAAGGTTCGCTCTTCTATTGATGCAGGTTGTAAAATGCTGATTGAAGAAGCAAGTGAATCCATTTACATCTCGGCGTGGCATGATGATTTGGCTCCTTATATTCCCCTTCTTGAAGAAAAGGAACGACAAGGTGTAGCTATTGAGGGCTTAGTGATTGGCCGCATAGAAACAAACTTATCTCATCTGCATAGCCTGATTCCGTCTGAAGAACACAAGGTTTTAGAGAGATTTCAGCTTGTCGTAGCTGACCACAAGGAAGTTCTTTTCGCTGGCGTAGAGGGAGGAAATTGGCAAGCCATGCGAACAATGGCACAACCCTTCGTAAAATTTTTTATTGACTTCTTCTATCATGACGTCGCTTTAGTTCGTATTACTGACAAATATTTAGATCAACTCAATCATGATGAAGAAATTAGACGGTTGTTGTTGCGGTTAAAATACTAGTGTTGATAGGCTTTTTTAGATGAAAAAGCGGAACGGGTAGTGTGTGATTGCAGTTATCCCCCTCTGTTAGGATAGATGTCGTATAGAACTTTAGTGTTATACTTAAGTAAACACGGAGGTTGATCGACATGACAGGAAAATTAGGAAAAAGATATACGAAAGAAATGAAAGAAGCGGCTATAAAAAGAATGATGCCCCCAAACAATGAAGCCATTAGCCGACTTAGTGAGGAAACTGGTATCACAGAGGCTACGTTGTATAAGTGGCGGAAGGATGCACGTGTAGCTGGAACTGCTGCACCTGGAGATGGACAAGGAGCCGATAAGTGGAACAGCGCAGATAAGTTTTTGATTGTGATGGAAACATACGCAATGAACCAAGCAGAGCTCGCAGCATATTGCCGTAAGAAAGGCTTATATAAGGAACAAATTGAGGCATGGCGTGAGGCGTGCCTGAGTGCGAATGGAAATGAAACACCTCAAACGAAACAGTTACATCAAGACTTAAAAGAAGAAAAGCGCCGTGCAAAAACATTAGAAAAAGATTTGCGTAAAAAAGAGAAAGCTCTGGCAGAGGCGGCAGCTTTATTACTGTTACGAAAAAAGGCCCAAGCGATCTGGGGGGACCAAGAGGAAGAATGATTCGCTCGTCAGATCGCGTGCTTGCAGTAGAACTCATCCAAGAAGCAAACAAAAATGGTGCGCGGTTGGCACTGGCATGCCAGGAGCTACATATCAGTGTACGCACATATGAACGCTGGGTTTCAGAAGGTGGCGTCAAGGAAGATCAACGCCCCTTGGCCGTGCGGCCAATACCGAAAAATAAACTAACGCAAGAAGAAAAACAAGAAATGTTAGAAGTGGTAAAGAAAGAAGAGTTCGCGAATTTACCACCGACTCAAATCGTACCGAAACTAGCGGACCAAAAGATTTATATTGCCTCTGAATCTAGCTTCTATCGTGTACTTCGGGAGAATCAGATGCAGCACCACCGCGGGAGAAGTAAGCGCGCGGAGAGGAAATTACCTGAAAGTCATTTGGCTACTGCACCGAATCAGGTCTGGACATGGGATATTACGTGGCTCAAAGGGCCGGTGAAAGGCATATTTTACCGTCTTTATTTGATTATTGATATTTTTAGTAGAAAGATAGTCGGTTGGGAGATTTGGGAGACAGAAGAGGCAAGATATGCGGAAGAATTGATGAAGAGAGCTGTAATTAGCGAGAACATACAAGGGAAACCGCTCGTGCTGCACGCTGATAATGGAAGCCCGATGAAAGCCGCAACTTTTCAAGTGTTACTCGAAAAGTTAGGGATACAAAGCTCCTATTCAAGACCACGTGTAAGTAATGATAATCCATATTCGGAAGCGATATTCCGTACATTAAAATATCGGCCGGAGTATCCGTATAAAGGCTTTCAGACACTGATTGCGGCAAGAGAATGGGGCATGAAATTCGTAAACTGGTATAACTGCGTACATGTACACAGTGGAATCAATTTTGTGACACCGGAACAATGCCATAACGGTGCGCATATTGAGATACTTGAAAAGCGGAAAGAAGTATATGAACAAGCGAGATAAAAACATCCAGAGAGATGGTCAAGATCAACAAGGGACTGGAGTCCGCATCAATCAGTAGCTTTAAATCCAATGAAAGAAAAGAAAGAAGAAACGCAAATCACATAGTTGTTGGCACGTAACCTCAAGCATCCATTCTTCCTTACATACAAAATAGAAGTATGTAAGGACAGGGAAATGCCTTTCACTACAAAGTAAGGGATATGCGACAACTATCTTGACAAACACCGTTCTCCTAGTTGCTTATCATTTATATATCCATCTGCTTGTTGCGTTTCAGTCTGTTCAACAACTTGAGAACGAATGTTATCATACAGTTTATAGTATTTATTATTCTCCAACACTTCGTCCGGTAACTCAGTTCCATTTGTAGTTGGAACCGGATTTTGGAAGTTTTGATTTCCTGAACCACCATCGAATATGGTATTAAAAGATTGGCTCATTTTTTCGTATTTTTTAGCATCCATCGTACTCATTGCAAAAAGAACAATAAATAATGCCAATAACAATGTAAGGAGGTCTGCATAAGGAATTAACCACGATTCATCCATATGTTCATCATGTTGTTGTTTCTTTGCCATTCCTAACTCCCTCCTTTATCTCCTTTATCCCCTTTATCTTCTGAAACCTTTGCTCTTTCAGATTCAGGAAGATATGAAACCATTTTCGCTTCCAATATAGCGGGATGCAAACCACTTTGAATACACAAAATTCCCTCAATCATCATATATTTTAGTTTTGCCTCTGACTTCGATTTTCGTTTTAACTTATTACCGAATGGATGCCACAAAACATAACCTGTATAAATCCCTAACATGGTAGCAACGAAAGCTGCAGAAATCGCATGTCCTAATGCATCTGTGTCCCCCATATTACCAAGGGCAGCAATTAGGCCTATAACCGCCCCTAACACTCCAAGAGTCGGTGCATATGTCCCAGCTTGTGTAAACACTCCAGCGTAGCCGTGATGCCTCTCTTCCATTGCTTCAATTTCCTCTGTCAGTGTATTTCTCACAAACTCAGGTGTTTGACCATCTACAATGAAATTAATTCCTCGCTTCAGAAATGGATCTTCTAGTTCTGCAATTTTCGCTTCCAAAGATAAAATTCCATTTTTCCTAGATTCCTGTGCCATTTCAACAAACATCTTAATAATATCCGCGCCTTCCATTTGCTTTGCTTTTGTGAAAAGAATTTTGAATAATTTCGGAACCTTTTTTAACTCATTACCAGGAAATGCGGTTATAACGGCTGCTGCAGTTCCAATTATGATAATAAAAAATGCAGCAGGGTTTAGGAGAACTGAAAATGCTACATGTTTGAAGAACATTCCAAGCAATACGGCAACAATACCCATTATAAGACCGACAAGTGTTGCTATATCCATTTTTCTTCAACTCCTTCTTGCAAAAACGCATATGGTCTATTTACCTTAAGAATCTATACATCATTTTTGGAAAAATATCAATTTTTATATGTCTTTTTCTCCTCTATTACGGAATCGCCAACACAAATTAACAATTTGGAATGTCCACTTTTTGAAATCGTTTGAAGACCTGCTCTTTGAGATAGAGGCACAACTTCTTTAACATTACCATTTAGGTCCACTTCCCAAGCTCGTACTTCCGGAAGGTCATCATCATATTGCTCTTTGGCTTTCACCTTCTCTAAAACATGTTGCGGAATTGCTTGTTTGGACCCTTGGTTGCAGCGTATGTCGAAATCCCAGATGATAATGCCATTCCTAAACTCAAAGTAGCTACAGTTACTATCTTTGTTACTTTAGAAATATCCATGTATCAATCTCCTCCTAATAATATTCAGGGTTTTTCAACTCCTTACTAACAATATACTATTTTCCATATATTCAGAAAATAGGTTTTTTAGTTATTAGGGGGTTTTTTTAAATTTTTTATGACTTCTCGCAATGCGGATTGCGTAGCTACCATATCTGCTTTTTGAGTCGCAACTTGTTGCACCGAGATTAATATGTTCTTATAAGCTACCACAATTGAATCAGTCTTATCTGCCAACTCCCTATTCAACTCATCGTAACCTCTGTTTGTTGGATATATCAACAAATCTTCAGCTATATAATTATCCATATAACCAACAGTAATTGTAATTTGACTTGTACCACGTGCGTTCTCAAAAAAGAGCATTTCCTGCGTACTTTCTGGCTCTGTGTTATTCATCTTTCCATCAATTGTTATCCATTCACGTTTTCCAAAACTTAAATCCTTATCAATTGCAGTAACATCCGGTCCCAGACTACTTGCTTTTAGTGTGTATCCATCTACTTTAATCGAATCATTAAGTTGTTCAAAAAGCTTCCTATATTCCTCAAAACTTATTACTTCACCTTCATTTTTATTGACTGTTCCTTCTTTACATTCAACACCCTTTTGTTTTACTACGTTATCCTTACTCTCGTTTTTTTCTGCTCCAGCTGATATACAACTTGTGCTAACACTGCAGATCAAAATCAACATTATACCCTTTATCACCTGTTTTTTCATTCACTTTTTCCCTCCATTCGAAAAGTTGAGGCGTCTAAAACTAAAATACACCCATTCACCCCATTATCACATCAAACCATTGGAGACTAATACTTTTTAAAAAATACCACTTTATTACATTAACAATTCAACATAGGGTTAAAGTTTTCCTCTCAAACTGTGAAAATACACTTCAATAAAATAAGCCCTGTTTCACACAGTGGCTTATTTGCTGTTTTAAAAAAATCTCTTGCCGTTCCATACACAAAAGGTTACTATTTTAGTAGTAACTTTTATAAAAGGAGGACGTCTTCATGAACATGCGCGTATATATTCTGGCGGCGGCCGCCTTTATCGTCGGAACAGTTGAATTTATCATTGGCGGCATTTTAAACCTCGTTGCTGATGATTTAGGTGTTTCGATTGGAGCAGCCGGACAGCTGATTTCGGTGTTTTCATTGTTTTTCGCCCTTTCAGCCCCCGTTTTGCTGAACGCAACCGCAAAAATGGAGCGCAAACAACTCTATATATGGACGATGTTTGTATTCTTACTTGGCAACATTCTTGCGGCAATGAGTGCTGATTATACAATGCTCATGATTGCAAGAATTCTAACAGCCATTACCGGCTCATTGCTGATTGTACTTACCATCACAATCGCATCTGGCATTGTAGCACCTGCGTATCAAGGACGTGCAATTGGCACAGTCTTTATGGGCATTAGTGCATCGCTTGTGCTTGGGGTTCCGTTCGGTATGGTAATTGGCAATGCTTTTGGTTGGCGTACAACATTTATTGTCATGTCTGTTCTGACAGTTGTAGCTATGGTTTGTATTTATAAACTACTTGACCCAATTGAACCAAAGCCTGTCGTACCAATTCGAAAACAAATTCAAGCTTTACGCAGCAGTAAAATTCTGAGTGCGCAGTTCATCACATTTTTTATGCTGACAGGACATTTAACGCTATACGCGTACTTAACACCGTTCTTGCAGGATGCACTCGGACTTGCGCCAAGTATTGTCACTGCTGTATATTTTATATTTGGCACAGCAGCGGTCACAGGAGGCGGCTTAGGAGGGTGGTTATCAGATAAATGGGGGCCACAGCGCTCCATTCTAACCATCATCTCATTGTTCGCAATTGTCCTAGCCATTCTACCGCTTACGACAAAGCTGCCTTTGTATGTATTTTTAATTATTCTTGTAATCTGGAGCGCGCTAAGCTGGGCGATTGCACCTGCTCAGCAAACCTATCTCATTGAATGCGCCCCAGAAACAGCTGACATCCAGATGGGATTAAATACGTCCGCAAGTCATTTTGGCATTGCACTGGGTTCCCTTATTGGGGGCATTGTTATTGAAAAAAGCACTGTCTTATATAATGCCTGGGCCGGCGTTGTATTTATCCTACTGGCACTTGCATGTGCGATTTTCTCCGTCACTAGACGAAGTGAAATCATAGAAACAAATCTAACTAAATCGTAAAGAGAGGTGAATGCCGCTACGGCATGACCGTAGCGGCCCTACATGAGTGTACATATTGAAGCAAAACAAGGTGAAATTGCAGAACGCATCCTTCTTCCAGGAGACCCACTTCGTGCGAAATACATCGCAGAAACATTTTTAGAAGATGTAACTTGCTATAACAACGTGCGTGGTATGCTTGGCTTTACTGGCACATACAAAGGCGTGCGTGTATCTGTACAAGGAACAGGTATGGGTGTACCATCTATCTCCATCTATGTAAACGAATTAATGCGCGAATACGGCGTTAAAACATTGATTCGCGTTGGTACATGCGGTGGTATTCAAAAAGATGTTAACGTGCGCGACGTAATCATCGCAATGACGTCATGCACAGACTCTAACATGAACCGCCTGACATTCCCAGGCTTTGACTTTGCACCTTGTGCAAACTTCGACCTACTGAAAAAAGCTTACGAAGCCGGAGTAGAACAGAACCTAAAGGTACGCGTTGGGAACGTCTTAACAGCAGACGTATTCTACCGTGAAAGCATGGACATGGTGAAAAAACTAGGTGAATACGGCGTACTTGCAGTAGAAATGGAAACAACAGCACTTTACACACTTGCAGCTAAATATGATGCAAAGGCACTATCTATTCTAACAGTGAGCGATCACATCTTCACTGGTGAAGAAACAACAGCAGAAGAACGCCAAACAACATTTAATGATATGATTATCATGGCGTTGGAAGCAGCAATTAAAGAATAATAAGACAAGCATCCGTCCAGGCGGATGCTTCTTCTTTTACTCTCTCTCGGGGTCTGCAAGGCGTTCTTACGGGACACCTAACCTCTCTTTTCGCTTCTCTCGTGCTCCGCAAGACGCTCTTGCGGGACACCTAATCTCTGTTATTCCCTCTCTCGTGCTCCGCAAGACGTTCTTACGGGACACCTAACCTCTCTTTTCGCTTCTCTCGTGCTCCGCGAGACTCTCTTGCGGGACACCTAATCTCTGTTATTCCCTCTCTCGTGCTCCGCAAGACGTTCTTACGGGACACCTAACCTCTCTTTTCGCTTCTCTCGTGCTCCGCAAGACGCTCTTGCGGGACACCTAATCTCTATTATTCCTTCTCTCGTGCTCCGCGAGACTCTCTTACGGGACACCTAACCTCTCTTTTCGCTTCTCTCGTGCTCCGCGAGACTCTCTTGCGGGACACCTAATCTCTGTTATTCCCTCTCTCGTGCTCCGCAAGACGCTCTTGCGGGACACCTAACCTCTCTTTTCGCTTCTCTCGTGCTCCGCAAGACGCTCTTGCGGGACACCTAATCTCTGTTAGCACAGAAAGAAAGGCTTCTTATACTTTTGCGTGGCTCTATCGTACTGAATGGAGCTTGTAATACGATTCCCTTGACCATATTGGTTATCGGCCATTTGCATCTGTGACCGTATACGCAACTGTATTTCCGCTTACTGTAATGGCTGCTGTTCCTACGGGGCCATTACATGTCCACGTTTCAAATTTAACAAACAAAAAAACTCCTCATACAAGGAGTTTCTTCATTAAAACCTTATCTCTTTACCTTCACCGAAACCGTACCGCCTTCTGGCAATGTGATTTCTTCGTTATAGACGCGAATTTGTAGGTCTGCGCCTTCAAATTGTGTGAAGGTTACTTGTTCTTTTGTTACAGCCGCTTTAAAGTTGTGTCCTCTGTATACGATATTGAAGGAATAGCTGTCCCAAGCGCTCGGAATGAATGGGCTAAAGGAAAGCGCTTCGTTGCTTGTGCGCATGCCCGCAAAGCCTTGCACAATTGCCAGCCAAGAGCCAGTCATACTTGTAATATGAAGACCGTCTTCTGTATCGTTGTTGTAGTTATCCAAATCTAGGCGTGCTGTGCGATTGTACATTTCATACGCCTTTTCTTCCATTCCAAGCTCCGCTGCCAAAATAGAGTGGATACATGGGGATAGGCTGGACTCATGAACCGTCATTGGCTCATAAAACGCAAAGTTACGTTGCTTTTCTTCCATTGTAAAACGGTCGTTAAAGAAGTAAATCCCTTGCAGTACATCCGCTTGCTTAATAAAGCAGCTACGCAAAATTTTATCCCATGACCATTTTTGATTTAATGGACGATCTTCCGCTGCGAGCGTATCAACTGTGCGCAGATCCTTATCCAAAAATGTATCGTGCTGCACAAATACGCCCAGCTCCTCATCATACGGATAGTACATCTTTTCAATGATATCCTGCCATTTCGCTAGCTCTTCATCTGTAATCTGCAAACCAGAAACACGCTCAGCATGACCGTTTTCTTGCAGGTACTTCACTGTCTCCAATGTGTATTCGAGTGTCCAAGCCGCAATGGTGTTTGTATACCAGTTGTTGTTAACATTGTTTTCGTACTCGTTTGGACCTGTAACACCATGCATCATGTAGACGTTTTTTTTCGCATGATAATGGACACGATCTGCCCAGAAGCGAGAAATACCTGTTAACACATCAATGCCATACTCGTGTAAGTAAGCTTTATCGCCTGTGTAATTTACATAGTTATAAATGGCATAAGCAATGGCGCCATTACGGTGAATCTCTTCAAATGTAATTTCCCATTCGTTGTGGCACTCAATACCCGTGAATGTTACCATTGGATATAATGCTCCTGCAAGACCTTGCTTGCCTGCGTTCACATATGCTTCCGGCAATTGGTTGTGGCGATAAATGGCCAAATTGCGCGCCACTTCTGGCTTCGCTGTTGAAAGGTATAACGGAATTGCGTACGCTTCTGTATCCCAGTACGTAGCACCGCCATATTTTTCACCTGTAAAGCCTTTTGGTCCAATGTTTAATCTTGCATCTTCTCCGTAGTAAGTCGAGAATAGTTGGAACAGATTAAAGCGGATGCCTTGTTGTGCTTCGTTGTCACCGTTAATTTCTACGTCAGCAATTTCCCAGCGGCTTAGCCAGCCTTGTTGATGCGCAGCAAGAATGGTTTCGTAGCCCTTTTCTAGGTTACGTGCCAATACTTCTTTTCCTTTCCCCACAAGCTCGGCGCGGTCATAATCTCGATCTGTTGTGACGGCTACATATTTATAAAGCGTCACTTCCTCTCCTCGCTTCGCTGCTACTGCAATTGTGTTATCAATATATTCTTCTTTGCTTGCCTGTTGGACGCTGGTTACGTTTCCAACTACTTCTACCTTCATTGTCGCCGCAACTTCAAATGTTGGTGTGCCAAATGGGTTGTCTTTTGTGCGCATGACGATAGAGCCTTCATATTCTGTAACCTCTTGGCTCACATGTACCCAAAAATCTTCATCATAGTTGGAGTCTTCATTGCGTACATCGCCATCTAAATAAGGAACGAATGTAATGATACCATCGTAGTTTAATGGTTTTGCGGTATATTTTATAACGCCAAGTTCACTCTCTGCGACAGATAAGAAACGAACTGCTTCAAACGCTGTTTCTTTACCATCTTGCTCGATTGTGAAACGGCGTGTTAAGACACCATGCTGCATATCAAGTTCACGATAGAACTCTTTTACGTTTGCCGTATATAAATCAACTTCTTGTCCTTCAATCAATACGCGAATACCAATGAAGTTTACAGAGTTGATTACTTTTCCGAAGTAATCCGGGTAGCCATTTTTCCACCAGCCAACACGTGTTTTATCCGGAAACCAAACACCTGCGATATAAGAACCGCGATGAAAATCGCCGCTATATGTTTCTTCAAAGTTACCGCGCATTCCCATGTGACCGTTTCCAAGACTGTTCATACTCTCCGCCAAACGGAATTCTTCCTTATGTAGCTCTGTTTCAATGATTTTCCATGGATCTACTTGAAATAAACGCTTCATAGTTATCACCTTTTCCTTTTTTGTTAATGCAATCGTTTGCGCATTTTATATGAAGAACCAGCTATGTTATGGACATAGCTGACTCTCACTCATTTGTTTACAAGATTGTCTTTTAATAATCTTATACGGCACGACAATATTTCGCGATGATTGTTCCGGCATTTCAATTTTTTCAATTAAGCTTTTCACAGCCTCGTAACCAAGCTGGAAAATGCGAACATCCACAGAGGTCAACGGTGGACAAGCAATTTCGGAAAAGATTACATTGTTAAAACTCACGACAGAAACATCATCCGGTACGTGATATCCTTTTTCCGAAAGTGTGCTTAGTACACCCATTGCCATTAAATCATCAGTTACGACAATTGCCGTTGGAGGCTGTTCATAAGACATGAGCCTTTCGACGGCAAGCTGTCCTCCTTCACGAAGAAAATCCATATAAAATACATACTCGTCCGGCAGACGTAAATCCGCAAGCTTAATGGCTTCTTTAAAGCCGGCAAGACGCTCTTTCGTTACCATTAAATCGGGGCTTCCGCCAATGAAGGCGATATGTTCATGTCCAAGAGAAATCAAGTATTCTGTAACTTCTCGACCAGCCATATAGTTATCGTTATCAATGTACGTAATCTCTTCGCTAGCGTGATGAGGTTTCCCAATTAAGACAAATGGAAACTGCTGTTCAGTCAAGTATTGAATGACCAAGTCGTTCATACGAGAATAAAGTACAACAATTCCATCCACTCGCTTGCCCTGTACCATCTTCACCACACCTTCAAAGATTTCCTCTTCGGTCTCTCCCGTGTTCATGTACAGAGAATAATCCTTGATATGTGCGTAGGAACTAATGCCACGCATTACTTCCGGAAAAAACGGATTTTGAAACGATTTATTGGCCGAACTCGGCATGATTAGTCCGATTGCCTGCGTGGTTTGATTCGCCAAACTTCTGGCGTTGACGTTTGGATGGTAACCGAGCTCATCCATAATTTTACGAACGCGCTTTTTGGTTTTCTCGCTAATGCGAGGACTGTTGGCAATAACACGTGATACTGTGGAAGGTGCAACATTAGCTTTTTTTGCAACATCTTTAATGGTAACAGCCATTCACACCATCCTCCTTATGAACCGTTTTCATTATATCATCAAACAAATGAAAGCTGACGCTTTCTGAGTGAATTTTTTATGAAGCGCGCTTTATACCCCTTCTTTTTGCTAAAAACAAAAATGTAATAAATAAAATAATAACGGCAGCAATGGAACCAATAAACCATATATTTAAGCCGCTTTTTTCGGCAAGCGCATATACGTTTGCTTGCTCTCGATCAATTACAAGCTTATAACCGTTGTTATCTCGAACAAGATCATCCTGCAAAAGACCTCGAAGCTCCTTGTTTCCTTCTAACTGCTCATGTGTAAGCTCTACGGTTTGCGTTTTATCTGTATTATTGATGGCAGTAATAATGACTTCCTCTTTATATACCCGTTTAAATACGCTCATGCCATTTTCATCATACAGCATTTCAAATGTGCCGCGGCGTAGTGCTGGTAAGTCATTGCGTAGCTCGCCCAGCTTGCTAATGTATTGGAGAAAGTCCTCATCTGTTTTAAAATCCATCAGTCTTCGATTATCAGGATCTTCGCCGCCATCAAGCGCAATTTCTGTGCCATAATACATAATTGGAATACCCGGTGATGTAAATAGATACGTAAGCGCCAAGCGTAAACGTGTCGGCGGATGCTGTTTGTTCTCCTTCGCCACCCTTGTAAAGCGTTTTAAATCATGGTTATCAAGGTATGTGCCAAGCAAGTACGGATTTTGATAAAATCGTTCATCACGCTTCCACTGGTTAAACAATCGCTCTGCCGATACATTCGGCTTACTGAAGGCTGCTGTAATTTCCTTTTGATATGGGAAATTCAAAAAAGCGTCAATCCCAGTTGCTTCATACTCTGCGATATACGTAGGATCGTTATTATATACTTCTCCAATCAGGAAGAAGTCTTTTTTAACCGCTTTCACTTCTTTGCTAAAGTCACTCCAAAATGCTTTTGGTACGTGCTTAACTGCATCAAGACGAAATCCATCTACATCTGTTTGCTGAATCCACCATTTGGCATTATCAATTAGAAACTTTTTCACCTCAGGATTTTCTACATTTAAATCCGGCAAGCCTGCCAACCATCCGTTTTCTACTGAGGTTTGATCCTCACCTAAAATAGGCACATTTTCATGAAACCAATTTACCTTAGCCGGATCCTTTAACCACGGATGCTTATAGCCGGTATGGTTGCCGACAAAATCAAGAAGTACCTTCATATCCCGTTTGTGGGCCTCTTTGACGAGCCGTTTCATATCTTTCATAGAACCGAAATGCTCTTCTACCTTGAAATAATCGTTTGTCCAATAACCATGGTATCCACCTTGTTCATTATCGACAACAGGTGTTAGCCAAATCGCTGTAAACCCCATCTTTTGAATATAATCCAGACGCTTGATAATTCCCTCCAAATCGCCTCCGTTATATGCTTTTAAATTCTCTGGGTCTACGTTAAAATCATTTTTTTGATCCCCATTGTTGAACCGATCAACCATGATGAAATAAATCGATTCATCTTGCCAGTTTTTTTCTTCTTTTTCAGCAGCCAAAATTGGCTGAACATAAAAAAGAAGAAACGGGATTAGCAATAGTGATATCACTTTTTTGCACATCTCCGCTCCTCCTTCCCTTCCCATTCTTATCCTTTTGTACCTCCAGCAGTTAGACCGGAAATAAAGTACTTTTGAAGCGACAAGAATAGTATAGCAATTGGAATTGCGATTAGAACAGACCCTGCAGCGAATTTTGTAAATTCGTTACCGAATTGCTTCGCTACTAAATCATACAATCCAACAGCTAATGTATATTTTTCTTCAGATCGAATCAAGATTTTCGCGATAATAAAGTCGGTGAACGGTCCGATAAAGTTGAACAATGCTACAACCGCGATAATTGGTTTTGCAAGCGGCATGATAATTTGAATAAAAATACGGAAATGACCTGCACCGTCCATGCGTGCTGACTCATCCAGCTCCTTTGGAATTGTATCCAAGTAGCCCTTCATCAACCATGTATTCATTGGGATGGCACCGCCAACATAAATCAAAATCAATGAAAGATGCGTATCAATTAAACCTGTTAATTGCGCTAAAATGAACAACGCGATTAATGCTGAAAAGTTTGGAATCATTTGCAATACAAGGAATGTTACCAAACCATTTTTACGACCAACAAAACGATAGCGTGAGAACGCATAAGCCGTAAAACTAATCGCCAATACAGAAAAGAACATTGTTGCTAAACAAATCTTCAATGTATTCCAGTACCAAAGCAAATAATTGCTTTGGCTTGTATCAAATAGATCCTTATAATGAACCAAAGATGCGTTCTTCGGAATCATAGTCGAACCTGACAAGCTATCACCCGGGTTAAACGATGAACCGATAATCCATACAACCGGATACAAAACGATAGCAGACATAATCAAAACAACGATATACGATAAAGTGAGCCGAATCGCTCTTTCTGTTTTTAGATTCATATCACATCATATCCTCTTCTTGGAATGATTTTGTTCTCTTGAATTGCCATAATGCTACTGTAATAACAACTACGGATAGCAGCAATGTGATGGCAGCAGCTTTCCCGTACTGTGAAGATGTCATTGTCAAGCTGTAAATCCAAGAAATCAAAATGTCTGTTGAGCCGGCGTTTTGTCCAGGTACCGCAGGACCACCACCGTTAAACAAGTAAATTAAGTTAAAATTGTTAAAGTTAAACGTGTACTGCGTAATAAGAATTGGAGCTGTTGCGTATAACACAAGAGGCAACGTAATCTTCGTAAATTTTTGCCAGATTGTTGCGCCATCAATTGTTGCAGCTTCATATAAGTCAGCCGGAATAGACTGCAAAATACCAGTAACCATTGCGAAGATGAAAGGGAATCCAAGCCAAGTTTGCAATAAAATAATTGCTGTTCTTGTCCAGAATGGATCTGTCATCCATGGTTTGGGATCGATTCCAAACATCGCTAGGATTTGGTTGTTGATTGCACCAAAAGATTCATTAAACATCCCTGCAAACACAAGAATAGAAACGAATGCAGGCACGGCCCAAGGTAAAATGAAAATAGTACGGATAATTGCCTTTCCTTTTAGATCGGGTTGGTTTACTAAAATCGCAAGGAAAATACCTAGCCCAACTTGTAGTGTTGTTGCGGTAAATGTCCAAACAATTGTCCAGCCTAATACGCTAAGGAATGTATCGCGCCACATTGGTAATGTGAACAACTCAACGAAGTTTTGGAATCCTACCCAGTCCACAAGCTTCGCCGGTGGCGAGTGATACAAATCGTAGTTTGTAAAACCAAGCAAAATAACGAATAAAATTGGGAAGATAACAACGAATACAAGTAAAACAAAACCCGGCGTGATCATTAAGTATGGAAATCCATTGTCGATCAGGTTGCGATATTGCTCTTTTACCGAGTTAAGTGGAATACCCAAATCGCGTTTTTTACCGTTTACATATGCATCTCTCAAATTAAATCCATAAATTGCCAGACCAAATCCTACAACAATAATTGCCAAGATACCTTCTACCAATAAAAAGATGGAATGATCACGTGGCACTTCTTCGCCAAGTGTAACAAGTCCCCATAACCCCATGTTTAACAAATCTCTAAATGCAATGAAAAAAGCTCCCGTTAAAACAAATAAAAGAATACCCTTTAAAATTTGACGGTTATACATCTGTCCAATTCCTGGAATAATGGACAACAGCGTCGCTAGCTTTGCATGCTTTGTACTTTGTGCAGGTTGTACAATATGTTCCATATTTCTGGGTTCCCCCTTCTCTACTCATTACCCTTTATGAATAGGAGGTTGTGCCCCGGTTTGGGGCACAACCCTATTGAGTGTTATATTATTTCTTCTTGTGATTTGTTTTGATGTTTGTATCAATTTGCTTAACAGCTTCATCTAAAGCTTTCTTAGAATCAGACTTGCCAGTTACGATGTTTTGTAATGCACTTGCAGCTGGTGCCCATACTTCGCCCATTTCAGGAATGTTTGGCATTGGAATTGCAGATTGAGATTGCTCCGCAACTGCTTTTGCACCTTCGTCAGTGAATGTATCAATTAGAGACTTCACAGGTGGAATTTCTTTTGTTTGCTCATAACGTACTTTAGAGTTCTCTTCGTTCGTTACGAACTCAAGGAATTTTGTAGCCAATTCTTGTTTCTTAGAGTAAGAAGAAATGTGGTATCCTTTTACCCCCAAGAATGTTTTTACGCGCTCGCCGTTTGGAAGTGTTGGCATTGGAGCTACACCGTAGTCGATACCTGCTGTTTTATAACCTTGGAATGCCCATGGTCCGTTCATAACAGCTGCAGCTTTGCTTTCATTGAATAAAGCGTCCATTGCAGCGCCGCCGTTTTCACCGATAATACCTTTCGGGAATAGGTTTTCTTTGTACCATTTCGCAATGTAGTCAGCACCTTTTACAGCGCCATCATTGTTCAAGCCAAGTTTCGTTGGGTCAAGGTTACCCGCTTCACCGCCGAATACGAAGCCGCCCATACCGCTAAGTACGCCGTTCGCGAAGTAGAAGTTGTCCCAAAGAGCCAAGAAACCGTATTTGCCGTCTTTTGTAAAGCCTTTAGAGAATGTGTAAAGCTCTTCCATTGTCTTAGGAGCTTGTGGCATCAACTTTTTGTTATAAATGAATACAGGTGTTTCGATTGCTTTTGGTAAACCATATAATTTACCTTGGTAGCTTTCTGCATTGATTGCAACGTCTGTAAACGTGCTAGCTTTGTCAGTTTTAATCTCAGCAAGCAAGCCTTCTGTTACAGCGCCGCCAATTTGGTCATGCGGTAAAGTGATGATATCAGGACCTGTTCCAGCTGGTCCGTCAAGACGAAGCTGCTTTAATTGGTCTGTTGTGTTAAGCTCTTTAAGCTTAACTTTAACACCGTTTTCTTTTTCAAATTTTGCAACCGCATCTTTAATGCCGTTTAATTTGTCTTTGTCTTCCCAAACAACAAGTGTTTTGTCATCCACTTTCTTGTTGTCTGTTGTTTTTTTGCTGTCCTCTTTTGGTCCGCATGCTGCTAGCATACCAACAGCTAACGCAGGAACAGTCAATAAAGATAACGCTTTCGCTTTCTTCATCAGGAAAACCCCCTAAATAAATTTAAATGATTCAAACGTTTGCAGTAATTTTGCTAGCGTTTGCAAAACCAGTGAAAACGTTTGCACTTACCATGTCCTTATTATACAACTATGAATCTTTTTTATTCAATACATTTTTTTTAATTTTATACAAGAATTTTGTCGATATTTCGAATTTACTGCCAAAAGATGCGATTTTATTTGCTTTTCTAATATAAAAAATCTCATAATTGACTTTATGAACAGCAAATAATAATCTAAAAAACAAAAGGGCAATCGATTGCCTGAACCAACGAGGAGGAATTTATTTTGCTAAAAGAAGCCATTTTTCACAGCCCCAAAAGCAATTACGCATATGCTTACAATGAAAAAACATTGCACATTCGATTGCGCACCAAGAAGCAGGACGTAGCATCCGTTGATTTAATTCATGGCGATCCCTACAAATGGGACGGTGGTTCTTGGAATTATGAAACAAAGCCTATGAAGAAAATTGCTTCAACAGAATTATTTGATTATTGGTTCGCAAGTCTTGAGCCGGACTTCCGTCGTTTGCGCTATGGCTTTCATTTAACAGGCGATGAAACAATTGTATATACCGAAAAAGGATTTTACCCTGAAATCATCACACACGATACAGCAGATTACTTCTGTTTCCCATACCTAAATCCAGAAGATGTATTTACTCCTCCTGCTTGGGTACGCGATACAGTATGGTATCAAATTTTCCCAGAGCGCTTTGCAAACGGTAACAAAGCAAACGATCCTGAAGGTGCTCTGCCATGGGGCAGTGCTGAACCAACACCTACGAACTTTTTCGGCGGCGACTTTGAAGGCGTAATTGAGCATATTGATCATTTAGTAGAGCTTGGTATCACAGGCATCTACTTCACACCTATTTTTAAAGCAACAACAAATCATAAATACGATACAATTGACTACATGGAAATTGATCCGCAATTTGGCGATAAAGAAACGTTTAAGCGCCTCGTACAGGTTTTCCATGAAAACGGTATCAAGGTTATGTTGGACGCCGTATTTAATCATAGTGGCTTCTACTTCCCCCAGTTTCAAGACGTGCTTGAAAAAGGAGAGAAATCCAGGTACAAAGATTGGTTCTACATTTGGGATTATCCAGTACAAACCGAGCCAATGCCAAACTACGACACATTCGCCTTTACACATATGATGCCAAAGTTGAACACAGCTCATCCAGAAGTACGTGAGTATTTGTTGGAAGTTGGCCGCTATTGGATTCGAGAATTTGATATTGATGGCTGGCGCCTTGACGTTGCTAACGAGGTTGGTCATGATTTCTGGCGCGAGTTCCGTAAAGAAGTAAAAGCTATTAAACCAGACGTATATATTCTTGGAGAGATTTGGCATCAATCAATGGCCTGGCTACAAGGCGACCAATTTGATGCGGTTATGAATTATCCGTATTCACACGCAGCTATTCAATACTTCGCAAAAGAAGAAATCAGCACACGCGACTTTATGTATAAAACAGCTGAAGCGCTGATGATGTATCCGGAAAACGCTACAGAGGTAGCATTCAACCTGCTTGGTAGCCATGATACACCACGCATTTTAACCGTATGTAAAGATAACAAAGAAAAGCTGAAGCAGTTATTTACATTCTTACTATCTTCTCCTGGTACACCTTGTATTTACTATGGTGATGAGATCGGCATGAATGGCGAGCAAGACCCAGGCTGCCGCAAGTGCATGGAGTGGGATACAACAAAGCAAGATCGTGAGCTATTCGACTTCATCTCCACACTGATTCGCTTACGCAAAGAAATGCCAGCTTTCGGTAACCATGGTGCATTCGAGTTTATCAGTGATGAAAGCGATAAGCATGTTATGTATACAAAAACGTTTGAAAACGAGACATTGTTATTCGCTTTTAATAATTCTGCTGAGGTAATTACAGCTCCCATTCCATTTGATTTAAAAGGCAAAAAAGTCACACATCTGTTAACAGGAGATGAGTTTGCTTACGAAGCTGAAAAAGTGGAAGTAACATTGCCAGCACATGGCTATGTAGCATTAAAGTTATAGGATAAAAAGGCTTTGCGCGTGCGCAAAGCCTTTTTATACCCCTTCACGGCGTACCATCCTTCTGTACGTGAGTGGACTGACACCTTCTTTTTTGCGAAACAATCTCGAAAAATAGCCTTCATCCATAAAGCCAACATCCCTTGCGATAACTTTTATTTTATCGTTCGTTACAACCAAACGTTTTTTCGCTTCGCTCAGACGGATTTCATTTAAATACTGCAACGGGCTAATACCCATTTGCTTTTGCATACAACGGGTAATATAGTCCACATTATATAAAATATGTCGTGCCACATCTGTCATTTTTACATCCTCGCGATAATGCATGCGCAAATAAGCCGCAGCTTGCTCACTCACCTTTTCCGCAGCACTCGGAATACCAAGTGCCTCTTTCTGTAAAAACAATAAGAACTGATATAGACGTACTGGTTGTTGCAATTTACTTTCCACAGAGTCTCCCCCATTGACTAGGTCCTCCAATAAGCGCTCTGCCATTTCTTTGTTTTGTACACCGCCGTATCGCGGAATTTGCAGTGTGAATTTTGCAGGTTCTGTAAAAGTTTCTTCCCTATTCAGCAAATCTGACCACGATACATGCTCAGTTTCCTGACAAGCAAATAATCCTTCCAGGACAAAATGAAACCAATAAATGCTCGTATCCTCTGTACAATTTCGATAACCAGCATGTTCAAAACCCGGAATTAATAAAATATATTCCCCAGCCTTCACTTCATACTCTATATCTTCTTCACGCATATACAGCGTACCACTTTGCACATAAATACAATCAAACACTGTATACGTACGACGAAAATGCTTTCTCCCCTTCCGAAACACCCCTTTACCCGCTTTAATAAAGACTGGCAAAGGCGGAATTGCCATGCTTAATACTTTCATTTCACACCTCGTAAAAGTCGTTTTTATCCTATTTATCTCGTTTCATTCTCTTTTTATTATTATATTTGGGCTATAAACTTAGTAAAGTAAAATGTCGCTTTTTACAAAGGAGTTGTCCTATGACGAAGAAAAAACAGCTTTCATTATTCGTAATTACATGGCCTATTTTTATTGAAGTCTTATTATATATGCTTATGGGTAATGCAGATACATTAATGCTTAGCCAATACTCAGACGAATCAGTTGCAGCTGTCGGCGTTGCCAATCAAGTACTGAACATCGTAATTGTGATGTTCGGTTTTATTACAGCCGGCACTGCCGTGTTAATCGCACAGCATATCGGTGCTAAAGAAGAGATTACCGCAAAAGAAGTTGCCGTCATTTCCTTAGCAGCAAATGCTGTTTTTGGATTTCTTATCAGCCTTGTAGTATTTTTATTTACAACACCTATTCTGCAGGCAATGGGTCTTAATGCTGATCTCATGCCACGTGCAGAAGCATTTATGCAAATTGTTGGAGGCTTTAGCTTCGTGCAAGCACTGATTATGACAATCGGTGCAATCCTTCGCAGTAACGGTTATACACGTGATACGATGTTCGTAACTATCGCTATGAATATCTTAAATGTAATTGGTAATTATTTCGTTATTTTCGGTCCGTTTGGCTTCCCTATTCTTGGCGAAGCTGGCGTTGCGTGGTCTACAACAATCAGCCGTATCATCGGATTAGGCATTGTAGCGTATCTATTGTTTCTTCGCGCCGGCAATCTCTTTCGTGCCGTTTCGCTTTTTTCGTTGCCAACGCAGCACCTGCGTAATCTTTTAAAAATTGGTATACCTGCAGCAGGCGAACACGTTTCGTACAACACATCGCAAATTTTGATTACGTATTTTATTACGATGCTAGGTACACAAGCATTAACAACCAAGGTATATACTCAAAACATCACCATGTTTATTTTCTTATTTGGTGTGGCAATTGCACAAGGCTTACAAATTATCGTCGGACAGCATGTAGGTGCAAGACGCATGGAAGAAGCCTACAAAAGTTGTTTGCATGCGCTACGCATCACCCTCGTTATTGTAATGGGGACAGCTGCCTTATTCTCTGCTTTCCGTGAACAATTATTTTCACTCTTTACCCAAAACCAAAGCATTATCACAACAGGCAGTACGTTAATTTTACTTACTTTAATATTAGAACCAGGCCGCGCCTTTAACCTAATTATCATCAGCGCTCTTCGCGCTGCAGGTGACGTCAAGTTTCCTGTTTACATGGGTATTGCATCTATGTGGGGCATTAGCGTTCCGATTGCTTATATTTTGGGCATTCATTTTGAACTCGGCCTTGTTGGTGTCTGGATTGCATTTATTGCCGATGAATGGCTTCGCGGCATTTGTATGCTAATCCGTTGGCGTTCTCGCATCTGGCAAACAAAATCATTCGTAAATACCTCGCAAACTGCCTCCTAACAAACTTATATTTATATGGAGAAAGAGGGCGTCTTTTTTGACGCCCTCTTTCTTTATAGTTGAAGTCGTGTAACTCCGCCATACAACCTACAAAAGCAGATTAAACTACCCACTTCGGAACCCTTACATTTATGTTAGGTTTTTTTACATATGGCAACGTTTTCAGCAAAACTAATCTTAAATTATGTGTTTTTTTCAAAATTAATTGATAATTTTATCTTGCAAACTCAAATTCATTTGAATATGATACTAAATATAACATATAGTGTTAGAAAAACTAACACAAGAGATGCCAGTAACTTTGTATATGAGTTTAAATCTAACAGAAACGGGGGAATTTCAAATGGATGGTATTAATATGGGCGATACGGTGTTTCTCTTTTTAGCTACAGTTATGGTTATGTTAATGACACCGGGATTGGCGTTATTTTATGGCGGGATGGTAAAAAGTAAAAATGTTCTCAGTACGACAATGCACAGCTACACAGCCATGGCAATTGTATCTATACAATGGATTTTAATCGGCTACTCCCTTTCTTTTGGACCTGATTGGAACGGTTTTATCGGTAGTTTAGATTGGGCTTTGTTAAAAGATGTAACATTTACACCAAACGAGGATTACAGTGCAACCTTACCTCATAATCTGTTTATGATGTTTCAGTTGATGTTTGCGATTTTAACACCAGCACTTATTTCCGGTGCATTTGCAGAACGCATGAAGTTTTCCGCATTCATCGTTTTCATCTTAGCATGGACCACACTCGTCTACGATCCAGTGGCACACTGGGTATGGGGTGTTGGAGGATGGTTAAGAGAACTCGGTGCTCTTGATTTTGCAGGCGGCAACGTAGTGCATATCACATCAGGTGTATCCGGTCTTGTTCTTGCTATCTATTTAGGCAAGCGCAAGGATGCACACTCTTCCACACCTCATCATTTGCCCTTTACTGTACTCGGTGCAGGATTATTATGGTTTGGGTGGTTTGGCTTTAACGTCGGAAGCGCCTTAACCTTAAATGAAGTGGCTATAACTGCTTTTATCAATACAAACACAGCTGCTGCAATGGCGGCAATCGGTTGGGTCGTCTGTGAATGGATTTTCACTAAGAAGCCTACTGTACTCGGCGCAGTGAGCGGTGCTGTATCCGGTCTCGTCGCAATTACACCGGCATGCGGATTTGTTACACCACTTTCTTCTATTATTATCGGTTTACTAGGCGGTGGCATTTGCTACTTTGCAGTCTTTTATATGAAGAGAAAACTCGGCTATGACGATGCTCTAGATGCATTTGGTTGCCATGGCGTCGGCGGTACGTGGGGCGGCATTGCTACCGGTCTATTTGCAACAACAAGCGTAAATGAAGCTGGAGCAAACGGTTTGTTTTACGGAAATGCTGCTCTTCTTGGGAAGCAGGCAATTGCAATCGGCGCTACCTATGTCTTTGCCGCTGTTGCTACTTTCTTAATTATTAAAGGAATCAGCCTCTTTATGTCCGTTCGCGCAAACGAAGAAGAAGAAGCACTCGGTTTGGATATCACCTTACACGGTGAAAAAGCATACCACGAAAGCTTATAAAAGAGGGTGACGAGATGAGCGAAAAGTTGACGAAAATTGAGATTATTACACGCCCAACAAAGTTTGAGGAGTTTAAGCAAGAGCTTGCTAAAATTGGAGTAAGTGGCATTACTGTTTCCAACGTACTTGGCTGCGGTCTACAGAAGGGCTTTACCGAGGTGTATCGTGGTGTAACACGTCAAATCAGTATGCATGAGCGTATTAAAATTGAAATTGTTGTATGCAAGGTTCCGGTACAGGACGTTGTCGATACTGCAAAGCGCGTTTTAAAAACCGGCAAGCCCGGGGATGGAAAAATATTTATCTATGAAATTACAAATGCCATAAAAATCCGCACTGGAGAAGAAGGCTGTCAGGCGCTTCAAAACGATGAAGCTTGATAGAATAAGAAAAGTTAATTACATGAAAGCGAGCTCAGTATTCATAAGGGCTCGCTTTTTAACGTATATATCGGATAAGCTTGTTTATTTTTTTATTAAACTATATAAAATACTTATACAAAATTTGAAAAAAACCTATAAATACATTTATAATAAAATGGGTGATTTAAATATGTGGGAAAATATATTGTTTCGTTTTTTCTTAATATGGTACACTTGCGGCGTTATTTTATTAAGCTTTAATGTATTGCCACCTTGGCTCGAATGGGCAAATACCGTTTTTTTAATAACTGCCGGCACGCTTGGTATCATTTATTTTTGCAAATGCTATGGACACAAACAAGGCTTGTTTATTTCCATGGTTGTCTTTGTTGTTTCCATGACCAGTGAATACCTCGGAACGACATACGGTTGGATTTTTGGTAAATATATTTATAATGCAGATTTTGGCATTAAACTGTTTGATGTCCCAATTACAATTGGCTTTGCTTGGCTACTCGTAATGAGTTCATCACATGCATTTCTACAGACCTTTCAACTTCCACCTGTACTTTCGGTTATATACGGCGGACTCATTGCAGTTGTGATGGACCTTATTATTGATCCGGTTGCGTACGTTGTGAAATCATACTGGATTTGGCAAGAAAGTGGCCCTTATTATAACATTCCAACACAGAACTTTTTCGGTTGGTTTTTTGTTGCAGCTACTTTGCATATCTTTCTTTTATTCTATCAAAAGCCTAAGCAAAACCACACATGGGCAAAACGCATTATACTTGTGTATGTATTGATTATTTCTATGTTCTTGTTGCTTGCTTTATTGGCAAAGTTATATCTAGCTGTGTTTGTCACACTTATTAGCAGCGGCATAATTGTGTTTCACTATTACAAGAAACGGAGCGTGAGCGTATGATTCCCGCGGCGAAGCAGCCATGGTTTCAGTCTATCTTTCAGAGTATTACTCGCCGTTTATTAGAAAAACATTTTCATTCTATCTTTATTTCAAAACATTCCTTAAAAAGTCCTCCTTCCCACGCCTTGTTTATTCTAAATCATAGTTCGTGGTGGGATGGACTTGTATCTTTTTATTTAGATCGACTACTGTTTGGAAAAAGCGGATATTTTATGATGCATGAGAGCGGTATGAAGCGCTACCCGTATTTTCGCTACTTAGGCGCATTTTCTATTAATCGGGACAATCCAAAAGATATTCTGCGATCGCTTCAATACGGAGCCTCTTGTCTTTCAAAAGCTGAGAATGTCTGGATGTTTCCGCAAGGTGATGAGCGGCACTTAGAAATACGTCCACTAGGTTTTATGCCAGGGTTCCTGTATATCGCAGAAAAACAACCTCATGCTCCTATCGTACCAATTTGTTATTATTATTCGTTTGGACATCACCAAAAGCCAGAATTGTATATTTCATTAGGAGAGCCTCTCAACTATTCAAATATAATGGGTATAACCCGGGCGGAGAAAGCAGCGGAAATAGAAAAAATATGTACAAAGCAATTAGATGAACTCAAAAAACTCGTTGTCTCAGAAGCGTATGATTCATTTATACCGCTTGAGAAGTGGAGGTGGCCGGAATGAGCTTAACCTCCTTTTTTACCCTTACAAGTTTACTCTTTTTCGTATGGACTCTTATAAATGCCAGATTTTTACCTCGCTTACGAAACGGGTCATTGAGCAGAACACCACTTGTATCTATTTTGGTTCCGATGCGAAACGAAGAACAAAATGTGAGAGAATTGCTATTGTCCATCCAGTCCCTCTCCTATCCAAACTTTGAATGTGTCATTATTAATGACAAATCTACCGATCAAACTTGGGAGCTGCTACAGCAGTATACACAAGGTGACAATCGCTTTCGTATTCTACAAGGACGCACCCTCCCTGATCGTTGGGTAGGCAAAGTGCATGCTTGCCACCAATTAAGCGAAGTAGCAAAAGGAGATTACTTTCTTTTTCTAGATGCTGATGCTAGGCTTGCACCAGATACACTCGAAGCATCGTTATCCTTAATGAAGCAACACAAGGCAAAACTACTTACCGGCTTTCCAGCTTTTCCAGTAGAAACATTGCTTAGTAAGCTACTTGTTCCGCTGCAGCATTTTATCATTTATTTTCATTTGCCAATTGCATTGGCTAACTATACCTTGCGAAGAGACACAACAGCAGCTCACGGTGCATTTATGCTATTCGAGAGAAATGCTTATTTACACATCGGCGGGCATCGAGCTGTTCAATCTTCTCTTGTGGAGGACGTGCATATTGCTAGAAAGATGAAAGAAGCTGGGTTTCGCGTCACACTAGCAAACATTACATCGTACGTTTCCTGTTTTATGTATGATTCAAACCAAGCGACATGGGCGGGCTTCACAAAAAATATTTTTGTTGGACTGGGAAGATCTGTTCCACTTGTCCTGTTCCTATCTTTCTTTTATACAATATTTTATATCTTTCCATTTGCCTTATTAGGAAAAGGCATCTATATGCCCGCTCTCTTTTTATTATTACAGCGACTATATATTGATAGGAACACAAAGCAAAAAGCATATGTAAGTCTTCTGCAGCCGTTCGCTTTACTTACATTAATTATATTAATGTTTTATTCAATGAGTCTTTCACTGCGAAAGAAACGCTATGAGTGGAAAGGACGAACTTATTTATGACACGCGCAGTTATTATCGGCGGCGGACTGGGAGGATTGTCTGCCGCCATTACGCTAAGAAATAACGGTTATGATGTGACCGTACTGGAGAAAAACAACCACTTCGGTGGCAAGCTTATGCCGGTTCAGATTGGAAGTCATTACTTTGATTTTGGCCCAAATACAATTACAATGCCTCATATTTTTCAGAAAGTCATTGAACAAACCGGCGAAAAAGCGGCAGATTACTTTCAATATATAAAATTAGATACACACACGCGAAACTTTTTCTCAGACGGTACTACCTTTGATTTGTCTGGAGACAAGGACATTATGGTTAATCAATTTTCTAAATTTGATCCAAAGGCTCGCTATGAAGCATTTTTAACCGAAGTAGAGCGATTGTACGAGCTTTCTGCCATGCACTTTTTACCGCGGACATTCACGTCGTGGAAAGATTATTTATCACCCTCTTTAACAAAGGCGTTACTGCAGGTTCGTCCCTTGCAGTCGTTAGATCACTTTTTCCGCATGTATTTTCATCATCCAAATATCCTGCAGGCCTTTAATCGGTACGCCACATATATTGGGTCTTCTCCCTACGCGGCACCTGCTACGTTTGCGATGATTGCACACCTAGAGCTGACGCAAGGCGTCTATTATGTAAAGGGCGGCAACACAAAAATTGCAGAAGCCTTCGTTAAGATAGCAAAAAAATTAGGGATTACCTTGCATACAAATGCAGAAGTAACATCCGTACTTACTGAAAATAAACAAGTAAAAGGCGTTGTCGTAAACGGCGAGCATATAGATGCTGATGTTGTTATTATGAACGCCGACTTATTACAGGCATACCCGGCACTTGTCACAGAAGAGAAACGCCCAAGTTTTTCTAATAAAAAAGTGGCTTCGTATGAGCCCTCTATTTCTGCATTTGTTATTTTAGCAGGGCTGAATATGAGACACAAAGATTTATTACATCACAATGTGTTCTTTTCTTCCAATTATAAACAAGAGTTTACGCAATTGTTTATGAATAAACAATATGCGTCTGATCCGACGATTTATATTTGTAACTCTTCGCATACAGATCCTAATGTTTCACCTGAGGGTGATAACTTCTTTATCTTAGTTAACGCGCCATCTACAGAAAATAAAGAAAATCATCCACCTGCTCAGGAGTACAAAGAACATATTTACAATATACTAGAGCAAAAAGGGCTATCAATACGTTCTCATCTTATAAACGAACGTATTATTACGCCTACTGATATTGAAGAAACCTTCGGCGCGTACAAAGGAGCTTTATACGGTATCTCTGCCAACAAAAGACAAAATGCCTTTTTACGTCCTTTCAATCAATCAAAAGATATCCATAACCTTTATTTCGTCGGTGGTACAACTCACCCTGGAGGCGGTTCTCCTATGGTTACCATCAGCGGCATGAATGTCGCACGTGAGATCATAAAACAACAAAAAGCCCTATGACTCAGGGCTTTTTGTTGTTTATCTTTCATGTATATAAGTTCACGCTATATAATAAACAAAAGTGTTTGAACACTTTGTCAGTGTGCATGGTCCATTCTCAGTTTGTTTTAATTAAATGACCTCCTTCACTTCACTTTTTAACAAATGCATAATTTCCTGCTTATGTTCATCAGATACATAATGCTTTGCATCAAACACACGATAATTTTGTTTTCTAATTTCAAACAAGATGGCTCGGTATAAACGGGCAGCTCCTTCTACCGGTAAACGTGAAGATAATGGATACAGATGCATGGTGCTAAACGCTGTTTCATATAATAATTCTGCACGCTTTGCCAAGTCCTCCCACATAGCAATGAACCCTTCATTGACTATAGCATTAGATAAATCCTCTTTTGTATACTGATGTGTGTGCATTATCTCAGCCGGCAGGTAAACGCGACCGCGTTCGTAATCTTCCGCAATATCTCGTAAAATATTTGTGATTTGCATCGCTAATCCAAGAGCAATGCCACCTTCTTTTAGTTCATCAGCATTCTTCGGTGCCAAAATCGGAAGAAGCATTAACCCGACCGTGCTAGCAACATGATAGCTGTAATGCAGCAATTCATCGTATGTTTTATATTCCACCTGAATGAGATCCATGCGCTGCCCTTCAATCATCTCCCAAAATGGTTTTACTTCCATACGAAAGCGTTCAAACACATCCTCAAGCGCGACCCAAAGAAAATCTGTACGGTCAATATACCCTTGCAGAAAGCGCCTAAACGTTTCTTCAAATTTTGTTAGCTCCACCAGCACATTGCTTCCTTCATCTACGATATCATCCACACGGCGACAAAATGTATATACAGCCCATACCGCATTGCGTTTTTCACGCGGCAGGAACGAAAATGCTTTATAAAACGTTTGGGAATTTTTCACAATGACCTGCTGGCATTCGTTATACGCCTTTTCTAATGAAATCAATTTGCTCCACTCCTTTGTTTAATATCGCATCTGCTGCTAATTTTGCTCCCTGCATCACAATTGGAATTCCACCGCCAGGATGAACGGAGGCGCCAGCTGCATATAAGTTTTCAATATCCAACGGCTTTACTTGCGGACGAAACGCGCCAGATTGAAATAAAATGGGAGCAATCCCAAAGCTTCCGCCTGCGAATAATCCTTCCCGTTCTGCGTCGTTTGGTGTTTTCACATGCATCCATTCTATATGCTTACGCAAGCTTGGAAATCCGTTCTCTTCCATTCTAGTAATAATGTCTTCTACAAAAGCTTCTTCCTTACTCCAATCAATATCACCGGAAGGAACAGGTACCAATGTGTATAAAACACTTTTCCCCGCCGGCGCTAACGAATCATCAATAGCTGACGGGTAAAATGTGTAAAATGATGGGTCTTCAGGTACTTCTTTCGTTTGAAAGACCTGCTTCATATGCAAATCCATATCACCACTTAAGAAAAATTGATGAATTTGACTATCGTATTTTGTATCTAAACCAAAATATAGCAACACACAGCCTGAAGATGGTGTATAGTTCTTCATCTGTGCTTCTTTACCAAGAAGCGGAAGCATGGTTGGATAATCACCATTTACTAAAACTGCATCAAACGGATAATAACTTCCGTTGACATCAATTCCAGTTGCCGTATGATGTTCCACACGAATACGTGTGACTTCCGCTTCATAATGAATGTTTACATCACGTTTCTCTAGCTCTTCTTTTAGCACCTGTACAAGGCTGGCATAGCCTCCTTTTACATACCAAATGCCATATTCATGTTCACTGAATGATACAAGACTATAAATCGCCGGCGTAGCGGCGGGGTTTCCACCAATATATAGCGTTTGTAAGGAATATGCTTCTTGAAGCTTTTCACTTTGGAAGTAGTTTTCCATCATCTTTTTTGTATTTTGATATGCTTTTAGCTTCACTAACGTTTTCATATTTTCATAAGTGAAAAAGTTACGCTTTTGTACAAATGATCGCTCTAAAAATGCGGGCTTTCCGATAATAAAACGCATTCTCATATCATTTAGAAACCGCACAAATCCATCTTTATCCTCTGGAAACACCCGCTCTAGCTCTTGCAATTGCTTTTCTATATCCCGATACTTTGTATATGTCGTACCATCACGATAAAAAAGCGTATACAGCGGGTCACATGGAATGAGTTCGTATTGAGACGAGGACACACCCGCTTCCTCTAAAATCTCTCGAATCATATTCGGAAGCAGCACAATTGTGGGACCTTCATCAATTCGATAACCATCTCGTTCGACAAATGAGAGCCGACCACCTAACTTGTGACTTTTTTCAAAAATCTCAACTGATTTTCCTTGCTTTGTGAGAAGAAGCGCAGCTGTTAATGCACCTATCCCTCCTCCTACAATACCAATGCGCTTCATACAGAAACCACCTTTCCTGTCGTTTCCTCAATAAGGCGCGATGTAATCTTAGCCGATTCCAAAATGGTTGGTAAACCACTGCCTGGATGCGTACCACCGCCTACAAGCCAGCAGTTATCGAGCTCTTCAAAGCGGTTGTGCGGGCGTAAATACATCATTTGTGTAAGCTGATGTCCCAAGTTGAAAGTTGCCCCCTCATACACAAACAAGTCTTGCTCCCATTGCTGTGGTGTAAGAATGCGTTCTACCTCAATATGTTCTTCAATATCAGTAAATCCTGTTTTTTCCGCTAAGGTTTGCAAAATAACGTTTCGAAACGCTCGCTTGTTCTCTTCCCAATCAATTCCGCTCATATTATTAGGTACCGGCGCTAAAATGTACAGAGCTGATTTTCCTTCGGGAGCAAGCGTCGGATCCGTTACACATGCATTTTGCACATAAATGGAAGGGTCTTCGGAAAGCAATTGTGTTTTTGTAATCTCTTCTACATTTTTTTTGTAGTCACTCGCAAATATAATCGTATGATGTGGCAGATCATAGCGCTTTTTCACGCCTACATACATCATAAATGTAGAACAAGAATATTTCTTTTTCTCCAGCTTTTCCTCACTGTATTTTTTCAGCACACCAGGTTTTATAAGCTTTGTCATGGCATGTGCAAAATCTGCATTTATAATTACTTCATCAGCAAGAATCGTTTCCCCTGTTTCAAGCAGGATACCTGTTACTTTTTTTCCTTCTAAAAGCAACTCCTTGACACCCTTCCCAAGATGAATGCGCCCTCCATACTCCTCCGTAATTTTCGCCATTGCTTTTGGCAGCTGGTTAAGCCCGCCAATCGGATGAAAAATACCATGTGCATGCTCCATGTATGACAGAATAGAAAAAGCACCAGGACATTCCCACGGAGACATTCCCAGATATTTAGATTGAAACGTGAACGCAAGTTTCAAGCGCTCGTCTGTAAAATAACAAGACAGCACATCATACAAGCTTTTCGACAGAGATAAATGTGGCAGCGCCTTTAACACACGGAGACTCAAGTAGTCTCGCATTCTATCCATCGGATTTTGCAGAATCGGTGTCATTTTATTGAGCTTCGTTTTATTTTCTCTCATAAACCGTTCATAGCCGCGCTCATTACCTGGAAAATCCTTTGCGATGCGCGTCCGCATGACATCCTCATCACGGGTCATCATCAGCTTTTTATCATCAAATATTAGTTCGTACATATCCTTTAACTCTTTTAACTCTAAATAATCTTCTACATTTCTATGAACGAGCGCAAATAATTCTTCTACAAGTTGCGGCATACTTAAAAAAGTCGGTCCGATATCAAAGGTATAATCGCCCAATTGAAAAGAACCATTACGTCCTCCTATATATGTCTGCTTTTCAAACACCTCTACATCATACCCTTTTGCGGCAAGTAGCATAGAAGCTGCCAATCCCCCAGGTCCCGCTCCAATTACAACAATTTTCTTCACGTTATATTCCCCCGTCATATCGAAGTTTCTATATTTAAATTTGTTCAGCTTTCGGCTGTTTCTTTTTATCCTAAACCCGTTCACAAAACTTGCTTTTCTATAAAATTAAACTTCATATCTACATGTACATAATTTATACAAACATTATATACCACGTATAATTACAACTCAAATAAAACATCCCCTGTCCTTCTTACCAAAATATGTACTAGCCATGTTCTGCATACCATATATTCCTATAATAGAAAAAGACAGCCTTATTGGCTGTCTACTCTTTAATAGCTATATTGTAATGCTCAAACCATACATGCATCTGTGCTAAATGAGCAAGCAACTGCGGACCTGTCATAAGCTGCCCGAACCAAGGTACTGTAAATGCATTTCCGCCTGTCGCAATTAAATCATCAAGTTGTTCACGCTTGAAGAACTCATGCAAAACAGAGGATTTATTAGCCAGCAGCTCTGTCAGCCATGCTGTAACTGCTTTTGTATAATGAGGATTATGCGTTTTAGGGTACGGACTTTTCTTACGATATAGCACATCCTCTGGTAACACATCTTCAAGTGCTTTCCGAAGTAAACCTTTTTCACGATTATTGTACATTTTCATGTCCCATGGAATATTCCAAGCATACTCAACCAAGCGATGATCAGCAAAGGGAACACGAACCTCAAGGCTTGCCCCCATACTCATACGATCCTTTCGATCAAGTAGCGTTGTCATAAACCAAACCATGTTCAAATAAAATAATTGACGTCGCTTTGCTTCCAGCGGACTTTCTCCTTCTAAAGCAGGGGTTTCCTGAACCGTCTCTTCATAACGACGCTGCACATACTCACGCAAACGCAATTTTTGCTTCCACTCATCTCTAAGCAAATTCTCACGCGCTTGCGTGGAACGCATCCATGGAAAACTGCCGGACTGTAAGTCTTCTTCTCTATGAAACCATGGATAACCTCCAAAAATCTCGTCCGCACATTCTCCCGATAAACTTACAACAAAATCCTTTTTAATTTCGCGGCAAAACCATAATAATGAAGAATCCACATCGGCCATGCCTGGAAGATCACGTACAATTACCGCTTCTGTTAAATGCCGTGCCAAATCTTCATTTGTAATCACACAACGATGATGATTTGTCGCAAATGTTTTGCTCATTAACTCAATCCACGGACCATCTGAGTTCGGTTGAAAGGTGTTAGATTTAAAATACTTTTCATTGTCTTCATAATCAATAGAATACGTATGAAGAGAGCCCTTTCCCTCTTGCTCATATGCGCGAGCGGCAAAGGCTGTAATGGCACTAGAGTCAACACCGCCGGATAAAAACGTACATAACGGAACATCAGAAACAAGCTGACGTGTAATCGCATCTTCTAGCAAAAAACGGACCTTTGCCACTGTGTCATCAAAGCTATCTACGTGAGTAGTACTTTGCACATTCCAGTATCTCCATACTTTCAAACCGTCTTTAGAAAATATGAGTGCATGCCCGGGGCGCAATTCATTTATACCATGAAATACCCCATGCCCAGGAGAACGAGATGGTCCCAATCCGAGTACCTCTGATAACCCCTCATACGTTACCTCTGCTTTGACATCCGGGTGTGCCAAAATGGCTTTGAGCTCCGATCCGAATAAAAGTCTTTTAGGATCTTCTTTATAAAATAAGGGCTTTACACCTAAACGGTCACGCCCAATAAAAAGCTTTTCCTTTTTTGCATCCCATACAGCAAATGCAAAAATCCCATTCAGATGCACTAAGCAGTTTTCTTCCCATTCCATATACGCAGTTAACAAGACTTCAGTATCAGAATGCCCTTTAAACGTATAACCTCTTTTTAAAAGCTCTTCTCGTAAGTCTTCTGTATTATATAGCTCACCATTATAACAAATGGTATACTCCTGTTCTTTTTGCCGCGTCATCGGCTGTTTCCCGCCTTCTAAATCTACAACAGCAAGACGCTTATGACCAAACGCCGCATGTTGCGTTGTCCATACATTTGTATCATCCGGCCCGCGCTTTGAAAGCGTATGAGTCATTGCCGCAACAGCTTCCTTCTCGGATAATAACGAACGGCCGTAATCAACCCACCCTGTAATGCCGCACATATCCATCATCCTTTCCTTTAAACTTGCAATATGGTCTCATTGTATGCCTAAAACTCCATTTAGGTGCCTGGTTTAAAGGCTCTGGCAATTGTCTATAACAGGGATGAAAGCTATAGAAAGGAGAACAAATATGAAAAAACGCTATCATATTATGTATAATCAACCGCGTGCACACACAGTCGGTAATGTAGAATATATCAATGATGAATGGGTATTCTTTGATGAAGAAACAGATGAAGCTTTTGCGCTCGCCGAAGTCGTACATGACGATTTTGAAATCTTATATCATAATCACTGGTTACCTGCTCGCTTTTATGAAGAGCATATCGTAAAGATTGAAAATCAAATTCATCCGTTACAAGATGGGGAAATGATTCGTGTTCGCAAAAAGCTGCAATACGTCTATAATGAATGGTTGCAAGAGCTACGAGATGATGCTTTAGAAATGTTTGCAGAAACGCTTGCTAAATGGGATTACTCTCTATATGACAGTATTTACTGTCACAACTCTTTATTTTTTCAAGTTGGTCCAGGTCCGCGCCAAGGTGTCAATTTTATCATATATGACAATGGCGAGATGGTATGCGCTTTACAGCACCATTACATCCGAAGCGGAACAGAACAAAAGGATATATTCACATTGACCAAGGTCAATGGTATGACTGTTACTATGACAATATAAAAACGCCTCAAAATGAGGCGTTTTTACCTTAAGAGAAGGGTAAAACCGGCAATTTAAAGCCTAGGTATAGTACGATTGCCAGTGTAATTACAAACAAAATCCAAGTACCAGCTGTACTTTTTTGTTTTTTGGTACGAACGAGAACCATCTCCATGCTACCGATTACCAGAATACCAAGTAGCATTTTAATGCCATACCACATTGCATATGCACCCTTCAAATCGAAGCCTGTGTATAGTATTAATCCCGTTGCTACAATAAGTACATACAACAAACGAGAAACCATGTGCCATATTCTAGCCTTCCCGTTTCCACTGCGATACATTGCATACGTAACTAGAAATAAAATAATTCCAAGTGCCCATGCCGTAATATGCATATGAGTCATGTTTATTCCCCCTCTATTGTTTTACATCGTTCCTATCATATCATGCTAGAGAGAGAGAAAAAACCCTATATAGAAAAACATATTCTTTTAGATAGATGCTCTGTTGCTTTCCGCTCTAGAGGTTTGAATGGTCAGGGACCTTCTCAAGTCTATCAGCCTGTGTGTCTCTTTCCCAACAGTCTAAATGAAAGAAAATAGGGAATGGGTAGCTACAATCAAGGCTTGCCAGGGATGCGGGCTGGGTAAAACAACTAAACATCTAGTAAATACTTATATAGCCCATTACGATTTTACTGTATTTTGTAGTGTACCAATGCCTTCTACTGTCACTTCTATGATATCTCCTGCTTTTAAGAAACGAGGCGGTTGAAATCCTTTTCCAACACCAGCTGGTGTGCCAGTCGCAATAATATCACCTGGCTCAAGTGTCATCCCTTGACTAAGGGTTGCTATAATTTGCGGGATTGAAAATAACATTTCAGCAGTGCTTGCAGATTGTCTGAGCTCTCCATTTACTTTTGTTTCTATGCGTAAACTTTGTACTGCTAAAGCCGATCGATGCACCAGCACAGGCCCCATTGGGCAAAACGTGTCAAAGCTCTTGCCTAGAAAGAACTGTTTGTGACGACTTTGGACATCACGAGCGGTAATATCATTCACAATTGTATAGCCAAATACGTAAGAAAGCGCATCTGCTGCAGCAATACCCTTTCCTTTTTTTCCTATGATAACAGCCAGTTCTCCCTCGTAATCTAACTCCTCAGTCAAATGCGGGTAACTCTGAACATACTCATATTGTCCAACGACAGTAGTTGGAGCTTTCGTAAAAAATATAATATGCTCCGGCGGTGCTGCTCCCATTTCAGCCGCATGATCACTATAGTTTTTCCCTACACAAATCATGTTTTTGCGAGGCCTTGGAATAGGTGCCATTAAACGCACGTCGTCTATAGCGTAGCGACCAATCATTTCTTTCTCTTGTGCCCACGCTACGATTTCCTCTGCCTGTTTTAAAAATACGTCCCCTGCTTCAATACATTCAATCATTGTAATAGGTAGCGTGACTTTACCTGTCATGGCTTTTTGTACTTCACGTAAATGCAAAACGCTATCTCCTACTACTACTCCGACGAATACTTTTTCTTCTTTTTTTGCCGTTACGAATCGCATTATTTTCACACTCCATGTCACAACTTCTCAATACACATTCGCAATAACTTACAAAATTCCTGCTCTATTCGTCAAAATTTGCTACTGCTATTACACAGCAATTATTTTATAGGTTGTTTTTACAAAATTTGTTGTTATGTAACAAGTAGTGGGGAATGGTTGATTTCCGCTCGGGGTTGCTCGCTTTCCGCAGGGCGTGCGGTGAGCCTCCTCGGCTTATAGCCTGTGGGGTCTCACCTGACCCGATGCTCCCGCAGGAGTCTCGCACCTTCCGCTCCAACCAACCTGAAACAAAGAAACCTATCTAAAAACAACAATTTTTTAGAAAAGAGCCATTTTATATAATGGCTGTATTACATTCTGATGTTAATCATTGGCACTTGTTGATCTGTAAATCTTGATAACCCTCCTACACGTTGCACATTCTTCTCTTCTGTCTAGAAATATTGGTTTTCCAATTCTGATTCATCTGCGAATTTTGTAGAACACTCACTTCTTTTATCGAAACGGTTTGTATCCTCCAAAAACACTGTATAATATTGATTAGAAGAAGAGCTGGTGTTGGAGCACTCTGATATGAAGAAAAGGAGTGAATTTGAGTCAATGTTTGAACAAGTAATCGAAAAGAAGCGAGAAAGAATGGAATACTTAGCAGGACGTTACGGACTGACGGCAAAGAAAACAGTTTCCTGTAGTCAGGAATTAGACAAGCTACTCAACGTTGTTCTTGTTCTGCAACTCAATAGCAACACCAACGAGGATATCATTATAGACGCACTCAAATGAGTGTGTCTTTCTCTTTTTGCAAAATTTATACACATTTTTGGGCAAACGTCCATACAATAGTTATAAGAATCTTTCAAATGAAAGGTGTTTTTTATTATGCCTGCAATTGTCGGAAGTGTGAATATCGTCAACCTTGGTTCGAGTGGCGTATTTCATATCGGTGACGTATTTGCTATCCGCCCTATCAGCTACTCAAAAACCTTCGCCGGAGCAGGCTCGTTCAATGTAGGTGAGTCCGTTTCTGTTTACAATTATCAAAGTACAACAAATGTATCGGACAATGACAACATTGATCAACCAATTGCCTTCACCAATTAAGGAGGGATGAATTTGAACGTATATGTGCACCAAAGTATTATTATCAACAACTTACGTGTCGGCAGTGTTACGACTTCCTCTGTCTTTCAAATCGGCAGTGCCGGAACTATCAAATCTCTATCTAAATTTTCCAATACAGGAGAGTTTCTAGAACCGGCGCGCCCTCTGAAGGAGCCAGGACAATTTGTTGCAATTGTTCCTTCAGATGAGCCTACCGGAAATAGCTAGGTTGTATTCCGGGAGGGTTTTCTATGAATCAAGATTGGTTTCAGGTGGTACAACAGTTACAATATACAGTTCAATCGCAACAACAAAAACTAGAGGAACTAGAAAGAGAGTTATATGCCGTTCAAGCCGAGTTAGATAATATCAAAAGAAATCCCCCAACGACTGTAGGAAAGGTAGAATATAAGTTTGACCAATTAAAAGTTGAAAATTTAAACGGGACATTGAATATTGGTCTGAACCCATATGGAGGGGGAAGCGCTATTGAAGATTTCGATGTTGCGACCGAGACGCTCAAAGTAAACCCAGAAACTGAAGTAAATCCGGACTTTTATCAAGACATTATTCAACAAATGAACCGCTATTTGGATCAAGAGGCGTATCACCGCATTCTTCAATTTGAAGCAGATGAGCGCGTACCACTCGATGATATGTATCGAAATATGATGATTGACGACATCCGCAAGCAAATGGAACACCGTCTACCTTATTACTTATCCCAAGTACAAACTTATCCAGAAATTACATCAAACCCCGAATACATGAAAGACATCATTATCCATAATATGAAACAAGATATTGACAAAGCTTTTATGGCATTTATTCAGCATATCCCCCCTCATATGAGAAAGGAGTAAAGCATGCTACAATACACTGTTGTGAATCATGAGATAAAAGTAGGAAATATTCATAGTTCAGGCGTTTCTTCGTCTGGTTTATTTGTAGTAGGAGATATCGATTTCCTCATATTGTCATCTATTCTGGATACACCGCCGGAATCATTGGCTCAAGGACCATTTGTTCCTTCTGTCTTTGATGTTCCGTCAACACCGGCATAACCATGTTTAGACGTTTTTCTGTTGTGCAAGATATAACGGTTCTAACGATGGGGTTCAGCAGTGTTGTGCAAATTGGCGATACCAATACCTTGGAAGTTAAGGCTCGAGCCATTGCAGTGCAAGACGAAAAAGGAGAATTCATTGTGAAAGATCCTCCTTTTTCGTCCTACATTATTTTTCGAGATACAGAAATTACGATTCCCTTACGCGTAAAAGAAACGCGCATGCATGTTATCAATGCTTGTCCATTTATTCATGTCGGTTCAATCTTCCAAAGAAGTATGCTAACCTCAGCATGTTTGCATATCGGATCTTTAGATTATGGATTTGCTAACTCACGCATCTTGCAAATTCGAAAATATGCAGAAAGCTCACCTTCTGAAAAAGACAGCATATAGTAAAACAAAATACATTTACGGCAGGTGAAACTATGCCATCCTTAGTCGGTAACGTTGTGGTCCAAAACAGCAACGGTTCATTTAATTTAGGCGATTTCTACAACGTTTCTCCCAAAGAGAATACAAAAGCTTTTAATGGTTCAGGCGCCTCAAACGTCGGTTTTGTTGTCAACACCTTTAACGGCATTAGTGCCACCAACACATTCGACCCTGACGTAGCAGATCAAAACCAAACAGCCACTGCATAAGAAAAGCAGCGCCTAACCGGCGGAGCTGCACAATAAGAAATGCGGCGTCGGTTCGTTCAGGTGAGGAATCTCAGTTTCTCCACACAAAAAAGGAAGGTATTTCTACCTTCCTTTTTGTTTGCGTTCATTTGATTTTTTTGTTTTAACAAGTTTAGAAGACGGTTGCTTGCGAATCCATTTTAAAAATGACGAGATTTTTTCGTCAGCTTGTAATGCCTCAATCGTATGCAAACGAGCAGCAAGTTCTTCATTCGTGTACAAAGCATGAATTTGTTTATGACAAGCGATACATAAATCCGCAGTCGGTTCAAACGTACCGCCTAACTCCTTTGGTGTTAAATGGTGAACGGTTAATTCCAAGTCATCTCTTTTACAGAGCTCACAAGTGCCATACAATCGTTTTCCCATACTCTCACTCTTTCCTTAATCTAAGGCTAGTATGTGATGACCGTCAAAAAAGTATAAATATTTTTCTTTTACCTGTTTCTTTAAACTTGTTTCAATAGCAGTCGCATATAAATGCAACTGCTTCTCATAGCGTTTTTCCAGCTCCTTACGTGCCTGTTCGAATCCGCGCGGATATTTGCCCGTAATTTTATCCGTTTTAAAATCAATGAGAATAATTCCGTCTTCTTCCTCAATCATACAATCAATTACACCTTGTACAACAACTTTCTCTTCGTACATAGCGCTCCAATCTCGATACGTTTCACTAGCAGCTAGCAGAATAGAAAATGGCACTTCTCGTTCTACATGAGAAGCGACCTTTACACGTTGACCGAGATTCGTACGGAAAAACATCACAATTTCCTCTGGATCAACACTCTCCGCTTGCTCTTCTGTTAATAGCTCACGGTTTACCATGCTAGCTAACTGTTCAGCAACTCTTTCCTTGGTTATTTCTGCATGCAAGTTCACATGTTGCATCACAGTATGCATCGCCGTTCCGCGCTCTGCTCCGGTTAATCCCTTTTTCTCCATAAAACGCGGTCGTTTTTCAATAGAAGAGCGCGGCGCAGATAAGAGGACTTCGTCACTATCTTCATTAGATTCATACTGACGCTTTAAGTCAGAAACAGATTGTTTTGCTCGATATGTGGTAGCATCTCCAAAGGAATATGACCAGCACAAACGCTCTACTATATCAGAATCTTTCGCCGGAACTGGCTTATGCGCTCGCAAGGCAGCAAGAAGTCCTGCATCCTCTTCCGTTTCCGTTCCAAATGGTTGCAATGCATCGGTTGGAATAATCTCGACTTTCCACTTAGCTTCATGCTGATCGATAGCAGCCAGTACTCTATCTCTATCTCCGAATTCCGCCCCTGCTCTGTGTCGCATTAAAGCAGGGCCTAACCAATCAAGATAGGAGGAAGCCTGCGCTCTTACATAGTCAGGAAGAAGCCATTCTTTATGATCGTTCGTTTCAGTCCATTTAGACACAGCACCAGCAGCATCTTTAACTGAGCCTATTAAAATCAGCTTCTCCTTTGCGCGTGTCAGAGCTACATAAAGTACTCTCATTTCCTCCGCAATCAGTTCCATCTTCATCTTTTGTTTGATGGCTATATAAGGTAACGTTGTAAATTTAATTCGCTTTTGCGGGTCAATGAACTGCGAACCAAAACCAAAATCCTTGTGCAGAAGAAAACGATTTGTTAAATCTCTCGTATTAAAACGTCTTCCCATGCCTGCAACGAATACGACCGGAAACTCAAGACCTTTACTTTTATGAACCGTCATGATACGCACTACGTCTTCCTGCTCGTTCGCTACCCTTGCAGCTCCCATATCATCACCGCGCTCTTGCAGCCTTTCAATAAAGCGTAAAAACCGGAATAACCCACGGAAATCACCGGCTTCATATTGCCTTGCCTTGTCCTGTAGCATACGTAAATTTGCTTGTCTTTGCTTTCCTCCTGGTAGACCACCAACAAAGTCATAATAACCAGTTTGACGATATATACTAGCAATCAGTTCTGTGAGGGGGTGTTGACGTGCAAAATCGCGCCATCTCTGTAATGCTTGTAAAAATAAATCTGTTTTTTCGCGGAGCTCTCTTGGTTCACCCGAATACGCAAAGCTTTTCAGCACTTGGTAGAAGGAAGCTTTTTTACCGTGAATGCGTATGGTCGCCAATTCTTCATCCGTCATACCGACAATAGGAGAACGCAATACAGATGCTAGCGGAATATCTTGCTGCGGGTTATCAATTACGCGCAGTACATTTAGCATTACATTAACTTCCGTTGCTTCAAAGTAGCCTGTTGTCAGCTCAGCATATGCAGGAATACCCTGCAACTTAAACTCTTCCATCATTGCAGGTGCCCACGGCATGGAACGTAATAAAATTACAAAGTCGCGATAAGATACTGGACGCATAGAATTATGTTTGCGATCATATATCTCATAACCTGAGCTGATCATCTTTCGAATGCGCTGGGCAATCAAACGTGCTTCTAGTTGGGGATTTTCAAGCTCTTCTTCCTCTTGCGCTTCTACCTGAATGACTAACAGCTCGGCATCCACATCAGAACTATCTGGATATACAGCTCCCGGCTTTAATTCAGCATCCTCATCATATGCAATTTCCCCTACAGCCTCACCCATAATTTGCTTGAACACAAAGTTTGTACCATGTAAAACCTCGGGACGACTGCGAAAGTTTTGTGCAAGATCAATCTTCAGTCCCCCTTCACCCTCATGTGTAAAACGTTTATACTTTCCAAGAAACAGACCAGGTTCAGCTAGGCGAAAACGGTAAATAGATTGCTTAATATCACCAACCATAAATAGATTTCCAGCACTTTCCGTTTCTTTCGTTACAAGGCGCAAGATTGATTCCTGAACAAAGTTTACGTCCTGATACTCATCGACAAGCACCTCCGCAAACAACTCACGATAGTGCATTGCAACAGCAGAAGGAGCATCATTTTCTTGTAAAATCGCTAAGCAAAAGTGCTCCAAATCTGTAAAGTCGACCATGCTTTTAGCACGTTTGACTTGCTGAAACCGAGCAATGAATGTCTGTACCAAATCAGTCAATTTGGCGATAATAGGTGCCATTTCTTTTAAATCGCGCATATAGGCTTCTGGTGACCTGCTAAACCAGTCCTCCGCCATTTTTGCTATGTCGTCTTTTACTTTTTTTCGTAGCTGGTCCGTACGCTGTAGTAGCTCTTCTTCATAATCTGCACGCTTAATACGCGGCAACGTCTCCCACTTCACAGACTTGATTGCTTCATCCATCTCGGTCCACGACGATGCTGCTAGTAACATATCAATTTGCCTAATATCATTCCGAAATACTGCTTCACGCGGAAGTGGTCCACCCGGCCATTGCGTAAGTTCAATTGCCTTTTCCAGATGAGCGCGCAAGCCGCGTAGCTGCAATTGTATACACGCTAACAAATATGATGTATACGGTAATTCGTCTATATGATTGGCTTCTTTGTACAGATCCCTAATGTGTTGTAGCCAGCCCTTTGGGTTAGGATGAGAAGTCGCTTCTCTATGAAAAGCAAGGATCATATCCTGTAAGTCATGATCACTTCGATCACTTGTATAGCGTTCTACAAGATCGAAGAACGGCTCATTTCCTTCCAGACCATACTCCTCTTCGAGCAAGTCGTGTAAGACTTCCTCTTTTAATAATTCAATTTCGGCTTGACTGCCAATGCGAAACCCAGGGTCTACATCAATCATGTAATAATAGTTACGAATTACTTGCAAGCAAAAGGAGTGTAGGGTTGAGATAGAAGCACGTCCCAGCAGATTCAGCTGTTTGCGTAAATGCTGTGAATGCGGCTGCTTTGCAAGCTCTTTGTCCAACGCTTCTGCAATTCTCGTTTTCATCTCCTGTGCAGAAGCATTCGTAAAGGTAACAACAAGCAAACGATCTACATCAATTGGGTTCGGTCCAATTAACTTTTGAATAATGCGCTCAACCAGTACAGCAGTTTTACCGGAACCTGCTGCTGCAGCTACCAAAATATCACTGCCCTCTGCAACAATTGCTTTCCATTGATCATCTGTCCAATGCACATGAGCCGGCTTTATCATCGTTCTCCCTCCTCTCTCATTTTCATTAGCGCTTCCGCCTCTTTTAGAGGACGCAGTATGCGGTACTCATTTTCCTGCAATGATTCATCAAATTGACAAACTGATTTAAACTGACAAAAGCCGCAGGCCACTTTCGTCTTCAGCTTGTACGGTGCAATGTCAATGACTCCTTCTGTAATGCTTGTTCCAATATCTTGAAACGTGCGTCGTACATATTGTTTTAATGTATGAAACTCCTGCTCGCTTGCAACGGATGAATAAGCACTGAAGGTCCCATCCTTTTTTAATCCTGCAGATACAATATCCGAAGAACCTGACGTTAATGAGGCATCCATCAAACGAACAACCTCTGTATCCCCCAGTAATAAACCTTTCATCTTAAACTTGCGTAAAATTTCTCTGTCAATGTCTGCATCCGTTGCATCACCCTTAATCTCCACGACTGGATTATGCACATGAAAATACAGTACTCCCGCCGGTGTAGCCTGCTTATCCTTCACCCATTTCCCGGCATTTTCAATAACAACATCCAAATAGGTAAGCATTTGTAGCGCTAGTCCATAATACACCTCAGTCATGTCGAGTGATTTGGCGCTTGATTTATAATCAATAATGCGTAGGAACGTTCCTTGCTCTCCCTCTGCCATATCAACACGGTCAATGCGACCGACAACCTCCATTTTCGTACCGTTTGCCAGTTGAAAATGAAGCGGCGGCAATGCATCAGCTCCAATACCAAACGGCACCTCAAGATCCACCGGCACAAAGCCGCTCGACTTCGCATGCTCACTAAGTATAAGAGAAGCACGGAAAATAATTTGCTGCAGCTTGTGCTTTAAATAATGATGGCGATTCGAGCTTAATAAAATTTCCTTTTGCAAAAGTGGCGCCAGCACCTCCATGGCTTCCATCGCTAAATGTTCACATTCTGCCCGGCTCAAATCAGCCCAACTCCTGCTTTGCTGCGTTAAACGATCAGCAATACTTTTGAGCGCGGCATGAAAAAGCTCTCCAATATCAGGGGCATCAATTTTAAAAATGTCACGTTCTCGAAGCGCCAGCCCATGCTGTGCAAAGTGAGCATATGAACAACGCTGAAACAGCTCCATACGTGAAACACTGCCTTTAATCGTTTCTCCATAAAGAGCCGAGCTTACGGATTTATGAAGTGGCTTTGCTTCGTTCCGATAAAACAAACTGGAGAGCACACGTTTGCTATGCTCGTGCCACTGCGGCGATTGTACATAAAAATTATATACATCCCACCAAAAAGACAAGTCGGTCTTATAACCGCTTTGCTTCCAAAACTGCAACTGCTGTACCAAATGCGAAAGCGTCATCGCAGGGGTTGTAATATATTCTACTTTCCCCTCTTGTACCTCATTCGTTAGAAACTCTTGTTCAGCGCTTGGGACAAGTGCTTTTAGCTTTTTGAAAAGCCCCGATGGTAGCAATACTTTCCCTTCCTCATCCGCGAATGGACAGCTTATATATAAACGATGAGATGCTCGTGTTAACGCCTGATACACAATAAATTGTTCTTCTAACATCTTTTGCCGTGTTGTTGAAGCGAGCTCTATACCACTGCCCAGCAAGGTCTCTCGTTCCTCGTCAGATAACATTCCTTCATCTGCAGGCAAACCAGGGATTACACCTTCATTCGCGCCAATTAAAAATAGTGCACGCACATTTGCCAAGCGAGAACGGTCTATATTAGCAATTAATACTTGATCAAGAGAAGGAGGAATGTTGGCAAAGCGCAATGAAGCAAGACCTGTAGACATCACTTCAATGAAAAGCTGCAGTGACATATTCTCATCACCAAGCATTTCTACATATTTATCCAACAAGTCAATCACAGCATGCCATACTTGTTCATGGTCATTAGCAAACAGCAAGTTTCCTTCTTGTTCTGCTTTCTTTCGCATTGCCTCTAGCTTTCTTGGCACACGAAGCTCTTCCAAAAATAAATATATAGCTTCACACATCTTGCGTACAGATTTTGCACGCTTCAACCGCTTTTGCAGCGTAAAAATAGGTTTTACTACTATATCCCGTAAGTTATTCATACGCTCTTCTGTCTCGCGTTCATTATCGGTTTGCAATGTTGTCTCTAAAGAACGGTAGCGCCTATACACCCATCTCTCACCATTTGTCCACTTTTTACCTTGCATACCATAAGCAAGACAATAATTCTCAAACGCATCCATTTCTTCTCTAAGCTTTAACAAATGAGAGCGACGAGGAAACAACAGTTCGGTTTTGATACAGCGAAAGACCGCTTCATAGCGCCAATTCCCCTCGATCACCTCCAGTGCAGAACGAATTAGTTCTACTACGGGATGGTGTAACATCAAGCGTTTTTCATCAATGAAAAACGGGATTTCATTTGCTGTAAAAAGCGATTTTATGCTGTCATCATAACTTGCGCCGTTCCGCAACATCACGGCGATATCACGATAACGGTAATCTTCTTCTCTTACAAGTCTTCGGATTTCCCGCGCGACACCTTCAACCTCAGCTTGTCGGTTTGCAGCAGTATAAATTGTTAAATTACTGTTCCCAGCAAAATATTTCGGCGGAATAGATTCAAAATATTTCTCGATATGAGCAAGCGACGCACTTCCTTTGAAACGGTGTTGCTCCTCCAGCACAATGCTGTTGGCCTCAATTCGTAAATCGGCTGCTATTTTCATAAGCCGTTCATATGTGCGCGCTGTTGTGTAAAATAAGTCCAGCTCCTGCTTTTGCGGCGCATCAAGTACGAGTGTAACCGTAAGTTTGGCGCCATGTTGTAACATCCGCTTTAACACATTGAGCTCCTGTGGTAAGAATGTATGAAAGCCGTCCGCATATATAATTGCATCTTTCATGTAAGAAGATTGTGGAAGCTTTTCAGCAAGAAGCTTAATATAATCCTCAGAGTCTAAATATTTTCCGATAAGGGCACGTTCAAAATCTTCATATAACAGCTGTAGATCGTGTATTTTGCTGGCAAGAAGTGGAGCATGCTTAGCTTCAGCTTCTTGCCATACCCCATACATATCTGCCGGTGTTACATTATGGCGTTTCAATTCAGCAATCATGCCGCCAAGCTGTTCAAAAAAGCCATTTTGCTTTGCGGCTTTTTGAAAGACACGCAGCTCACCTTTACGGCCTTCCACAATTTTACGAAGAAGCATATTTACACCCGCTTCATCAATATGAAGCCTGCTTGCTCCACCGGTCTCCTGAAGCACCTTCCAAGCAAGTCGTGAAAAGCTGAATACCTGTGCTCGGATAGAACTCCCTAGTGCCTGCTGCGCCTGGAATGACATTTGTTCAGGTACTAAGTAAATAATACTTTCCCCTTTTGGTCTTTGATTGAGCTCCTCATGCATTTCTCGTAGGCATAGGGCACTTTTACCAGTTCCAGCTCGTCCCAATACAATACGCAATGACATATACAACCACCTTTCTGAACTTCTATATAAAAGAAGGATATTCGACATACTCGAACACCCCTGCAACCCAGTTTTTACATATTTAAGAAGAGATTCGTGCTACTCTTTTCCCAGCTCAAGTCTTATTTCGATTTTCTTACCTATATACCATAAAACAAACACAATACCAGCTACAATTAATGTTTTGATCGGCTTTTTGACAAAAGAGAATATATCGTAGCCAATATAACTCATACCTAAAATCATGACTACTTTCCCGAGTAACAGAGCAAGAACGAATTGTTTCTTGCTAATCCTTGAAAGGCCAGCAACCACATTGATGAGTGCCGATGGAGAAAAAGGTAAACAAAAAAGTAGAAAAATGGGTCCGAATCCCTTCCGCTCAATCCAGCTCATAGATTTACGAACCTTTGGATGACGATTGACAAATCCAAAAAACCGATGTCTTCCAAAGCTCCGAATTAGTAAAAATAGCAACAATGAGCCGATACAGGAACCGAGCCAAGAATAAAAAAAACCTCCCCAAAGGCCATATGCTGCAGCGTTTGCCATAATAAATGCAAACAGAGGTAAAAATGGTAAAAATGCTTCAAGCATCGGAAGCAAAATACCAGCCATCGGTCCAAAATTCCGATAGCTTTGTAGTAGCTGTTGCATATTTTCAATTGTGAAGTATTGCTGTATTGTTTGAAGCTCCATGTACAGTACTTGGCTCCTTTTCCTTAAATATACTCATTCACAAATAAATTAGTTCCTTCTATATACATTGTATCATTTTTTGTCCATTTTCTTAAGTAATAATACACCTGTACCTACATGAAAAAACTTTGCCCAGCCATAGAGCAAAGTTTTTTCATGCACTGACATTCCTATGTACAGAGCTATACACAACATTCGCAAATGAAAATCAATCTTTCCAATCCGATAAGTAAGTACTCTTTCCTTTCTGATTGCCTAAAAGCTCTTCTGCCTCTAAGACCACAAGATAAGGAAATTTACGACGCTCCCTGCTATTTTCGTATACAGAGCGGAGCTGTGCTGTTCGATTCAATTGATTGGTGAAGGATTGATGAGACATAGGTAATTTAATCGTCTGTCCATTAATAAATTTCAAAAGTAGGGTCTTAGGTGAGAGGGGTTTACTTTTTGCAGCATGTGAATGAGAGATCCAAGCACAATCTTCTCTTGTATAAGATGTTGTAGGAAAATAATATAACCGATCATGAATAACAATAGGAGCTTTATTGACGGTTCCGATTAACTCACGAGTTCCTTCAATTCTGCCCTCTAGGCTGGAGCCATAAGAGCGACAACTCGTCTTTATAATATCAACAGGTTCTTGTAAGATATAGATTACTTGTTCTTCTTCGATAACCATTGAAATAGTTGGTTTTCCCACCCTTGTTACTGGCAACACAGCTATCGTGTCTTTATTTATAATATAGCTGTCTGCACATCTCACAAGATCCTCATCTTCAAAACGTTCCTGTCTTGCCATGTTACTCACCTCATTAACAGTTTAGTAATCAATCATTTTATCAACCTCTTAATCATTAAATAAATATATTAGGAAATAAAAATTCGAAGGTTATTATCTAAACAAAAAAAGTGTATTTGTCTTTCGCAGTCATAAAAGCCCTAACTAATTATTCTACAAAACAGATACAAGTACAATGTTTTGTTGTATTTACCCTATAAATAATCCTTCGAATTTTAACCATTCTTCCTAAAGAGTTCCTCCTTTTTTATAGAATGGGCTTTACATAAAAAATCCTACCATACAAAACCCACTTTATGTAAAAGTTTTCAATATTTTAACATCTTTATAACGTTATATAAAAAATATAAAAACTAACATAACGTTTTAACATAAACTTAAAAAACGACAACATCCGAGCTTTTATGCTTTCTTTTTTATTTGGCTCTATTAAGAGGTGTTGCTGATTTCCTTTACAGGGATTCGCTTTCTGCGTGTTCTCCCTTACTCCCATCAACAAATGCTAATTAACACAGCCTATATAATAAAAGCAGCGCTCACGGCGCTGCTTCACATTACTTCGCAAATTGTTCTTCTTCTGTAGAACCTTTTAATGCAGTTGTAGATGATGTTCCTCCGGTTATTACCTGCGCCACTTGATCAAAGTAACCTGTTCCCACTTCACGCTGATGACGCGTTGCCGTATAGCCATGCTCCTCTGCAGCAAATTCTGCCTGTTGCAGTTCAGAGTATGCAGCCATCCCGCGCTCCTTGTATCCGCGTGCTAATTCAAACATACCGTAATTCAAGGAATGGAAGCCAGCTAGCGTAACAAATTGGAATTTATAGCCGTATGTTGCAATTTCTTTTTGGAAGTTCGCAATGGTTTCATCATCTAGCTTCTTCTTCCAATTGAAAGATGGAGAGCAGTTGTAAGCAAGCAGTTTTCCTGGGAATTTTTCATGAATAGCCTCAGCAAAACGCTTCGCATCCTCTAAGTTCGGTTCAGATGTTTCGCACCAAATTAAGTCTGCATATGGTGCATAAGCAAGACCTCGCGCAATCGCCTGGTCAAGGCCAGCTCTTGTACGGAAAAAGCCCTCCGGTGTTCTTTCACCTGTAATAAACTGCTGGTCAGCTGGATCAATGTCACTTGTAATCAAATCCGCTGCATCCGCATCTGTTCTCGCTACGATGATTGTCGGCACGTTCATCACGTCTGCCGCTAAGCGCGCTGCAATTAAGTTACGCACTGCCGTTTGTGTTGGTAATAATACCTTTCCGCCAAGATGTCCGCACTTTTTCTCGGAGGAAAGCTGGTCTTCAAAGTGAACGCCTGCAGCTCCCGCTTCAATCATTCCCTTCATTAATTCAAATACATTAAGCTGACCGCCAAAGCCTGCTTCTGCATCCGCAACAATTGGTACGAAATAATCTACATCGGCGCTGCCTTCCATATGTTGAATTTGATCCGCACGCTGCAGTGTTTGGTTAATACGCTTTACCACAGCTGGTACACTATTAGCAGGATATAGACTTTGATCCGGATACATATGACCGGACAAGTTCGCATCCGCAGCTACCTGCCAGCCACTCAAGTAAATTGCCTTTAAACCAGCCTTTACTTGCTGCATTGCTTGATTTCCTGTTAAGGCGCCTAATGCATGAATATAATCCTCCGTATGCAAGCTGTTCCATAGTTTTTGCGCACCGCGGCGTGCAAGTGTGTGCTCAATTTCAATTGAACCGCGCAGACGAAGCACATCCTGCGCTGTATACGGACGCTCAATGCCTTTCCATCGTGGATCTAGCTCCCAGCTTTCTTGTAATTGTTGTGCTTTTTGATTTATCATTCTCATCCATCTCCCTTTTATAATAGTTCGTATCCAGGCAACGTTAAAAATTCTACAAAGTTATCATCCTGTACCAAAGCTGTGAACAACCGAGATGCTTGTTGCAGTTTATCTGGTTCATACGCACCTTCTCGCTTAATCTTCTCTACTTCTTCCTCCTGATATTGCGCAACCAATTCCATTGTAATGTTGGTGCTATTTTCAAAGCGTCCTTCTGGATGACGTACCCATTGCCACACCTGGGCGCGAGAAATCTCGGCTGTTGCTGCATCCTCCATTAGGTTATGGATAGGTGCCGCTCCCCTGCCACTAAGCCATGACGCAATATACTGAATGCCGACATTAATATTCGTCCGCAGCCCTTGTTCCGTAATAGTACCAGTTGGCACTCGCAGTAACTCTTCCTCCGTTACATGTACATCTTCTCTTTTTCTATCAATCTGATTAGCGTTTGGCATAACCCGATTAAAAACTTCCAATGCCACAGACACAAGGCCTGGATGCGCTACCCATGTACCATCGTGGCCGTTGTTTGCTTCTCTCTCCTTGTCAGCCCGAACCTTTTGGAAGGCTTCTTCATTCGCTTGTGGATCATTTTTAATAGGAATTTGGGCTGCCATCCCACCCATTGCCGGGGCATTGCGGCGATGGCATGTTTGAATGACACGTAGACAATACGCCTCCATAAACGGTGCAGTCATCGTTACCTGCGCTCGATCAGGCAGCAGAAATGCTTCGTGCTTCGCAAATGTTTTTAAATAGCTAAAGATATAATCCCAGCGTCCGCAATTGAGCCCCGCTGAATGCTCGCGTAGCTCATATAAAATCTCATCCATTTCAAATGCGGCATGAATGGTTTCAAGCAGAACCGTGGCTTTAATAGACCCTTTAGGGATACCGATGTATTCCTGCGCATAGATGAACACGTCATTCCAAAGGCGCGCTTCTAGATAGCTTTGCAGCTTCGGCAAGTAAAAATAAGGTCCGCTTCCGCTTGCCAAAAGTGTTTTGGCGTTATGAAAGAAAAATAAACCGAAGTCAAACAAACTGCCAGATATTTCTTCACCTTCAATCAACACATGCTTTTCGTTTAAATGCCATCCGCGTGGTCTCACTAAAAGAACCGCTGTCTTTTCATTCAACTTGTACTCTTTTCCATTTGAACTGACAAATGAAATGGTACGATTCACTGCATCACGTAAATTTACTTGTCCATCTAGATTGTTTTCCCACATCGGTGCATTAGCATCTTCAAAGTCGGCCATAAACATACGAGCGCCAGAATTCAATGCATTAATAACCATCTTTCTGTCTACGGGCCCTGTTATTTCCACACGACGATCTTGCAAATCTGCAGGAAGAGGTGCAATCGTCCAATTGCTATTTCTAATATGGGCTGTTTCCGGCAAGAATGTCGGAAACACACCTCGGTCAATTGCTTCCTGCTTTTCCTTGCGCTTTTGAAGCAGCTCTTTTCGCCGGTCATTGAAGTTTTCATGAAGAGCCTTCAAAAATTTAAGTGCTTCTGGTGTCAAAATATCAGAATACCCAAGCGATAGTCGCCCTGTGATGGACACTCCCGATGTTTGTGTCGTCATCTCTGTTTCCCCTTTCTGTTTTATAACAGTTTTAATTTCTAATACATATTATATAACAAACTTTCTGAAAAGGAAGATATTTTTGAATTTTTTCAGTGAAAGTACAGAAAAAGCTACCAAAGTTTATTGAAAGCGTTTTCTTTAATAAATTCTGTATTACAACAGAAAAAGACGATCCTATAGGATCGTCGCCTGGAAACTACCTCAAACTGTCACTGGCAACTTATGTTAGTATGCTATTTCTTCTCATACTGCTCCAAATATTGAATGCGTTCTAAAATAGTCGGATGTGTATACAAGAAAAGTTTCACAAGTCCTGGTGGATTGACTTGACTTAAACTTGTTTTAGACAAATTTTGAAACGTCATGACCGCTGCTTCATTGTCGTTCGTTAGCTCCATCGCATATGTATCTGATGCGCGTTCCTCTGCACGCGATACATAATTCATCGCTGGGCTTGCAGCGAACGATAATACAGATGACAAGAGAAAAAACAGCGGCAGTACGGAAAAACTGCTGATAGATGGAATGTGAAAGATATGACCAAATCTCCGAATTGTACGATTGATTAAGCGGCTAATCAGATACAGACCAACAAATGATAATGCAATGGAACCTGCGAGCGCCCAATAAATATGTTTTTTTACGTAGTGCGCCATTTCATGCGCCATAATAAATAAAATCTCATTCTCGCTCAACTGTTTGAGTGTCGTATCCCACAAAACAATTCTTGAATTAGATCCAATTCCTGTTACATATGCATTTAACGCATTCGTCTTCTCTGACATGTTTACTTCATATACATGACTTGCAGGAATATCTGCTTGTTGTGCTAATTTCAAAATTTTAGTTTCTAACTGTTTATTCTGTAGCGGCTGAAAATCATTGTACAGCGGATCTATAAAAACCGGCTGAATAAAGGTCATGAAAATCGTGAATGGCACTGATAAGCACCATGCGTACAACCACCAGCGCTCGCTTCTTTTCATCAACCAAAGCAACACTGCCACAATAACAAACATAAAGACAAAATTCACCCAAAAATCAATAATATGGTCCTTCACCCAACTTGCAGTTGTTTGCGTTGAGATCTGGTAAAACTTCGATATCCGATAGCCTATCCACTGAAATGGAAGTGCTAGTGCTGTTGTTAACAGTGATAAGTAAAATAAATAAACACCAATTTGCAGAATCTTAGGCTTAGCACTTTGCTTTGCCCATTTTTCAAAGTTACGAGATATACCAAGGACTAAGATTAACAGCAGAACCAGCCACTCAAATGGGGTAGCAAGAAAGTACAGCAAATATTTAATACGCGAAAAATCCTGGCTTAAAACTAGCTCACGCTGACTCATAAATGTTGCCGGATCCGCACTAGATCCCTTATATATCTCAGGAATTGCTGTGCTCGTTCCATAAAACAAATACCAATATATGAACAAGCCAAAACCAACATACAGAAAAAGCGACCAACCGATAACTTTTTTCATTCTTCCCCTCCTTGATGTCCAAACTCTCTCTATTACTATTGTAGTTGTTGTCCACTAAATTAGAACAAGCTCGGGAAAGTTCATGAAATATTCACTCTCCTCCTGTTATCCTCATGCATGAGGACAACAGGAGGAGAGTTGGGATGAAAAAACTGTACATACTTCCAATACATATCTTCTGGATGATAATAATCGTTTAATTAAAATGTTTGGGCTGGGCGAGGAAAATTTTAATCAAAACAAAGTATTAAAAGCAACTCAAGCGCAACTATAAAGGCGACTGAAATAATCAGCCGCCTTTTCTTATACTCTAACTTCTTCTTTTAATGCTCGGCGCAAAATTTTGCCTGTTGTATTCTTTGGAAGCTCTTCTAAAAATTCAATTGAAGACGGAACCTTATACTTCGCAAGGTGCTGTGCGCAATATGTAAGCAATTCTACTTTACTGACTGAAGCATCATTCATTACTACGTATGCTTTTACAGCTTCTCCCAGATTATAATCAGGGATGCCCAGAACCACAGCCTCCATAACTGCCGGATGCTTATAAAGAACCTCCTCCACCTCGCGTGGATAGACGTTATAACCACCAACAATAATTAAATCCTTTTTGCGATCTACAATATAAAAGTAACCTTCTTTATCCATGCGAGCCAAATCTCCTGTATATAGCCAGCCGTCACGAATTGTTGCAGCTGTATCTTCAGGCATTTTGTAATATCCTTTCATGACGTTTGGGCCACGGACAATTAATTCACCAACCTGACCCGGCTTTACTTCATCACCCAGCTCATTGACAATTTTATTTTCAACATTTATGATGTTTGTTCCTATTGAGCCAGCTTTACGCGGGCGGTCTAACGGATTAAAACATGTAACCGGAGATGCCTCTGACAAACCATACCCTTCGGAAATCATCACATTAAATTTCTTTTCAAAGTTTTCAAGCAACGCGACTGGTAACGATGCTCCTCCTGAAATACATAGACGCAGCGTTTTCCAATCATCAGGATTTCCTTCTGGATACTGAAATAAGAAGTTGTACATAGTAGGTACTCCGGCGAATACAGTTGCCTCATAGCTGCTTACGACGCGAAATACTTCTTTTGGACTAAATTTCGGTATGATTAAAACCGTAGCACCATTTACGATTGGTGCATTTAAAGAAACAGTTAAACAGAATACATGGAACATAGGCAGTGCCGCTACTACTTTATCATGCTCCGTATACTGTAAATAAGAAGCTACATCACTGGCATTGCTGTACAAATTTCGGTGCGTTAGCATAGCTCCCTTCGGTTTTCCTGTCGTACCGGACGTATACAAAATGATTGCCGTATCATCATCTTTTAACTCCGGCATCGGAAGTGAAAAATCGCCTGCAGCAATTACACTTGTAAACGATTTCATTTTTTCTGTTTCCACAACTTCTGTTTCGGACGTTGGACATACAATAATATGCTCCACGCCCGGTAACGTCGGTGCAAGATGCTGCATCACCGATAACAATACATCAAGTCCAATAATCGTTTTCACATCACCATTTTGCAAAATATACTGAATTTCATCTGGTGCGTAAATTGGATTAATTGGAATGACAGTTGCACCAACACGCATTGCTCCGTAAAGACCGATAACAAAATACGGTGAATTTCCCAGCAGCAACGCCACGTGATCGCCCTGCTTTACCCCTAGCTTAGACAAACCGCTTGCAAATTTCGTAACAGCGCCACCTAACTCCGCGTACGATGTGGCTTTATCTCCAAAGATATAAGCCGGCTTTTCTCCCTTCTCCCTTGCCGTCTCTAACAGTGAGTGAACGAGATTCACAGAGAAGCCCCCTTTTTATAAAAATTATAAAAATTCAAATATATTATAATTGATTGAAAATTGATTAAGCAAGGGAAATTTGTTTTGCAGGAAAATAAAAGCAATAAAATGTAAGCTTTTTAAGCATTTTAGGTGGTATGGCCAATTTACTTGTCAATTCAATAAAAAGCAAACCGGTCATCGCAAATGACCGGTTTGCTTGGTTTAAAAGAATAAGGAAACAAACTCTTCTTTTGTTATATCACCAAAATAACGTTGTATATCTATGTTTGCTAAAGCTGCTTCAAAATCTTCTTTAGCAAACTTTCGTCCCTGTAAGGTTTGCTCTAAATCCTGTACATCCCCAACTCCAAAAAAGTCACCATAAATTTTACATGTTTTGACGATGCCTTTTTCTACTTCCAAACGCACATCAACCTGTCCAATTGGGAAGCGATGTGAGTGCTGCACATTACATCTTGGAGATTTACCATAATTCCAATCCCAGTTCCGATAGCGCTCCTCAGCCAGTTTATAAATCTCTTTCCAATCAGCATCTGTAAGCTCATAGGAGGGAATATTCTTCGTTTGAAAGATTGTCTCAAGTAATAGCTGCCTAAATTGTTCTATCGTCATATTCTCTTCTAAAAACTCGCTAATATTTGCAACACGACTGCGAATGGATTTAATTCCTTTTGATTGAATTTTATCCATTTTCACGTTCAATGCACCTACAACATCTTCAATATGAGAATCAAACAGTAAAGTACCATGGCTAAACATTCTTCCCTTAGTAGAGAATTGCGCATTACCGGAAATTTTTCTGCCCTCCGCCAAAATGTCATTGCGACCGCTCAATTCGGCATGTACACCAAGTGCTTGCAACGCTTCAATGACTGGCTCAGTGAACTTTCTAAAGTTATGAAAACTTTCCCCATCATCTTTCGTAATAAAGCTAAAATTGAGGTTACCTAAATCATGATACACCGCGCCGCCCCCAGACAGTCTGCGCACAACGTGAATACCTTTTTCTCTTACATAGTCCGCATTAATCTCTTCCGCCGTATTTTGGTTTTTGCCAATAATAATAGATGGTTCATTAATATAGAACAGCAAGTACGTTTCATTAATGTCTAAGCTTTTCAGACAGTACTCTTCGATTGCCAAGTTAATTGTGGGGTCTGTAATCCCTTTGTTGTCGATAAATAACATACGTTCACCTCATACATTCCAAATATAACCGCTTCGTGCCAGTTCAATAGGCCCATCATACACAACGCGTGCTTCCTGTACCAAATCAGCTACATTGCCAGCATGCGGCAAATGCGTCAGCAGCAGCTGCCCTACTTTTGCCTCCTGTGCAATCTGACCAGCTTCTGTACTATTTAAATGTCCTGCATCTTTCCCGTCCTGATGTGCATACATATTGCATTCGCAAATAAATAAGTCTGCTCCTTTTGTGAACGGCGCCAACTCAGGTAAGTAGCTTGTATCAGCTGTATATACAATCGTACTTGTTCCTGCTGTAATTCGCATCGCAAAGCATGGTACAGGATGCTTCGTTGGCAGAAATGTAATCGTAAACGGACCAATTTGTAGCTCTTCTTCTGGGTTGTACGCCATGCCTGCTGTATAAGGGGCATGTGTTAAAGACGCAAAACCTTGTTGATCCAATTGATGTCCGTAAATCGGTAAAGTAGGGAGCTTTTCCCCATTAAAAAATTGGATGAGGCGCGCATATTGTAAAACCCCAATATCTGCAATATGATCGTGATGATAATGCGATATCACCACAGCATCTAGCTCATCTACACCTATGTATGTTTGCAATTGTGACAGTACACCGCTGCCACAATCAATAAGCAATTGAAATCCCTCATACTCCAACAAATAACCTGATGTCGCTTCTCCAGCTTCTGGATAACCACCCCAAAAGCCCACAACTGTAAGTTTCATTTGCTCACATCCTCTCCTTTTCAGTTTTTACAATGCCCTTTAACTATAATCGTTTTACAGGACATTTTCATCATTTTTTAATTTGTTATAAAACAGATGTTGACTAAATATAATTGTATTAATACAATAGAAATAACAAAATGAATGGGGGAATCGTTCATGTTACAAAATCCAATGGAGTTTTTCAGAAATTTACCGCCAAAAAACTGTTGCAAGTGCGGTAAAGAGATTGATGAACAACACGAAGCGTACCACAATCAATGTGAAGACTGCATTCATACAGGAGAATGCTGATTATAGTAAATCTTTGCACCAAAAAAGCATCGCGGCATATACCGCGATGCTTTTTCATGCTAACATCATCATATTTTTTACAGTCGATCCTTTTACAACGAGCTCTAAATCAAATTCGTATATTTCTTTGTGACGGTATCGTTTTGTGACAATCTTGTCCATTATCACTTCGATCACTTTATAAGCCATTTTATCTACAGGTTGACACACTGTTGTAATAGCAGGCTCGGTAATCTCAGAAAGCAACTGATTATCAAACCCTACAACCGCAAGTTGTTCCGGTACATGCCATAGATTACGCTTTGCTTCGGATATGATGCCGGCCGCCACCTCATCACCGCCAGCGAAAATAGCGGTTGGAATTTTGTTCATGTGTGAAATTGCATGAAACACACGGCGTCCATCTTCAATATCATATGCGTTTTCAATAAATTCTACAGACTCTACCTGTAGCTTATGTTCTGCTACTGCTCGTAAAAATCCCATTTTACGATGCTGTACAACCATACTTTGCTCACTACCACTACAGAACAACAAACGGCGATGTCCTTGCTCCAATAAATGCTTTGTAGCTTCGTAAGCGCCTTCAATTTGGTTAAACTTAACTGTTGGTATTTTTGCTTCTTCTGCATACTCATTACAAAGTACGATTGGGCCATGTTCTAGATAGGGTTCAACGTGCTCCCATTTATTTTGAAGTGAGCACAAGATGATACCGTCTACTTGTTTCGTAGCTAATAGCTGTAAATATTCCAGCTCTTTTTCCGGCAAATAACGCGTTTGACAAATAATAAGTTTATATTTGTATTCCGAAGCCGCCATCTCGAGCGACTCTATTAACTTACTGAAAAAGGGGTTCGTTACACGAGGCACTAAAACAGCAATTGTCTCTGCCCTTTGCTTACGAAGCCTCCGCGCAGCAGAATTCGGCACAAAACCGAGCGTATGCATCGCAACTGCAACCCTTTTCTTTTTATCATCCGATACGTATGGATGGTTGTTGATTACGCGTGATACGGTTGTTCGAGATAACCCCGCCAGCTTTGCAACGTCCTCAATTGTTGACACAAATTTCTCCCCCTTAACAATGTAAGCGTTTCCGTTTTACATTATATAGGAACAACGCGAAACTTTCAATGCATAAAAAGAAAAACGCCTGCAGAAACTGCAGGCGTTCACTTATTCAGCATCAGTAAATCGGCCAAAATAACGTTTATGAATAACTGTAAGTGTAGCGATGGTTCCAAGTGCCATCACACCAATATAAGCAGCTAAAATAGCAGCATTTTCCCACATAAATCCAAAATCACCGCTTGAAATAACAGCTTTAAAGCCTGAAACAGAATACGTCATTGGCAGCCAAGTATTGAACACTTGAAGAGCCTTTGGTACCAGCTCAATCGGGAATGTACCCGCACTTGTTGTTAATTGCAAGATTAATACAATGATTGCCATGAAGCGTCCTGCATCACTAAATGCTGTAACAAGAAACTGTACAAGCGCAATGAATGTTAAACTTGTTAAAATACTAAATAGTATGAAGTATGGTACACTTTTCACTTCAATATCAAGTCCAACAAACAAAATGAGATCTGCAACAAGCGCTTGAATAACACCTACACCTAGTAAAATACCAAACTTGCTAATAAACCAGCTGAAGCCACTTTTTGGTTCTCCTACTGTTTCACGAAGCGGGAACACAATAGAAAGAAGCAATGCACCTACAAACAAACCTAATGATAGGAAGTATGGTGTAAAGCCTGTTCCATAGTTCGGTACTTCCGCTACTTTTTCTGTTTTCACTTTAACAGGATCAGCAAACATATCATACGTGTTTTCATTCGTTTTTACTTCACCTGTTTCTTTCGCTGCATCGCCAAGCTTAGAAGCTAGCTCGTATTGTCCGTCTAAAATTTGCTTAGATCCATCCGCAAGCAGCGGCGCTCCATCTTTTAATCCGCCGAGCTTTTCTGTTAACTGACCAGACCCTGCCGCTAGCTGACCAGATCCTAATACAAGCTTATCTAATCCATCAGACAATTTTACCGCTCCATCCGCAAGTAACGGCGCTCCATCTTTTAACCCACCCAATTTTTCTGCCAATTGACCAGATCCGGCTGCTAGCTGATTAGAACCTGCTGCTAGTTTACCTAATCCATCAGATAACTTCGCTGCACCTTCAGCCAGCTGCGGCGCACCTTGGCTTAACACACCTAGCTTCTCAGTCAACTGACCAGATCCGGCTGCTAATTGGTTTGCACCTTGACTAATTGCTGTTGTCTTTTCCGCTAATGTCGCATTGCCCTCAGAAACAGTTTGAGCACCACCAATTACTTGCTTATTACCTTCAATTAATTGTTGTACTGCTTTTTGCATTTCTTCTTTATAAGGCTCAGGAAGTGCATTCATTTTTTGATTTAAAGCCTCTAAACCGGCTCCCACACTCTTTGCACCTTCTGCTGTTGCGGCTGCACCTTTGTTCAATTTCTCAGCACCTGCTTGCAATGCAGGCATTCCAGCTGCTAAATCTGATGCACCCTTTGTAATTGCCTGAGAACCTGCATACAGTTGCGGTGCCCCTTGGCTTACTTCTCCTAATTTGCTTGCAAGTGTTTGTGAACCAGCATAAAGTTCTGTCGCACCACCTGTTAGCTCACCTAATTTGTTCGTAATCGTTTGCGCACCATCATATAGCTTTGGCGCACCATCTTTGACTTCATTTAATTTATCCGTCAATGTTTGTGAACCATTATATAGCTGTGTTGCACCGCCTGTTAGCTCACCTAATTTGTTCGTAATTGTTTCTGCACCATTGTATAGCTTTGGTGCACCATCTTTGACTTCATTTAGTTTATCCGTTAATGTTTGTGAACCGTCGCGGAGCTTATTAGCACCCTCAGCCGCTTGTGCTAAGCCATCAGACACCTTTGTAATATCAGCAAATACCTTTTCTGCATATGTTTTGCTAACTGTATGCGCAACTTCCTGCTTTAACTTGTCGATAGCTGTACCACCGATTTGCGATGAAAGAAAGTTCAAGCTTTCATTTGGGATATATTCAAGCTGCAACTTCTCAGGGTTTGCATCCAGTAATGTTGTTGCATTATGTGAGAAGTTTTCTGGAATGCGTACAGTCATATAGTATTTGCGATCGTCCATCCCTTTTTTTGCTTCTGCTTCACTTACAAATTCCCACTTAAAATTATCATTGTCTTTCAATTCCTTTACAAGGTCATTACCTACCTGCAAGTTTTCACCGTCTTTTACAGCTCCTTCGTCCATATTCACAACGGCTACAGGTAGATCATTTAGCTGCTCATATGGATCCCAAAAGGCCCACAAGAACATCCCTGCATACAATACAGGAATAAATAATACACCTAGTAAAGGAATCAACAGCTTTTTGTTTTTAACAATCGCTAAGAACTCTTTCTTTAGCAGCGTTAATCCTCTCATTATTGTTTCTCCTCCTAATTATACATTTGACCATTTTGTTCATTTAGTCATTTTTCTCGCAAGAAGAAGGACCATCATTTTGATAATCCTTTCAGTAAATACAGCTCGAACAACTGTGCAATTTCTTCTTTTTCAAGCGGCTGACGTGTTCTTTCCCAGTCAAAAATGAGCGATATATACAAGCGAAGCATAACAAACGCTGTAATTTCAGGATCGCATTTTCTTATTTCGCCCTTAGCAATCGCCTTTTCTAAATAGGTACTGATATATGAGATAATCGCACTATCCAGTTTCCGCATCATTTCTTGTACTTCCGGGGTACCAATTTCTCTTTCCTCTTGTACAAGCTTAATCGTTAACTGGTGTTCTTTTCGAAATTCCAATATACGATATAATGTACGGTGAACATTTTCAAAAAACGTTCCTTCAGAGTCTATACATTCGTCTGCTACTGCTTTCATCTCTAAAATTAAATGTGAAATGATTTCGCCAAACAACTCTTCTTTGTTTTTAAAGAATGTATAGATGGTTCCTTTTCCGACATTTGCTAAGCGGGCTACATGATCCATTGTCGTTGCTTTGTAACCAAATGATGCAAAGGATTGTGTTGCCGCCTCTATCACAGCTCGCCTTCGGTCTATCGCCATCTTCTCACCTCGGAATGACCAAATGAACATTTCGGTCAGTTAGTATGTGTGTATACTATCACAGTCTTCTCGAGATGTGAAGTAAAATTATTTTCAAAAGCTAATATAAGTATCTTTACTAGACGATAAAATGAACAAAATATATAATTATTTTATACAATACCTATACAATATAACTGGAGAGAAAGTACCATGAAGCAACGAATTATTGTTTGGTTTCGAAAAGATTTTCGTTTATATGATAATCCAGCTTTATATCAAGCTGCCGCAGTAGGTAAAGTTTTACCGGTATATATTTATGATGAAGAATATGAAGGGGGCTGGCGTGCAGGAGGTGCCAGCAAATGGTGGCTTCATTCTGCCTTATATGATATAAAGGAACGCTTGGCAAAACTAAATATTCCCTTCATTATACAAAAGGGGAATTCACTTACTATTTTACGTAAAATAATTCGTGATACAAATGCCGATGCACTTTATTTGAATACACGCCATGAACCACATGCCTATCAACAAGATCAAGAAATTCTAACACAACTGAAGCAAGAAGAGATTGCATGTCGTACCTTTGAATCTCACCTTTTGCTTCCACCTAATACAGTTAGAAAGACAAATGGAGAGCCTTATAAAGTTTTTACACCGTACTATAAAACATTTTTGACACAGAATGTACCTGAACCCTTCCCAATTCCAAAACTAACAGCTTTCTCTTATGATGACACTCTAGAGATTGAAGATTTGCAATTGTTGCCGAAAGTAAACTGGATAGATGATATCGCAAAAAATTGGGAGCCTACTGAACGTGCTGCTTACGCTAAATTGCGAACATTTGCATCACATAAAATTTCCGATTATGAAAATGGTCGTGATTTCCCTGCTCATGCACTTCATTCTGCCATTTCACCTTATTTGGCATTCGGCCAACTTTCCCCTCGAGCAGCCTATCATTATATTGCGTCAAAACAAGAAGGACATGCATTTATACGTCAGCTCATTTGGCGAGAATTCGCTTATCATTTGTTACATCATTTCCCGCATACTGTAACAGAGCCTCTTAACGGAAGCTTCCAATATTTCCCTTGGTGTGACGATGAAGATTCTTTCGAAGCTTGGTCAAAAGGACGAACGGGATATCCACTTGTTGACGCAGGGATGCGAGAACTCTGGGCCACTGGATTTATGCATAATCGCGTACGCATGGTCGTTTCTTCGTTTTTAGTTAAGCATCTTTTACTTCCGTGGCAGAAAGGTGCTGCTTGGTTTTGGGACACTCTGGTTGATGCTGACTTAGCTAATAATACAATGGGATGGCAATGGGTGGCAGGTAGCGGAGCTGATGCTGCACCGTATTTCCGCATTTTCAATCCTGTAACACAGGGTGAGAAATTTGATGGTACAGGGGAATACGTGCGAAGATGGGTTCCTGAACTTCGCTCTTTACCCAACAAATATATTCATAGGCCTTGGGTCGCACCAAAAACCGTTCTGCACGAAGCGAATGTAATCCTCGGTATAACATATCCTTACCCTATTGTAGACCATACTGCTGCTCGTGCACGTGCGCTGCATGCATATGAAACGATGAAAAAATCCCTGTCCTAGGACAGGGATTTACTTTAGGATGCCTTGCGTACCTTTTTCAAATCGATTTGCGCCACAACCGGATCATGATCGCTAACCTTACCATGCTCATGCATAAACTCAGCATTGATATGAACAGGCTGCACCTTTGTATATAACGCCGCATTGTTCGTTACTAAAATATGATCTAACACTTGAGCATTGCCGTCATGAATATACGTATAGCGATTTTCAAGCGGTAATGTTTCCATCATGTTCGTCATAATATCGCCTTTTAATGTTTGAAGCGGCTTAGAAAATTGAAAGTCGTTCATATCTCCTGCTGCGATTATAACTGCATTTTTCTTTGTGTCTACAATATTTTTCATAAAGCGATTTACTTCTGCAGCCAGCTCTATCCGCTTTGGCTCACTGCCAAGTACTATTGGTTGAATTTTCCCAAATGGCGTTGCATCGCCAATTTTAGAGTTTAAATGATTGGAAATCACTACAAAGTTTTGTCCTTTAAATTGAAATTCGGCAGCTAGAGGCTTTCTTGTATCATCAAATAAAGGATTGCTCGTCCCAATTCTCATAGGGTTTTGCGGCAATAAATTTTTATGGTCAGCGGACTGAACAAACTGAACACGTGTTGGGTTATACAAGAAACCTACACGGATATTCGCACCTGGTGCGCCTCCGTCTTGATTATTTTCAGGCGCAATATCAACATATTTATATCCTGGACCTTTATTAGCGCGAATTGCATCAATTAGGCGCTTTGCACTTAAAGAAGCATCCGTTGTACCGTCGTTTACCGTTCCATTATTATCCTGCATTTCTTGTACAGCAATTATGTCAGGCATATTCAAATTATGAATAATCGCTGCAGCTAAGCCTTGTACCTTTTCATCAGAAGTTTGTTCGGGATTTGCAGAGAAGTTTTCAATATTAAATGTTGCTACTGTTACTTTATCAATAGCAGGCTTAATCGCTGAGCGTTCACGTTGCAAACCGCCGTCCTGCAATTCAGGCAACTGTCCTGTAGGAATGATACGATAATTACCGTAATCATAACCAACTACCCCTGTAATACTTCCTTTAAAAAAGTCTCCAGCCTTTGTAACAAATGCTCTTCCTGTCTTAATGGATAGGCGTTCTGGATTGTAATCACCCGCCGCAAGTATTGGTGTGCCCCCGCGTGTGCGTAGCTCAGAAGTACCCTTATCCATAGTCACAAAAACATCACCATATTTTTGCGGACCAGCTACTACCGCATTGCGAACTTCCACTAGCATACCTTCTAGACTCTCATAAAAGTCAATGGCATCTTCACTAGGATCAAAAACAGAAAACGAATCATTGTCTACTATCTCACTAGGAATACGTAAGCCATCCTTACCTAGAACAATTGCGCTCGGCAAAGCTATATTTGACTCTTTAACTGTTAAACGGCTTGCCTTGATCTGCGTACCCGCTAGGTCAGTTTTCATTTTATCTGAATAACCCGCACCGACATATTCATCCACTTCTCCGTCAACTGCAACAAGGTCTCCAGGTTTCACACCGGGCTGACGCTTGAATATGTAAATAGCTTCAGAAGTGGCCATATCTTCATCAGGTTTTATATCTTGCATGTAAAAACCGTTATTATCAACTACTGTTACAACGCCTTCGACATCAAATACATTTTTGTTCTCATATGGTGAGACATGGCTTGTACCTTGAATGTCGTGTATACGCACAGGTTTTTCATTTTTAAGTAAGAATGAAGCTGTTGCTATGTTAGAGTTTGCTAAACCTTCTTTTACCGCCATAGCCTTTACAACAACATCGCTACTAATTGTGAAAGGTGCTGTATACACGAGGCTTTGCATCGTTGGTGTCATGCCATCAAGTGTATAATAAATAGTGGCTCCTTCCGTAGATGTAGAAAGTGTAACCGTTGTACCTTTCTCTACTGTACCGCCGTTTGGATTGATTTGAACATCTTGTACTTTTTCTTGTTGCCCGCTCTCAAATTGATACGCCGTAACCGATTTTAAACCAGGACTACTGAAATATAATTCAAGCGTGCCTGTTAAACGAACCTTTTTCCCCACATACTCAGGATGATCTTTTACATTTACCGCTTTTCGTACATCACCTGGTGGCAGCTGAACAGGCATAATCTTTGCAGGATCTATTTCCCCCGGGGCATCTGCAATTGCGATGTTTGTGTCTGCAAATTTTGCCGGGTCATTTGTATATTTAGAAGGGCTTGTAGTGTATCCAATAATATACCCTTCCACAACTGCATTTACTTTGCCTGTGTTTTTAAATGCCTCAATTGCTTCTTTAACCGTCAAAACTGTTTCCGCTTTAATACTTGGAACCATAAGCGGAAAAACTAAAAGCACTGCGAACAAGACTAAGAAAAACTTTTTCAAATCCGCTTCCTCCTCAAATTTACGTTCGCCGTTTTTTTCCGGCCTTTCTATCATACCATTCTTTTCTTATCTACAAAGTTATTTATTATAAATTTACGAAATTTTAAAAAATAAATATTATAGGTTGAGAGAGCTTGATTTTAATTACCGCAATAAGACTTTGTATTTCTATATAATATTTATTACAAAGGCATTATGTAGAGAAAAAACTGCCCCTGCAGTTTTTTCCTTTTTCTTATCGCCAAACAGCTGCTTCTCCCGGCGTCTTCAACACATTAGAATAACCGTTCTTGTCCAAGAAATTTTTACAGTCATTAAAGTTAGGTTGAAGTATGTCAAACGGCCCAATCAAGAAGATGATAGACCCATCACTCCCGCGCTTTACATCAAAGTTGTGCCCAGTTTGAAACAAGTAATCGTGTATTTGTCCTAAACCTGGCCCTGCATGTCCACCAGTATAAATATAGCGAATTTCTGAGACCTTCTTTTGCAAACCAAAATACGCTGCAATTCCTTCCGCATGCGCCCGGGCTACACCAATTAAAAAATTAATATCTTCAAATTTTAAGATTTCTATATTATCCACGAATAAGTTTTCTGTCAATAAAGCAATCATATTCGTCTCACGAAGTACTGCATAATTTGCAATTTTTTTACCGCGATCTACAACACTGTGCTGTCTATAAAACGCCATTACCGCATCGTGTACTGTATTTTGTAAAGATGTTGTTCGTGAATCAGAAGCACCAGTATAACGATATGATTCAAATCCCCTTCCACCACCGCTGTTACAGTGAATAGATATAAATGCATCTGCGCCCCAAGTATTTGCGCGATTCGCACGCTCGCTTAGTGACACAAATGTGTCATCCTGTCTCGTCATCCCTGTGTCTACGCCATATTCTAGAACAAGTATCTTATTCAACTGTCTAGCAATTTCCACAACAATTTCTTTTTCCTGTAATCCATTCCCGGTGGCACCGGAATCTTGTCCACCATGACCTGCGTCAATCCAAACTTTAACCATTAACGATCTCCTCCTACTTTCTGTTTGTGATATTATATGTTACTCCCTTAGAATTGGTTGCAAGCATTATCTCCTAATCTATATATGTATACAGACCACAAAAGAAGCAATGAAATATAAAAAGCCCCTCAAGAGGGGCTTTTTATATGACTTTTATTATCTGATGATTCAATACATGGTTTATGACATGTGCTGCAGCTTGTTCACCTTGATCAATACAATCAGGTAATCCTGCACCACCATAAGAGCTACCAGCTAAATATACACCTGGGAGTTCTTTGCTCATAAATTCCCTAACCTTTTGTAAACGTTGCTTATGTCCGACTGTGTATTGCGGCATTGCTTCCTGCCAACGACTTACAACAGCGAATTCCGGTTCCTGATCAATATCCATTGTTTTCTCTAAATCTTGTAGCACAATGTCGGTTAACTCTTTGTCCGATTTGGTCACAATATCTTCATCGCCCGGCTTCCCAACATAACAGCGCAGTAATACTTTCCCTTCTGGTGTTGTATGTGGCCACTTTTTATGGGTCCATGTACAAGCGGTAATGGAAAAGTCACTATTACGTGATACGACAAACCCCGTTCCGTTGATATCACGTTTAATCGCTGTAGCGGGGAAGGCAAGCGCTACGTTAGCAACGGTAGTCGAAGGAATCGCTTTAAATTGACGAAACTCATTATATTGTGGAAACAAATTTGGTAGCATTTTATGAGACGAAGCAACAACAATCGCACTCGCTTCTATCTCCTTGCCGTTACTTAGTAATACGCGGTACTGTTCCCCATTCTTCGTAATACGTTCTACACGCGTCCCTGTTAATACTGTCCCTGGCTGTAAACGAGATTCGAGTGCTTCAACTAAAGTACCTAGACCACCTGTTATTGTTTGAAAAATCCCTTTGGTACCTGGTGGTTTTTTGGGTGCAATTGTTTTCATACCAAGGACAATACTTCGATATTTTTGCTCAACTTGATAAAATTGAGGGAACGTAGACATAAGACTCATTTTATCGATATCTCCGGCATAAATACCAGATAAAAGTGGTTCAATTAAGTTTTCCACAACTTCATTGCCAAGACGACGGCGAAAAAAAGCACCTAGCGATTGATCTTCTGCCTGTTTGGAACGAGGCAATATAAAGTCAAAACCAGCTCTTAGTTTTCCAACAGGAGAAAATAGACCAGAAACAAGAAAAGGTGTAATTTGCGTAGGTATTCCCATCATAGAGCCTTCCGGAATACCGTGCAACTTGTTGTTAACAAGCACGTAGGATTTTCCTGCTGTATTGTTAACCAGATGCTCGCCAAGTCCCAATTCTTGTGCCAAACGTCCTGCGCTCACTTTCCTCTCTAAAAAGGAGTCCGGACCTCTTTCGATTGTGAACCCATCACGATATACGGTTTGAATTTTGCCACCCAGATGTCCTGCAGCTTCAATCAAGACTGTATCTATTGCCGATCCTTTTGCTTTCATTTCCTGCTGCAATCGATATATCGTCGTCAAACCGGTTATACCGCCGCCAATAATTACAACCTTTTCCACATGCAACGCCTCCTGCCCTGTACTACTCTGCAACGTGAATTGCTTTCTTTATCACTGTATCTGCTAAGCACGAAATGAATTCTGGCTTTGCGTTCGGCATTTCAGGTCGATAATAGCTAGCACCAATTCGATCTGTTACAACCTTACACTCAATATCGTTGTCATACAACACCTCTAAATGATCAGCTACAAAGCCGACAGGAATGTATACAAACGCTTTATAACCATATTTCTCATGTAAATCAGCTGTCAAGTCCTGCACATCAGGTCCAATCCACGGATCAGGTGTATTGCCGGCACTTTGCCAGCCAACTTCATATGCTGTAATCCCTGCAGCTTCTGCAATTAACTTTGCTGTTTCTGCAAGTTGCTCAGGATACGGATCGCCTTGTGCAATAATTTTTTCTGGCAAGCTATGTGCAGACACAATAAGTACCGCTTGTTCACGTTCTTCCGGAGGCATACTTGCATATGTGTCCTTTACTTGCTGTGCCCAATATGCGATAAATTTAGGCTCTTTATACCAGCTTTCAATATCATAAATAACTGGGCCATCGATTTTTTCTGATTCTTCTTTCGCTCGTCCATTGTAAGATTTTACACTAAATGTAGAATAATGAGGCGCTAACACGATACTTACAGCCTCTGTAATGCCATCTTCTTTCATTTGCTGTACCGCATCTTCAACAAACGGCTCAATATGCTTTAAACCAAGATACATTTTAAATTCAATATGATCTTGCATCTTATTCAATTGCTTTTCTAGCGCATGCGCTTGCTCCAGTGTGATTTTTGCAAGGGGTGAAATACCACCGATTGCACGATATCTTTCTGTTAATTCCTCTAACATCTCAGGGCTAGGCTTTCTGCCTCTGCGAATATGTGTGTAATAACGTTCAATATCTTCTTCTTTATAAGGTGTGCCATACGCCATGACAAGTAAGCCCATTTTCTTTTTCATGTTGTTCCTCCTTGCTTATCGCAATTGTCCCGCAGAATATTCATGAACAAATGCTGTTAACCTTCTCAGCGTGTCGGGGTTTACTTCTGGGAACACGCCATGTCCTAAATTGAACACGTAGCCAGGCTGCTTCATTCCCTGATCTAAAATGGCTTTCGCGCGCACTTCAATCTCTTCCCATGGACATAATAAAATAGCTGGATCCAGGTTTCCTTGCACTGCTTTATGAATACCTCTCGCTCTCGCTTCTTCAATTGGCAAACGCCAATCAAGCCCTACTACGTCAAGAGGCAAATCATGCCACTCATTTGCTAGATGGCTTGCACCAACACCAAACATAATAAGAGGCACATTAAGCTCACGAAGCTCTGTAAAAATGCGCTCCATTGTCGGCTTAATATATAAACGATAGTCCGTTACATTTAAAGCTCCTACCCATGAATCAAAAATTTGTACGGCTTTTGCCCCCGCTGCGACTTGTGCCTTCACATATGAAATTGTCATATCAGCAAGCTTTTCCATCAGGGCGTACCATGCTTTCGCCTCTGCATACATAAAGGATTTTGTTTTGTTATAGTTGCGCGACGGTCCGCCTTCAATCATATAGCTTGCTAATGTAAATGGCGCTCCTGCAAAACCGATAAGTGGTACAGACAGCATTTCTTTCGTTAATAGACGAATTGTCTCTAATACATAAGGTACATCTTGCTCGGGATAAATTTCTCCCAGTTTCTCTACATCCTGTAAGGATCTGATAGGATTTGCAATAACCGGACCAATGCCAGCTTTAATATCAACATCGACACCAATAGATGGAAGCGGTGACATAATATCTTTATACAAAATGGCCGCATCAACGTTATATTGCTCCACTGGCAACTTGGTCACATATGCACAAAGCTCCGGCTGATGCGTAATTTCAAACAACGAATATTTCTCTTTTATTTTACGGTACTCCGGCTGCGACCTTCCAGCCTGCCTCATATACCAAACCGGTACATAATCTGTTCGTTCTCCCCTACAAGCTCTTAAAAACGTATCATTAAATTGTACCAAAAACCCCAAACTCCCTTCCTGTGCAAATGTCTACATGGCTGTCACAGTAAATATCTTATTTTACTATACCTTCTTGCACTCTAAATTGCACAAACAAATATCCATGTTCATTAAATTGCCACTTTTTATGCTCAAATTTCGCCACAAAACGTATTTTGAACAAACATACACCCTATTTTCACAAAATTCATTATAACATAAATTTGTTATATTCAACGCTTCTTCACTTTTGTTTTTTCCCCTTCCTGCTTTGTTTGCGGATTGTACGGAACTACATAAAAAGTAGGGGGAGAAAACACATTAATACGTTTCACATCATAAAAGCCTTTTCCCGTAACAGTAGCAATTGGTTGCGAGCTCCCCTCTTTGTAAATGCGATATTGCACACGCTTATCCAAAAGGGGATTCCATGTGAGATTGGCTGTAAATAAGCCAAATGGTGTAAATATTACTCGCATTTGCACCTCTTTTAAAGGAGCCATTCGAATTGGATCTCCAATTTGCTTCACACCATCTGGCTTTTCAAATGAAGCGAAGGCTTCGGCTTCTGTATTCATTAAAATTTTTTTAAATAGTGATGTGGGATAGCTGCTGCCTCCTTTTATATAGTGGGAAGCATCGGTTCGATCATATCCCATCCAAACCGCACCAACAACGCTCGGGGTAAATCCGACAAACCAAGCATCTCTGGCCCCTTCTTCTTGCCCGGAAATGGAAGTTGTCCCTGTTTTTCCTGCCAATGCACCATCATAGCGACCAACTTTGGCGGTTCCTTCTTTTACTACTGCCTCCAGCATTCTTGTCATATACCATGCCGTTTGTTCAGAAAACAATTTCTTTTCTTCATAGTGCGCCTCTGCAATCGCTTCACCTTTTTGATTTAAAATTTTGCGAATGACGTGAGGCTGTACAATACGTCCTTTAGCCCCGAAAGCTCTATACATTTTCACCAAATCAATCGGTGAAACACCTTCCTTTAGGCCGCCAAGCGCAGCACTCAATCCGTCCACTTCTATTGAAACATCCGCAAGTTCTAAATATTTTTTCCCTGTACCAAGACCAATCTCATTTAATAGCCATACAGCAGGTACGTTTGCAGAATCTTTCACTGCATCATACATTGTAATTTCCTTTGAATAGCGATTATTATAATTGCGGGGCAGATATCCGTTAAAATTCTGTTTTTCATTAGTAAGTAAGGAATATGGCCTATATTTTTTTGTCTCCAGCGCAGGCCCGTAAACTAAAAGAGGCTTAATTGTTGAACCTGGTTGCCTTTTTTGATACACGCGATTCCAGCCGCGTGGCACATACTTCCTTCCCCCTAACGCTGCCTGGATGGCACCAGTTTTGCTGTCCATTAATACAAGAGCTCCCTCGACATCAGAACTTTGTTTTGGAAAATTATTTTTATCTTGGAATAAATCGTATGCTTTTTGTTGCAGGTCTTTATCCAAGCCCACAACAAACGTGTATCCACCTCTTAATACTTCTTCATACGATAGATGGTATACATCTGCAGCCTCTTGAAACACCATATCTATGTAAGGCAAAAAAGGTTGCTCATCTTTTTTATTAGCCAAACGAAGTGCTAATGTTCGCCCTTGATAGCGAATAACTTCTTCGGCTGATAACCATCCCGTTTTATTCATTTGTGCGAGCACTAAGTTACGACGATCCTTGCTTTCTTGTGGGTGCAAAATAGGAGAGTACATACCCGGTGCTTTCATAAGCCCTGCTAAAAGCGCTCCCTCTGCCACATCCAGTTCAGCCGGTTGCTTTTGAAAGTAAAATAGGGAAGCTGCCTTAATACCGTATACACCATGACCGAAATACACTTGATTCATGTATAGCTCTAAAATCTGCTTTTTTGTGTATCGTCTTTCTAAATTCATAGCAATTGCAAGTTCCTTAAGCTTACGAGACCATGTTTTTTCATTGGTTAGAAACACATTTTTGGCAACCTGTTGCGTAATTGTGCTTCCTCCTTCTACTTTTTCACCAGCACGTATATTTCGATAAAAAGCACGTATAAGAGCTGTTCCGTCCATTCCGTGATGCTGATAAAAGCGTTCATCTTCTATTGCTAGGAATGCATGCTGTACATGAACAGGTACATCTTCAAGCAAAATTGGTTCCCGATTTTGTGTATACATTTTTGTAATTTCATTTCCCTCTTCATCTACAATACGGGACGTGGATTGTAACACAAGTTTGCTTTCATCTATAGCATAATTACCGAATAAAATCATGACAAAGTATCCAATACATGCTGTAACAAACATGAATGCAGCAACACCGATTATCCTCCAGCCTTTTTTCAATGCAGTTACCTCATTTCCACAATATAATTACCCCTTAGTATTCATCATTTGTTTTCCTTTATGTACCAAAACGACAGAGTTAGACATTTCCTGAGAAATAAAATGAGCCTGCATCAGCAGACTCATCCTTTATGCTCATTCAGCCATCTCATTTGATAGCATTTTATCGTAATATCACCAAGGCGCTGTAGCAGATTGTAATTTGCATAAGCGCCCACCGGTGCACCAATAAACGGAACAAGCTGTAGCATTTTTACAAAATCGATATAATCACGATACTCCTGCTGAAACTTACGCCAATCCATGTGTCGCCCTTTTTCTTCTTCCCAATTCTCTACAATAGAAAAGATATCGCGGCGATGCTCATCACTTGAAAAGGCCAACTGAAAGATATGTAACAAAAATAACCGTTCCTCTTCTTTACTTGTATCATATCCGTACAGCGTTGCTGCATCAAACAGAAATTTAATTTTAATCGTGAGTAATAAAGGAAAATCAGCTAACCCAAGCAGAATGCCTCCCGCTCCGGTACCAGCTCCCTCTACTGCTGCGATTCTTTTATAATCTTCTATCTTCTTTTTAACGCGTTCGTCCCGCTCTTGTAAGGTCAAAGTTTTATTTTTAAGGACTGGCTGAATAAAATCAGTACCGACGACAATTCCTTGTACCATTTTCTTCATCGTTTCTGTAATAATGGCATGCGCTTTTTCTGGAATCAATTCCTGCACCTTTGTCTGTACCTTTTTAGAAAAACGATTTACAAGTGAAGACTCTTTCAGCATCGCTTTCTTCCAGGTAGCAAGGTCGTGCATAACTTGTTGTTCATATGCGTTCATTTTATCACCTCTGTATTTTGCGCTTACCATATATGTACGTAAACCAGAGAGCCACTGCAATATTGCCGATTGTCAGTGCTCCTGTCATAATCCAGTGCTTTGTGGAAATCGCAAAAACAATGATGAGTACGGTAGCGGCTACAAGTAACAGTATAAAGAGAACACGTAAAAAGGATTGCTTTTTCATTACTTCAGGTACAGGATATAGCCCCACCCATAGCTTTAAACTATGCTGTCTCCAAAGGCTTAATGCTTGATAACCTAACAAGTACAGAAATAAACCACTGAGCAGCATCCGCCCGTATAAAGACGGTACTATATATACAAGAATAGCTCCTAACGAAAGCAAGCGTACATATATACCTAGATAATTTCCTGACCGTAGAAAAGTTCGTGTGTACAAGAACGTGTATGTACTTCTTTGCTGAAATGGAACCATATTTGCAACAAAGTCCAACCAAGGACGGCGACGTACTTGCTCTTTTAACGCAGGAACATCTGTAAACATGTTGGCAATGCGATAAAATAAGAGCATACGTCGATTTTCCTCTTCAATTAAATACTCCCAGTGCAGTCCTTTGCCTTTTTGCTTTCTTTGCAGCAAAAGCAAATACAGTACCATTGTTGCTACAATCGCTCCCACGATAAAAATTGAATCATGCACAGCGGCAAAAAACATTAATAAAAAGTTGAAGAAAAATCGAATCACACGGTCAAAGCGTCTTACATTATGATTCATATCAAAGGAACTTTTCCAATACCCCATTAGGTTCCAAAGTTTCGCAAGAACTGCAAGCAATAACAATACAAGATAGCTTTGAACGTTTCCTAGCGTTTTCGTATATAACGGTGCAAATACGGCAAAAAACAAAGAAAGAACATATAGCTGCATCACATAAGAATAGCGAAAAGCTTTCTGTATATAGATACCAAGTTTCTCTTCAACCTGAAGTAAAAATACGAGATCGGCCGGCTTAAATAATGTTTGAACAGATCCTGCTGTCAGCACAAGAGAAAGTACAAGCGCTATGATAAATGCTGCAGGAAAGTCTGGAGATAAGGTATGTAACCATTCTCTGTAATAATACGTGCCAAGACCAAGGCCAAATACAAGAGCAATACTAATATGATCATTAAAAATGTAACGGCTATACGTTCGAATATTGGCAAGAAACAATGTGAACCTTTGCTTCCATAGCTCATTCGTGTTCATAGTCATCGTCCTTTGTGAGCGCAATATAGATATCATCCAATGTAGCACTTGGCATAGAGAATTGAAGACGCAGCTCTTCTAAGGTTCCTTTTGCTCGTACCTGCCCATGATGCAAAATAACAAACGAATCACAATAGCGCTCTGCGGTAGCTAAAATATGGGTACTCATTAAAATACCCGCACCACTTTTTTTCGCTTTATCCATCATTTGCAACAAAGATTGAATCCCAAGCGGATCTAGTCCCAAAAACGGCTCGTCCACAATGTATAAGGAAGGTTGCACCAAAAAAGCGCACATAATCATTACCTTTTGCTTCATCCCTTTGGAAAAGTGGGAAGGAAACCACTTTAAACGATTTGTCATGCGAAATTCTTTTAAAAGTGCTGGAACTCTTTCCTTATATATCTCCTCTGATAAACCGTAAGCCATAGCCGTTAGTTGTAAATGCTCCTCAAGTGTTAACTCTTCGTATAGAACGGGCGTTTCTGGTATATAGGTAAAACTGGCTCGATACGCGGTAGGATCTTCTGCAAATGTTTTTCCACCAATTGCAATCTTTCCCTTCCTTGGCTCCATCAGCCCAATGATATGCTTAATGGTTGTACTTTTTCCCGCTCCGTTTAATCCAATAAGTCCCACTAATTCACCAGAAGCGATGGAAAACGACACGTCCTGTAGCACCGGCCGCTTCGTATATCCTCCCGTAATACCTTCTATGCGTAATAATGTATCCATAAATCCCCCTCCTCTGAAGCAATATATGTCCATCTTACCAAAAAAACTAACTAGAATGCACATTTGAAAAAACGGTATTTTTTTTGCTGATAAAAGTTTTTATAAAACAGCTGCATACCCTTTGCAATTGTGGACATGATAATTAGTGAGGAAGGGCGATATTGAAAAACACAAGCCGAGCAAATGATCACATATAGGAATCATTTTGAAACGGGGTGTCGATTAAAGACCAAGTAAGAGAAACGTAGCATTTTGTTGAAAATGAGGTGTTTGTCGGAGAGTAGAGATATCTGTTTCTCTAACAGCAATTCATGATTGGAAAAGGCATATACTTCAACCGTAAATGGGGTGTCTCGAGCAGAGCAGAGAAGTGAAAATGCGCAAATTTTTCCTAACAAATGAGGTGTCTCCTAAAGGTATAATACGATAAGTTTTTCAATACACCTTTCTCATGGGACAGGAAGCGTTTCGCTTCCTGTTTTTCTGTTGTATATCACGTAAATATGATAAAATACGCCTAAGAATATGTAAGAAAGGGTGATTGACATGCATCATTCAGAAAATTGCTTGTTCTGCAAAATTACTACAGGTACCATTCCAAGCGCTAAAGTATATGAAGATGAACACGTGTATGCATTTTTAGACATTAGCCAAGTAACAAAGGGACACACCCTCGTTGTACCCAAAATACATAAAGAAAATATCTTTGAACTTACGTCAGACATAGCTGCCAACACTTTCGCTGCCGTTCCAAAAATTGCAGAAGCCATAAAAAAGGAGTTCAACCCAATTGGATTGAACTTATTGAACAACAACGGAGAAGATGCTGGGCAAACGATTTTTCACTTTCATATCCATATCATCCCGCGTTACAGCAAAAATGATGGATTTGATGCAACATGGAAATCAAATGCGGATGATTACACTTCAGCTGATTTACAACAAATCGCTGCTTCCATTGCACGCAACTTTTCATAATAAGAATGCAAGAATTAATAATACAAGCGCAAGACTAACATGAAACCTTGCTTTTCGTTTCCGTACAAGCGGTGGTGGATACATACTTTTTTCTGATAAAAGTAAGCCTGCGCGAATGAAACAATACGCACTCACTATAAGCAACAGGAACAACATGGATCATCCCTCCTACTCTACACATATGCATGTTGTCCCTTATTCATGAAAAAATTATCAGGAGGTATTATATGTCAAAAGCAACAGCATTTTTTACAGGTCTAATCGTTGGAGGTGCGGCAGCAGGAATCGCTGTTTTATGCGCTGCTCCTTCTTCTGGAAAAGATTTTCGTAAAAAAGTAAAACAAAAAAGCACTCTTGCCAAACAGTCTCTAGGTGACCTAAAGGGTCAATCATTGCTATTAAAAGATCAAATCATACAAGTTGCTTCTGAAAGTAAGGTTGTGTTTAATGACCTAAAAGAAGATATGCAACATGCATTTTCGACTTGGCAGCAGGAAATCAAGCCTAATAAAGAGAATATTGAACAAGAGTTGAAGGAAATTCAAATGTCATTGCAACAACTACAAAACGCAGTACCGCCTAAGGAATAGTAAAAAAGCCAGGATTTACAAATCCTGGCTTAAACAAAAAATTTTAACAATTCTAACAAAAGTTCTTTATTAATTTTTATTTTACTGGCATAATAGATAATAATGAAGTAGATTGAGAGAAAAGCAGGTGAGTTAATGAAAAACGGGGAGAAGAGTTACTCAGTAAAAGAAGCTATGATTTTTAGTCAGCGCATAGCACAATTATCAAAAGCTTTATGGAAATGCGTAGAAAAAGATTGGCAACAATGGATTAAGCCGTATGACCTGAATATTAATGAACACCACATTCTTTGGATTGCGTATCACCTCAAAGGAGCCTCTATTTCTGAGATTGCTAAGTTTGGTGTGATGCATGTTTCCACAGCATTCAACTTTTCTAAAAAACTAGAAGAGAGAGGTTTGCTAATTTTTTCAAAAAAAGAGGATGACAAGCGCAACACATACATTGAAATTACTGAAAGCGGCGAACAATTGTTACTAACGCTTATGGAGCAGTACGATCCTGAAAAGAATTCTGTTTTCAACGGGGCGCTCGCACTTCGTGATTTTTATGGTAAATTTCCAGAAAATATTGAATTAATGGCGATTCTGAGAAATATATATGGTCAAGATTTCATCGATATTTTTGAAAAGTCATTAGACAATATTGAAGATAACTTTACTGAACAAGACAAAAAGCTCATCAAAAAATAATATTATTGCACTTATAGTTTATTTACTCCTTTAATGGAAGCGCTTTTTTGTACTGTAAGAAGCGGTATTCTCCGCTTTTTACGATTCAAACACCTTTGTTCAGGCCTTCATAATATTAAACCTCCTATATACGACTCCCTTTCATGCTGACTAAAACCAAAGGAGGTGTTTTCTTGCTTATTTTATTTGCACTATTCGCATGCTTCATTCTGTTTTATATAAACGTATTGACGCATCATCTTTGTGTACGCAAAGCAATCACACCTACCCGCGCCATTCGTTTATTTCGTGTCATCAATATCTGTGTTACCATTTTACTAATATCCGCTTATGTAAGGGTGTTTGTAGCAATTCATCTTATCTAATGTAAACATACATAAAAAACATCGGCCGCATCTTGGCCGATGTTTTATGTTTTGTACATTTACAATTAGTACAACCAAGCAGCACCTACGATGATCAACAAAATGAACAATACAACCACCAATGCAAAACCGTTGTAGTATCCTCCGCTCATGCTTCACACCTCCTTGTTCATATAAATCCGCTACAGCGAATTCATATTGAAGTATGATATTGTATGCGCTTGTCGCTATAATGGATTAGGTATTTACCCAGAATTTCAATTAATACATATAAATACATCCAACAATAATCAAAAGAATAAATAAAATAAGCAATATAACAAAGCCGTTATTAAAATCCATAGATACCCCTCCTTTGTTTATCTGCGGTATCATATGAGAAGAAACACTCTTTTGCCCATAAAGATTAAAACTTTACATATATCCCCTAAATTTGCAAACAAAACTGACAAATGTTGCGCTTTTTCTTTTATTTATGCGATAATAGGCGAAGGAGGTCTACAACTCAGAGTCTCTTTTCTGATTGGACCATACTGTAAAAATACATAAAGTAGGAGTGTTAACATGAAGAAAGCAATAATTGCACTGGCAGCTTCGAGCGTATTTGCTCTTTCGGCTTGCGGCTCTTCCGATACAATCGTGAAGTCAAGCTCCGGAAACGTAACAAAGGAAGAGTTTTACGATGCAATGAAGGAGCGTGCTGGACAAGGTGTCCTGAAGCAATTAGTTATTGAGAAAGTGTTTACAAAGAAGTATAAAGTAAGTGAAAAAGATGTGGACAAAGAGTACGAAGATGCAAAGAAGCAATACGGAGATCAATTTAAAGAATTGCTAAAACAAAGCGGCATGACAGAGGATTCCTTTAAAAAGCAAATTCGCTCTAGTCTTGCTTTGAAAAAAGCAGTTGCTTCAAGCTTGACTGATAAAGAATTAAAAGAGCATTATAAGCCTGAAATTAAAGCAAGTCACATTCTTGTAAAAGATGAAGAAACAGCGAAAAAAGTAAAAGATCTTTTAGCACAAGGACAATCATTTGAAGAGTTAGCAAAGCAATATTCTGAAGATAAAGGTTCAGGTGAAAAAGGTGGGGACTTGGATTATTTCGGTCCTGGACAAATGGTTCCTGAATTTGAAGAAGCTGCTTATAAGCTGAAAAAAGGTGAAATCAGTGAGCCCGTAAAGTCACAATACGGCTACCATATCATCAAGGTAACTGATATTAAAGAACTAAAGTCATTTGAAGAAGAAAAGTCTAAGATTAAAGATAAGCTTGTCGAAGAAAAAATGCAGGATTCTGCATTCATGAATGAGCTTGTTGATAAAGAACTGAAAAAAGCAAACGTAAAAATTGAGGACAAAGACTTAAAAGACGCTTTAAAACCAGCCCCACAACCTGCTGGACAACAATAAAACGAAAAACAAGAGACGGCTAAAGCTGTCTCTTGTTTTTCGTTTAAGCCCCTACAGAATTCGTCTCATCTTGATCGACAGGTTGTATGGCAGCACGAAGCGCATACTCTACTTCTTTACTATAGGTGATTTTCTCTTGGGTACTCCAGCCTAAACGCTTACTCATATATTGAATAACACCGTCTTTACTGCGGTATGCGCGGTCGATGTTAAAGAACACATCGCCTGTACGTCGAACCAAGAAATCCGTAGGCTTTACTGCCATCTCATAATCGAGTGCATATACAAGTGGTATAAATACATCGACCGATAATTGATAGGTCTGCGCTTCTTTTCCATGCTTCTCATACAAATCAAATAATGTGTCTACATTAGAACCATAAAAACGAGCAAACTGCTCAGCAATTTGTTTGGTCAACCCTCTTTGTTGTCCTAATCTTGTTTTCTCGTCAACAAATGCATCAAACCCTTTAGAACCTCCGACATCTCCTCCTGAAATAGCCATTGGTTTCGTTTGGCAGGACTGATAGCGTACCCCTGTTTCTTTTCGTAATAAATCAGCCACAAGGTCTACTACCATCTCCGCCATTTTACGATATCCTGTAAGCTTACCGCCGGCAATTGTGATAAGACCACTTGGAGATTGCCAGATTTCATCTTTTCGTGAAATTTCCGAAGCATTCTTTCCTTCTTCATAAATTAGAGGACGTACCCCGGCCCAGCTAGATTCAATATCCTGTTCTGTAATCTTCACGCTTGGGAACATATAATTAATTGCATTGATAATATAGTCTCGATCCTCTGTCGTCATACGCGGATGCGCAGCATCTTCCTTATAAAACGTATCGGTTGTGCCAACATAGGCTTTTCCCCCTCTAGGGATCGCAAATACCATACGACCGTCTGGTGTATCAAAATAAATAGCTTGTTGCAACGGGAAACGCTTTTGATCAATTACAAGATGTACACCCTTAGATAATTGCAATTTCTTGCCGTTGCGTGATTTATCTTTTTCACGAAGGAAATCCACCCATGGACCAGTTGCGTTAATTATTTTTTTTGCGTACACATGATACGTAGTACCATCAATTTGATCAACAGCCTCTATACCAATCACTTTGCCATTTTCATATAAAAAAGAATCGACTTTTACATAGTTAAATGCTTTGGCACCTCTATTTACAGCCTCTTTTAACACTTCCATCGTTAACCGAGCATCATCTGTGCGATACTCTACATAATACCCGCCGCCTTTTAGTCCGGCTTGCTTGACAAGTGGTTCACGCTTTAATGTTTCCTCCTTACTTAACATCGTTCTGCGCTCATTACGTTTTACCCCTGCTAAGAAATCGTATACCCGTAGGCCAATTGATGTACTGAGCTTCCCAAATGTACCACCTTTATGAATCGGAAGTAGCATCCATTCTGGTGTTGTGACATGCGGTCCGTTTTCATATACGATTGCTCGTTCTTTGCCTACCTCTGCTACCATTTTCACTTCAAACTGCTTTAAATAGCGAAGACCGCCATGTACAAGCTTGGTAGAGCGGCTAGATGTGCCTGCAGCAAAGTCTTGCATTTCAAATAGCACGGCTGACATTCCCCGTGTCACTGCATCAAGTGCAATACCACACCCTGTAATTCCTCCACCAATAATTAATACATCCACATATTGTTTATTTATCGTTCTTAACTCTTGTTTGCGTATTCTGCTTGAAAATAAAGTTCCCATCACTTTTTCCTCCTTTTTTTATGCAAAGGCTCTGTTCAAGTTTGTTGTTGATTTCCGTTACGGCGGTTCGCTTTCCACGGGCGGTCAGGGAGTCTCCCCCTTCACTCCAATCAACAAGTGCAAATGATTAACATTAGACTTTAACACAGCCTATGCAAAAAAGAGACCACAAACTGCACTATAGAATATGCATCTATAGCGCATTGCGGTCTCTCTAAAACTCTTGACAATATATTAACTTATTTCTATTATACTACAATTTTACTTATTTGAAAACTTTTGTTGCTTCAATTGCTTTTTTCCAGCCTGTATATAGCTCTGTGCGACGTGCCTCTTCCATTTTCGGTTCAAAAGAACGATCCATATTCCATTGCTTTGCAATTTCCGCTTGGCTCTCCCAGTATCCTGTCGCAAGACCTGCCAAATATGCAGCACCTAATGCTGTTGTCTCATTTACAACCGGACGCTCTACAGGTACATGTAACAGATCGCTTTGGAATTGCATTAAGAAATTGTTTTTAACCGCACCACCGTCTACGCGTAGTGTTTGCAAATCGATGCCGGAATCTGCCTCCATCGCATCTAGTACATCTTTTGTTTGATATGCTAAGGATTCTAAAGTCGCACGGATAAAGTGCTCCTTGGTAGTACCTCTCGTTACACCAAATATAGCACCACGTACATCACTATCCCAGTACGGTGTTCCGAGACCGACGAAGGCAGGTACTACATACACACCATCGGTAGAATCTACACGTTCTGCATATAATTCGCTTTCCTTCGCATCTTTGATCATGCGCAGTCCATCTCGGAGCCATTGGATAGCTGATCCCGCCACAAAAATGCTCCCTTCAAGGGCATAAGTTACCTTTTCATCAAGCCCCCACGCAATAGTTGTTAATAACCCATGCTCAGAAGCCACTGCTTTTTCACCCGTGTTCATAAGCATAAAGCAACCTGTTCCATACGTATTCTTTGCCATACCTTCTGCAAAGCACGCTTGTCCAAACAATGCAGCCTGTTGGTCGCCTGCAACCCCGGCAATCGGGACAGACTGCCCAAAAAAGTGGTATGGTATCGTATGACCATATATCTCAGAAGAAGGACGAACTTCCGGTAGCATGCTTTTTGGTACGTTTAACATTGCAAGAAGTTCTTCATCCCATTTTAGTTCGTGAATATTATACATTAATGTTCTTGAAGCATTAGAATAATCCGTCACATGTACCGTACCACCAGACAGCTTCCATACGAGCCATGTATCAATCGTTCCAAATAAGAGCTCTCCATTTTCCGCTTTCTCACGCGCACCCTCTACCTGATCTAAAATCCATTTTACCTTTGTTCCGGAGAAATACGCATCAATCAATAGTCCCGTTTTGGCTCGTACCAGATCATTATAGCCTTCTTTTTTCAGTTCTTCACAAATATCTGCTGTTTGACGCGACTGCCATACAATCGCATTGTAAACAGGTCTGCCCGTTGCCTTTTCCCACACGACTGTCGTTTCACGCTGATTTGTAATCCCGATACCGGCAATTTGTTCCGGCTTTACATTTGCTTCACTTAAGCAGCTCGCAATAACAGCCAAAATAGAACCCCAGATTTCGTTTGGATTATGCTCCACCCAGCCTGGCTTCGGAAAATGCTGTGTAAACTCCTTTTGTGCAGAATGAACGATTTTACCTTCTTTGTTAAATAAAATAGCACGAGAACTTGTTGTTCCTTGATCCAGTGAAAGAATATATGTTTCCATTCATAAAGCCCCCTTAAGCTGCCAGTTTTTTATTAGGTGTTGTTTGCTCTTTCTTGCCCAAGACATAGGCCAACGCCAGTATTATAGCAGATGCGATTAATACATATAATAATGCTGGTGCTTCTTTTCCCACAAATACCGTGCGATAAAACATGCCTCCCAGTGAACCGCCAAGTATAGGTCCCACAATTGGAATCCAAGCATATCGCCAATTCGAAGCCCCTTTTCCCGGAATAGGGAGTAGAAAATGTGCCAAACGCGGACCTAAATCACGAGCAGGATTAATAGCATAGCCAGTTGTTCCTCCTAATGATAGCCCGATGCTTACAACTAAGAAGCCCACAATGAATGGATTCAAACCATCCGTAAATTTATTCGCACCAATTGCCAGTATTCCAAATACAAGTATAAACGTTCCAATAAGTTCACTAAGTAGGTTAGCAAATGGATGATAAATCGCTGGTCCGGTTGCAAATACTCCTAACTTCGCGCCCGCATCTTCAGTTTCCTTCCAATGAGGCAAATAGTGAAAGAACACCACTGTGGCACCTAAAAAAGCACCAATCATTTGTGCTGTTATATATAGTGGTACTTGTTCCCAAGGAAAGCTATCACTAAAGGCCAAAGCTAGTGTCAAAGCAGGATTTAAATGCGCACCACTGATACTTCCAACTGCATAAGCAGCTACAGCTACTGCAAGTCCCCATCCCATCGTTACTACCATCCAGCCTGCATTTTGTGCTAATGACTTTTTCAGAGTAACACCTGCACATACACCGCCTCCTAAAATAAGAAGCACCATTGTTCCAATCAATTCTCCTAAAAATGCTGACATAGAGCCACCCCGTTTCTCATAATCCTATAGATTGTCTTTTTCATTTCTTATCCACATTTACAAAGCTCTGCTGTATTTGCATATCCGCTGAGATTAACAGCTTCTACTCACAACCATGTCCTTCTTTTAAAAAAGTACTGGTCTTCATTTTTGTTTTAATAGTGTTGAATGGCCATTCATTTCAAAAAAAGAAAAGACCACACCCTTTTACTTCTGCCCAAAGGCAAAAGTATTTGAATGTGGATCTCTTTTTTCTCCGTCACTATTATTAACTTGCTTATAATACTAACTATCTTTGTAAGCGTTGTCAATAGAAACCAGTTATTTGTTTTCATAATGTTCCCACAGACTACGGTCAGAAGTTGTAATTGCCGTTGCCCCTGCGGCTAACGCCTTTTCTGCGTCTTCTACACTACGAAGAAAACCACCTGCTAGAATTGGGATTCCCGTTCGCTCTTTTACCTCAGCAATTACTTCCGTCAGTGCCCCAGGTAATACTTCAATATAATCCGGCCTTGTTTTTTCTAGCAAAGCATAGCTTTTCTCAAGTGAGCTCGAGTCAATTAAAAAGATACGCTGTATAGCTACAACACCCTTTTGCTTCGCTTTTATTATGACGTTTGCTTTTGTGGAAAGCAAGCCGTACGGTTCGAACTCTTGACACAAAAAATCAGTTGCATATGCATCACTTTGCAGACCACGAATTAAATCCACATGTAAAAACACCTTTTTCCCATGGCGTTTTGCCAAGGAAATCACACTTTTCATTTGCGCTACATGCAAATCTAAAAGCACGATGTAGGTATACTTGCTTCGCAATAGTTTTTCTAAATCTTTGATGTGCCGTACTGCCGGCAATACACGCTGTTCATGAAATTCCATCTGTTTTTCCTTTCCTAGGAAAGAGAATATTTATCATATCTTGTACATATTAGACAACAAAAAGCCGGGCACGCCGGCTTATAAAAGGAGAGTGTTTTCATCCTTCTTCGCACTGCGCCGCTCCTGTTCTGCACGCAAGCGCTTCATATACACTTCTCCTTCACGTTCAATAAACTCTCTATCCATCTCTTCTTCTTTTTTTGCTGTATGCAATACCATGTAGCCACTCACTACAATCCCAATCATCACAAGGTATACCCACCATGCCAATTCCATATTTTCACTCCTCAGACAAGCTGTTTTATTACAACTATATGAGGAAAGCCTATTGTTTATACCTTAACTATGAAATTTAGGTTTATAGAAGGAACGGTTTTCTAGCGCAAAGACACGCTCTGTATATTCTCCAGGCTTGACGCGGCTGAGCGCACGATCCATCATATTCATCTTCGCATCTAAATTATCAATATAATGCAAAATTTCTGCTTCCCGTACCATCGGTGGCTTTGGACTACCCCATTCTCCCTTACCGTGATGACTTAACACAATATGCTGTAAAATTAAAACTTCTTCACCGATAATTTGCAGCTCATCCGCTGCTTTAGAGATTTCGCCTACCATAATGGAAATATGGCCAAGCAAATTGCCTTCTACTGTATAGGTAGTAGAAATAGGACCAGACAATTCAATGACTTTGCCAAGATCATGTAAAATAACACCTGCATAGAGTAAATCGCGATCTAAGGTAGGATACAAATCTGCGATGGATTTTGCCAATTCTAGCATAGATACCACGTGATATGCTAGTCCTGAAACAAACTCATGATGGTTTTTCGTTGCAGCTGGATACTCTAAAAATTGCGTCTGGTATTTCTTTACTAGGTGCCTCGTTATACGCTGCAAATTTGGATTGCGCATTTCAAACACAAATTGTGTGACCTTCTCCATCATCGCTTCTTTTGTTAAAGGAGCACGCTCTAAAAATTCCGACACATCCGGTGCCTCATGTGGCTGTAAAATGCGGATTTGCTTCAATTTTAGTTGAATGCGGCCCTTATAGTTTTGGATGTCACCCGCAACTTTTACGATTCGCTCTGGCACATACTGTTGTTCATCTTCTTTTGATACGTCCCATAGCTTTGTTTCAATTTCACCGCTTTGGTCCTGAAGCATTAAGGTAAGAAATGGCTTGCCATTACTGGCAATTCCTCGTGCAGCTGACTTAATAAGCAGAAGCACCTCTACTGATTCACCGACCTCATATTGTAAAATTTTCTTTTTCATATTCGTTCCTCCAGCGTAAGTTATATTTATTATACCATGACAGGTCAGTCTGTATGAGTATTCAAACGAACTCCGCGCCTTTTAACTGTATGGTTTCAGCCGTATCAAAGAGAGAGAGCAAGTGGGTATGACAGGTGAAAAAGATAACTTGTCGCTTTTGCGCAATGTGATGAAGCAAAGAAATAGCTCTCTCCGTTCTTTCCTGGTCAAAGTGTACAAAGCTATCATCTATCACCAACGGAAGCTTCCGGTCTAGTGTATCCGCCAGTGCTAGTCGCAATGAAAGATATAGCTGCTCAGCAGTAGCTTGACTGAGTTCATGTGCCGCAAACCTCATACCATCCGTCCGCTCCACTATAAATACACTTTCATCCGTAGGTGCAAACACACGCTGATATCGACCGTTTGTTAGATGAAGAAAATATTGCTCTGCTGCTTCTAACGTACGGGGTAATTGCTCATCATGATAGCGTGCTTTTGTTTTTTCTAGTATAGCCTTTGCAATGTTATATGCTGCCCATTTCTTCATTTGTTCACGCAAGTTCTCTTTGCGCACTTCCCATTCATGTAAAAGCTCCGGATAAGCGCCTCCTTCTTCAAGTCCAGTTATTTCCGCCTGATACTGCACAATTTGCTCCTGTAGCTGCCGCTCTGCTTGCTGAATACGCTGCATTTCTTTTATATAGGTTTGATACAGCGCTTCATAGTTGTCTATCCAAACTGTTCGGTTGGTGATATCTACATAATGTAGCCGTTCTTGTAATATCTTGATTTGTGTATCGGCAAAAGACAACTGCTTTTTCATGCTCTCTGCCGCTTCATATTCTTTACCCCGCTGATAAAATGACTCCTCGCTGGAAACTGCTGCTTCTTGCCAAAGCTCATCTCGCTCCTTAACATATGCAGCATGCGCATGTTGCAGTTCTTCATATTCTGCCTGTTTTTCCGCAAGAAGTTCCATCCCTCGCTGTTTCTTTACTTGCTTTTCTTTTTCATCCTGCATGAGGGCATATATACTGTGGAGTATACCGGATACAGAACTGGAAGAAATTTTAAATTCTTGCTTTAATACTAAAACCTTTTGCTCAAATTGCTTTGTGCGCTTAAGTATATCTTCACACTGCTTTGTTTTCAGTATAATCTCGCGTTGTAATCGCTTCATCTTCTCCAGCTTCTCAAAAGCTAGCAGCAGTTGAGCGTGAGGGAGAGAATGTGGTAAGGCATACGCTTTTCTCATACGTTCTGTTTCTTGTTGTAATCCATACGAGGCTTGCTCCCATTCCTCATATTGCTGCAAAATCCGTTCATACGCCTTCTCTGCCTGCTGCAATTTAAAGACCTCTACTTCTTCTAATTGTTTCACAGCATCATTATGAGGTGTTCGATTCATCATCCAAAATACAATGATCCCTGCAAATAGTACCAAACTGAATATAGATAATCCTTTAATCCCAATAAGAAGACCCGCTGCAAATAAGAAAATACTAATCGCTAACCCTACGGCTAGCATTTTTATATTAGCAAAGGATATATTCTTCTTTTGATTGTGAGCACGCCCTTCTCTGTTTCCCTTAATATGCCGCACACGTTCTTCCTGTTCCTCAAGCTGCGCTTTCACTTCAGTAAAACGCTCATCAAGCTGATGCTTCTGCTCCGAGAGTCGCTGCGCTGTTTGTACAAGTTGTCTCATGGCTTCTTTTGCAGCGAGACTCGTATCTATTTCTTGTACATCATGTAGTACACCTGTACTTTCTTGTAACGTAAACAAGTCTTCCTTCATTTGTACAATAGAACGATTCATGAGCTCCAACTCTTGCTTTTCGCTTTCATAAGACATATGACCGAGGCGACATTCATCAACAAGAGCTTCTCGCTTCAATAGATTGGCCGATACACGCAACTCGTTGAGCATTCTTGTTTCATCTTGTATCTTTTGTTCAAGAGTCTCCATTCGTGCGCGGATTGGTTTCCACTCTGCCATCAAAGCTTCATATCTAGCAATTCCGTTTATGGGAAACGAAACTGCAGAAAAAGTATGTAGAAAATCCTCATCCTTTTGTCGTTGTAGCAGGAGTGGCTGCAATGTTCGCATGGTTTCGCAGTCCTGCATATGCAGTCGCAGTTGCTCCTGCTCCATACGGAGAGCCGCCACATGCTCCTCGCATTCTCGTTTTTTCCTCTGCCATTCTTCATATGCATCAAGTTTTGCATGCCATTTCTTTACCGAATCACCTAACTTTGCAAGCTCCTGTAATCCAGCATTAATGATGGGTTTTCTTCCATTCGGCTTAAAAAGAGCTTCTATCTCACTGCTGAGTTCTTTTTCCATCCTGACCAATATATCTGTTCCAACCGCACCTGCCGAGAATAAATAATTACCGAGATCCTCTCGACTTACCCGTCTGATATTTTGAAGTCCATGCATATCAAACGAAAATACCGATTCAAACAAGCCTATATCAATGCCTTTTAACAGCTGCTGCAGTACTTCTTCTCCGCCTTGCATTCCGTCTGAAAAGTAAACTATCACCTCGCCTACAGCTTGCTTAGGAAGACGCTCCACGCGAATACGCCCATATTCTTCTGTCATCATCGTAATGGCGCCTCCGTAAGCAGCGCCACTTTTCGGCTCATATCTGTATTGTCCTCTTATCGGAAACCCAAATAAAATACTTTTGATAAAGGAACGAATTGTTGATTTTCCGGCTTCATTTTCTCCGTATAGTACCGTGATATCCTTCAAAGACAGCTCCATCTTTTCTATGCTGCCATATCCGTATATATGAAGGATTTCTAATCTCATCTTTCCACCTCTCCAATCATTCGAAGTAAAATCCGTTCTGCTTCTCTTTGAATATCTTGTTTGTCCTCTTTGGAAAACACTTCAATCTGCCGAGCAGACGCAGAGGTTCTCAAGGGACGCAAGATACTATCCATATCATTAAACTGAGCACATTCCTCTAGCAACGAAGCAAAAAAAGGGTTGTCCAATTGTGCACGCAACGCCTCCTGCGATATCGTACGATTTTCATATTTTATAACATAAACAAAATCTTCACGCTCTTCTGTGCTTTGTAAAATATGGATGAATTCGTCTAATTCTCGCTTTAAATAAACAGATAAGTTACCACACCCTGAAAAAATTAAAAACACAAGCGCTCCGCCTTCCGGATCGCGAATTGTATCCAGCGCCTGATGGCACGCTTGTAAAAGTTCATCAACCTGCTCTAAGTTTTCAATTGAAACCTCAATTTCATGCCAAATTAAATCAGATGTTGGTATAAATGTGTGTGTAGCAAAGTCAGCTTCCAATCGTACCAAATAACACCCTTTTTCTCCCAGTTCTTTACGATGTCTACCTTGAATATTTCCTGGATACACAATCGGAGGCTGATGTCCTACAATATTCCGTTTATGGATATGACCAAGGGCCCAATAATCAAAATTCTTCTCCTGTAGTTCACAAATTGAAAACGGCGCATAACGACTATGATTTTCATCACTTTCTACACTACCGTGTAACAAGCCGATATGAAAAGGGGCATCCCCAATTTTTTTATATTGAGAGGTCATATTGTCTCGAACAGCCTTTTGATGATAGCTAAATCCATACAATGCAGCTAAAAGCAACCCATCTCGGTAATATAATTTTTGTTCCACATACGGCTGACTAAAAACATGAACATTACGTGAAAAAGAAATTCCTTCCCAGTTCCCGCCCAAATGATCATGATTTCCATGAATGATATATACCTGAATACCATATTCATCTAAACGCTTTAATTGGTCTCTGACAAATAACTGTGCACGTAAACTCCTTGTTTCCGCATCATACAAATCACCAGCTAATATGACAAAATCTACACGCTCTACAATTGCTTTATCAATTATACGCATGAATGACCGGAAGGTACTTTCTCTCATCTTCTCAAACAACCAAGGAGGTACTTGTCCTTGCATGCCCTTGAATGGACTATCAAGATGCAAATCCGCTGCATGAATAAACGTTAATGATGTCATCAACGAAACTCCTTTCCTATATAGAGTATATGATTACAAATTAAATAACGGATCTTCTTTTTAGATTAGGAAAGAGGAACGAAGGATGTATAAACACAGCTATAGCTTACGTATAGGCCGCATCACATCATTTATAAAAAGGCTATTCTCCTCTTTTAACCGGCAGAACAAAACATATGTACTACTATATCTTTTATTGTAGCATGCTCACAAACAAATTTCTTTTTGCATACTAATCATTTTTATGTCAAAATAGTAATAACATTCTGATTTCGATACAAAGGGGAGAAAAAAATGGGCGTTTACACAATCACAGCTTATGAAAAAGACGGGAAAAAGTTAATTGATAAAACCTTTGAGGCAGCTAGTGAGGCAGAAGCAAAACGAATTGGCGAGCAATTGCTTCGAGAGCATCATGCATACGAACATACACATCGCTGTACGAGCGCAAGCGGAAAGCTTATTCTATTTCAACGTTAAGAAGCACGGAATCACCGTGCTTCTTTTCTTTTTATTTCCCTTGAAACACTGGTATGCGTTTTTCCAAAAAGGCCGCAATACCTTCTTTATGATCTGCAGTAGCACGCATACGGAATTGTCCTTCTTTTTCAAGCTCAAGCACTTGAAGCAAGGATTGTTTATTTCCTTCACACAAAATTTGCTTTGTTTGCACCATTGCCTTAACCGGCTTTTGCAACCACGCTTCCGCTTTTTCTCTTACCGCTTTTGGAAAATCCTGAGCTACAACTTCATCTACAACCCCCGCTTTCAGCGCTTCATCTGCCGTCATACGCTTTCCTTCCCAAATAATCTGCTTCGCTACCGTGGTACCCACACGGTTTTGCAGGAAGAAGTGACCGCCTCCATCTGGGATAAGAGCAATACCGATAAAATTCATCGCAATGACAGATGAAGTGTCAGCAATAACATAGTCCGCAGCTAAAGCTAAACTTAATCCAAGACCAGCAGTAGGGCCGTGTATCGCACTAATAACCAATTTAGGCATTGTATACAAAGTAACAATAAGTTCAGAGATTGCGTCCATAATTGGCAAAAATTTACTTTCGTCAGTGCTTGCTAGCATGGATTTAATGTCGCCACCTGCTGAGAACCCTCTGCCGTTGCCGCACAATACAACCACATCAACTGCACTTTTGGCCACTTCCTTAAGCTTATCAAGCAATTCCTTTAACGTTGCCTCATCTAAAGCATTTAAAACAGTTGGACGGTTTAACATTACTGTTGCAATACGGCCTTCATATTTTACAATAACGCATTCAGTAGAACTTGATACAGTCATTTTCATATCCCCCTTTATTGTTCACACTATACAATTTGAGATGATATAGAAAAAATCCTTCTTTTTTGTAATTTTACAAAAATATCAGATTAAAAATTGACATGAGAAAAAGCTCAGACTACTAATCCGAGCTTTGATGTAGCATATGCGATTCGTACGTGTGAATACCATTTTTTTCAGTCAATGCAGCTTTATACATACTTCCCGCAACATCTTTTGCATGAACCGGTTTATATTTACGCAGTGGTCCCTTAAACAAAAAAGGAAGCGCGGTACTTATTTTCTCTGCTATTTTTTCGCCCAGACGAAATTCTTGTCTGTCCCCTAGTAAAAGTGATGGACGAAATATATGCAGGCTCGGTAAATGCAGCTTCTTTAAGTCTTCCTCCGTCTCTCCTTTAACGCGGCTATAAAAGACAGACGCACTAGCATCCGCATTAATAGAGGAGATGACAAGGAATTGCTTTGCCTTATACTGCTTGGCAAGATTTCCAGCGGCTAGTGTATAGCCATAATCAATCTTTTTAAAGTTTTCTTGTGTTTTAGCTTTTTTAATCGTGGTGCCAAGACAACTGAACACATCGTCCACTTCAAAATGCGCACCATACTCCTGCATGCGCTCAAAATCAATCTCAATCTGTACAAGCTTTGGATGATTGATATGGAGCTTACGGCGTACCAAAACTGTAATCTTTTGATAAAATTCAGAGGCTAATAATATTTGTAAAAGCTCCGATCCTACCAATCCTGATGCTCCTAAAAGCAGCGCTGTTCGTTTCAATCACATTCACTCCTTTTTCCTGATTTATAATCCTACTGCTCTCGCTCTTGAACACGACGAACGATTGCGGTTACCAGCTTTCTCGGCATAAAGCGAATACTGCCTGCCAGAATGCGATTTTTTAATCCTGGAATGACAATGGTTTTACCACTTTGGAATTCTTTATAGGCAATAGTGGCAACCTGTTTTACATCCATAACACCGCTCTTAAATAGTTTAGATGCACCAAGATCTGCACGACTTGAAAATTCTGTTTGTGTTGGACCCGGACAAAGTGCGGCTACTTTAATATTTGTATCTTTCAGTTCATTGTCAAGCGCTTCTGTAAAAGAAAGCACATATGCTTTCGTTGCATAATACACAGCCATCAATGGTCCCGGCTGGAATGCCGCAGTGGAAGCTACATTTAAAATACCGCCTTTGTTCCGCTCCATCATTCCTGTTAAAAATAACTTCGTCAAATGTGTTAACGTCTTTATATTTAAATCAATCATATTAAGCTCTTTATCCAAGTCAGTTTTTGCGAATTCTCCAAACAAGCCAAATCCAGCATTATTTACAAGATAGTCTACCTGCACACGCTTTTCCTGCAATTCTTTGTATACTTCACTTACAGCCTCTTGATTAGAAAGATCCTTCGCTATCATGGTAACCTGTGTGCCATATTTGTTCTGTAGTTCGTTTGCAATACTCTTTAAACGACTTCCATCACGCGCTATCAATACAAGATGATAGCCATCCTTCGCGAATAAATAAGCAAGTTCTTTCCCAATACCGCCTGATGCACCGGTAATTAATACTGTCTCATTTTTCATCTATATCAACCTTTCTTACACTCTTATGATTAAATGTTTAAAAACTTAAACCTTTAGTTGTACTGTAATACATATCTTTTCTTTCGTCAAGATGTTTTATAAGAAATTTTAATTGCAAGTCCATAACCTAAAAGCTGCCTGAATTCAGGCAGCTTTTAGGTTATTTTATTTAACCGTTGTTGTGAACATCTGGCGAAGGACAAATTTTTGCAGTTTGCCGCTGGCATTGCGTGGTAGCTCTTCCATAAAAATATACTGTCTTGGGCGCTTATAATCTGCAATTCCGTTTGCACCCTTGCAGTAGGCGTCAAGTTCTTCTGCTGTAAGGTTTGGATTCTTTTTCACAACCACTGCTACGACGCGCTCACCCCACAGTTTATCCGGCTCGCCTAGCACTGCTACATCGAGCACGTCTTCATGACTATGCAAGAAATCCTCTATTTCACGTGGATAGATGTTCACACCGCCGCTGATCACCATATCATCCACACGGTCAGCTACAAATAGATATCCATCACGGTCCATATAACCGAGGTCTCCGGAATGATACCAGCCTTTATAAGTCGCTTTTGTGGTTGCTTCCGCGCGATTATGATAGGCAGCCATCATACAAGGACCCCTCATAATAATTTCTCCAACCTCATAAGGTGCAAGTACGTCATCCGGCTCCGATATTCCTTCTTCATTCGGTTTGACAATACGAATTTCGTGATTAAAACATGCTTTTCCTGCCGAACCAGCTTTTGTAAGTTGGTCTTCCTCTACTAAAAAGGAGACAACTGGGCCCATTTCCGTCATACCGTAAATTTGTACCAAATCAATATGCAGACGTTCTTTACATTCCTTTACAAGAGAAGGTGCCATTGCCGCTCCTCCATAGATACCAATTTTCATAGTATCGAGTTTATACTGTGTTAGATCCTCCTGCAGTAGCATATTCCACATCGTAGGAGCAGCGAAGAATGTTGTAATGCCTTCCTCTTGAATCGTGTTTAATACTTGTTTTGTTTCGAATTGATGCAAAATCACATTCTTCGCGCCCACATGCACCCGAGGTAGAATGCCGGCATGAAGCTCGCCGCAATGATATAAAGGTGCTGTTACAAGCCCGACTGTATCACGTGAATACTTGAGATAATATGTACAAATTAAACTATGCTCTGCCATTTCACGGTGGCGATGCAATACTCCTTTTGGATGCCCCGTTGTGCCGCTTGTATACATAATAGAACAATAATCTGATTCTTCTACTGTTATGAAAGTAGGTTGATCTGTTGCCTTTGCCATATGTTCATGATAAGAGGTTGCATACGCAGGTGTTTCACCATCGATACACCAAAAGGAAATAGACGTAAATTCCTCTGCCAGTGTTTCTACAATTGCTGCTACAGCCTGTTCAAATAATACTACCTTTGGCGCTGCATCTTGTAAAATATAGGATACTTCTCTTCCTTTTAAACGGAAATTAATAGGATTAAAAATAGCACCAATTTTAGCACAAGCAAAGTAAGCGGTTGCAAATTCACTCGAATTATAAAGAAATGCAGATACACAATCCCCTTTTGTAACACCATTTGCAAGTAAAGCATTTGCCGTTTTATTCACTTGTTCTTCCCATTGTTTATACGTCCAACGTATCCCTTTGGCAGGTTCTACAAGTGCCTCTTGATTTGGATAGCTTTGCACGCTCAAATCAAAGATTCTTCCAATCGTCATAAACATCGCACATTCCTCCTTGAGTAAAGTTTACCTTTGTATAATTTCGCTGATTGGTCAAGCCCCTCCTTCTCTGATTGAAAAGAGACCTCAGATAAAATAAGTCATTTCTCGTCATTTCCCTCGGTTTTTCGTTGTATTTCTACACAAAAAAGCCATCCACTTTTGGATGACTTTTCATGTATCACGCGAATAGCTCACTTAAAATTTTCAGTTTGTCTTCTGTATATTTCATATAGTTATCGTTATAGGACTTTGGATCTTTCGGGTTCGAGAACTGCGTAATTACGCCTGTTTCTGGATGAATAAACTTACTAGATGCCCCGCATCCAAGACCAATAATGGTTTGTACCTCTTCCATAATAACAATGTTATAGATACTTTCTTGTCCTGGCATCGCATAGCCAACATTCTCAAGATTACCTAAGATGTTCTTTTGGCGATACAAGTAATATGGTACATAACCATGCTCTTTCGTCCAATCCTCCGCCGCGTACATCATTTCTGTAATTTCTTCACGACTTGCCACTTTATACTTGCGCTTGTTTTGTGTCATTTCAGAAGCGCGTTTAAAGGAAAGCGTATGAACCGTCAGCGATTCCGGCATCAGCTTCTCTGTTTCTGCCAACGTATGATGAAAAATGTCCAAACCTTCTCCTGGTAAACCGATAATTAAATCCATATTGATATTATTCATTCCCATTGAACGTGCCAAGTGGTACTTTTCAATCGTTTCTTCTACCGTATGATGACGACCAATCGCCTTTAGTGTTTCTTGATGATATGACTGCGGATTAATACTGATGCGGTCGATATTCCATTTATTAAGCACATCGAGCTTTGCCGGTGTAATGGTATCCGGTCGCCCCGCTTCTACAGTTACCTCACGAATGTTCTTCACATCTGGAAACGCCTCGTATACTTCCTCATACAGCATGTCCATTTCTTCTGCTGTAATACTCGTCGGCGTTCCACCGCCGTAATATACAGTTGTAATTTTAATGCCTTTGTCCTTTAGAAACTTACCAACTTCGCGAATCTCATAATGTAAGCCGCCTAAAAAAGAGTCAACAGAGCCTTGTCGCCCATTAATTGCATAAGCTGGGAATGTACAGTATGCGCACTTTGTCGGACAAAACGGGATACCAATATAAATACTCACTTCTTGCTTCAAATTATATAAATCCGGCACGACCGCAAGCTGCCGATCAATAATACGCTGCATCAACTCAATTTTTTCATCGTGAATTAAATACTCATCACGTAGCTGTCTGTGTGCCTCTTCTTGTGACAAACCACTTTGCAATTTCTTATGCAGCAACTTCGTTGGCCTTACCCCAGTCAAAATGCCCCATTTCTGTTCAATACCCGTAAACTGCTGTAAAACAGAAAGATACACATAGGAAACCACATGTTTTACCTGTTTAAAACGTTCTTTTTCCGTTTCAAAGCTTGTGACATCTTTAGAGAACGAAGCACTGTAAGTTTTACCTGTCGCCGCCTCCATTAACACAGCGGAAGCTGTCACTTCCTCTTCTCCTTCTATATGAATCGCAACAGTAAGCTCTCCGTCTTCTCCGAATACGATAGTACATTCTTCAAAAAACAAGCTGCCAATCAATTGCAGCGGACGCAAAAAACGCTCATCCTGTAATTGTTGAATAGTTATTTGCAATGCTTCTCACCTTTTCATTTCAGACTTTCTTTAGTGTACTTCAGGAGTAAGAAGCGGTCAACCAGGATGTATAATGGTAAGTTTAAGCAAAGAGGCTGTTCCACTTTTGGGACAGCCTCTGCTTGCAAGATTACCAACGCTTGATTCTAATATGATCTTTCAAGAAATCAAGCGGAAACTGTTTGCGGAAGTGTTCTTTAATCATATACGTAACACCATTTTCATTATTAGAGCGGGTAATCCAGTCAGCAGCACGTTTCACTTCAATGGGTGCGTTCCCCATTGCTACACCAAGTCCGGCGTGTTCAATTGCTTCTAAATCATCAATGCTGTCGCCAATAACGACCATCTCTGATGTGGAAATACCCAAATGCTGACCAACAATTTGTAGGCCGCGCAGCTTTGACACACCCGTAGGTAAAATTTCTATTTTATTACCACTGCATTCTATGATATTTACGTCCTCAAATGCATCGTGAACAGTCTGCAATGCTTTTTCTTTGTCTTGTTTACTAGCAAAAAATACGTCAATTCGTGCCGCTTCTACAGGCTGATCACGTAGTGTATCGCCTAATGATTCTACAAACTGGATAGGATAAAATACAGGGTCTGCATTTGAAAGTACGGCACGTGCAATGAGATTAGAGGATAACTTACGCCGATTCCCTAAAGAGAAACGCTCGTGTGAAATACGTATATTGCAATCAAAATGTTCAAGTACCTGTACTAAGTTAAATGTCTTCTCTTCTGATAGCTTGCGTTGTACAAATGGTTCATCTAAAGATGAAGCCACAAATGCGCCGCTATGGGTGACAAGCAATGAATCCAGCTTTAGCGCTTTAGCAACTTTATGCGCCGATTGGAAATTACGGCTCGTATAAAGCGTCACGTATACACCTTTTTCGCGCACGAAATCAATCGCTTCCTTTACGCCCTTTTGTAAACGGCCGTTGGAGCGAATGAGAGAACCATCTATATTAATAGCTAATAACCGATAAATCATAGAAGCCCCTCCTTTTCTAAGCTGTCGCGTCCTCATAAATAACGTATGAAACGATAGGCTTCCTTAGAACAAATCATACTTCAAGCGTCTGTAAATTGACAAAAATGAAAGTGAGTTTTTTAGAACGGGAGGGCAGAACGAGTATTATGTAGTTACATAGCGGAGCTCATGCTGGGGGGAAAATACAAGCCTATATGAAGCAGTTCTTGCCTTTGATTTTCTTACTATATCTATATACAAAAAAACTATTTGCACTTATAAAAGGAGTGTTCTGTATGAAATTACCTTTATCATTTTATGAATACGATACATTGACTGTAGCACGCTACTTACTTGGACAACGATTAGTACACGTTGTAAATGGAAAAAGAAGAAGTGGTATCATCATAGAAGTTGAGGCTTACCAAGGACCTGAAGATAAAGCGGCCCATAGCCATGGTAATCGTCGTACTGCTCGCACAGAAGTAATGTTCGGTGCGCCGGGGCATGCTTATGTCTATTTGATATACGGCATGTATGATTGCTTCAATATTATTACAGCACCAGAAGGCGTACCACATGGTATTTTGGTCCGTGCAATTATGCCTGACGAAGGGATAGAGGAGATGCTGTATGCACGATACGGCACAATAGATGTGAATAAAATGCAAATGCGTAACCTCACAAACGGGCCTGGTAAGCTATGCAAAGCGATGGGCATTACAAGAGTACACAATGGAGTATCATTGCTTAGTCATACTCTTTACATCGAAGCGTGTGACCCATTGCCCTATGAAATAACATCAGGACCACGCATTAATATTGATTATGCAGAAGAGGCCGTGCACTACCCATGGCGCTTTTATTATAAAGGTCATCCAGGAGTTTCAAAATAAAAATAGCTTGATGCGCAATGCATCAAGCTATTTTAGCTGAATGAGCCGCTTCCGCTTTTCTTATTGCGCAAGAGGTCCGTACAACTCTTCAAGCGGCTTTAAGATAATTTTATTTAAGTCACCAATCAGCATGTTCATACGTTGCTCTTGTTGCATTAGTTGCGCGATTTTTGGATTTTGCTGAACTAGCGCAACAACCTGTTGTGCTTTTGCATTGTCGGCTTCTGTAATTTGTTGTCCTTGCATCATCTTCTGTTGTAATTCCATTTGTACTGCACGAAATTGATCAAACAATTGCTTTGCTTGCGGATCTGCTTGCACATTCGCATAGCTCTGCTTTAAAGCGATGAAATCGGGATTTTCTGTAATTGCTTTTTGCAGCGCATATGCTGCATCATACATATTTGTAGCCATATATAATTCCTCCTTTTTATGTTCCTCACTAACTATAACAGACTCCCTATCATATGTATAATCCGGTCATGGGCGTTTCACCACTTTTTTTGTGTGTCATAAGCTGTAGAAAGATCGTTTAGGAAATGAGGCGTTTTCAATGTTTTCTTGTTCAACAGTCAAACTTATCACAGGTAATGTGAAGAGTTTACATGAAATTCACTTATCGAAGCGGCTCGCTATGCAATGGAAACTTCGCCCAGGTAACTCTTTTACTATTTTTTTTGGTCTAACAAGTGTGTTCGTGAATATTACTTCAATAGATGAGATTGGAAATCATATCGTTTGTCATCCAGAACTATTATCACAACTTCTTTTACCGGCAGAACGCGTCCTTAGATGCAGTTATTTACCGTCTCATCAAGAGCTGTTAATCGGTCCAGTTGTTGCAGTAATCACAGAAATACAAAGTGATTCATTCGGCAGTATTTCTGCATTTTGCGAAGAGCTGGCAATACTTTCTGAAAAACAGGGCTGCTTTTTCTATGTCACCTCTTTACCTTTGTGGGGCACAGGCTACACGTATGAAGATGGCTACTGGCTCTTAAAGAAAGTGCCCTTTCCGAGTGTTGTACATAATCGTATACACTCACGTAAAACAGAACAAGGTGATGATTTTGCCAATTGGAAAAACCTTATCACGCAGCATGGTATCCCTTATTTTAATGATCGTTTTTTAAACAAGTGGGAGGTTTATAATACATTAGAAAACTTTCCTTATTTACAGCCATATGTGCCACGAACATATTTATTTACTAGTTTTTCTGTTTTACAAGAGTCTCTCAATATGTTCCCTGTTTTATTTATAAAGCCGGCATACGGAAGTCAAGGACGCCATATCTTTAAAGTTACGAAGCAAAATGAGCAATATGTACTCGATTATACTACATTCCAAGGTGATATCAGTCGGTCGTATTCATCTGTAAAAGATTTGTTTCTAGCGCTCAAGCATTACGTTGGAAAGCGTCCATACATTATTCAACAAGGACTCAGTTTGTACACATACACCGAGCGTCCCGTTGACTTTAGATTGTTGTGTCACTTATCTGAAACAGGCTGGCGTGTTTCATCTTCGGTTGCTCGTGTTTCCTCCCCCCAGGAGTTTGTGTCCAATGTTGCGATGGGGGGAGAGATGTATAAGCTAGAAGAAGTGCTGTATTCAGGTTTTGAACAAAAGGAAGTAAAGCACCTAAAAAAGTTGCTTTACGAATTGGCTATCGAGATTGCAAAATGCATCAGCCAATCCTATGGGGGTCTGTACGGAGAATTTGGCATGGATTTGGCGATTGATACATCCGGCAACCCCTGGCTGTTGGAGGTAAATGTAAAACCGTCTAAAAATATGCCTGCATCCGATCGAATAAGACCTTCTGTACGCTCTATATTAGATTATTGTTGTTCAATTGCTCAACAACCGCTAAGGAGGAATTAAAATGATGCTTGGTTTGTTATCAATACGTGCAACTGAAATGGAATATTTCACTGAAATTGCGAAACGAGGACATTTATACAATATACAAGTTGTCCGCTTTACACCTACTGACATCAATCCGGCTACAGAACTCATATCCGGTTTTTTATTTCATAACGAAACGCAAACATGGAAAAAAGAAATCTTTCCAATTCCTTCTTATATCTATGACCGCTGTTTTTACAACGGCACAGATGCCTCTCGTAAAGCAAGACCGATTGTCGAATGGTTGAAAAAGCGCCCCAGTACAACTTTTTTAGGACACGGATTACCCGATAAAATGCAAACCTACGCAATCTTGCAGAAACATAAAACGGTTGCTCACTACCTTCCAGCTACTGAAACAGCTACAACGGAAAATGTATGGGATGATATCAGCAAGAAAGGTGAAGTTGTTCTAAAGCCGCTACAAGGCTCTCAAGGAAACGGTCTCTGTCATATTATCATGAGACGGAAGAGCTTTGAAGTATATATACAATCTGTCAAGGATGTGAAGCAAGAAGTTTTTCAGACAAAGGAGCAACTTATAAATTGGCTAAACACTACACTTCACCGTCCTTATGTAAAGCAACCTTATCTTTCTGTACAAGACCGTATGGGCAGACCTTTTGATATTCGCATTTTATTACAGAAGAACGAACAAGGTAAATGGCAGGAAGCTGGGCGCGGTGTAAGGATTGGCGATGAGCAAAGCTTAGTTTCTAACCTCAATGCCGGCAGTCATGCATTCTCCTACCCTACTTGGAAACAATCCTATCCGCGCCGTGATATAGCGTTATTCGAAAGCGATTTGCACACTCTAATCTCAGCCGTTCCTGCAGCCCTTGAGAAAGAGCTTCCTCCTTTATTTGAGATTGGAATTGATGTAGCTTTTGACAGAAATCGTGCGGTATGGTTACTTGATGTAAACTCCAAGCCTGGACGAAAGGTATTGCTTGAAAGCAACCCTTCCTGTGCCGAGGGCTTGTATCGCGCTCCGCTTTTGTATTGTCATTCTCTAGCTAAGGGAGCGGATGTGCTATGAACCGGAAACAATTCCAGCTTGCTGAAGGAACACGAGAGCCTAGTACTGTGTATGTGCCATATACTGTCTCGGAAACAAACGCACTGCGATATATCTCCTTTGGTACCTGTGTTGTACCCTGTGAAGTAAAAACAGACTACTTATCGGATTCTACCATTACAATTGGACATGAGGTATTACAAGAGCTACGTCTGCCTTTTTTATCTGATATACATGTCTTCCTGCATGATGCTACCATTATCATCGGTCCATTGATTGGCATTTTCACAGCAGGATTTACAGAATCTCAGCTAAGACCGATTGGAGAGCGCTCTTTATTTTTTGCCAATCTTTTAACCTCACAAACAGCGCAAAAGGCTTATTTATTCGTATTTGGTTCTCATAATATCAATTGGCAAGAAGGAATTATCACAGGCTATTTCTATAACCAAGAACGCTGGGTACAATATGACGTCCCTTTTCCAAATGTTGTATATGATCGCCTTCCCAATCGCAGGACAGAAAATCACCGTGCCATTGCACGTGTGAAAAATCGATTGCAACAGGAATATTTAATTCCTTGGTTCAATCCCGGCTTCTTTAATAAATGGGATATTTATCAGTTGCTGAAAAACGATAACGAAGTAGCCTCCTACCTGCCCGAAACAAGGTTGTTTTCCGGCTTTGAAGAAGTCGAGCTGCTTCTCTCCAAATACGGACATGTATATATAAAACCTATGAACGGGAGTCTCGGTAATGGTATTTATCAAGTCAGATACTCCTTTGAGCATAACGAATATTATTGCCGCTACCGTGATGAAGACGGCAATAAACTCCGAAAATATCATTCGTTGGAATTTTTAATGAACCACCTTCTTACGGACGCAGATTTGCATACATTTATTGTACAACAAGGCATCCCTCTCCTACGGGTAAACAGCAATCCTGTAGATTTCCGTATTCACACCAATAAAAATCGGAGCGGCAAATGGATTGTGAGCGCCATCGCTGCCAAAATAGCTGGTCAAGGTAGCATGACTACTCATATTAATAATGGCGGTGAAGTGAAAACATTGGAAGAAATCTTTCCAGATGATACAGAACGTCAAATAATGAAGGAACGTTTGACAACAGCCGCTTTGCTGCTAAGCCAGCAGATTGATGCTACCGTCACTGGTTACATCGGTGAAATTGGCTTTGATGTAGGTGTTGATAAAAACGGCCATGTTTGGCTTTTTGAAGCAAATTCAAAGCCAGGGCGCTCTATTTTTGATTACCCAAAACTCCGAGAAGGCGACCGTATTACCAAAGAGTTATTCCTCGATTATGCCTTGCATCTTACAGAAAAAGCTTTATTTGCACCAGAGGAACTGTTTCAATGATAATTGGTTATAAAAAAGGCGTATGGTACTCTGATACTCCAAAACAAAGATTGGGTCACATCGCTTTGACTGCTTCTATCCCTCTACAAGCTCAAACATTTAAAGTTCGTACACATGCCGGTCGGGTCGGTCCTTTAATAGGCGTTCTCATAGGAGGAAGTGCAGAAGGTAAAGGTTATGGAGATTGGAAAAGACTCAGTGCTTTGCTGCATACCATCCAGTCTAACAATGGAATCGGCTTTCTTTTTACATCTTATAATTTGAAAAGCGATTATATTGTGGGGTACATGCAACAAAAGCAATCTTGGATTGCCTATCAGATGCCTTATCCAGATGTCGTATATAACCGGATTTCTAATCGTACACAAGAACAAACTAAAGCAGCGCAATATACACTAAACACACTATCTAACAAAAATATTCCAATTTTCAATCCAGGATTTTTTTCAAAGTGGGATGTTTACAAAGCTCTTTCAACTGAAGAACAATTACAGCGCTATTTACCGGACACTATTCTAATTGAAACTGAAAAAGACCTCTATCAACAGCTTGCTATTCATTCCGTTTTATATATCAAGCAGACTCATAGTGCAAAAGGAAAAAAACTATTACGCATAACAAGTCAAGGTGATATGTTGCGTGTCGAAAGGCCCGTTACTTCTCCCTATATGTGCAGCCATGAGGCGCTGTGGGAAATGCTTCGTCATGAACACTCCTCATTCATTGCACAGCAAGCAATTGAACACGATGAACATGATGGTAAAAAATATGATTTGCGCCTTGTTTCTCATTATGTACACGGATCTTTTAGAATTAGCGGTATTGGCGTTCGTGTTGCAGGTATTGGAAATATTGTTACGCATATCCCAAACGGTGGACATATGATTGCGTTAGAAGAATTAAAAAGACCGGTGCGCTCCAAGGAGCTAGAACACCTCGTTGACCTCTGCGGGCAAAGCTTAATGGCATCTTTTGGACGTGTTCGTGAATTCTCACTAGATATCGGTGTCGATCCGAATGGACGGTATTATATCTTTGAAGCAAACGCAAAGCCGATGCGTTTTGATGAGGCTGCCATCGAAGCGCAGGTCATTCAAAATCTTGTCACCATATGTTTTCACGAAGCAGGATTTTTGTAGCACTGTGTCGTATTTTATACAGCATCATCATCAAAGGAGAGACACATATGTTTACACACTTTCAATACAAGCCTTTATTCACTTCATTACCAGGCTGGCGTATTTCCTTTTTCTTCCAAAAGATATATTACACAGCCACGTATCATAAAGATGGCCAAATTGAATGGGGAGATACTACCCCTGATGCTAGGCATGAAAAAGAAATAACTGCCCATATCCATGAGCTTATGCTATATCACATATATGAATAAGGAAAACCCTTCGTATGAAGGGTTTTTATGTTTAAAATTTCTGTGCTACACTTAATGTAATAAGGCTTACATGAGGAGATGTTACATGTTAGACAAACTGAAACAATACTACGGTACAGTGGTTACCGATACATCTGAAGATACCTATGCCCTATATAGATGGTATGCCGATACAAGCGGACAAAAATTTGGAATTTTAAAAGAAAATCTTACGAAAAAAGACGAAGCTCTTCTCTCTCTTTTTTTAACTCCTCTTCTCGAAGATGATTGGTCACCAGCGCAGAAAGCATGGAAGTCCTTCTTGTTTCAATCTGCCTCTTATCCTTTAACAGAAGCAAAGGCTGTTCGCTTTTTACACTTTTCCTTAAAACAGCCCTTTTTTGAAAAACAGGCATGGCAAGAAGCGCTGAGCGGACTATTGTCAACTGAATTCATCATTGTGTGGAAGGACGACAAAACGGGAGTCATTATTGAGCAGTACCTTGATACAAATGTGGATGTGTTTCTAGACAAAGATGCATTTCAAACATTAACATCAGATTTTTTTATTACCCTACATATACTGGTGGGCAAGCTAAGACCTGTAGATAATTCACTTCTTTTTTGGTTTCAATGGGAACATGATGGATTTCTTTGCACTCGTAAATCCCATCGCCACATCATGGATTTAGAAGATATTTTGCCTCATTTTGTGATAGAAAAACCAGATGCCTTGCTGCCGGTACTCCAAACAGTAAATGATGCAGATCTACTTCATACAGTAAAAATGTTTTTAGAAGCAAATATGAACGTATCGCTTGCAGCAAAACAGCAATATATGCATCGAAATAGCGTTCAATATCGCGTTGATAAATTTATCGAAAAAACAGGAATCGATATCAAAAACTTTAAAGGTGCAGTTGCCGTGTACCTTTCTCTATGCTTATACCAATGAAAGCTGCTGTAAGCCACGGCAGCTTTCATTCTATTCTACATTTGTACACATTGCACAAATGAAAGCGTTTTTTTTGGTCAGGTTATACATTTACGCACGTGTAGAATTGGGATACACTGACACTATAAGAAAACGATTTCAACAATGATCAGGAGGATGTTTTCATGGCTGAATTAAAATTAGAGCATATTTATAAAATTTATGATAACAACGTAACAGCAGTAACAGATTTTAACCTGCACATTGCAGATAAAGAATTTATTGTATTTGTAGGTCCTTCAGGTTGTGGTAAATCTACTACACTTCGTATGATTGCAGGTCTTGAAGAAATTTCAAAAGGTGACTTTTTCATTGATGGTAAGCGCGTGAACGACGTTGCACCAAAAGATCGCGACATTGCAATGGTATTCCAAAACTACGCGTTGTATCCACACATGAGCGTATATGATAATATGGCTTTCGGCTTAAAGCTTCGTAAATTCTCAAAAGAAGAAATTGATAAGCGTGTAAAAGAAGCAGCTCGTATCCTAGGCCTTGAGCAATACTTAGAGCGTAAACCTAAAGCGCTTTCCGGGGGGCAACGTCAACGTGTAGCATTAGGTCGCGCAATCGTTCGTGACGCAAAAGTGTTCTTGATGGACGAGCCTTTATCCAATCTTGATGCAAAACTTCGCGTATCAATGCGTGCTGAAATTTCTAAACTTCACCAACGTCTTGGTACAACAACGATTTATGTAACGCACGACCAAACAGAAGCAATGACAATGGCGACACGCCTTGTTGTTATGAAGGATGGTTTAATCCAACAAGTAGGTTCTCCGAAGGAAGTATATGAGCGTCCTGAGAATGTGTTCGTAGGCGGCTTTATCGGTTCTCCAGCGATGAACTTCTTCCGCGGTACACTTGAAAACGATTCTTTCGTAGCAGGTAACCTTCGCCTACAAGTGCCTGAAGGTAAACTGAAGTACCTTCGCGAACAAAACTACATCGGCAAAGAGATTATCATGGGTATCCGTCCAGAAGAAATTCATGACGAGCCTGTATTCATCTCTTCTGCAGTAGGCTCTACAGTAGAAGCAAAAATTGAAGTAGCTGAGCTATTAGGTGCAGAAACAATGCTTTACTCTCAAGTAGGCGGTCAAGACTTCGTAGCACGTGTTGACTCTCGTACTGAATACAAGCCAGGTCAATCCATCACATTAGGATTTGACATGAACAAAGTTCACTTCTTCGACGTAGACTCAGAAGTTCGCATTCGTCACGCAAACGAGAAGTAAATAAGAAAAGCGAAAGCGACTCGTTCAGAGCTAAATCAAATAAAAGGAAGCTGCATACAGTTGGTGCAGCTTCCTTTTATATTTCCTGAACCTGAATTTGATATTGATTTTCACAAGATGTGCAATAAAATAAATGGGTACAAATCGAGGTAGCCATATTTTCTTGCAGAATATTTTCATCCATGTAAGCACTGTAGTCATCAATGTAATCAACAGCTTTTCCCCGGTCTTCCACCTTTCCAGCACAATGAGGACAAGTGTATACACTACTTATAAAGCCATTACAAAGTGGACATACTCCCATCATGTTCCTCCACTATATTTATATTAAGAAACAGAAAAGGGCGGGAACTCCCCGCCCTTTATAGCCATTTTTATCGTTGTACGCCACCTAGGTGTTGTTCAGCATAAGCTACAAGACGCTTTGTGATTTCACCACCTACAGAGCCGTTTGCACGAGCTGTAGCTTCAGGTCCAAGGTTTACGCCAAACTCAGAAGCAATCTCGTATTTCATTTGATCCAATGCAGCTTGTGCACCAGGAACAGCCAATTTGTTTGTTCTTGTCATGTCGGTTCACCTCCTTTTGTTGGTGTAAGCATAGTATGCGAAATTAGCATTTTCCTATGTACAAAAACAAGGTGTAAATTTTGGAAATTATAGAAATGCTGTAGAGATATACAATTTTTTTAATACTATGTATGTTCTCTCACAGCAAGAAGAAGTGTTGAAACGTTATATAAGGATTAAGTAAAAAATTACCAATTTTTTAAGACGCATAGTTCGACTGTCTTGAAACATACTAGAGATACAGAAACACATTCACTGGGTTAGAGCCATAAAGGGCTACACTGGTGCAAATCCAGCTAATCCAACCAAACAAACTCTCTAAGGAGGAACTATCATGCCAAGTCAACAATCTTCTAACAAGTTAGCAGTACCAGGTGCACAAGCAGCTCTTGATTCAATGAAATATGAAATTGCTTCTGAGTTTGGTGTAAACTTAGGACCTGAAGCAACTGCACGTGCGAACGGTTCTGTAGGCGGAGAGATTACAAAGCGTTTAGTAGCAATGGCTGAGCAACAATTAGGCGGCTACCAAAAATAATTTTATACTATGGCTAGGATCTTGCGCCTTTGCGCAAGATCCTTTTTATATGCTTTACACTTTTTCTAAAAGGATGCATAAAAAAAAGCCTCAAATATCCGAGGCTTTACTGAATTAGACTTAAAAATCGCTTTGTTCGTTCTTCTTGTGGCGCTTCTAATACATTTCCCGGTGTTCCTTCTTCGACAATAACGCCTCCGTCCATGAAGATTACACGGCTCGCAATATCACGAGCAAACTTCATTTCATGCGTCACAACAACCATTGTCATGCCCTCATTAGCAAGCTCTCTCATCACCTTAAGAACCTCTTGTACAAGCTCAGGATCTAATGCCGAAGTGGGCTCATCAAACAGCATGACCTTTGGCTCTAATGCAAGAGCGCGTGCAATGCCAACGCGTTGCTGTTGCCCGCCGGAAAGCTGAAACGGATACAAAGTCATTTTATCACTAAGACCAACTTTATGCAGATAACTTTCCGCTTTACGTTTAGCTTCTTCCTTTTTTTGCTTTTGTACCGTGATGAGGCCCTCCATCACATTTTCCAGCGCTGTAAGATGCGGAAAAAGATTATGATGCTGAAACACCATACCAGTTTGCGTACGTAACCTTGCAATATCACGTTTCGTGACTTTTTGTGAAAAGTGTACTTCTTCCTCACCAATTCGAATACTTCCGCCATCAGGAGTTTCCAATACGTTGAGACATCGTAAGAGTGTTGTTTTTCCTGATCCAGATGGACCAATAATAACCACTACTTCTCCTTTTTCCACTGTTGCACTAATATCACGCAGAACTGTATTGTCCCCAAAGCTTTTTTGTAAATTATTAACATTAATCATACTTTTCCTCCTTTGCCTTGGTTAAGATACATATCGTTCCATTCGTTTTTCGAGTCGTTGCTGAACGATTGATAACACAAAGCAAATGATCCAATAAATAAGACCAGCCAAAGAGTATACAATTAAAAACTCGTAATTCATTGAGGCTATTTCTTGCGCTTTTCGAAACATTTCTGTTACTAAAATTAAGGATGCCAATGATGTATCTTTTACAAGACTAATAAATGTGTTAGAGAGCGGCGGCACTGACACTCTTCCAGCCTGTGGTAAGATAATACGCTGTAAAGCTTGACTGTACGTCATCCCAATTGTGTATGCCGCTTCCCACTGTCCCTTTGGTATAGACAAAATGGATGCACGTATAATTTCAGATGCATATGCACCTACACTTAATGAAAATCCAATGATAGCTGCGGGAAACGGATCAATTGTCACACCCACACTTGGAAGTCCATAAAAAATAATAAACAATTGCACTAGCAACGGCGTTCCTCGAATGATAGAAACATATGCCCGGGCAATCCATCTTAAAAGAGGTGAGCCAGACAAACGTGCCAGCGCAGTTCCAGTGGCAAGTATTAATCCAAAGACAAATGAAATAAGCGTTAAAGGAATCGTATGATAAAGAGCACCCTCCAGCATAGGCATGAAGGATGCTTTGGAAATTTCAACCCATAACGATAGCTTTTCAGGTGTAAAGATTGTATTACTTACCGCGTACATCTTCACCAAACCACTTTGTTGAAATTTTTTCGTAAGTACCGTCTTTCATCATATCATCAAGGTGCTTATTTACTTCTTTCACTAGTGTATCGCTGTCTTTACGGAACAACAAACCACTTTCTGCTGCATTGTCTTCTGTATCAGCAATTTTAATTTTTGCATCTTTTTTCGTCTGCAAGTAGTTTAGAACAGATAAACGATCATTAATTGTTAAATCTACGCGTCCAGAGCTTAAAAGCTCTACCGCTTGATTAAACCCTTCTACACCTACAATTTCAGCACCATTTTTCTTAGCCATTTCACCGTAGTTACTCGTTAAAGATTGCGCTGCTTTTAAGCCCTTAATTTCTTCAAACGTTGCCGGCTTGTCTTTATCAGCAGGAATCACCAATACTGCAGAAGAAGAAATATACGGCTTAGAGAAATCATATTTCTTTTGACGATCTTCACGAATACCTACTTGGTTTGCAACCATATCAAAACGCTTTGCATCCAAGCCTGCGAACATTGCATCCCATTGTGTTTCTTTAAACACAGCTTTTACTTTCATACGCTTTGCAATTTCCTCAGCAATTTCTACGTCAAAACCTGTTAATTTTCCTTTGTCATCGTGGAAAGTGAATGGTGGATACGTACCTTCCGTTCCAATTAAAAATTCACCATCTTTTTGTATTTTAGACAGTGTGTCGACAGCGGCTGTTTCTTTCTTTTCTTCTTTAGCGCAACCTGCTGCAAACGCCAACATTGCAACTAACAATATAGACAATAATTTCTTCATACTATAATCCTCCAGTATTCTTATAGGAATTTCAAACATAAAACATTGTATGTGATTCTTAAATATTTTTCAAATAAAATATTTCGGTAGTAGTGTAACCGTAAAACAAGTGTTTCATAATAGACAGTGAAAACCTTTTTATACAGGAGCTATGTATGAGGTTAAACATGCGTTCCTTACTGTTCTTTTCCCTAAACTTTTTCCTTTATGTTGTATACATTCGCCGTAGTACAGTTTTTAGTTCGGCATCATTTTAGCTAGCCGGTAATTGGATTGAAGGGATAAAAAGCAGACACCTTAGGGACATAGCGCTGAGGAGTCTCCCTGATTGCCTGCAGAACACGAAATCCATAACGGAAAACAACCACGAATTTGAACAGAGCTTAAGACTAAAAAAGAGCCTGCTTATGCAGACTCTTATAAATCCTATATACATACCCCTTTGACTACCCACCACTCAGTTGACGCTTGAAGGCATCATCCTGCTGCTTGCGTTTGATACATACGATAGTAACGACCTTGCTTCGCCATTAATTCGTCATGTGTTCCCTTTTCGACGATGTGACCACGATCCAATACTAAGATTTGATCTGCATTTTTAATGGTCGATAAACGATGCGCAATAATAAAGGTTGTTCTTCCTTTTTTCAAAACGTCTAAAGCATTTTGAATGATTGCTTCTGTTTCTGTATCTATACTGGACGTTGCTTCATCCAAAATGAGAATGGCAGGGTCAAATGCTAACGCTCTCGCAAACGAAATCAATTGTCGCTCGCCGCTAGAAAGTGTGCTTCCTTTTTCAATTACCGGCTCATCCAAACCATTCGGTAAATTTTTGATAAAACGTTCAGCACCAACATCACGAAGTGCCTTCTCTATTTTTTCTCTCGAGATGGCTTCATTTTCCAAGCTTACGTTTGTCGCAATTGTTCCGGTAAATAAGAACGGATCTTGGAGTACAATCCCCATATGTGAACGAATAGTTTGCTTTGGTAACTGTGTCACATCCTGTCCATCGATACGTACCTTCCCCTTTTGAAAGTCATAAAAGCGAAACAGCACGTTCATAATAGAACTCTTGCCTGAGCCCGTATGACCGACAAGTGCGACTGTTTCTCCCGATTTTGCTGTAAACGAAATATCTTTTAATACCACGTTCTCCTCATCATATGCAAATGAAACATTCTCAAATGCGATGTCACCTTTAAAACGCGATACTTTCTCATTGCTGACCTCTTCTCCTGGCTCATCTAATAATTCAAACACACGCTCAGAGGCGACACGAGCTTGTTCTAGATTACCGAGCTGATTTACAATGCCTGTAATTGGCGAGAACAAGCGTGTCAAGTAATCAACAAACGCATAAATAACACCGAGCGACAGCATACTTCCAGCAGCTAGAGAAGCACCACCGAAATACCAAATAACAAGAACAAATGCGATATTTCGAAGTACACCCACCAAATTGTGCGAGGTTGCAGCATTTAAGCTCAATAGTTTATTTTGATAGTCATAGTACTCTTTATTCAGCTGCTCAAAGTCCTTTTGCGTCTGTTTTTCTTGTCGAAATGCTTGAATAATCGTCATACCGTTGATGGACTCATTAATAGTTCCATTAATGTCCGAAAGACGTGAACGAATTGCGTGATTATAACCAGATGCGGCCTTGCGATACAACACTGCCCATACCACTAAAATAGGAACAATAAACATGCAAATGACTGCAAGTTTTGCATCCAGTAAAAACAATGCGATAAAGATACCGACAATATAAATAGAGCTCGAGAAAAACGTCGCTAATACTGTCACATATAATTCGCGAATTGCTTCTGTATCGTTTGTAACACGCGATACAATTTTTCCGGCTGGTAATTTATCAAAGTAGCGGATTGGTATTTCTTGAATATGTGCAAACACATCTTCACGCATCCGCTGAATAATACGATTTGATGCTTTTTGCAGGAAAAACTTTTGTCCGTAAGAAAAAAATGATGCAACGACAAGCAAAGCAAAATACGCAATGCTTAGGCGAAGTAAGTACGGAATTTCAGGCTGGTAAAAATCAAAAAGCTCTTGTCTGGTTAATTTTTGTCCTTTATACACTTGAACCGCGCTATCATTTTGGACGCTGATTTCATTTCCTTTAACCGACCTCTTTCCATCGATTGTGACTGCACTATTAATAAAGTAATAGTCGCGCCCAACCTGCATGATGCGCACTTCTTTTCCTTTGTTTTCTTCTTTAGTAAAGCGATCTGCCCTTTTGTACCAAGATCCCTTATAAAGGACCGCCTCATCATCCTTTACTGTTTCATACCACGGCACTTCAATACCAACAATATGTTTGTCAATCATTTGCTTTGCGACAAACGGCCCCGTGAGCTCTGCTGCCACAGCGACACTCAACATGAGAAGTGCCGCAATAATAATTCCTTTGACTGTCAAAGCGTATTGCACTAAGCGTCTTCCTGTGCTCATACGCTCACCCCTCTTTCTTCTCCTTCCACAAGCTGTTGTCTTTCATACTGTTCTTTATACCAACCCTCTTGTGCAAGCAATGTTTCATGTGTACCCGCTTCTACAATTTTTCCCTCATCCATTACAATGATCCAATCCGCATGTTGTACAGCAGAAAGTCTGTGCGTTGTAATGATTGTTGTTTTATTTTGACGTTCTGCACGAATTCCTTCAATAATCGTTGCTTCTGTTTTAGCATCTACAGCCGATAAAGAATCATCTAAAATTAAAATTTCAGGATCTTTTATCATTGCTCTTGCAATGGAAATACGCTGCTTTTGACCGCCGGAAAGAGAAACCCCTTTTTCTCCCACCAATGTTTCAAGTCCTTGCGGTAGGAATGTGATGTCTTTTTCAAAGGCTGCCCGCCCAATTGCATGATGCATATCTTCCTGTGTGCTTCCATGTGCACCAAACAAAATATTTTCTGCTACTGTTTTTGAAAATAATACGTGCTCCTGTGGCACATATCCAATCCAACTTAATACACGATCAACCGGTATACTTTGAAGCGGTACACCTGAAATAGAGATTTGTCCCTCTCCAATTGGATATTGGCGCAGCAACTGACGCACAACAGTCGTTTTACCGCTGCCTGTTTTCCCGACAATTCCTAAGGTTTGCCCGCGTTTTAGAGAAAATGATATTTGCTTTAAGCTTTGCGTATCGGCAGTAGGGTATCTGAAGGATACATTGTGGAATGTAATCGATTCAGGCTTCTCTACATCGACCGGATGCTCTACATCCTGTACATCTTGATCATAAGAAAGTGTTTCATTTACACGATCCAACGAAGCATTACCACGCTGCATGATATTGATAAGTTCACCAATAGCAAACATTGGCCAAATTAACATACCTAAATATACGTTGAACGACACAAGCTCTCCAAGAGTTACACGGTTTTGAAATACAAGATATGCTCCGTATACAAGGCCAATTAAATAACTCATTCCAACCAACAATTTAATGGTTGGGTCAAATAGTGCGTCAATCTTAGCAACGCGCATATTCTTCGCAAACACATCATCAGCCAATGTACGGAAGCGTCTTTGATCTTCCTTCTCTTGTACATACGCGCGGATAGTCCGAACCCCGCCAATCGACTCTAATACCTTATCATTCATATCACCGAATGCGTCTTGCGCGACAGTGAAACGTTCATGCAGTCGCTTGCCATATACGTTCATAGCAAGTGCCATGATAGGAAGCGGCAAGATAGCCGCTAGCGTCAACTCCCAGCTAATTGTCACGCCCATCATAAATAAGATTGTTAACATGAACATACTAGAATCCACCAATGTTAAAATACCAAAACCTGCCGTCATAGAGATTGCTTTTAAATCATTTGTGGCTCGCGCCATCAGATCACCAGTACGATTTTTTTGGTAAAAAGTAGGGGTCATTTTTAACAGGTGTCCCATCAATTTGCCGCGCATAATTTTCTCAAGTAAAAATGCGCCGCCGAATAGATTGTACTGCCAAAAGTAAGACATGATATATGATGACACAGTCACTCCCCCGAAAATACCAACATACCACCAAATATCCTTGCTCGTTAACGACCCTACCTTAATTTGGTCAATGACCATACCAATCACCTTTGGAGGCACCATCTCTACAATGTTCACCACGAACAACAAAGCAATCGCAATACCATAACGCCTCCAATTTTCTTTGAAAAACCACATTAATTTTTGTAAGACTGAAAACATACATATCTTCTCCTTTCATCTCAATGTTGATAAAACTAGCCGCTATCCAAAGAATCTCCGCTTAATACTAATTTTTGTTGTAAAACCATCATACATCTCTCCTTTTTCATTTTTTATATATTGAAATCGCAAAAACGATTGCAATCTAAGAAAAGTGAAGCCAACCACTTAGATGCAGTGAGTGGGGGACTTCATTTCAACCTAAAAGTTGGATTAAAAAAACAAAAAAAGGCATACCGTCGCTTTGACGATATGCCTAAAAAAGCATAAAAGCGCTCGATTCGATACACGAAACGCGCGCTATCACTTACAAGTGTAAAACAAAAAGTCAAGTGATTTAGCTATTCACGGTTACGTGTACTATATGATTGTTCATACCATTTTTGTTCATGCTTACTTTTGCAATCATAACACGTAACCTCCTTTTCCATTTTTTTCACATGGTTAATTGTATTATTAAACGGACTTTTCTGTCAATTGTTTTTTCACATTTCTTTTATATTTACGTTGTTTTATATACATTGTATAATTTTTCAGTTATGAAGATTATCTTTTTACATCAAGGAGGACTTACAGTGGCTGTTGTTGCTGTTCTTATTTTTCTTTTTACACTTGTACTGGTTATTTGGCAGCCGCGTGGACTTTCTATCGGCTGGCCGGCTTGCGGTGGTGCAATAGCTGCACTTCTCTGCGGCATTGTAAGCGTACAGGATGTATTCGCTGTTACCAGCATTGTTTGGAATGCTACACTGACCTTTGTTGCGTTGATTGTCATCTCTTTAATTCTTGACGAAATTGGCTTTTTTGAATGGTGTGCACTTCACATGGCTCATCTTGCGAAAGGGCATGGAGTACGCTTGTTCATTTTTATTACACTTCTTGGCGCACTCGTTTCCGCTCTATTCGCTAATGACGGTGCAGCGCTAATTTTGACACCAATTGTTTTAGCGATGGTTCGTGCACTCAAGCTGGATTATCGCATGGTTTTACCCTTTGTAATGGCAAGCGGCTTTATTGCTGATACAACGTCTTTACCTTTTATTATCAGCAATCTGGTGAACATTGTTTCTGCTGATTATTTTGGCATCCCCTTTACAGCATACACCTCTGTCATGCTTCTGCCAAACCTATTTGCTTTAGCAGGGAGCTTGCTGGTATTGTATTTGTTTTATCGCAAAGACATCCCCAAAGCGTATAATGCCTTGATTGTCAAAAAGCCGGCAGATGCTATTAAAGACCGCTGGTTGTTTCGATGGTCCTGGATCATACTGATTGTCTTATTAACAGGTTATGTCATCAGTGAGCTCCTTCACATGCCTGTATCCTTGATTGCCGGTATTGTGGCTATTTGTTTCTTACTGTTATCTCGTAAACGCTTGAATACAGGACAAATTATGTGGAATGCCCCATGGACCATTGTCTTTTTCTCTATCGGCATGTATGTAGTTGTTTACGGACTGCGCAATGTAGGTCTTACTGGTCTGCTCGCAGATATGATTGGACATGCAACGCAGTACGGTTTGCTTGTATCCATCACATCTATGGGATTTTTAGCTGCTATACTTTCCTCCGTAATGAATAATTTGCCGACTGTTATGATTAATGCTTTGGCGATTGCTGATGTAAACACAACAGAAACCATACGAGAAGGATTAATTTACGCAAATGTCATCGGTTCGGACCTTGGACCAAAAATCACACCAATCGGCTCTCTAGCCACCTTGCTGTGGTTACATGTTCTAGCACAAAAAGATATTCGTATCACATGGGGCTACTATTTTAAAGTTGGTTTTGCTCTAACGGTACCAGTTTTATTTGTGACATTGATTGGTCTATATGTAAGGCTCCTAATCTAATTTGCTTCTTTACTGACAAAAGCAGAGGGGTTGTTCCAGAGTGACGGACAACCCTTCTGCTTTACATAAAGTCCTGCTTACTTATTGTGTAAATCTTAGTTTAAACTCACCATTATAAGGCACATGTTCAACCGTAATGATGATATCCTTACCATCTTTATCTTTACCATTTCTTTTATATGTGAATTGGTTTTCATTCAACTCAGTAAGCTCAAGCACCGCGCCATATTTATTAGTACCTTGTGAAACATGGGCTCTGATTTTATTGCCGTGCAACACATCGTAGTAACCGTAATCACCGCGGCTTTCACCTGTTTTAGCATCAAAGAATTCGTATTTATTTGTTTTATAATCGTATTTTGCAAGTCCTAGATAATTGGTATTGTAGCTAGATACATCATTTCCATTTTCGTCTAATGCTACAGTACCTTTCCAAAGCGTGTTGGATAAGATTTCATCTCCGTCCATGTCTGTCACAATATCCCCTGTAGAAGTGTTCAAAGTTTTATCTGCGTCGGTAAAGGCAAGCTCTGTTTCTTTATACGGAACATGCTCAACAAACACTTCAACATCATTGCCCTTAGCGTCTTTACCCATGCGTTTATACGTAAAGAGGTCTTTATTTAATTCCGTTAGTTCCACAACCGCTTGATACTTCATTGATTCTGAAATTAATACTCTGACCTTCCCATCGTTACTGATAAAGAAAGTTCCTTTATCACCACGGCTTTGTTTTGTTTCTTTATCAAAAAATTCATATCTGCCTGTTTCTTCCTCATATTTTGCCAAACCAATGAAATTTGCATTTTCTTTTGTTAAATCGTTTTTGTTTTTATCGTAAACCTTTGTACCTTGCCAGTTTGTGCTGCCAAGAATTTTGGCCATTTCTTGTCCCTTGCTTAACTTTTGTTGCTTTTTCTCTTGTCCTACAGCTTGCTCCTGTTTCTTTTCACTTTTATTGGCTTGCACATTCGCACTGCAGCCTGTTGCCACTAATGTAAAGCCCAGTAATAATGCCGACAATTTCTTTGCTTGTTTTTTCATCTGTATAATCTCCTCTTGGTTATTTTATCTTGCTCCTGCTTGCAATAAAATACGTTCAATTTCTTTAAAACCTTTTCCGCGCGCATGCTGCAACGGAGTGACATTATGTTTATCTGCTATATTTACATCTGCTCCGTGCTCTATGAGCAACTGTATCGTTTGTTGCTGATTTGTACCTCCATCATTCAAAATAATTGCCTCTAGTAGAGCAGTCCAGCCTAGATGATTAATATGATTGACATCTATATCCGTGTAGGTCAATAGCTCCCGAACTACCTCTACGTATCCATGCTCTGCAGCCGGAATTAAGGCTGTTCCTCCATATCTGTTTGTAATGCGTGGGTTGGCTCCGGCCATAATTGTCAGCTTCAGAATATCAATATATCCTTCTGCTCCTGCATACAAAAAGGGATTGTTTTGCATATCATCCTGTATATTGACGTCTGCTCCTGCATCAATTAGAAGCTTTGCAGTTGCAACATCATTGTTGTACGTGGCAATCATAATAGCAGTTTGGCCTTTATAGTCCCGTGCATTAATATTGACACCTTCTTTAAGTAGTTCTTTCACTACCTTTTTTTCTCCAGCTTTCACTGCTTCAATCAAGCGTTCATCAGTAGCTACTGCCGTGTTAGCTTCATACTTCATTTGCCCACCTTCCCTATTGCACCCTATTACTACAGCTGATATAAGCAATGAAAACACCAAAATTTTCATATTTGTGCTTCCTTCTCCTTCCTTTTCATCTCTCAACTCCTCTTCTCACTGCTTGTACTACTTTGATATGTGAAGCTTGTTATCTCAACCTAAACTTATAGTAAATTGTAAGTTTAAACTCCTTCTAAATAAATTCTTAAAAAAAGATAAACTTATAAAAAAACTTTTTTAATGTTTTACTTGTGTATAAATAAGTCATATACCCATAAGAGAAATGAAAGATGCCCTCCGGATTTACCGAGGGCATCTTTCATAAATCTTTTACCATTGTATAATAGCTACTGCCTGGCGGATAATCTTTGATTTCTCCTACTACTTTGAAACCTTTTGATTCGTAGAAAGAACGGGCTTGAAACTCGAACGTGGTCAGTAATATTTTTTCAGCCCCTTTTTCAGCGGAAATCTTTTCAAACTGAGCAAGTAAAGCAGTCCCCAACCCCTGACCACGGTATTCTTCTGTAAACCAAAACTTATTAATTTCAGCCCAATTCCAGTAGACCTCTCCAGTAATTCCACCAACCCATTCTTCATTCTCATTGGAAATAATAATATGAATTGGTTGTTTGGCACCTTCTTTACGTGCTTCACGATGATAAATAGAATGCTGATTATTAAATTCTCTAATTCTAGCGGTTAAAAAAGTTGTAAATTTCTCATGCTCCTCTAGTACTATATCTATCTTCATATACTTTCCTCGCTTTTAGCTTATCATCCTTCTAATGCTGTGTTATACCACATTGCTGCGATTGTTCCTTCTCCCGCATGTACACTTAACACGGATGTGAGCGGTACAATTTCTACATGCAGATCAGGCTTTACGCGCAGTAACTCCTCTTTCCACGTAATCGCATCTTCCGGACGATTACCATGAATAATTGCCACTTTACGTACATCATGCGCTGTTATAGCAGTTTTACATTGCTCCATAACCAGCTTCACAGCTTTTTTCTCCGAGCGAACCTTTTCATATACTTGTATGAGTCCCTCTTTAATTTGCAGAATGGGCTTGATGTTTAAAAGTGTTCCAAGTACAAATTGCGCATTTGTAAGCCGTCCACCACGATGAAGCTGCTGTAGGTTGCCAATTAAAATATAATTTTCAAGTGTTGGAATAATGGCATGTAGCCTTGCAATAATTTCCTCTATGCTTTTTCCTTGTTGCTGTAAATGTAGGCCTTCTTCTAATAAAAATGTAATACCCATTGTTAATACTTTACTGTCAATTACATGGTAAGTAATGCCCGTCATATCCGCGGCCTGCACGCTTGATGATAAAGTGCCACTTAATTTATCTGACACATGCAGTAAAATTACTTCTTCATATCGCGTCTTCAAATCTTCAAATAATGCTGCAAAAACACCAACAGGAGGCTGTGACGTTGTCGCCGTTTTGCCGCTTCGCATTTGTTCATAAATCTCTTCTTGTGTGATGGTAATACCATCCTCATATATTTCTTCTCCAAAAATAACACTAAGGGGTACAACATAAACATCCGGATGCTCTTTTAAGACTTGTGTCATATATGTTGTGCTGTCTGTAACCCATGCAATTTTACCCATTTATAAACCCTCCTATTAAAACCAGGTTCTAATATCTATGTATATGTTACTACAAAGTATATAGTATGAGAATTACTTTTTAGAAAAGCGTAATTCTATTATGATAACAAAGTCTTGTTAAGCAAAGTTAGGAGAACTTTTATATGAAGGCTCTGTTCAATTTCATTATTGATTTTCACACAGGAGTTTTAGCTAATTCGCAACAGTAGGCTTTAACACAACCAATAAGAAAAAACGCCTGCTTTAGGCGTTTTTTCTTATTTTAATTCTGTTTTAACTTGTAACAAAAAGCGCTGACCGGCTCCAATATATGATAAAAGAGGAATATCTTCTCGACAAATGCGTCCAATAACATTTACTTTTTCATCCGCACATAAATCAGTTATTGTAATTTGCAGCTCCCCACTGTATCGTCCGTACCGCTCGTTATCTATAGTGATGCTGCCGATAGAGCGTTCAATCGTTTGCTGCGGCATAACACTTACCCCTTGCATAGCATAAGAACGTGATTCAACAGAACGAATAACATCACGAGCTGGATCTAACCGGTTGGTATGAATCCCTTCTACTCGTTTTAAATCTTCTGCTGTTCCATGAATTGATTCACATCTTAGCGGAATCACACCATACTCAGCTTGAGCCAATTCCCCCATACTAGTATCACTTGCACAAATATCCCCAATCAACACTTTATCTGTTCCATACCGCTTCAAGGATAAATATGCTTCTAGTGTACGCATATAACGATGTTCTTCTACCGTTGGCAATCCTTGAAAAATGGGACCGCGTGGTTCTTCTCCTGGGATAAAAGCCATCGTAGTAATGCCAAACGAGTGAAACCAGCGATTTTTTTCTTCAACGTAACGTTTATCTAAGCCGGTCTCCGGTCTTGGATAAAAATTATGCCATGCTTCTACATTCGCTACATGCAAATCAAAGTGAAGCAATTCCTGTAAAAAACCTTCTGTCACAGTACTGGCATTAAGCGCGATTTTCATACTGTGTGAAAGCTGTGCAACTTCCTTCGCCTCTAGCCCGTAATCAACACGCAAACCTGCTACGCCCCAATTCTTTAGCTCTGTAACAGTTTGATAATCCAACCCCAAGTAAGAAAGAGATTTTGGCGAAACATCTGCCATTAATTCCATATCATGCTGTAATGCTTGCTTACCGAGATGCATTAGTAGTTCCTTGTACGTACTAGGGTCGTCTTCCGGGATATGAAGCGATGTAAAGATATGCTGAAATCCATATGACTTTGCTTTTGCAATCCACTGTTCGTTTTTCTCTTTATTTTCATTTGATAGATAAACTGAAATTCCAAGCATCGTATACGCACCTTCCTTACCAATGTATAAAACAAAGGCTCTGTTAAAGTTCGTTGTTTCTTTCTATTATGAATGTTCACTTTTCCTGAACAGTCAGGGAAAGTGAATACCGAGCCCCCTATATAAAACCTATAAGAAAAGGAGAAAGGGACGCCCTCTCTCCTTTTATATTAAAGATTGTCCGCCATTTCGTCCTTGAATCCAAACAAATACGTAAAGATAAAACCGAACGTATAAGCAATTACAATACCAATGATATAAAATACATATTTATTATCCGCGATTAGTGGCACTAACGATAGCCCAGATACACCGATTCCTAAAGATGCTGTTTTCATAACTGCTTGAAACGCACCGCCACAAGCAGCACCCAGACAAGCTGTAATGAATGGTCTTCCAAGAGGAAGTGTTACCCCGTACAACAAAGGTTCACCAATCCCTAAAAATCCAACTGGTAGTGCACCTTTAATGATATTGCGCAGCTTTTTGTTCTTTGTTTTTGCGAAAATGGCAATGGCTGCACCAACTTGCCCCGCACCTGCCATCGCAAGAATTGGCAGAATTGGCGTTACTTGAATTTTATTGATAAACTCCATATGAATCGGTGTTAAACCATGATGTAAACCGACCATAACAAGCGGCAAGAATGTACCAGCCAGAACAGCACCAGCAAATGCGCCTCCAATATCAAGAACTACTTTGATACCTTCTGTGATTCCATCAGACAAAATACCAGCTGCAGGTTGAATTGCTAAAATTGTCAGCAAGCCTACAATTAGAACTGTAATTAATGATGTAAAGATAATATCAACAGCACTTGGTATCACTTTACGAACTTGTTTCTCAATGACTGTCATTAACCAAGCAGCGAAAATGACTGCAAATAATCCGCCCCTCCCTGGTACGAGTGGCTCACCAAAAAGAGTTACTGTCGCAAGGGCAGGGTTAATAACAAGAATACCCGCAACAGCACCTAGCACCTGTGTACCACCAAACTCTTTTGCAGTATTAATACCAACCAAAATTCCTAGGTATGCAAAGATCCCTCCACCAATTAAAAGAAGAATTTGTAGCCAAGTTGCATTCGGATCTGCACCAGCGTTTTTGGCGAAGTTTGCGATACCATTAATAATACCGGATGCTACAAGACCTGGAATTAGCGGGATAAAGATATTACCGAGTTTTCGCAGTAAATTTTTAAATGGTGTATTATTTTTTTTCTTCAGCTCTGCTTTCTTATCTGCAACAGCGTCTTCAGTTGAAGTGTCTTGTGCTACTTCTCCAATTCCAAGACCTGTCATTTGCGATAGCTCTGCTGCAACCTTGTTGACAGTTCCCGGACCTACAACGACTTGAAGTGTATCATCTTCAATGACCCCCATAACACCGTCGACTTTTTTTAACGCAACAAGATCTGCTTTCACATCATCTTTAAGTGTCATGCGCAATCGTGTCATACAATGGGCTACACTACGAATATTGCTTATTCCACCAAGCTGCGCCGCAATATCCTGTGCCATTTTTTGTTCTTTCTTCATAGTTCTCCCTCTTTTCTATCTAAAAGGTTTTTCGAACGAAACCGTCTGCATCTTTTAACTTTAAGAGCGCTTCTTCATACGTACATTGTAATAAAATCATAACAATTGCCGCTTTAACATTACGTTCTGCTTGCTCGTAATGCGTCTGTGCAGTTTCATAGTCTGCTCCTGTTGCTTCCATAATAATTCGCTTCGAACGCTCAACAAGCTTAATGTTTGTCGACTGGACATCAACCATCAAGTTTTTGTACACCTTCCCAATTCCAATCATAGATGCAGTTGAAATCATATTCAAAACAAGCTTTTGCGCTGTACCAGCCTTTAAGCGAGTAGATCCTGTTAGGATTTCAGCCCCTGTTTCAACCTCAATATTTACATCTGCATACTTGCTGATTTCAGCGTTCTTGTTACACGCAATACTTCCTGTGCTTGCACCAACAGATTTGGCATATTCTAACCCGCCGATAACATAAGGTGTGCGTCCACTCGCCGCAATTCCAATTACTGTATCGTTTTCATTTAAAGAAATTGCTTTTAGGTCTTCTACAGCAAATTCTTTGCTATCTTCAGCACCCTCAACAGCAACAGTAAATGCTTCTAGACCACCAGCAATAAGGCCTTGCACCATTTCCTTATCCGTACCGAATGTTGGCGGACATTCTACTGCATCCAAAATTCCTAAACGTCCGCTTGTACCAGCGCCGATATAAATAAGTCGGCCACCCTTTTTAAAGGAAGCGATTACATTTTCTATAATTTTGGCAATATGACCTATTTCATTCGCAACCGATACAGGTACTGTTTGATCCTCAGCATTCATTGTATTTAAAATTTCGAGTGTTGTCATTTGATCTAAATGCGCAGTCTTTTCGTTTCTGCGCTCAGTGGATAAATGTTCTAACATAAGCTCACCTCTTCAATGAAATTTTATTTCATGAATAGATTGTACTATAATGAAATTTAATGTCAATGCTTTTCTGAAAAAATAATGCGCTTTCATAAATAGTTCATCTAATGTTCACAAACAAAAAAGATGGGATAGCCCATCTTTTTATCTACGCAATCGCACGACCTCTTCTCTTGTCTCCACAAATTTATCCAGCACATTTTTGCCAATACGATGAAACATTGCCAGGTATAGCGTATCGATAATATTAAGTTGCGTCATGCGGGAAGCAATACTCCCAATGCGATGATCTTGTTCAACATCAGGTGTGCACAATTTAATATCCGCTTCTTTATATAACGGAGAAGATGGATCTAGTTTAGTAATAGCAAGAACCGTTGCGCCTCTTTTCTTTGCAAATCTGGTCACTTCTAGTATATCTTTTGTTCTACCCGAAGTAGAAATCACAACTAATACATCACCCGGATTTAAGTTGGCAGCTAATGGTAGCATAGTGTGAAAATCTAAGGAAGTTAAAGAGGTATAACCCAGCTTGGTGAATTTATAGGACGCATCTATTGCTGAAACGGATGAACCGCCGACTGCATAAAACAATAACTTTTCTGCTTGTAACATGGCAGATACAGCTTTATCCAACTCTTTTTTATCCACTGTCGTTAAAGTTGCTTCAACGGCTGCTTTATTGACATAGGTTACCTTATTAAATAACTCAAATGGCTCGTCCTTTGTTTCTGTGATCGAAAAGTCGTTAATATTGAATTCAGCTACCGTTAAATCTCGAACCAATGCCAACTTAAAGGACTTAAAACTTCCAATACCAATGGTTTTACAAAAACGAACTACACTAGCTTCACTCGATCCCGTATTTGCTGAGATGTCTTTTGTTGTTAAGTTTGGTACAATTTCTGCATTTTCCAATATGTAAACGGCTATCTTTTTTTCAGCTGGTGAAAAACGATCCATATAATTTTCAATCTTAGATAGAATTGTTAAATGTTTCAAATTAATCCTCCTTATATATCCTCTCCTTGCATTGTACTACATAATGTATTACATACAAATCTGTTTTATATGAGAAACGAACAAAAACTATATAAGTACAAGTATAAAATGATGTTCTTTTTCGGCAGGAGAGCAAAACGAACGATGCTTGGGTGTAGACATTGTTTAACAAGCTCCTGTGCCAGCCAAGACTGTATATACCTAATAATACCTTTACTTTCCTTGCGGTTTATATGCTTGTGAAAGCCCCTTAAACTTTACTGTTAAAAAAGACACAGCTTACAGATAGTGTAGTTTCAACTTGATACGTATAAGAAAAAGCCGCAAACGCGGCTTTTTAACTAGAATGTTGTTTCTGAATTGGTTGTTCTTCATGATGAGCTGCTTGTTTTTTCTTTTTCATTGTTCCCAGAATCACTACTGCAGCAACAATGATAATTTCAAATCCATATTTTACAACCGGATTTGCAAAGTATGGTGCTACAAATGGCTCTTTTACAATCATTTTAGTAGCTGTCCATGCCAGCACAGCAGCACCAAACGTAATGATAATTGGGTATCGATCAACGAATTTCAAGATAATCGTACTACCCCATACAACAATTGGGATAGAGATAAGCAAGCCAAGTACGACTAACAAGAAGCTACCGTGTGCAGCACCAGCAACCGCTAGTACGTTATCGAGACCCATTAAAGCATCCGCAATAATGATGGTGCGAATGGCAGCCCACATGCTACCACCAGATTGTACATTGTGTTCCTTTTCATCGACAAGCAATTTATACGCAATCCAAACAAGTAAGATACCACCGACAAGCAATAAGCCTGGAATTTTCAATAACCATACGACTGCTAACGTAGCAACTGCCCGGATTACAATTGCACCGACAGTACCCCAAATAATTACTTTCTTTTGTTGGTCTTTTGGTAGGTTTCTTGCCGCAAGACCGATTACAATGGCATTATCTCCCGCTAAAACTAAATCAATGATAATAATGGACAGCAATGCTGTAAAAAACTCTGCAGAAAACAGCTCCATGTGTAATCCCCCCTTGTACATAATTTTTGCGAATCGGCTTTAGATTATCGCCGTTCTTTTTTTCCAAATGTTATATCTAAAAGGAATATGTTAAAATTCCTGAGCTTTTTTTGCCTTAATATACCGACGTACTGACATAATAAGTACGATACCGATAATAATAATACCAACTGGTAATAAGTACTCTTTTGCTACTTCCCCTGCCATTTTCCAATGTTCCCCAAGCTTCATACCTAAATAAATATACAATGCTGTAACAGGCAACATAGCTAAAAATGTATAAATGGAAAACTGCCATATATTCATTTTAGCAACACCGCAAGGAATCGATATCAATGTACGAATACCTGGTACGAATCGACCCAAGAACGCGACCGCCGGGCCATGCTTTTCAAAGAAGGCTTCTGCTTTTTCCATTTCTTTTTCTTTAATGAAAAAGTACTTGCCGTATTTTTTTATGAGTGGACGACCACCATAATAACCAAGTGCGTACAGCGTAAGTGGCCCGGTAGTTCCACCAATCGTACCGGCAATAATAGCGCCAATAAAGTTCATATCACCTTGATAGACCCAATAACCCACAAGTGGCAACACAAGCTCAGCTGGCACAAATTCAAATGTCAATGCAAGGACTACACCCGCATAGGAAAACTGTTTTAAAAATTCAATAAAAGACAATATTAATTGTTCCACTACCTCACCTCAATTACATATCGTATCTCTCACGCATCGACGGTGGCGCCATCTTAACAATATATTGCAGCACAAACATAAACACCGTCACATCGTCGAGAATGCCGAAAAACACAAGAAAATCAGGAATTAAATCCAGTGGCAACACCATATACAAACCAAGCAACCCGACAGAAATTAGCTTTTTTGACGTTGGAACTTCCTTGGATACAAAAAAATCCTTTAAAAACGGAATAAATTTGCGAATGTTGAAAATAAAGCGAAACCTTTTCCATAGCTTTCTCATTATCGTTCCCCCTGACAAACAAGAAAATAACAAAAAGGACCTGGCAACGGGCACAGGTCCTAAAATATACAGACCTTTACCGCCTTATCAGATGGTAAAGGTCTCGCTAACAACTCGAAGGTCGCCAACAAAGCCGAGAGATGACGCATCTCTGAAATGACGACTTTGCTGTTAAAGCTACTCCCCTTTAAGGGTATTCAATTCATATGTTACTATCATAATGAGTTTTGATGCTAACGTCAATCATTTTGTGTAATCTAAATTTTCTTACTTATTGTGAAAATCTCTGGATGAATATCTTCGTTTAATTACTTGTAATATAATCAACAAACACTGCTGAATCAGCACTTCCTTGAAAAGTATAAAATTCAATTCCTATTTCCCTAATATCATGAATATTTGTAACTCCATTCAAATTTAAAGCAAGTGTAGTTGGTGTTATTGCGTTTATCCCTACACTGCCACCATCATACCAAGTCCAAGTTGAACCTGTTTTGATATAGAGCTTTGCCGTCATGCCATTTCCAACATTCCCCCATGAAGCATGCTTAACCCTAGCTCTAAGAGTTGTTTTTGCTGATAAATTTAATCCCGTAGTGTTCTTCAGGGCATAAGAAGATACATTAGTTAATATTACGTCTGCTTTAAGAGATTTGCTTCCGTTTACAGACCAATCAGATACTGCCCAAGGTCCCCCTGATATATTTGCACCAGTCCAACCCTGCACACTCGTTTCAAAATCGAATAAAGTTGGGGCATCTGTAATTGAAGAAAGACTGCTTCCATTCCATATTTCATTTTGATTTGTCGTCCACAAATCATTATACAAATTACCTATACCTTGATTGTTCAATGGGCTCCATGCATCATTCCAAGCAAGAAAGTAGATGGACTCTTGATACTTAGATTTAATAGCATTTATAAAATCTGTATAATTGAAGCCCACTCCTGTTGTTTGCGGTCCAACTTCTGCAAAAGCAAATGGCTTACCCAATGTAAGCATTTCATTGTAACCATTAATTAGATTAGGGTTATCTACATAAGCATCTAAACCTACTATATCCACGTAGCGATCGCCTGGATAGTAAGCTGTCTTATAGTTACGATTGGCATCAGCTGAATAAACCCACAATAGGTTATCTAACTTTCTTACATTTGTGAAGTAATTGTACATATCACGATATAAATTGATGTAGTTATTGAACCTGCTATTATCATTACTATCATATGAAGATGCTCCCCACCAGAACCATTCCCCATTCATTTCATGAAGAGGTCGGAACAAAACAGTCACGCCGCTGTTTTCTAAATCTTGTAGCCCATCTGCTACTTTGGACAATAGCGCATTCCAGCGTTGGCCAGAAGCAGTTGAATCATTGATAATGTCTGCATATTGGGCGTTCGTAATAGCTGTTTTGAGTCCCCCACCATTTGTATTTACTGGGTTCGGTAGATGTAAACTAATTTGAATCATCCCTCCATTGTTCCAGTATGCCTTTAAATCTGCATTACAGCTGTAATCAATTAAATCCGTTATATTTGTCGCTGTATCCCATCCTCTAGCGTAATCACAGGCATACATTCCGGGAAGGACATTAGTTGCGTTCTTTATGTTATTTGCTTCAGACATTGAAAATGTTACATTGCTATAACCACCAAATGCACCGGAAAGAATACGGTTGTTTGATCGATTTGGTAAATGGCTTAACCAATTGTATATATCTTTTGTAGTTTGCGTTGAATTAGAATTCACCGGTGAAACAGTATGAGCAGATACGGAAGGTATAATAGAAAACAGCAGGATAACCACTAATATGCTAAAGATTGATTTGTTCATGAGCTTTCTCCCTCTAATCAAATTTTAAAGCATTTTACTACCTTCTTTCACATCTAAAGATGCTTTAACATACATCATGTTTAGCTATTTACATATCTGAAAAAGAGAGATTCAAACGTCGAACCTCTCTCTTTTAGCATCCTGTGCTCATAGTTGCTTATTTTAATGAATTTTTCCAAACCAAGGTAGGGCTTTCTCGTTCTATAATGAAAGACTCTCTACTTAGTGACTGATAATGCAACATCATCAACATAGACATTCGCAGTACCTGTTCCACCCGTTGGTTCAATTTTTACACCAATTGCTTTTACAGCCTCTAATCCCCATCCAGCGCTCAATGGAAGTGTCAGCGTTTTAAAACCGGTGGAGTCAATGGAAACCGTTCCGCTGTCGTACCAGCTCCAGTTTACACCTACTTTTACGTAAAGACGTGCGTTGGCTTGACCCGCGGACAACTTGACCTTTACACTCACTGTATCAACAGCAGACAAATCGGCTGCCTGCACCTTCGCCAATTCAAAGCCTCCAGCCTTTGTTAAATCAAAGCTTGAGGCAAGGGAATATACACCTTTGGCAGCAACATCTGCAGTGACAACTGGAATTGTTGCATTAGCCTGATTTTGCTCCACATTCCACCCTTGCACGTCACCCTCGAAATCGTACAGTGTGCCAGCTTTCTCTGGTGTGCTTCCCGGTCCAGTTCCACCATTTGGAACGCCGCCTGTTCCATCGTTAATTGCTTTTATATCATCTAGGTACAATGAACTACTCAAAGCAGCCCCGTTTACGGAATTAACGTAAACAGCAAAGTCTTGCACATTTTTGAGATTTGTTTTATTTAATGTTTTTCCGATATTCGCACTGTCCCACGGCGCGACCGTAAACTCATTGAAATGAAGCTCTACCCACCCAGCTTCTGTTGAAGCGAGAGATGGGTACGCTTCATACGAAACACCGTCAACACGGATTTGAACAACCATCTTCTGATTTTTCCCATCCGGCACAAGCCAAAATTTCAACTTATTGAAATTAGACCAATCTACTCCCCCAAGAGATTTGGTAATACCTGCATAGCCTGAGCCCGCGAGTGTATAATCGAACTTTAAAGCGTAAGAGCCGCCACTTTCATGGTCTCTATTTAAAGACACTGCTGTCGTATCTCCCCCAGCATGCACCCATTTCGTACGTAATGCAGCATCGTCATCTTGATAAGATTCAAAATCGTCTACAACAGCAGGATCTTTCGGTGCCTCAGTAAATGTGTTTAGTAATTGGATATTGTCCATAAACATCGCTCCGTCCAATTGTAAGCCGTTTCCTACGACTGAAAGTGCAAGGCTAGTCGCTTCAACTGTTTTGACAGGGTTATTTAAATTAATGGAAGCCTGATATTTGAGATAATTCATTCCGTCGATTATGACAGGAGCAAGGTCGGTCAGTTTTACTTCCGTCGTTGTCATGCCGTATTTCGTATCCCAATCTGGCGGCAGCATCGCTACTCCTCGTAAGCTAGCATTCGTGTTGTTACTATTTGCGAAAGCTGGAATCAGCAAATCAAACCTGACTCTATTTACATGTTCCAAATCGACGCTTTGTGTAATGTTTGGTAACTCTACCTTTAACTCTTGCCAGGTATCTGTAGCTTTCAAGCCGATTACATTAATCTTTAGCTTCCCATCTCCGTTCAGTGAAGCATGCTCAAACGAAGTAAGAATAGAATCCGGATACGTGCCATTATTCTGGATTCCTTCGATATTTGTATCAAAGGTGTACTGCTTCGTTAAAATTTCAGGAACCTTGACAAACACCTTTATGGTTTGTTCCTGCACAGAGTGATTCTTACCATAAGATTTGACGGTGATTTGTACAGACTTTCCGTTAAAAACGGCATCAGGAGACCAATCTTCTGAGTAATAGCCGTCTGCATCAAGCTTCATTGGTACTTCTTTTTCCGTGCCCTCCACAATGTACACGACTTTCGTCGGTTTATTATGTAGAACTCTAGCACGAATCTTTGTCGTGTTTGTGTTCACAGTCGCACCAGCCGTCGGAGAAGCAACGTGCATAAACGGCTGTTCCTTGGCCGCTTTCACCTTGTATTTGTACACACCACTCACTTCATTCAAAAACGACGTGTACGGATCGTTGTAATACTTGATAAAATCAGCAAGAAGTTCATGATCGCCAAGACCGTTTGGCGCATTTTTATACGGTACGAACAAGTTGCCGTTTAATCCAAAATTTGCCCATGTTTGCATATAAGAAATACGTTTCGCGTCGGGATCAGCCTTAATGGCATTCATAACTTTGGTAAACCATTCTAAATCACCATTACCTGTAGTTTTCATCCCCTGCGGACTATAACCAAACTCTGAAAACGTTGCAATCTTTCCTTTTGTATCGGCAAGCCTCGCAATCATGCCAAGGTCACTGACCAAGTTGTTCAGAAACTGAGTTGAACCCGGATTGGACTGGTTATCATATTGATCCATTCCCAGTACATCAACGTACTCATCTCCTGGATATGTCATCAAATAACTTTCTTCGCTACCGCCAAAGGTTCCATTTGGTGAAAAGACATACAGGAAATTGTGGACACCCTTTTTATCCCGTAAATACTCTACTGTATATCGATAAATCTCCACGTACTGACTGACGGTTGTTGTTTTTGCTCCCCACCAGAACCAGCCCCCGTTTTGTTCATGAAACGGACGAAATAGGACAGGAATGAGATCTCCTCTATCATCTTTCAAGTTATTTGCAAACATAGCGATATTGTCAAGAAACGCATTAAACTCATCATTTTTATCTCCACCAGGCAAAATATGTTCAACGACAGAACCGCTTGTATCGTTAAAGTTACCCCCTGTTACAAAATTTGGAAAATGCGTACTTAATGAAACGATCCCGCCAAGTTCATGCGCTTCTTTCATAGATTTCGCCAAGTTTATCCTACTCTGCTCAAGATCATTGGCAACGCCCGGTTTTTCTTTCCCTTCTAAACTTAACGTATCCCAACCAAATACCGCAGGGAAGTCACCTACGGAATTTTTTACTTCCGATTCTATTTCATTGGAACCAGTCAAAGTAAATCCTTCATCTGTAGCATGCTGATGACCAAATAAAACGTGCTTTCCTCTAATATCATCAAGGTAGGCAAATAATGACTTTGTTTTATTCGTAGCACGTGCATCCACTAGATTTTCTACTCGTTTTATTCCATTGCCTGTTGTGGATTTCTTCAAAGTTGTAGCAGTAGCCTTTGTAGATATGGGGGATTGTGCATAAACAGGTGATACTGAAGCCAAGATTACTGAAGATGCGACAATTGTGGTTACTAACTTTCCGTTCTTCTTCATATTTACCTCCTAATGAAAACGCTTTACATTAATTGTACTTAGGTTTGAAGCAAAAAAAATTGGTCTCGTTTTTGTTTTTATAGTATTATTTTTTGAATTTTCAGCCTAATTAGCTATTATATAAATAGTTTTATCACTCTTTCTTTCTCAGTAAGTAATGCTCGGTAATATATGAAGAAGCAGATTTTTCACAAACAAAAAGAAGATTTCTCTATCAACTGCAATCTTCTTTCATTGCCCTAGCGAGGCGCTCTCTTAACAATAGATCTTTCACAAAGACTTAGAAATAGGGTAGGTAATATAAAATTGAAGAACCTATGCCAAGACCTGCAAAAGATAGGTTCCGATGACGAATGGATGACGAGAAGGATGAAATACTCCCACATACATACCTGAGTCATCTCCGTGATCTCCATCTCATACAGCTAACTCATTGCTTGAAGATATTATCATATACATCCATATTAAAATTAACAAAAGAAAACCACCGACAAATCACGATTCCTAGGACTATTCTTTTTTACAACCTAAGATTGTTTCGTTGCAGCGCTGCTCTTTGTTTCTTCTAAAAATTTCAGTAATTCCTTAAAAGTATTTTGTGCAGCATCTAAATTCATCTGAAATTGATATTCGTGACCATATGTACCTTTAGATGTATCATAGAAAACCTGTGTAACTGTAGTACGTTTTTCTAAAAGTTTGGCAAATCGTTTTCCTTGTGCTTCAAAGGAAGCTGTATTTCCATCTGTGATAAAGGTTGGCACAAATGCCTTAGGAACATTTTTTAACAGCGAGGCTTCTAGCGTTGCTTGTTTACCTTCCCAATTGTATTTTCCGAAGTAGGACCAGCCGATTCGCTTAAACAGAAAACGCTTAAACGCACTAGGAGACATCGTCGCGACTTCTTGTAAATCATAGGGACCACATAGCAAAATGACGCCACGAATCGTCTCAGGTGGAATACTTCTTCCTATTTTTGCACTATCAGAAAACCCTTCATTCATTTGGATACTAGTAAATTGCGCGGCCAATTGCGCCCCTGCTGAATCTCCAGCAACGTAAATATTGCTTATATCCAGGCCATATTGTTTAGCATTCTTTTTAATGAATCGATACGCTTGATCAATCTGTTGAAGCGGCACAGGATACGATACATTAGGAGCCAGTCCATAATTAATATTTACCACATTAAAGCCATTACTTGCGATATAAGTGGCGTACTTTAAAACATCTGCCTTATCGCCTCCAACAAACGCCCCGCCATGAATCCAGAAGATGGTCGGTATATTTTGTTTGTCACCCTTATAATGAATAATATCGAGTGTGCTGTTTGGAAACTTAGGGCCATAATTAATATCTGCCTCCATAGTCGTCTTTTGTTTTGCCTCATCAAAATCTGCAGCCGCAACCTCATTGCCTCCAACGAATGATTGCTTTACAATCCATGTTATTGGTCGAGGAGAAAAGATAAAAACTCCAACAATAATCAATACAATGCTTATAACCCCCAGCGTCATTCTTTTAATGATACGTTTCATATAAAACCTCCTTATTCATGTAGCTATGTATTATGCTTGTACTTACTTTTCCGAAGCATGAACTATCATATACACTTTTTAAACACTGGATTAAAATTGCACATGCTAGACGTAAAACTTTTATAACCTATTTAAGCAGAACTTCTCCTGCCATATCGTTCATTTGAAACATCTCCATTATAAAAGCACTGCCATATGAGTTAGCAGTGCTCAAAATATCTATATCACGGGTACTGTGGTTCACTTTATTAATCATAGCTTTACAGTGCTGAAATTTAATCTGTATAGGCACTCGCATTTAGGTTTTCAGGACCAACCCTAGCTACATTCTCAGAGACCGTTACAAACAAAGTGTAAGCCAATACACCGTTTCCTGGAGGAGGCACATTATAATCCGCAGTAGAAAAGGAGACAGTATGGTATCCAGTTTCGATGATCTGGTACTGCTCTTGTGATCTAAAAATAACTGGTGAACCCAAAGAACCTCCTCTTACTACAGTAAGCGTAACACTAACAAATTCAGGAATATTAACTGGGATGTTAATTCCTATCATCCCGTTCAATTGGACACGAATAATACCTGATGTAGATGGATCAATATTTAAACCAACTTGTCCGGCTAACGTAGGTGTGTTCGCTTCAAAAAATTCATTCGTTATAGTTCGAAAAGTAGTTATATTACTAGATGTTCTAGCATCTAAAAAACGTGACATATAATATCACTTCCTTAACTCGTATTACCATATTATATTCGAGGCTATAGTAGAAGTGCTATTTAACATAAATCTACATATTAACTTAGGCAATAGCTAAACAAAAGTAGGCATTTGTATATTCTACCTTTTATATCAATTATATAAAAAGTGTACTATTATATTCCTTTTCTTACAGATACGTCATAACTCTAATCATTTCTGGTACATAATCATCCATATACACTCCATGATAGAGTTTCATCCTTGCCTATTTTATCCGTGCTTGTTCTTGCCTTTTCCCTTCTTTGCTTTCTGTCCGCCATCCCCTTTTCTGTGACCATTTCCCTGTATTCCATGCGTTTGTGGTTGAGGTGGAGCAGGAGGAGCAACTGCTGCTGGAGCAGGAGGCGGTGGTGCAACAGGCGGTACATTGTCTGGCTGTTCACCTTTAATATATAACTCGTTATTCATGTTGTATACGCTGCTTGGTTGTTCGAATCTAGTCGTGTCTGTCCCAAAGGTTTGCATCATTGCTTTAAAAATGACATGCGAAATTTTGGTCGTATCCCCGAGCTGATAATTATTTTCTCCATTCGCGACATATCCCGTCCACACAGCCATTGTATACTGCGGTGTATAGCCTGTAAACCAACTGTCATTCGTAGCCTCAGATGGATAACCAAATTTGCTACTTGTCTTCTCATCAAAGTTAGTGGTTCCTGTTTTCCCAGCTACATCTAAACCAGGCACATTCGCAGCTAATCCCGTTCCATTTGAAGCATTGACGACACCACGCATCATATCAGTAATCATATAAGCTGTATAGTCATGCATAACCCGCTTAGCCTCTGACTTAAAGCTCTTCTCCTTGCCATTTTGCAGCACGACTTTCGTAACAAAATGGGGCTTAGTGTATACTCCCTCGTTAGCGAATGCGCCGTACGCTCCTGCCATTTCTAATGGGGACACTTCATTACTCCCAATTGCGTAAGACTCATATACTTGGTTATTAGCAAATGTTAGACCGAGTGATTGTGCAAATTCTTTTGATTTATTGAGACCAACGGCCTGTAATGTCTTTAAAGCAGGAATGTTACGGGACTCTACTAACGCATCTCTTATAGATATAGTGCCTTTATACGCTGTATAAGCATTGTGAATTGGTTCCCCGTTCGAATATTGATAGGGCTCATCAACAAGCTGATGATATGTGGACCACTTCAAATGTTCAATAGCCGGGCCATAATCGAAAATAGGCTTAAACGTTGAACCAGGCTGACGTTTAAGCTGAATCGCGAAATTGTTTCCTCGAAATGTTGCTTTGTATTCCCCACGTCCACTCCCTATCGCACGTACCTCGCTTGTTTTTGAATCAATGAATGCGAACGCCGCTTGGAAGCGTTCATTCGGATAATGTACAACATTTGAGGAATCCAATATGTTCTCTGCATATGTCTGTGCTTTTGGATCTAAAGTCGTATAGATTTGCAATCCATCAGTACTGATATCTATATCCTTCAATACCACCTCAACTTCATTTGTAGCCGCATCTAAAAACGCTTCGTACGGCATGCCTTGCTGGCTGGCTTTAGGAACGATACCCTCCGTTACAGCAACCTGCCTCGCTTTCTTCATCTGCTTCTCCGTGATATATCCATGTCTTTGCATCAATAATAACACGAGGTCACGGCGCTGTTTTGCTGCCTCTTTGTTTTCCTGCTTTGAAGGATCATAATTGTTCGGACTTTGTGAGAGACCCGCCAGCATGGCGGCCTGAGAAAGTGTCAATTTTTCTAAATTCTCAACTTCGATTCCATAGTAGCTTTTGGCTGCCGCGGCCACCCCGTAAGAACGGTTTCCAAGATTGATTTTGTTTAGATATATAGTCAGAATTTCATGCTTTGTATATTTCTTTTCCAGCTGATACGCCAAGTACCACTCCTGAACTTTACGCTTTAAGGTTTTTTCGGACGTTAAAAACGAGTTTTTAATAACTTGCTGGGTAATGGTACTTCCTCCCTGCGCCCCGAAGTCTCCCGTCACATTTTCAAAAATCGCTTTCATTGTGCGCTTTACGTCCACACCATGATGTTGATAAAAGCGGGCATCCTCTGTCGCAATAAATGCGTCCTCCAATATCTTTGGAACTTGTTCATATGTTATTTTCGTGCGCCTTTCTTTACCGTATTCGTAAATAAAATTACCATCCTTATCGTAAAACTTGGTTGACAACGGATCTTTCAGTTTTGCTGCATCAATAGGCGGGGCCTCTTTAATGAATGAGAAGAAAACGGCTATACCCGCGCCTATAGAGCCCACCCCCAGCAACAAGCAAATCAACAAAATCCATTTAAGTGGAGACTTTTTATCAATGGGCTTTTTACTATCTGATGTTTTTTTCCTAGCCTGCTTTCTCTCCTCACGAGACCGATAAGCAGTCTTTGTATTGTTGTCCTTTTGATTTCGTTCTGTTCGAGAACGATATAATTCCGTCATACTTTCTCTCCTATGTATAACTCCTTACAGATTGAAACTGCAATCTCTTAAGCAAGTATTTTTTCATCTACAACACGTATATAACGCACCACACGCACATCAATTTTCTGTGTGCCCTCACCATTCTTCACAACAAACCATTCCTGGTTCCTTATTCGGTACAATATTCTCTTCATAATTTCTCTTCTATTAACCTCATGACCTGTTATAATTTTCTCTGTTTTAATATCATTTTCCAACGTATAGCAAATCGTAAATTCCTTCAACGGTCTCTCCCTTTCTACTACCTTGTATAGAAAAATATAATTTTAGACAGTTCCTATACAATTCGTCACTATATTAATTCGTATGATGCTTTAATTTTAGGGGGGTCATAAATTATTTTTTATAAACTATATATGGAGTAAATTTAAAATTTTTCCACCTAACCATCGTAAGATGACAAATAAAAAGAGTCACCCTATACAGGCAACCCTCCCCGAACATTCGCTTCAACGCTTTGACAAGTTCATTTGTTCCGAGCATAATGGCGTCTCGCAGCACTTCTTCATATGAACTGTGGTTTTGTGAATCCGCAAGAGTTTGATTGAACACTTGCTGAAACACACCATCAATGATGATCGTTACGACCTCCACCTTCTCGCAGGTTTGTCCATTTCTATATTTCACCTTAAATAACGTTAATTTATCGCTCATCACGATCCCTCATTAAAGATTTTGGAAATAAGTGATCCTTATCAAATTCTTATAACAAACTCTCTCATACTAGATAGGAAACTAGATTAGTTCTTTTTATATTCTTCTATTCTATCCGCTCCCACACGGCGGCCTGCCCCGGAATCTCGCCTTTCGTCCACCATTTCGCTTTATATTTCACACCTTGATACAACACAACATTACCACCTGTATATGCCATAGCCGCATTCCATTCTGTTAACATACCTGAGCTTACTAGTTTCCACCCGTTCAATGTGTCCGGTGTAATACCTTGCGTCCACCATAGTGCTTCATATTCCATCCCATTATATTGTACTCTCATTCCCTGCACATATACTTTTGCCGGATCCCATGGCTCGGCGCTGCTGCTAGTACCTTTTGTGATGACGCTTACTGTATTGCTTAAACTTGAAATATTCCCTGCGCCATCTACTGCTTTTACTGTATATGTGTAAGATGTGTTGGGTTGCAAGGCTGTCTTGGTAAAGCTGTTCATCGATCCGCTAACTCTCCCCACCTCCACGTTTCCTTGTGAAATTACATATTCTGTAACAGCAACATTATCTGTGGATTTTGTCCATGTCAATGTGACACTTTGATCCGTAACGGAACTTGCCTGCAATTGGGAAGGAGCCGTAGGGGCTGTTGTATCAACAACTTTAATCGGATTGGAATCTGTGCTTTTCCAAATTTCCGCTGTCAAGCTTGGGTACCCTAACGCTTGCACCTTTTGGATTGTGTCGCTACTTGGACGGAGTCCCCATTTTTCAAAAAACGGAATTAGATTTTGCTTAGCGGCCTTGGAAGCTGTAATCATAAACAACTGCTTTTTCGCTTCATCAGTTTGCGGTAGCTCAGCGGACGGCATGTCTCTATACAGTTGATGAAGTGCCGGATAAAATCCTTCTCCATATGCCAAATGCAATTGCCACAGCATTACAACTTTGACAAATAAATCACTTATTTCATCATAGTTTCTCGTAGACTGTTCGAAATATTGGAAGGCTTTTGTATACACTCCTTCTCTTTCAAGACGAGAGGGCTGACCGAATGCTTTTTGCACCGCCAAGCTATAAATATTCACCTGTACCTCACCCATATTGTAGAACTTCCATGGCTCTTGCTGTCGCATATGCCCTGTCTCATGCCAAGGCCCCCAGCCGTCTGTCGTAAATTTCGTGAGATCCAACACATGTTGAATGGCGTTTTCCACATACGCAGTTCGACTGGTGAAGGCGTACATATAGTAATCCAACGAATGATTATCCTCCACATAATGAATATAGTGCTTATCCACCTGCGCTTCCGATAACCCAGAAAGCTTGTCCTGCACCCGGATAGCTTCATCTAGCTTCTGCAACAGCTGGGCTGGATCTGTATTGGAGCCAAGCAAATATTTGCTCACGCGTGCGGGACTTGCCGTAATCAACACGCGCTCCCCTTTCAACTCAACCGCATGTGCGTTCGGATATTGATTTAGCATATTAATCAAATCCTGCTTGGTATGCGTTCCTAGTATAAAGTACGGAGTAGGCGTTCCACCTGAGGTGATCGATGTCTGGATGGTGCCACCAGTTTGTTTATTATAAAAGTAAATCATGCCTCCTGTAGACGATTGAATCGTATTTGTGCCTGGAGTTAAAGTAAAGGATTTAATCTTAGAATCCTCTCGCCATGAAGCATCGTAAGAAAACGTTCCGATATAGGCCTGAATGCTTTGTGTACCCGATACATTGATGGTAATTACTTCATTCGGTTTAGCATACAAACCAGTAGGCTCGTATGGACTGAAGGTGAATCCTCTGCGCTCGGCATTTCTGTATTGAACCACATCTCCCTTGCCGCTTACCGAAAACATTCTAGCTTCCGCTGCATATATATTCTCTTTTAAAGCGGACTTTACTCCGTAGCCTTCTGCGGACACATTTGGCAAACCGGTAAACGTGATAGACAATACAGAGAGTATAGTGGTACATGCTGCTTTTTTCCAGCTTCTTGCGGAATTATTCTTCATGCTCCTTCCCCCCACTTCGGTATTCTTTACCGAATATATATCTTCTTCATCGAGAAGGTATTTCCTTTTGTAGGTATGAAGAGACAACATTCTTATAAATTACTTTAAAAGTCAATAACCATATTAACATTTGGCTAAATGTAGTTATAATTTCATAACGTTGATTATTAAGTATATTCAGAAAAAATGAGTGTTATAATTGACATCTTAGAAACTATCAGCTACGCTTTGCGGAACATTGACTCTAGAGGCGGCAGGCACAGGACCGATAACATATGCAAACGAGCTTTCCCTTGGTGTATCTGATAATCAGACTCTTGTAATCTCATCTAACGATACCGCCAATGAATTGAGTCCATCAGATTATGATTGTATCTGCTTAACCAAGCCTGTTCAAAATCGTTAATCTACGTGGATATGAATTATTTCATAATTTATTGAAAAAACTATGGCCTACAAAATCCAACACTTCTTAATGCGACATATTGACGTTCTATCAACACAGGTAAAGGCTCCACTGCTTGTGGAGCCTTTACCTGTGGGGCTGAACCTATTGTTTCTTAACTTTTCCGTTCTTCTCCATATACTCAAACAAAAACGATTGACCGTTTCGATAAAATCGGGGATCATAAATACCCAATTGACGTTCGTCATCCACAATAACAACAAACGGCGCCCATTCGTATAATGTTTTTGCTTCTGGTACAGTTCGGAACAGCCTGTTTAAATCTGCATCTTCTTTAGAAATGAGCGTAGCTTGCACATGTGACGCACTTAGTAAGCTATCATCAATTAGATCTACATTCGCTCCATTTTTTCCAATCACTGTATAGTGCCAAGGTATAAAGCTAGCAGACAAAGCTACCTGCTCGTAACGTTCAGTATACTTTTCATACAGGATATACCCTTGTGCAGACTGTACAAGCACATGAAAAGCTATACCAGCAAATGCCCAGCGGTAAATAACAGGCGCGGCATTCTTTCTTTTTCTCGCAATGAGATAGGCAATCAGCAAAATTCCCCAGAACACAACGTCCACAATTGGAATTGTCCCAAACGTCACACGCACCTGAGAAAATGGTTCAAAATAGCCAGTCCCCCAAGCATTAAATAAATCGCTGGTGCTATGAATGAATACAGCGAGTAAAGCTAACCAAAAGAGACGCTGACTTTTGACACGAAATAAAAGAATGCTAAGCGCATAAAACAGCAGTGCCCAAAGCGGCATGAGAAAAACGGAATGCGTAATGCCGCGATGCCACATTTGATACAGCCCCTGTGTATCCCAAAGCTGAGAAATGACATCAATGTCTGGAATTTGACTTGCGCCAATTGCAGTAAACAAATAGGCGCGTTTTTCGTGTTTAGTCATATGGTCCTTACGGATCGTCCCATACAGACCGAGACCAAATAATGTGTGCGTAATTGTATCCATACAAGTCTCCTTCTGCAGTGTTTTTCTACTTGTAAAGTATCATAGATGAACTGAATAGTATATGGAAAAGCTTTGATGATAATATGATACTGCGTTCAAAATTTGATGTTGCTTGGAAAATAAGATACATCTCATGTAAAAGATAGGCTGTGTTAAAGCATAATGTTGATCATTTACACTTGTTGACGGGAGTGAAAAGGGCGTGCAGGCTTACTACCTGACCACTCGTGAACAGCAAACGCCCGTACAACGAACTTTAACAAAGCCAAAAGATAGGAAATTTCTGTCGCCTCAAAGAAACCAATTACCCTTGTGAATCGTCTAAGTATATAGAAAGGGGCTTAAAAATGGAGGAAATTATAATAGATATACACATGTCCGATAACTATGAAACTATTATTAGTCAGGCAATGGATTTATATGGACAAGCCTTACTGGAATTGGTGTATTCATACACACAAAATCGGGATCTTGCAGAGGATTTAACACAGGAGATCTTTATCAAATGCTATCAAAAGCTGCATCAATATAATGGAAAGGCCAAGTTGGAGAGTTAATTTTAGTTAATATCGCTCATTATTATGGCTGGATCGTAATGGGATTTCTAATTATCGTTCTTATCCTACTGTTACTACGAATGCTTACAATACTGCGGCAAATAAAAGAAAACTTCGGCAAACAGCTACTAGTTGGCGTTCTTGCACTGTTTGCCGTTCAATATCTATATAATATCGGCATGATAATGGGAATGCTTCCGTTAATCGGTATTACATTACCGTTTGTCAGCTATGGTTTTCTACCTGCTATGTTCAATGCCTTTTTATTCGGTATCGTACTAAGTGTCTGCCGGCGTCGATATCTTGTTTCAACCTCAAAGTAATAAACATGTGAAAATGTTCTAGGGTGACACATACTGTTTGGTGCACTTAATTCTACTTTAAACTTTTACCATAAAAAAAGAGCTAAATCACTGTGAGCTAGCTCTTTTGTCACTTCATACTCTCTTATTCTGTATATCCTTCACTGCTGCAATTCAAAATACTTTCATGCAGCGGCCTTCGTATGCTTGGGTGTTCACGCTCTTGCAGGCTTTGTACAAGTGTATCTTTCTCTCCACGATAGCCAACTGTGACGACCACATGAAGCTCATATTCATCAGAAATGCCCAACAAACGACGAGCCTTTTCTTTATCAAACCCTCCAATTGCATGTGTGCTTAATCCTAATATCGTAGCCTGAATTGCTAAATACCCCCAGGATGTTCCTGTATCAAATGCATGCGCTGAGTTTAAGTCGCCCGTATCCCTTTTTTTACTTGATGCAATAAGGAGCAATATCGGTGCGCTTTCCGCCCATGCACGATTGAACGGGTGTAAGAATTCATGAAAAATCTTTAATTGCTTTTCTGTTTTTGCAATAATAAACCTCCACGGTTGATCATTGAACGCAGAGGGAGCCCAGCGTGCTGCCTCTAATATGCTATATAGCGCTTCATCAGAAACAGCTTTATCCGAATAAGAGCGCGGAGACCATCGATTTAAGAAAACTGGGCTAACAGGGTGTTCTTCTTTACGTAAATTCTGTACCTCCGGTTGCACTTGTTTAGTGGGATTTATTATTGAATTCATACCGATCATCCTCCATAAGATGTTATTACTCTTTATTTGCAACAAATAAGACCTTGTTTTTCTACTTCCTTCATCATGGAACACCAAGAACGTCTTGCGAAACAGATGGGAATTGATTGCTCTCTTGCCTTTTTCTTAATCACACTCGAAAGATTGTGGTTAATGTAATCAGTAAGAACCAATATAATATCGACTTTTTTAGGTATATCCACTTGAACCATTTTTGCTTTTCGTCCGTTAACATGAATGACTTCCTCAAATCCTTGTTGCTGTAGTTTCTTAGTGATTCCACCTAGGTTATCTCCACCTACAATCAGCATGGATTTCACATCTAACCCTCCTTAAAAATCTAAAATCCAAGTAAACCTTAAAGGATAAAGAAGCTTTTCATATACATTAAATGAAAAGCCTCTTTCCTAAACACTTTTTTATTCGTTTCTCCTCATTAGAAGCATTCTCGATGGATAGGTCCTTTTTATGAAGAAATGGCTATTTTCATCTTCACGTGCTCCATGCATCTCTAGTTTGATACACTATTTTGCAACTTCGGGTGCATATTGATTGGCAATCATTTCGCCGACAGGGTGATTACCATTGGCTGTATGCTTCAGCGGTAAAAGCGGAAATACGAGCTCTGCAAATTGATAGGCTTCTTCCAGATGCGGATAACCGGATAAGACAAATGTATCAATACCCAAATCTCTATATTCCTTTATTCGTTCTGCGACTTGTTGAGGATTTCCAACAAGTGCCGTTCCAGCGCCGCCACGAACGAGTCCCACCCCAGCCCAAAGATTTGGACTAATGGTCAGAGCTTCCCTGCCTCCTTTATGCAGACCAAGCATCCTTTGTTGCCCAACAGAATCCTGTCGCGCCAACGTACGCTGCGCAGCAGCAATTGTATCATCATCCAAATATTGAATTAAGCGGTCAGCTGCCTGCCATGCTTCTTCCTCAGTCTCGCGTACAATGACATGCAAGCGAATTCCAAATCGCACCGATCTTCCCTCCTGTTTCGCAAGACGGCGCACTTCGTTCAGCTTCTCTTCCACCTGAGCCGGGGGCTCTCCCCATGTTAAATATACATCCGTATGCTTTGCAGCCACAGCCTGCCCTGCTGGGGAGGAGCCACCAAAATAAATAGGTGGATAGGGCTGCTGTACAGAAGGAAACAACAACTTGCCTCCTTTTATATTTACATGCTTTCCGGTAAAGTCGACCTCTTTACCTTCCAGCAATTTACGCCAAATTGTTAAGAATTCATCTGTGATTTCATAACGCTCATCATGTGTAAGAAACAACCCATCTCCTGCTAACTCGACCGGGTCTCCTCCTGCTACTACATTTATTAACAGACGGCCATTAGAAACGCGGTCCACTGTGGATGCCATCCTCGCTGCAACAGATGGCGACATAATGCCAGGACGGACAGCAATTAAAAACTTTAACCGCTCTGTAACAGCAGCAAGTGAAGAAGCCAGTGTCCAAGGATCTTCACACGATCTTCCTGTCGGAATCAATACACCTGTATAACCAAGACGATCTGCTGCTTGTGCAACTTGACGGAAATACGAGAAGTCAGCCAGTCGTCCTCCCTTTGTTGTTCCTAAATAGCGGCTATCTCCATGAGTCGGAATAAACCATAATATTTCCATTTTCCCACTCCTCACTTTACATATATTTTTATTTAGTCGATGCTCTTCCCTTGATAGCTGTCACGCCATTTGAGCAGCTTTGACTCCAATATGCGAACAAAGGAATCTGCAAGCTTTCCGCCAAGAGCAAAGATGATAATCCCCACAAACACAACATCTGTACGAGTAAATTGCCGTGCATCCATGATTAGATATCCAATCCCTTCACTTGCCCCCATGAGCTCAGAAACGACGAGACCGAGCCAAGCTGAACCAAGCGAAAGCCTTACCCCAAGCAGAATATTGGGAAGAGATGCGGGCAAAATGAGCTTCGTCACCTGCTTCAAGCGGCTGAACTCGAGAATGCGCGTTACCTCAAAAAGCTTTTTATCCACGCCCCGAATACCGAGCAGTGTATTAACATATAGAGGAAAAAAGGCTCCCAGCGCAATAAGAAGCACCTTTGAGAGTTCTCCCAACCCAAACCATAAAATAAATAAGGGAGCCAACGCCAAATGCGGAACTGTTCTCAACATTTGTAACGAGGGATCAGCAACCTGCTCTGTCGTACGGGAGAGCCCTGTTAATGTCCCGAGCAGTAGGCCTAAGCTGGCTCCAAGGAGAAAGCCACTTAATGCACGGGTAACACTGATTTTCAGATGAATCCATAGCTCTCCGGACAGCAACAAAGCTTGAAAAGATTTTACGATATCTATTGGTGTCGGCAGAACCGTGTTGGATATACCAGCAAATGTGCCAGCCAGTTGCCATACAAGGATAAGTAGCAAAGGTAAAATTAAACCTCGTGTAGCTACTAAAATAGATGTCCTCACTTTTAAGTTTCTAATAGCTATCTTTTTTGGAAAGTGTCTATCATGATTAACAGAAGGAACAGCAACCTTGCTCATCTCCTATCACCTCACTTTTTTTCTGCTTGCAGCGCTTTTGTAATATACGAATTGTCGACTACCTTTTCTGTATCTATTTTTTTATTGATTGCCTTCAGTTCATATTGAAAGTTAGCTGTGTCTTGCTGGGCTTTTATGATTTCTTGTGTAATCGGCAGATTGAAAGATTGGTTGTTTTCAAGCACCCGACTCACAATGTCCTTATCAATTTTTTTTACATTCGCGTACAGCGTAATCGCTTCTTCACGATTTTCTTTTTCGAATAGACGTGCTTTTTCATACACCTTCAGAAAATGTACAACTAGTTCCGGATGCTTTTCGGAGAATTTTGTACGAGTGATAATAAAATTTGGCGAATAGACATTCAGTGATTGACCGTTAGCCAAGACTCTCGCCTCTTTTTTTAAGGTTTGCACAGAAACAAACGGCTCCCAGATCGCCCAAGCATCTACTGCTCCTGATTCGAATGCGGGCTGTGCTTCATCAGGCTGCAGTTGGATAATCTTCACATCCTCCGGCTTCAAACCAGCCTTATCAATGGCACGATATAGTAAATTAAAGCCACTGCTTCCTTTTGCTACTGCAACTTTTTTGCCCTTTAAGTCCTCCAGCTTTTGGATGGGGCTGTCTTTTGCAACCAGAATTGCATTTCCTTTTAATCCATCGCTAGCTACGGCAATTTCTTTAAACGAAATACCGGCAGCCTGCCCTGCAACAACAGGAGAATTTCCTACTACTCCAAAGTCCAGACGATCTGCTGCTAGTGCTTCAAAGTGCGGTGGACCACTTTGAAATACAGTCCACTGTACCTTGGCACCTACCTTTTCAAACTCTTCCTCGAACCATCCCTTTTCTTTGGCAATTAACAAGGGACCTAAACTTTGTTGAATGCCTATATGAACCGTCACAGCTTCTTTCTGTTCTTGCTTCTCATCCACTGTTGTTACTTTTGAGTCGCACCCTCCTATCCCCACCATCATGCTAGTTGCCAATGCAACGATAAAACCCCAAGATTTTCTTTTCATTTTCTCCATCCTCCCTTAAATGCCCGAGCCTTCAATGAATTGAAGTTCTTCTGTTTTTTCAAATTCATTTAGTACCTTTTTCCTAAACTCCTGAAACGCTGCACTTGCTTTTTTACGAGGATATGGCAAATCTATAGAAATCATATTACTCACTTGTCCTGGCCTTGCACTCATAATAACGACGCGATTTGCCAGATAAATAGACTCATCTAAATCATGTGTAACAAGAATCATCGTCGTTTGCTTCTGCTTCCAAATATCTAACAATACATCTTGTAAATGTGTCCTTGTGAAGGCATCTAGCGCACCAAACGGCTCATCTAGCAATAAGACCTCTGGATCTCGCAGTAACGCTCTTGCAATTGCAACCCGCTGGGACATCCCTCCTGACAATTCTTTCGGATATGCTCTCTCAAAGCCTTTTAACCTCACAATTTCAATTAGTTCATCGACCCTACGACGTACCTTCGCATCCTTAAGCGATAAATCCGCTGCAATATTTTTTTCTACTGTAAGCCAGGGAAACAGTCGATGCTCTTGAAAAATGAAGCCTTGTTTGATACTCGGCCCTGTAACCTGCTCATTATGAATAGCAATTTCTCCCTCATATTCTCGATCCAAACCGGCAATTAACTTCAATAAAGTACTTTTTCCACATCCGCTTGGACCAATAACAGTCACAAATTCCCCTTGCTTTACATGCAGGTTGATATTTTCTAAAACCTGCGTTCTTTGTTGTGACTTTACAAAAGTCTTATGCAGTGATTGGATAAAAACGCTCATTCCCCTTTCCCTCCTCAAACTAGCTTTGTAAGACTGCATGTTCAGAAAAAGCACATCCTATAGGTACGCAAAAAGGCCCTTAACTGTAATAGTTGAGGACCTTCGGTATGCCCAATCGGTCATTTGCCTATTCTGTTTAAATAAAAAAGCCCCAGCTCTTTTTTAGAGAACCGGGGCTTTCAGTCTGTCTGATCAGCCTTCATCTTGAAAATAAAATTCTATTACGGTTCATCATAAACACACTTTACCCATCTGTCAACTAGGTTTTTAAATTGAGATTGTAAATTTTTCTTTACGATAATGTTCTCCCTTCATCCATACAGATTAACAATTTGCATTAAAAAAACCACAAATTCGTACTTTACTTATTGGAATAATTTGTTTAAGATGATATTAATTTAATAGTAAAGCCGATTGGTCAACCAAAGGCACCTAATCTTTCTAAGATAGGTGCCTTATTCTATTTTAACGAAAGGAGTCTGACTATGAGGGCATATTCAGTCCTACAAGGTGCTCACCCATTCTTCTTTAAAGGAAATCATATCGGTGTATTGATCTCACATGGTTTTGTTGGGACGCCACAAAGCGTTGCATTTTTAGGGAAATGTATTGCAGCACAAGGCTATACGGTGTATGCTCCAAGACTAAAGGGACATGGGACTCATTATGAAGATATGGAAGCATACACATATCATGATTGGCTCAACAGTCTTGAAGACGGCTATCAGCTTTTACGTGAGCATTGCAACAAGATTTTTGTAATTGGCCAATCTATGGGTGGCACGCTGGCTCTTCACCTCACCAGTAAACATCCATCCATTGCAGGCGTCATTTTAATCAATGCCGCGATGACGAGCATTCCTGGAATGGACGCGTTTAATTCTATACACAAACCGCGCTTTATTGAAGAAGGAGCACCTGATATCAAAGATAAGAGTGTGTTTGAAATCACTTATGCAAAAGCACCGATCAAAGCAATACACCAGGTGTTAGGGCTCATGGAAGACACCCGTGCACGGCTCGCAAATATAACATGTCCGCTGTTAGTTTTTAAATCAAAAGAAGATCATGTAGTTCCTCCTGCTAACAGCGATTATATTATGAATCAAGTTCAATCTCCGCTAAAAGAGACTGTAACATTATATAACTCCTATCATGTTGCATCTATGGATTTTGACAAAGAATTTGTTGCAGAAAAGTGCTGCACATTTATCAAAAAATTCCAGATGAATGGGCGAGAAATAAAAATATTGTAACGTATTCTTGTTTTTATTGCTTTCATGTTTTTAATTCACATTATACCTATATGATTAATTAAATAATGGAGGTGTTTCTGCTGGGTAATGTTCTTCGCGATGCCATTAATCAAAAAAAGCAGCAGTTAATTGAAAAATTAATTGCTTCAGGTGTGTATAAAAAAGATTCCAAGCATCTGTTTGAGTGGACAATCAGCGAACTTGAAAAAGAGTATAGATTTATTAAGAAAATGAAGCCTTAAGCGTTAGGAAGACACTTGAACTAAGGGAGGAATAAACAGTGGCAAAGCTTGATGAAGAAAAATTGCTATATATTTTTTCGCTGTTGAAAAAAATTAATTTTGGCTCCATAACTATTACCATTCATAATGATACAATTACGCAAGTCGATCACAATGAGAAATTTCGTTTGATACAAAAGTAGCTCTATATAAGTCAGTTAATTTTCCATCCCACAATGGCAAAGCATTTTAATAATTACCGACAGCATCTATACATTTGATCACCTCTTCAGAGATTAGTTTATATGTCGCAATTCTAAGTTACTTATGTACACTCTAAAAAAATATATTAGGCACAAAAGCAGCTTGCCTACCCCTATTAAAGGACAGCAAGCTGTCTCAACTAGACTAACATTAGAACGATCTCTCCCATTAAATTTCCTACAACGATTTCTAATATTAACTCCTTGACTTGTTCACCTAAAATATTGGATTGGCAACACCAAACTAGACAGTTTTATCAAGGTGCGTCCTCTTGTATTCCGTAGGGCTCATATAGTCTCATGTTTCATAAATTCTAATATAATTAAACTAATGAACATAATCTCGTAACTCTCTCCAAGTCTGCGTCCTTTTGTGCACCTACGCTGTAACCGATGATTTCACGGTTAAAGATGGCATAAACGTAAATAAATTCAGCAGGAATGTCTTAAGCAGGAAGCTGACTTAGCAACCTTTGAACAAATATGAGTTTTATTCTTAATACAGGTATAACGCTAGGAGCGAACCACTAGAAGTGTTTATTGCAGAATAAAAGTGCAGAATGTTGCAGAATTCCTATTCATTGGTATGCACCAGGGCTTTACGTGGAGTGGCAGGCATGATAGACTTGTGTCGGTTCTGCCAATCCCTTTAATGGCTGGATTCTTGGCAGGAGGATCATGCCTGTAGAGGCTCCATGTCAAGCCCACCCTCAGCGACCACAAATGAATATTTAATCAACAAAATGATTTTAATATACTGCATAACTCTGCACTTTTTCATTGCACAAAACAACTAGAAGGCTGAACCCAGAGCTAGGTGCCCCGCAAGAACGTCTCGCGGACCATGAGAGAGAGTAAATCTGGGGTTAGGTGCCCCGCAAGAACGTCTCGCAGACCACAAGAGAGAGTAAATCTGGAGTTAGGTGTCCCGCAAGAACGTCTCGCAGACCACAAGAGAGAGTAAATCTGGGGTTAGGTGCCCCGCAAGAACGTCTCGCAGACCACAAGAGAGAGTAAATCTGGGGTTAGGTGCCCCGCAAGAACGTCTCGCAGACCACAAGAGAGAGTAAATCTGGGGTTAGGTGCCCCGCAAGAACGTCTCGCAGACCACAAGAGAGAGTAAATCTGGAGTTAGGTGTCCCGCAAGAACGTCTCGCAGACCACAAGAGAGAGTAAATCTGGGGTTAGGTGTCCCGCAAGAACGTCTTGCGGATCATGAGAGACGGGAAATCTGAGATCAGGTACCCTGCAATATTGTTGGATAGGCCACACTGAGTTGGACAGTTTCATTAAATTGCAATTGTCTATATCTTCCCAGTCGCTTTCTGAACAGAAACTAAAACCAACTAACATATCCATCCACCATCCCGCATAAACCAAACTAAAGCCCCATACATAACAGGATCCTAAACAACTGCCCTGATTCATGCACACTCAGTCACACGTGTTAGAGTTGCTTGTGCAAGACAATCCGAACCACATCAGCAACGAGATGTATACCTGCGAACTGAAACTGAAGACACATACGAAAGACCTCTGGGTTGTCAGAGGCCTTTTTCTTTATTCATTTATGAATTGAATCTATAGGAATTCTGTCCAACTAAGTGTATCCTATCCATATTTCCTCTTACTACTTTAAAAATTTTAACAAAAATATAACTGTACCAAGTAAAATATTATTCATTTATTCCTACTAATCATAAATTTTTTGATAAACCTATAAAAAATGGGGTAATTCTTTAAAAATATTTATGGAGAATTATGTTGGAACTCGATTAATGAAGTTCAAATACTAAAAATTTAGAGGGTGTATTTTACTCAATGATTAAAGATATTTATGAGGAATAGTGTCGAAATTTGCTAAATGACATTCAAGTTTCAAGATCTTAGACCCTATAATTTGCCCAATTGATTAATGTTAGAAAATTAAAATAATATAAATATATGCGGCTTTTAAGAATAGGAAATGAGCAAGATTAAAAGTGAAACCCTTTCTACTAAAGGTTTTCTAATTACATTTTCTATTAAATTTTGCTCATACTTATTAAAATCTTTTAATTAGGGGAGAAAACCAAGGATGAAGAAGAAGTTAAAAAAAGCTACAACCATTGCGTTAGGTGTAGGATTAATTTCGAGCAGTCTATCTACTCCATATTTTGCTGCACCTTCTAAAGTTCATGCTGCTACGACAACGCCAAACGTTCTATTTAACAATTTCGTACAAAGCTCAATTACAGATACTAAACAAGGCTTTGCATCTAATGAACAACTACTAAATAATCTGTCTCCCGAACAAAAAGAAGCTCTTGTAAAATTACAATCTATTAATCAGACAGGTTTGCACCTAGCACCGGAGATCGACCTAAATAGCACAGAAGAAATTTCTGTTATTGTTGAATTTAAGCAACGTCCGTCCAAGGTGGCTGTCCTAGAAGCAGCGATAAAAGGAAAGATTGTATCTGAAGCAGAAGAAAAAAAACAGGTGGATAACGCTCATGCTACATTTAAAAAGGATTTAGCAAAAGTATTTTCAGAAAAAGGTGGAAAAAAGGGAGCTACATATAAAGTAAAACGCACTTTTAAAACCGCTTTCAATGGTGTTTCTATGAAACTTCCAGCAGACCAAGTGGAAAAACTATTACAATTAGAAGCAGTTAAAGCAATATATAGTGATACAGAAGTAAAAGTAGAGCCACCCGTACAAGCGAATGATATTGCAGCAGAACACATGGGTATCGGTATGGCTGATGAACGATCTCACTTACAAGTGGACAAGCTCCACGCGGAAGGACATACAGGAAAAGGCATTAAAATTGGAGTTTTAGATACAGGAATCGACTATAACCATCCAGATTTAAAAGCAGCTTTTAAGGGTGGATATGACTTTATCGATAATGATGCCGATCCAATGGAAACCACATATGAGGATTGGAAAAAATCAGGAAGACCAGAAAAAACCTCAAATGGTACCACCTATTATACAGAACATGGTACACACGTTTCAGGTACAATTGCTGGTCAAGGAACAAATAATAGTAAATACGCAACAAAAGGTATTGCGCCGGATGCTGATTTATATGCCTACCGGGTACTAGGCCCATACGGATCTGGACCAACTACCGGAATTATTGCCGCTATTGATAAAGCTGTAGAGGATGGCATGGATCTTATCAACATGTCGTTGGGAGCAGCTATAAATGATTCCATGGATCCGTTAAGCATAGCTGTTAACAATGCGGTACTGCATGGGGTTACAGCAGTTGTATCCGCGGGAAATAGCGGAGATAGAATGTATACACTGGGCAGACCAGGTGCTGCAGCATTGGCCCTCACAGTAGGGGCAAGCGACGTGCCTATGACAGCACTAAGCTCAAAAGGATCATTGGATACATTGTCCGTAGACTTACGTCTATTGGCACTTGGATTTGGAGACGATATTAAAACACTAAAAGGTACGACTCTTCCGCTTGTATATGCAGGAATGGGTGCTACAGCCGACTTTACAGGAAAAGATGTAAAAGGTAAAATCGCTCTGATTAGCCGCGGGAAGAACATCGCACTTGCTGATAAAATCAAAACAGCAAAAGAAAAGGGCGCTGCAGCGGTGCTTTTATTTAATGACAATGCAGCTGAAGGACATATTCCCGCTTATTTGGCTGAAGGCCAAACTTACATTCCAACATTTTCCTTAAGCAACGCAGATGGATTGGCATTGAAAGAAAAGGTGGAAGCTGGTCAAATCAACTTTACATTTGGTGAAATGGCAGAAGTAAAAACACAAGGCGATACATTGGCGACATTTAGCTCCCGTGGACCATCTCGCTCAAGCTATGACATAAAGCCGGAAGTGACGGCACCTGGGGTCGCTATGTTGTCTACCGTTCCGTCTGATGTCGTGAACGGTGATAAAGGTGACAATTACGACTATGCGTATAAACGTTTGTCTGGTACATCTATGGCAGCTCCGGTTATTTCCGGTATTTCTGCGCTTCTGCTTGAAGCAAACCCTAAATTGCAGCCATCTGAAATCAAAACCATTCTAATGAATACAGCAGATCCGTTAAGCAAGCCATATAGCGTATTTGAACAGGGTGCGGGACGTGTAGATCCTTATGAAGCTATTCATTCCAATATGGAAATCTCGATAAATGACAAAACGCCTATGATTGAAAACGGAGAAGCAACAATCATCAACGAAGATACAGGTGCTCTCGGCTTCGGGCGACTTGTTTACACAGGTAAAGATATTAAGGATACGCGCTCCGTAACACTTAGCAACAATGGCAAAAAAGATAAAATCTTTGATGTGAAAGTACAATTCCAAACGGGATTGCGGGAATCAAAGGATGCAGCACAAAACGGCGTTAAGGTTCTATACAGTGATTCTATTATCATAAAAGGAAATAGCAGCAGAAAAGTACCCATTTCTCTTTTCATTCCAAAAACAGCAGAAAAAGGCACCTATGAAGGATACGTGATCTATACAAACAAAAACAATCCATCTGAAACGTACCAAGTACCGTTTGGCGTAACTTATGAAGAAAACAAATTCGAGAATTTCGAAATTGTATCCAGTCGCGCTTTTGCTCCAGTTTCCTATTCAGATGTAAATCCATTTATAAATAATGCTTTTATCATGAATTACCAAGTGAAAGGACATATAAAACGAATCGATTTTTTATATTTGGATCCTGAAACAAACAAAATTGTGGGACATGCCGGGGTTGTAGATGGTCGATCTGTCATTCCAAATGAAAATAAACTCGTGTTAAATGTAGGGTTTTATACTCCCTTCAAGGGGGATCAAAATAAACCATTTTCTGCTACCCCTGAATACTTGGCATCTCAATTCGCTGATGCCTCAGAGTTAACTAAACACGGAAACTATAAATTAAGGGCGATCGCCACAGACGATCAAGGAAACACATTTTCTGCAGACACATATATATTTGTAGATCATTCGGCGCCGGAATTCAAAATCACCTCACTTCCACACGGGGTATATGAGTATGAAGAAGGGCAAAAATCGGTTCTGGTTTCTGGTTCAATCTATGAAAACAATATTGATGCGATAAAGAGCTACGGCTTCAATATGGACCAAGCTTCAAATAAAGTTGTGTTTTATTACAATAAAGCCGTTCCACAACCCACGCAATACGTTAACAATTCTAACTATGCACCAAATGGAAATGTTCCTCTTAATTCAGATGGAACATTCACAGCCAATATGCCAATCGATGCTACCATTCCGATTCTCCCAGTTCGTTTCTTTGGAGTTGGTATATCAAGCGCGGTAGATTATCCGAAGGCACATGCAACATATTTTGTAAAGAAAGGCACGCAATATGTAGATGCAACCCCTGATAAAATTCATCCGACAATGGGTGAAACAGTCACTTATACATTAAAAATGAATAACGCTAATGCATTACATGATCAAACATTCACTTTTGATTATTTAAGCGACTACTTCGAAATAGAAAGTATAACTGTCCATCCGGAATTACAGAAGAAAGCCAGTGTGCAATTGGAACATAAAGAAGTGGAAAATAATGGGGCATCAAAAAAACATACGATTCATGTAGCTGTAGATGACCCGAATGGCATTACAGGTACAACTCCAATTGCAGATGTAAAAGTAAAAATAAAGAATGAACAATATTATGAGAGTGTGCTGGAATTACAAAATCTTACTTCTTATTATACGAATATAAAAAAGGAAGAAGTTTCTATTCCTAGCGTATCTGTTGAATCCTATGTTAATCCAGCATTTTCATACGTAGGAATCCCAGCTCTTGCCGAAGGAGTCCCGTATACATCCGATTATAAAAAAGTAGGGGCAACCGGATATGCTACCGATATTTTTAACAATAAATATGATGGAAATTTTGCATTGTACAATAATGGAGCAGGCTTGTATCCAAGATTATTCATCCAATTGCCTGTAACGAATAAGGAATTTATGTACCACATGCATGTGCCGGGACATTTTAAATACACCAGACCATTCACAGTATTTAAACAAGTAGGTAATGTGATCCGCGGCCAAAATGATATCAAAGGTAATTCAGTGATGATAGCGGGAGACGTCAATGGAGATCAAGTCATTGATATCATGGATGCAGTATATATGCAAACATACTGGGGAACCAATCATCGAGAGGCGGATATCAATTTTGATGGCACGGTTGATATGAATGACTTTGTATTTATTGAGAAAAATTATACGTTACAAAATCCAACCCTTTCTAATGCCCCAAAACCAAAAGCAAAATATAAAAATAAAACATTAGAAACAATTAAAAAAGAATTGGAAAGCATAAAATAATTTATTCGAAAACGTCACTATCGGATATCGTGAAGTTCTACCAGCCTATCCAAAAAGGCTCCACTAGTCGTGGAGCCTTTTGCGTGGAGCTAAAATACTATAATAAATATGTTAGTTAATATAGCGAGATGTAAGTAATCAATGCAAAAATAAGTTCATTGATTACACACACAAATTTCATATTATGAATACTTTGATCCAATTATGTATCACGACAACAATTGCATTTCTCTTCAATTATTAGTTGTTATCAGACAAATCCAATTCAAATTGTGGTTTTTATTCCACCATTCGAGCTTTGCTTTTATTCTATAGTGAATTAAAAACTTTTCAACTCAAAACATACAAGAAGCTAGTTACGTACTATTGATACATTATGGTACTCGAGAATTAAGTTAATATTAATGAACATTAGAAAGTAACATTTAGAGAATAAACAAATCCCATATACAAATAATAAGAGCGATATTTGTTTAATTTGAAAGGAGCCATTTATGAAGAAACTATTATTAATAGGGATTATTTTGTTATTTCCACTAAACGTGCTGGCCGGGTCAATTAGTGCCTTCGCTGAAACACAAGAGCATTCTATTAGCCAATCTGAGGTAAGATTCAAAAATGAATTCAGGAGACTTTGGATTGATCATGTATTATGGACAAGTAATTATATTACAAGTGCAACAGCAGAAGCAGAAGACCAAAAGCAGGTGTTAACAAGGCTACTGAAAAATCAAGAGGATATTGGTAATGCTATAAAACCTGTATACGGGGAGAACGCTGGAAACAAACTGACCAATTTGCTTAAGGAACACATTGTTATTGCCGGCAAGATTGTAGATGCGGCTAAAACAGGAAAGAAACCCTTGGTGAATCAGCTAAGCAAAGAGTGGTATAGAAATGCTGATGATATAGCGGCGTTCCTTAGCGGTACCAATCCTTACTTGAAAAATGAAAATCTAAAAAAATTGCTGTATATGCATCTAAAGTTGGTAACAAATGACCTATCTGCAAGCTTAGCAAAAGATTGGAAGGCAAGAATTATTGCGATTGATGAAGGGGTCTCACATATAATCTTAATGGCAGATACTATCTCTGCAGGAGTTGTGAAGCAGTTTCCGGAGAAGTTCAATAAATAATCTTAAGCATCTCAAGTAGAACGCTGGATACCCTTCAAAATTTTGTATATTCATATATATAAGATTTACATAAGTTATCAATATGAAAAGTTAGTCATACAAACTACTCTCTCAAAGAAAGTATTTTATAAAACAATCCATATATGCGTTACACGATAGTTAAAGTTCCTAACAAAAAAGCTGCTGAATCCTCAGCAGCTATACAAATACTTCCGATGCGACATCTTCCCGTCAAACGTAAACAGCACCGATTTATTCTCAATCACTGTCTCCATATGCACCGTACGCCCCCACAGCTGCTGCATATACGGAATGACCTTCTCCAAATACTTCACGTCAAGCTCAATTCCCTCAAACCAATGCTTTAAATACAGCTCGCCGTTTTTCAAATAATCGCCGTCATTGACAGTGATGTATGGAAAGCCGCCATTTACAAGCATGCTTACGAGCTGATCGCGCACTTTTTCCCATGATTTATCCACAATTTTATAATCCTTACCCTGTTTTTGGAACAGATACACATCCTCACGCATAACAAGGTCTTTGTTCAGCAAAAAGGAGATATCCGAGTCAATTTCACGCGCTTCAAACATCCGTTCACGTCCTGAACCTGGCTGGACAACACCTGCGTTGAGTTTAGCAAATTCAATTGCTTCATCGGATGTCAAATCCATTTCACGGATAATGCGCTGATGTCAGTAGCTCGCCCCATCTTCGTTCCGCAAAGGTGCTTTTTCTAAACCTTCTTACCTATATCATAACGCTAGCCCTGTTGATAAATGTTATTTCATTCCTGAGTATGGGTCAGATACACTCTCACCGTATTCCTCTATGGCATCCATTATCATTTTACGAACCTCAGGTTGTATAGACTTATCCAATTCTTGTTTAACCATTTTGTAATTCTCTTCAAGTCCTAAATAGCCAATTATTGAAAGGATGACATCTACTAAATCAGCAGAACTTGTATTCCAATTTTGAAAAATCCATTTCTCAATTCTGTTCTTAGTTACTTCATCTAAAATTTTGTAAGTATGCCATTGCTTATCAGCTAATTCCAATAAAACCTCAGAAATTCCCATTGCATCTTGTTGTTCTTCCTTCTCTATGTAATCTAAGAAAGAGTTAAAGAGCTCTTTTAATTCCTCTGCCGATACCTTATCAGGCAATTGACTCAACTTATCTAACATAGCAATCACTCCATGTTTATTGATATATGTGTTAAATTATTTGGTTTTCTATAAAACTGTCCATCCGCACCTAATAACTTTCTGCCTATTTTTATTTGTCCAGTCCACCCATTACCTGAGTTAGAATCTGGAAACTTAGCCGCTGCTTCTAAATCTATTGAATGTCCTTTCACTTCTAACTTTGACTCACTAATTTCAATTTTATATTTAAATCCTTCTGCTATTGTATCAGATGGAATGAAACTGTTTTTAACCCCTTCAGGTATCATTGTTTTTAAATCATTGATATGAATTTCACCATTTTTTATCATATTCGTGAGAGTTTCTTTCACCTCATCAGCATTCATGCTAAAAACAAAATGATTCTCTGTCGCTTGGTTCCCAATATTTATGGACTCATTATGACTTATTCCTTCATCATTTGCATCATGTTGAGTCCATAAATCTGTATCCTTTGCTTCACTTTGAAGATAGGAACCTCCCTTATAGGCGGGTTGCATACAATTATTGTTGATTTCGGGTAACGAAAGTGGAAATTTTTCTGCCATACTTATTCCATTCTGGATCATACCTGCACCTTTTGTTCCAATCAATGCCGTTCCCAAAGTAGTTAAATCATATGTAACCCATGCAGAACGGCTTTCTAGATCCCCATATATAACATCCCGTATGTATGAATCAGATAAAACATTCCATACTGCTTTTAACTTTTCGACAGAATAATCCGCCATATTCTCAAGCGTTCCTATTGGATCTTCAACGGTATCATGTAAAGTTTGGTTTGCATTATTCCATGTTCCCAAAGGATTTTCTAGAAAATCCTTTGCCTCGTGAAGTTCACTTTTTATCCCTTCAATAGCGTCTCCTACTACTTTTCCAGAACCTTTCCAGATACCGTCCCATATCTTTTCGAGCGAATTATACTCACCAAATGCTTTTTCCATCTGCTTCACGAAATTTCTTGGCAATTTGCCTCAATTCCCATTCTACTTCATTTAAGTTTTTAACACAGTCATGCATTATTCGCTTTGCTTGAAAGAAGTCCGAAAAGAACGCTTGTTGTGTTGTCCCCATCCATGCTGTCTGTAAATGAAAAATAGAGGTTTGCAATCTATTCGTAATTGCTTGCTATTCATTCTTTGCTTTTACAATCATGTCCGCAGTTGCCTCTACCCGCTTTGGTGTAATTTGAATACGCACTCGTTTCTCCCCTTTTTCGTATCCATTATTTGTATGTACACAACTTGTATTGTACAGTAGTTTTATATCACTTTTGTATAAAAACCCCAAAACAAAAGCTGCCAAGTCCCCTTGGCAGCCCCCTCCTACAAATACTTCCGATGCGACATCTTCCCATCAAACGTAAACAGCACCGACTTATTCTCAATCGTCGTCTCCATATGCACCGTACGCCCCCACAGCTGCTGCACATACGGAATGACCTTCTCCAAATACTTCACATCCAGTTCAATCCCCTCAAACCAATGCTTCAAATACAGCTCGCCATTTTTCAAATAATCGCCGTCATTCACAGTAATGTATGGAAATCCGCCGTTTACACGCATGCTCACGAGCTGATCGCGCACATGCTCCCACGACTTATCAACGATTTTATAATCCTTACCTTGCTTCTGGAAGAGATACATATCTTCACGCATGACAAGGTCTTTGTTGAGGTAGTTGCGCAGAAATGAAATGTCAGATTCAATCTCCCTGGCCTCAAACATCCGTTCACGTCCTGAACCTGGTTTGACTCCATCCTTCTTCATTTTCTCGCTTGGGTTGTTGTAGCGTTCTTCGATATCCTCAAAGATTTTCAATCCCAAATAGTACGGATTGATACTTGTTTTCGATGGCTGAACAACACCTGCGTTTAACTTTGCGAATTCGACTGCTTCATCTGAGGTTAAATCCATTTCGCGGATAATGCGCTGATGCCAGTAGCTCGCCCAGCCTTCGTTCATGATTTTTGTCTCCAGCTGCGGCCAGAAATACAGCATTTCCTCACGCATCATTGTGAGAATATCACGCTGCCAGTCCTCCAAGTCTCGTGCATATTGTTCAATAAAGAGCAAGATATCCTTTTCAGGCTGCGGTGGGAATTTCTTTTTTCGTTTTACTTTCGGTTCATCTCTCTTTTTATTGCGCTGATCTAAGTCCCATAAATCGTCATATGGGCTTGAGGATTTTGTTTCTTCCTCTTCTTCAAGCTCTTCAAGAGTCCAAGCAAGCTTAGAACGCATGAGTGACGGATCGATGTGCTCTTGGATCGCAAGCACTGCGTCTAAAAATTTTTCCACTTCCTGCTTGCCGTGTTCATGCTCATAATGCTTGACGCGGTCGGCTGTTGCTGCCATACTCTCAACCATATCGCGCTTTGTGTTACTAAAACGCACATTATTTTTAAAGAAATCACAGTGCGCTAACACGTGTGCGACGATAAGTTTGTTTTGAATGAGCGAGTTTGTTTCCAATAAAAAGGCGTAGCACGGATTTGAATTAATTACAAGTTCGTAAATTTTACTTAATCCTAAATCATAATGCAGCTTCATTTTATGAAATTGCTTACCAAAGCTCCAATGTGAAAAGCGTGTTGGCATGCCGTAGGCGCCGAATGTATAAATAATATCGGCAGGGCAAATTTCATAGCGCATAGGATAAAAGTCCAAGCCAAACCCTTCTGCAATTTCTGTAATTTCATCAATTGCATATTCCAGTGCTTTATAATCTTCCGCTTTCACACCATTCCCCCCTTTTCTCCGTTACTTCAATGTATGAAGCAAACGAGCATTTCATGAGAAAGAGGGTTCATGACTGATTAATTTGTTGTTTTATCTAGGAATTCAGCCACTTTTCGGTTATTCTCACTATTATTTCGGTCAAACAAAAAAGGTCCGCTTAGCGGAACCGTCATCCGTTTTTCATATAAGAGAATACAGTAGGTTCTTTTTTATACGAATACCATTTACGTACAGATGTACCTGTACTTTCATCTACATCCACTAATGAAAAAGTATTGTAAGCAGCACCTGCTTTTACATATACCTTTATGGTGCATAAGCTAGTTGGTTCTTGTACCATTGTTTTTTGAACAGTGAGCGATTGAATACGATGTCGCTTTATTATAACAGTCGTACGTCCGAGGAAACGAGTACGAAATATAATTTGCTGATTAGTTATCATCCAGCCTGCATCTTTATATCTTCTATAACCGAGCCAAAGTCCAAGTAAGTAGAGAACAGGTAGTATATACTTTATAAATGTAAGAAAATAGGCGGTAATAGATAGTAGTAAAACGGGAAGTATCGTACGAAATATGTACCGTCTACGTGCTCGTTGCGGAAGGCGCTGCAATGCAGTTTGTATCTCAAAATCAGGTAAGAAATGCTTGAATAAGAAAGGTAGCTCCTTTATTTTTACAAGCGGAAAGCTGACGATTTTACTGTCCTCTCCCTCATCTGCACCAGCGCTGATTAAACGAACCGAAGCAAATCCAAAGCATTGTCTTATAATATTCTCTTCAATTTTTACCGCTTGTATGCGCCCAAGCGGAAGTATCATCTTCTGCTTGTGGAATAGACCTCGAGTTATAATGAGGTTTTCATCTTGTCTAATCAGTCGGAAATCATAATATTTTTGATATACAATTAGAATACCAATAATCCACATAATAAACACAGAAAACAGTAAAAATCCTACATAAAATAACGGTTGATGTGTATATAAGTCAGATAATTTGAGCGGAATGATGATATAATCACCAAATTCTGTATACAAACCAGCAACAGCTGAAAGAACAATACCTACCGTACCTGAAGTGATAGCATACAGTAACAGATGTGTTGGTGATAAAGTACGCATATAGGAAGACAACTCTTCCTCTGTTGCATGTGAGTGTACCGTAAAAATGCTTCGTAAGTGATTGGCCTCTTCTTTCGAAATCGCTTTTAAAACAAGTTCAGGTCCCCCTCCTCCTGCGGTCTCTATTTGCAGCTGCACGAGTCCAAACCATCTATGCAATATGTTTTCTTGTTCGTTTGTCGATTGAATTCGCTCAATCGGAATAGAGCGTTTACTGCGAAACAGTAAACCATGTTCAATAATGAGACTTGTCCTATCTAACGTATACGTGAAGGTTTTCCAGCTTATGAAGGAAGAAATTGCAATTCCTACTAAAAACAAGCCGATTAGTACCATTGTATTCACAAACGTTGAAAAGGGAAAAGATTTGCTGAAGTTTACTAAAACAATTGTACATAACGGAAATAAACTCCATGTGTACTTACATATGGTAAATGCAATTGCAATAGGATGTAACTTTTTTTTATACATCTTCTGTCGCCACCCTTGCTAGCGCCGATAGTTGATTGCGAAGACGTTCTGCCTCTTCCACCGCTACGGCCGGAATTTCGTGCGTAGTTGCAGCCGTTGTAATTTCTACAGCAGCCAGTCCGTACTTACGTAAAAAAGGCCCTTGGCGTACATCTACATGCTGAACGCGAATCATTGGCACTAATGTTTTTTTTGTTATGAACACACCATGTTGCAAATCAATCTCTTGCGTTTGAATCGCATAACGCCATCGTTGCCAACGTAGCCTTGGAAAGATAAAGACTGTGAATAATATATGTATAAATAAGGTAATCACAAGTCCTATATGTAGCATTGTCATATCGCGAAACAAAGGAAATATAAGAAAAACAGCGCCATATATGGTAACTATTACAACATTTATCACAATGGCGGTTAAACGCCATACTTGAACAGCACGCTCATCTATGTAATGCTCTAGCCTTGACTGCAAAGAAAACACCTCAATCGTAATTTCTGTTTACTTCTATCTAAACATACTTTTTCGGCATTTTATATAACAATTTGCTAACAAATTCTTTCAGGCTTAATTTTCTCTGATTGTCACACACTAATCTCAACTCCTCAAGCAAGGAGGGCTTGTGATGAATATACAGATGACAGAGGGCTACACTGATTATGACAAAGCGCTGTACTATACGTACTGCTGCAATTGGGATCAACTACTCATTTTAATGGTACAAACCAAAGATGAAGTGTTTTCAAAACGAATAGAGCATTTTATGCACGCTTATAAGTATGCAAAAGATTTGGCCGAGGTCGATAAGCAACTGCAGCTTATGTTTCAGTATATCGACCATGCAACACAAAAGGCGTACGAAGCATATCAGCACGAACAAGTACAAATGTAAACATGTAGGGATTCGCATAGCGAATCCCTTTTTTGTATATTTTCCTTTCTACGGCTCATACTAAATGTAAATGTATTAGGATGTGATAATTTGAAGCGATTATTCATTCTCCTTATAGCGATATGTATAGTTGGTTGTCAGTCACAAGGAAACACTGGAAAACAAGAACCAATCGGTGATACTCCTGTTAAGCATGCACCTTTTTATGGCGTAAAAGATGAAAATGGCCGCATCAATATCTTAGTTCTCGGTGTCGACTCTAGGGGTGAAAAACACTCACGTTCTGATGCCATTATGGTCGCACAATACGATCCGAAGCATCAAAAAGCAAAGCTGGTGTCTATTATGAGGGATAGTTATGTTAAAATTCCTTCTTATGCGAAAGGTTATAATAAAATTAATACTGCCTATTATCTAGGTGGCCCAGAATTGCTTCGTCAAACCATTAAGGAAAATTTCGGAATTGACGTACAGCACTATGTCACGATTGATTTTGAAGGGTTTGTAAAAATTGTGGATGCTGTTGCACCTGAAGGCATTGAGGTGGATGTCCCACAGCGCCTTATTGATGATATGGGTTTGAAGCTGACACCTGGTCGTCAGCGTTTGCACGGGCGGGAACTGCTCTCTTATGCCAGATTCCGTCATGATGCAGAAAGTGATTTCGGACGTGTCCAAAGACAGCAGCAAGTTTTAAATGCCTTAAAAGATGAATTCGCTAATAAGGCAAGCTCGTTAGATGGCATGTTCAAACTACCTGGCATGGGACAAGAGTTAATGAAATATGTAGAAACTGACATGAGTACACAAACTATTTTATCAATCGGCGGAAGCATGTTACTTAATCCAATTGCCGAAGTGCAAACCATGCGTATTCCTGTACAAGCTGGCTATCAGGATAAAACCTACAAACACGCAGGTGCTGTACTGGAGCTGGATTTTGCTAAAAATAGGTCTGCATTAAAGGAGTTTATCATTGATGAGCCAAAGCCAGTAAACGAACCGACCAAATAAAAAAACAAGGCCTTGGCCTTGTTTTTTTTATAGTCGTGCATTTACTTGTTCCATGAATGATTCAGAAATGTCCGCAAGCTTTACCTCGCTGTTTTCTAGGCTTGTACCTTTCACACCGAAGTAAAACTTCACTTTCGGTTCTGTTCCAGAAGGGCGTAAGCATACCCATGAACCATCTTCCAAGAAATATTTTAATACATTTGATTTTGGCAATTGAATTTCTTCTGTATCGCCATTGATATCTGTGCTGACACTTGTTTTATAGTCCTCCGCCTTTGTAACGCGAAGTCCTGCAAACTCAACAGGCGGCTGTTGACGGAAAGAAGACAGCAGGTTTGCGATTTGCTCTGCACCGTCTTTTCCTTTTAAAGTTAAGGATTTTAAACCTTCACGGTAAAAACCATACTTCTCAAAAATTTCAAGCAATCCTTCATATAAAGTCATGCCGCGTTTTTTATAGTAGGCTGCAGCTTCAATCGCAAACAGCGTTGCTTGTACTGCATCTTTATCGCGTACAAAATCTCCGATAAGATAACCGTAGCTTTCCTCATATCCGAACTGGAATGTATACTCACCTGTTGTTTCATATTCCTTAATTTTTTCACCAATAAATTTAAATCCTGTTAACGTATCAAGAGTTTGTAAACCATAAGCGCTAGCTACAGCACGCCCAATCTCTGACGTAACAATGGTTTTTAATACAATACCGTTTGCAGGTAAGATACCTTTTGCTTTTTTCTGAGAAAGCAAGTACTCAAGTAAAATAGCCCCTGTTTGATTTCCCGTTAACACAATATACTCACCATTTGTATTCTTAACAGCTACACCTAAGCGATCTGCGTCTGGATCTGTTGCCACAAGAATATCAGCATTAATTTTGGTTCCGTATTCAATCGCTAAAGTAAAAGCCTCGTGCTCTTCCGGATTTGGTGATGTAACAGTAGAAAAATTCGGATCAGGTAATTCCTGCTCGGCCACTACAGTCACATTGGTGTAGCCAAGTGCAGCCAAAGCCTTACGTACTGGCTTGTTAGCTGTTCCATGTAATGGAGAAAATACAATTTTCAGTTCATCATCAGCAAGTTCAGGGTTAACAGAAATTGTTTTTAACATTTCTACATACTTTTCATCCATCTCTTCGCCAATCATTTTAATGAGTCCTTTTTCTTTTAAAACTTCTTCGGCTTCCACAGCAAGGTCTAATTCATTCTCAACAGCATTTACATAATCAATCACCATATCTGCTTCTTTTGGCGGCAATTGACCTCCGTCTTCACCATATACTTTATAGCCGTTGTACTCAGGCGGATTATGACTTGCTGTTACGACAATTCCTGAAAAAGCGCCAAGCGTACGTAGTGCAAAGGACAACTGCGGTGTTGGGCGGAGCTCCTCAAACACATATGTTTGAATACCGCGTGAAGCTAAAGTTTTTGCAGCTTCCATCGCAAATTCCGGAGATTTATGGCGAGAATCATACGCAATTGCTACGCCGCGACGCTTTGCCTCTTCTCCAAAAGACTCGATAAAACGTCCTAACCCTTCTGATGCTTTACGTACCGTGTATATATTCATTCGGTTGGTTCCCGGTCCAATTTCACCGCGCATACCGCCCGTACCAAATTCTAGATTTTTGTAAAAGCAATCCTCTAATTCTTTTTCATTTTCGCTGACGCGAATTAAATCTTGTTTTACATCCTCAGCTAGTTGCGGAGCGTTTGCCCAGCGTTCATAAGTTGTTTTCCAATTCACGTTTATCCTCTCCCACCTTGAAGTCTTATTGAGTCAGAATGCTATTTCCTGTGCAATAATTCGACAAGAATTATATTTAATCCTGCAAATAAAATTTGTTCTGACTGTATGTAAAGAACATTCGTGTATTATCATATCATTTTCTACGCGATGCTAGTAGTCAAGGGAAATAATTTCTATTATCAAAATTCACAGCAAATACATTTTACATAAGAAATGACTCGTACTATAATTTAGTTAGTAACAGTAGAAAAGAGGGAAACCTGCATGACGACTGAAAAAAAATTAGAGTATGCGCTGTTCACGGCTTGGGCTGCTTCTTTAACGGCAACTTTAGGGAGCTTATATTTTTCTGAGATTATGAAATATGAACCTTGTACACTATGCTGGTATCAACGCATTTTAATGTACCCGCTCATTTTACTTCTCGGCATAGCTATAATTCGCAAAGATTATAAAATTGCCGTTTATACACTGCCGCTTGCATCCATTGGTGCTTGTTTTTCCATGTATCATTATGCGTTGCAAAAAATTCCTGCTTTATCAGAAGCTGGCGCCTCTTGCGGTCGTGTTCCTTGTACGGGGGATTACATTAATTGGTTCGGTTTTGTCACGATTCCCTTCCTAGCTCTTATCGCTTTTATCATTGTTGCAGTTACCAGTGGATTTATACTAAGAAAAGGAGCTTTCAAAGCATGAAAAAAATGATTATCTTTACACTAATTCTTGTCGTTTTACTCGGTGCCATTGCATTTGTATCTACACAAGAGAAAAAATCTGACAGCAAAGCTGAGTACTATCAAAATTCTGTTTCATTAAACGAATTGGACAAGCTGGTCAAAGACAAAAAAGATTCAATTGTTTATTTTTATCAAACATCCTGCGTGCATTGCGCACGTGTCTCACCGGTAATTGTACCGATGACAAAAGACATGGGTATTGATATGAAAGTGATTGACCTTCAAAAATATCAAGCAGGTTGGGACAGCTATAAGATTACCGGAACACCAACTGTAATCCATTTCAAAGATGGGCAAGAAGTAGATCGTATTGAAGGCGAACAAGAAAAAGATACATTTAAACAGTGGTTTGAAAAAAATCGACCATAACAAAAAAATCAGCTTCGCAAAAAAACAAGGTGTCACAGGACGCCTTGTTTTCTTTTATATTGATTAACAAGAATATGGTTTGGGATTTGCTCATAAACACTATCTTCTTGTACTTTGTCAATAATATAAAATCCACTCCCAATATGATATGTGCCAGCACCATCATGTGAGAAAACTGCGTACGTTTCATTTGGCATAACCTGTTTGATTGGATAATACGTTCCGTTTAAATCTCGCCAATATAACATTGTACGATCTATCAAGCGTATTCTCCCAATTTGATGAGATTGTACTTGTTTTCCGCTCCAACTCGTTACACGATACCCCATCGTATGAGCCATCATTTCAGGCGAAATATAAAATCGTTTAATGATTACCCGTGTATGTAGCGGCACTCTATCATACAGCCATTGAATGTTACGATCATTCATGCGAATGCATCCATTTGATTCGTATGTGCCTACAGAATGTTCTTTATTGGTACCATGAATACCATATTCTTTGTAATTAAGTCCCATCCACCTTGTACCAAGAGGGTTGTTCCAAGCACCGCCTTCAATCTTCTTCCGGTGATATTTCTTATTCTTATATTTATTAGCAATTAAAAATTTTCCTTCCGGTGTAGGTGTTTCCTTTTTACCTGTTGAAACAGGAAACGTTCGTATATAATTGCCGTTCTCAAAATACGATAGTTGGTTTGTCTCAATGTTAATTAAAATCAGATGATCTGGAAGTGCCGCTCGTACTTCTATAGGTAAAAGCAGTACCATAATCAATATGAATAGAACCCTCAACTTCTTCATCCCTAGCTTACCCAATAATGGTCCCACCGTTGACATGCAACATCTGCCCCGATACATAAGAAGAATCGGCTGAGGCCAAATATACATAAGCTGGTGCCAGCTCATAAGGTTGACCTGGCCGTCCCATCGGTGAATCGCTCCCAAATTCAGACACCTTTTTGCTGTCAAAACTCGCTGGAATAAGTGGGGTCCATATTGGACCAGGTGCAACACCATTCACGCGAATTCCTTGTTGCATAAGAGATTTTGCCAATGATTTTGTAAATGTAACAATTGCTCCCTTTGTAGAAGAATAATCCAAAAGCTGTTCGTTTCCCTCATAAGCAGTAATAGAAGTTGTATTAATAATAGTGTCTCCTGCTTTCATGTGCGGCAGGGCCGCTTTGGTTGTACAAAAATAGGAAAAAACGTTAATTTTAAAGGTTTTCTCCCATTGATCAGCAGTAAGTTCAAGCAAATTTTGACACGGATAGTGCTGGGCAATGTTATTTACAAGCACATTAAGACCACCTAATTGCGCTACTGTTTGTGCTACTATATCTTTACATTGTGTCTCCTCACTTAAATCGCCTGCCAGCAACAAACATTTCACACCTTGACTCTCCACAATACGCTTTGTTTCATTTGCATCTTCATGCTCATCTAAATAAGCAATCGCAACATGCGCTCCTTCTTTAGCAAACGCTACTGCCACAGCTCGACCAATACCGCTATCTCCACCTGTAATCAACGCACACTTTCCCTGTAATTTCCCTGAACCTTTATACCCCTGATCAAACTTCGGCAGGGGATTCATCAAAGATTCAATACCTGGTTGCTTTTGTTGATGCTGCGGTGCTTGAATCTGCTTCTTATTCGCCATTGTTCTTTACTCCCTTCTATTACGTAAACTTATACAAGCTTTGCTCATTTATATAGAATGTACATAAGGAGTCAAAATATAAAAGGATTGTACATAATAGGTAAAGAAGACGTTATACACAAACAAAAAGAAGCTATGCTACCGCTAAAATCCATTAATTTCTTAACGATACCTATATAAACAATAAAAAACATTCGATTTTCCAAAAAAACTCTTGCCAAATCAAACATTACCGAATAATATATATAACTGTTGTGATTATTATTCGTAAAAAAGGAAGGTTACAAGTATGTTTAATTTATCAGAGCATAAATCATCTGTAAAAACAGAAATTATTGCAGGTCTTACAACCTTTTTAACAATGGCATATATCATTATCGTAAACCCCGTTATTTTAGCGGATGCGGGTGTGCCGTTTCAGCAAGGTTTTACAGCGACAGTAATTGCAGCAGTTGTCGGTACACTATGTATGGCTTTTTTTGCTAATATGCCAATTGCAATTGCACCGGGTATGGGATTAAATGCCTACTTTGCTTATTCTGTTGTAAAAGCGCATGAAGAGGTAACATTTGCAATTGCATTTTCTGCAGTATTCGTCACTGGTATGATTTTTCTTGTATTGTCTTTAACAAAATTTCGTACAAAACTAATGGAAGCTATTCCTGAAAATTTAAAGCATGCAATTACAGCTGGTATTGGCTTGTTCATAGCTTTTATTGGTCTTCGTTTAACTGGTATTATTACAAAGCATCCTTCCAATCTGGTTGGCCTTGGAGACTTACACTCCGCTCCTGTTATTTTGGCATTGGTGGGTCTTGCAGTAACTATTATGTTAATGTCCCTTAACGTTCGAGGCGCGTTGTTTATCGGAATGCTAATTACAGGTATTATCGCGTACTTCACAAAGCAATTATCCTTTACAAAAGGCGTAATGTCACTGCCACAATTACCAGAGGGTATTATTGTTGCAAATCCAATCACAGCCATTTCTGATGTAATTCAATATGGGCTATACGGCGTTGTGTTTTCATTCTTACTTGTTACATTGTTTGATACAACTGGTACGCTTCTTGGTGTAGCACAGCAAGCTGGTCTTGTAAAGAATGGTAAGTTGCCGAACGGCGGACGTGCCATGATTTCCGACTCTATTTCAACAACTGTTGGTGCTATGTTCGGTACAAGCCCAACAACTGCATATATTGAGTCCTCTGCTGGCGTTGCTGCAGGTGGACGTACAGGTTTGACTGCACTTGTTGTTGCCGCTCTTTTTGCAGTAGCCGCTTTATTCAGTCCGCTAGTTGGTGCTGTATCTGGCGTTGCAGCGATTACATCACCATCACTCATTATCGTGGGCTGCTTAATGATGGGCGCTGTTCGTCATATTGAGTGGAATGAATTTGATGAAGCATTCCCGGCGTTCTTAGTTATTCTTAGCATGCCGCTGACATCTAGCATCGCAACAGGTATCGCTCTTGGTTTTATCTCTTATCCACTTATGAAGGTTGTAAAAGGAAAATTCCGTGCAGTACATCCGCTAGTGTATATGTTCGCTGTATTGTTCTTGTATCAACTGGTGTTTTTACCTCACTAATTGAAAGGCCGCACATTGCGGCCTTTTTACTATTTCTTTTATCCAATAGCTATATAAAATCCGAATTTTTCTGGGCTACATGTAACCGTAATGAACTATATCCTAAAAAACTATTGACAGATAAAAAGAAAAGACAGATAATTTAAAACAGTTTCATATCAAATTTCTTATCAAGAGCAGGTGGAGGGACAAGCCCTACGAAGCCCGGCAACCGACCCATTTATGGGCACGGTGCTAATTCTTGCAGCGCATAACGTGCTGAGGGATAAGAGCTGAAAGCAATCAGCGACGCCGCCTTTTCTTGTGTAAAGGCGGCTTTTTGCGTCTGCACCGTTCTTGATAAATCAGGAGGAAAACAAAAATGAAAAAATGGACAAAAGCAGTCTTACTTACATCCGTATTGGCACTTGGAGCGTGCACAAACGAGCAGAATGCCGCAACAGTGCAAAAACAAACTGCTACCAAACAAGAGCAGAAAGAGACAGTACCTACCAATACAGAGATTCCTGTCAAAGTACAAAAGCCGTTAAAAATTGCTTTAATTATGCAAATGTCAATTGGTACTTTTTCATCACAATATATCGAAGGAGTCAAAAAACAAGTAGAAGCATTCGGTGGTACCGTACAGGTATATAACTCGGATAATGACTTAGCCAAAATGGCTGCAAACTTAGATACAGCGATCAATGCTAAGGTAGACGGTATCTTGATTGATCATGGTCGCTCGGAGGCCTTGAAAAACGGTGTGGAAAAAGCTTTGGCTGCAAACATTCCTGTTGTTGCATTTGATAACGATTTGCGCTTACCAGGTGTTACTGTCATTGACCAAGATGACTACAGCTTAGCATGGAAATCGCTAAAAACATTAGCCGAAGACTTGAACGGGACTGGTGAAATCGCAGTACTTTGGGTAGGCGGTTTTGCTCCAATGGAAAGACGCAGCACAATGATTGATGCATTTTATAAACGTTATCCGAACATCAAAGAAGTTGCACGGTTTGGAACAGCTTCTAACAATACAGCTTTAGACACACAGACACAAGTAGAAGCACTGCTGAAAAAATATCCAAAAAAAGGCGATCTTGATGCTATCTTTGCCACGTGGGACGAATTCGCCAAAGGTGCCGTTAAAGCTCTGGAGCAGGCTGGCCGAACCGATATTAAGGTGTATGGAATTGACTTAAGCAATGAAGACTTGCAGCTTATCCAAAAAGAGAATTCTCCTTGGACAGCTACAGCAGCAACTGATCCAGCCGAAGTGGGTAAAATTCAAGCTCGCTTTCTATATCAAAAGGCTGCTGGAGAAGACACACCTGAAGTATATAGTTTAGAGCCATACCTAGTGAAGAAAAATCAGCTACCTGCTGAGGGTGTGACAATGGATGGCCTAGAAAAACATATTCCGGGCTGGGGCGCTTCTCAAGCAGCTTATTCTCCTTGGATGAGCAAGCTGGAAAAGGAGAAGCAATAATGAGTTTAGCATTACGGCACATTACTCACAGTTATACAAACGTGCCTGTCGTTACAGATATTACGTTTACGATTGAACGTGGAACCATTCATACTCTGCTTGGTATGAACGGCGCTGGGAAAAGCACGATTTTACGGATGCTAGCGGGCGATTTCTCGCCCCTTTCCGGTGCTATCCATTTGGATAATAAAGAAGTTTCCTTCCAATCACCCAGACAGGCGCATGAAAAAGGTATTGCATTTGTAGCACAGGAAGTAGACTATGCTCTTATGTCAGAGCTATCTGTACTGGAAAACGTACTACTGAATCAAATTGTGCGCGAAAAGCGAATTTATTTTTCAAAAAAAGCAAAGGAACAAGAAGCAGCGCGCTTACTAAAACGGGTGGGACTGAATCTGAATGTCAAACAACCCATCTCACAATGTTCACTTTATGAAAAGCAGCTCATTTTAATTGCCAGGGCACTATCTGATGATGTCCAATTTTTATTGTTGGATGAACCTACCTCAGCTCTCGGTCCAAAAGAAGCACAACATTTATTAGAGCTAATTCATTCATTGAAGAAACAGGGTGTTGGTATTCTTCTTGTATCGCATCGTTTATCCGAAATTAGACAGCTAGCAGATAAAATGACACTCCTGCGTAATGGGCAGGTAGTTTGTACTGCTTCTCCTGCTACTATGACAGATAAAGATATTGTTACCGCAATAGCTGGTGAGGTAAAACCCGCGAAACGCTTGGAAAAGGATTTAACAACAGCGGAGAATCTATTCGAGCATCATGCACTTCACGTCAAAAAAGGAGAGGTCGTAGTCATCTATGGACTTTTGGGCAGCGGTAAATCTGATGTAGCTGAAACATTATTTGGTGCCCGTGAGCCCGTTCAGGTTACTATCAATGGAACGAAGCAACGCTTCCGTAACCCCTCTGATGCTATTCGTGCAGGTATAGCACTTGTACCAGAAGAACGACGCAAACAAGGTTTATTCGTAAGTGAAAGTATCAGCAATCATTTGTCACTTCATCGTAAAGGACGTTTGCATGTAAAATCTGAAGAAGAACACGCCCTAAAGATAAGTGAACAATTCAATATTCAACCAAGAAACGTACATTTTCAAGTTGGCCGTTTAAGCGGAGGGAATCAACAAAAAGTTTCTATCGCAAAATGGGCTGGTTTCCACTCTAAGGTTTTCATTTTAGATGAACCTACAAAAGGCATTGATATGGCAGCAAAACAAGATGTATTCCGCTTTATTTCAGATGCTACGCAAAAAGGCGCTGGTGTTTTATATTTCACTGCAGAACAAGATGAAGCACTGCAAATTGCTGATCGCATTCTTATCATGTGTAAAGGTGAAATCATTACCGAAGTATTGCCGCGAGAGACCGATGCAGCAGAACTGCTACGGTTAGCAGAAGGAGGAGAAATCATTGACAGTATCCATTCAAACCAAACTGTCTAAAGAACCTATTATGAAACAAGGTCTTTATAAATTTGGAACAATCGGCATAATTCTTGCTGTTACAGCCTTTTTTGCTTTTATGAATGAATCGTTTTTGACTTATCAGAATGTGAGTGATATTTTGCGTTCTATCTCTATTGTCACACTGTTAGCAATTGGTGTTACATTTACCCTTGTGGTAGATGGCTTTGATCTGTCTGTTGGTGCGACTGCCAGCTTGGCTACTGTCACAAGTGCAGCAGCTCTTGTGCTGTACCGACAGGAGCTGCTGGTAGCACTCCTCATCCCATTGCTATGCGGGCTTCTCGTTGGGCTGCTCAACGCCTTTCTTGTTGTACGCATTAAACTACCTGATTTACTAGCAACACTCAGCGTGATGTACATCATCAACGGATTACAATTAACACTCACAAAAGGATCTTCTATATATGAAGGCATGACAGGCGCCACTGGACGCTTTATTCCTTCCTTTCTCTTTATTGGTCAAGGTTCTGTTCTCGGTATTCCTGTACCGGTTGTTATCATGTTACTTGCAGCTGTGATTACTTATATATTTTTAGAGAAAACAACGTATGGACGCATGTTTTACATGACAGGAAGCAATCGAGAAGCTGCACGGTTAGCTGGGATTCCAACAAATCGCTATCGTTTTTATGCATATGGCATCAGTGGTTTATTTGCATCTATCGGTGGGATTGTACTTACAAGTCGAATTGGAACGGGGCAAGTATCGGCTGGTGGACCATTGCTTATGGATGCAGTAGCAGCTGCATATATTGGCTACGCCATATTTGGAGCCAAAAAGCCAAATATAATTGGGACATTACTTGGATCAGTTTTAATCGGTATTATTTTAAACGGCTTGACCATGATGAATGTACCCTACTATGCACAAGATATTATTAAAGGAAGCATTTTAGTCGCTGCCTTAGCGTTTTCTTTCGCAAGCAAAAAATAAAGAGTCTGGGACAAAAGGTTTTAGCCAAAGAAAAATCCGAACTATTAGTCGGAATTCTCTACACAGAATTCGATTTAGTTCGGATTTTTCCTTTATGAGTGTTCGTTATTCTCTATTCTTTCGACTTTAGAGTTACATGATGCAGTGATGTCCCGGCCTCTTTATTTTTCAAGAAAAGCTAGTAAATCTTCATATAAGCGATCCGCATCTTTATAGCCTTGGTCATACAGTGCAGCTAGTTTTTTTGCATCTTTCTCCATTCTATCAACCTGTAGCGGTTCTGTTGGACGAATGATAAAGATATTTCCCTTCTTTTCTTCTTCTTGAATATATGCGAGTGTTTCGTTGTAAACTTGATAGCGTTCAAGCATTGCGCGAACAAGCTCTGGATAGCGCTTGTACGAACGCTTTGCAATCCAGCCAAACTTAGATTTCTGCTTTTGATAGCCATCATTTCTTGTTAGCACTAGAACAATCTTTTTGTTACCGTCTGCCTGCGCTTTACGAACAGGGATTGGATCAGCAATACCGCCATCAAGAAGCTTTTGCCCACGCAATTCTACAATCGGTGCGATAAAAGGTAATGAACTCGATGCGCGTAGCATCAGCATAATTTCCTCTTCTGTTCCATCCTTTTCGAAATATGCGGGTTTTCCCGTCATGACGTCTGTTGTTCCAATCACGAAACGTTCAATACCTGTGCGGTACGCTTCAAAATCGAACGGCACATGCTTGGTCGGAATCTCATTAAAGATGAAATCCATATCAAATAATTGTCCTTTGCGAAAGAGGTTTTTATAAGATAAATATTGCGGGTGTCCGATATAGCCGATATTTACACGGCGATTGCGCTCTTTTTGCCTTGCCAAATAGGAAGCAGCATTACAAGCACCTGCAGAAACACCAATTACATACGGAAAATAGATATTTTTATCCATAAAAAACTCGAGTACACCGGCTGTATATACACCGCGCATACCGCCGCCTTCTAATACCAATCCCGTCTGTTCCATAAACTCAACTCCTTCACCATATGAACTAATGAAAAAACGACTGCGCCTTGTCTTTGGCGCAATCGTAACGGCTCTACGAATAGTATAACAACCCTTTAACTGGAAAGGAAAGTAATTTGTCCGATTAACTGAAATATCTATGGTACATGCTCTTCGCTTCAGCAATGTTCTTTGTTCCATGTATAAATACGCGCCCATCGCGAAAGGCAGTGCACTTTTTTTCTTCTGCCGTGAAAGAAAGCAAATACTCATTTATAATTAACCCTTCAACACGATAAGCGAGAAGTTGTTTATACTGCTCTAGCGGCAACTCTTGATGTAAGCGGATCTGGACACTATCTCTTCCGCACAGCACAGCTGTTTGTGACAACGTTTCATGCAAATACGGATAATGTGCCTCTGCTCCGCAAGACGGACAATTTTTATTTTGCAAAGTGCTCACATTAATTGCACTATACTCGTTTGTCCATACATCGAAGGCTATCAGTGTATGACGCACTTCATGATTTGTTAATAGTTTCAAAGCTTCCGCAACCTGATAAGAAACCGTCATGGATACCGCTGGTGAAATCACGCCTATGGTATCACATGTCCCCATTCCAAGAGGCACTGTTTCTAGTAAGCAAGTTAAACAAGGAGTCTCCCCTGGCAAAAATGTATATGTAATACCTTGACTGCCGATACAAGCACCGTAAACCCAAGGTATCCGATGCTTTTGAGCGGCATCATTGATAATAAAACGTGTCTCAAAATTATCCGTAGCATCTAATATAACATCTACCTTATATAGCAATCGCTCTAGTACCGATGGTGTAACATCTTCTACATATGCTTCAATACGAATGTCTCCATTAATTTTCTCCAACCTGTTCTTGGCTGCAATCGCTTTTGGTATGTGTTTTTTCACATCTTCCTCATCGTACAACAGCTGTCTTTGCAAATTGCTCCAATCCACATAATCACGATCCACAATGGTCAAGCACCCTACCCCTGCCCGGGCTAGCATTTCAGCACCCATACTACCGAGGGCACCTGCCCCGATAATCAGAACATGTTTGTCAGCTAACTTTTTTTGTCCGTTTTTTCCAATTGGCTGAAACGAAACTTGTCTTGCATACCGATCATTCACCGGTAATCATCCCTTCCAGAGGACTGCTTGCCGCAGCGTAACTCTTTTTCGGGATACGACCTGCTTCATATCCCATACGTCCCGCCTCTACTGCAAGCTTCATTGCATGCGCCATCATGATTGGGTCATTAGCACCGGATACTGCTGTATTAAGCAATACACCATCTGCACCAAGTTCCATTGCAAAAGCCGCATCTGCCGGACTACCGATTCCGGCATCCACAATAACAGGAACCTTTGCTTGCTCGATAATGAAGCGTAGATTCAACGGATTAACTATACCACGTCCTGAGCCGATAGGAGCTGCCGCTGGCATAACTGCATGAACCCCTAATTCCTCCAAGCGCTTAGCAAGCACCACATCATCAGAGATATATGGAAGTACCGTAAAGCCTTCCGCTAACAATATACGACATGCCTCAAATGTTTCAAAAGGATCCGGAAGAAGCGTTTTATCATCGCCAATGACCTCGACCTTAACCATATCACAGAGTCCTGAGGCTTTTGCCAGTTTTGCAATTCGTACAGCTTCTTCCGCCGTTTTGGCACCGGCGGTGTTCGGAAGTAATGTATACTTTGTAACATCAAGCTTATCTAATAGATCAGGCTGATGTGCCTCAAAAATATTCATGCGTCTTACCGCAAACGTTAAAATCTCTGCTTCCGATACTGCAACAGCCTGCTTTTGTACATCGTAATCATGAAACTTCCCTGTTCCTAATAAAAGTCTGGACTGAAAAGAAAACTCTCCTATTTTTAACATCTTCAACCGCCTCCCACAAATGTAACAATCTCAATTTGATCTCCATTAAACAATACAGTTTCCGAATAAGAATTCTTTGACAATATACTTTTATTCCTCTCGACGACAAGCAACTTATGAGCAATATTTAAATGTTCAAGCAATTGCTCAACCGTACGAATATGTTCAGGTATCATTACGTTCTGCCCATTAATTTTCAATAACACACAAACCCCTCCTCACGTACAGACTTTCCTTCCAATAAATCAGCCATATACCTACCGGCCAATGGACTTAACAAAATCCCATTTCGATAATGACCAGTACACATATATAAACCTTCTATCTCAGGATGCCTTCCCATATAAGGTGCTCCTGCCTTTGATTGCGGTCTAAGACCGGCCCAAGCCCGCTCCCATTTCGCCTCTTGTAAGGCAGGAAGAATTGCAACTGCTTTTTGTATCAAAGACTGTATTCCTCCCATTGTTACAGTTTTATCGTATACACCTTCTGTTACTGTGGCCCCAATAATATAGCGTCCGCCTCGCTTAGGAACAATGTAAAAGCCTTCCTCAAATATAGGCACGCTTAAAATAGATTTATAGGACGTAACAGATAAAACTTCGCCTTTTACCGGATACGTGCCAACATGTCGCATGTGAAGAAACGGTGTGCTCCATGAACCAGCTGCAACCACAACATGTGCACAAGATATACGTCCTCTTGATGTAATGACACCTGTTACTGTATTTCCGTTTCTTTCAATTTCTAACACTTCTGTTTCTTCATATATAGTTGCACCAGAAGCCACTGCCGAATAAGCAAAGGCACGTGTCAGTTCAGGCGCAATCACATGACCATCTTCCGGATAATAAGCCGCTTCATGTACCAAAGGAGATGTTGCAGGTTCTTTGGCACGAAGCTGTTCTCCGTTCATAATAACAGCCTGTTCTCCAAGGTTTTGCTGCCACGAGACAGATTCTCGTAATTGCTGTGCTGTCTGCTCGTTGCAGGCAATACGATAAATACCACTTGATTGATATCCAATATCAATACCTGTTTTGTCACGAAGCCTAACAGATAAAGTAGGAAACATACTGCGACTCTTTCTTGCCGCCTGAAATAAAGGATCATACATAGTCCACTCTGCCTGCACACCGAGCAAACCGGCAGCTGCACCAGAAGCTTCTGCACCCAATGTATGTCTTTCCACGACTGCAACACTTGCTCCTCTTTCTGATAAATAATGCGCAATGGAACAGCCTATTACTCCGCCGCCAATAATAATTACATCGTAGTTCATGTTTCCCTCTTCACCATCTTTCGATAAGAAATTGCTTGTTTCACAGGATTTTCATTTGATAAGATTCCCGATAAAACTGCGACACCAGAAGCACCTGCCTGCAGAATATCGGGAACGTGAGCAGGTTGAATACCGCCAATCGCTACAAGTGGAATGGATATCGCTTCTGCAACCTTCTGCAATGCTTTCATGCCACGTGCCGGTATAGCAGGCTTAGACGCTGTAGGAAAAATGTGTCCATATATAAGAGAGTCTGCTCCTGCCTCTACAGCTTTGATTGCTCCGTCAAGAGAGTGAACAGATGCACCGACGTGTAAGAACGGAAAAGATTTCTTAATCTGCTGAACAGGAAGACCTGTTTCACCTAGTTGCACCCGCGTAACACCTGTTAACAAAGCCACATCTATCCTGTCATTTACAACAATCTTGGACACAGGAAAGCCAGCTTTTTTTAGTGCCTCCACACCTTGATAAATTGTCCGTGCATCTTTATCACGCTCTCGTATATGTAAATAATCAATATACGCTTGCATCTCCATAGCATGTTTGATTAGCCTTTCCATTGACATCCCATTTGAAATAACATGTAGTTCTCTCATACTCATAACCTATTTCAATACATTTTCAAAAAACGTTTCAGCTGGTAATACTTTCTTGGCCAGGCCTTTTTCTTTCAACCATTCATTTTGTTGCTGCCATGCTGCTGCTGTTTGCGATAAAAACGGCTCTCCTTCAGCCTCCATCTTTCCAAGTAGGATATCCATGCTTTCTTGCTCTACTTCTTTAATTAAAGGAAAATTTTCTTTCTCTTGGTTTTTCAAAAGAATTTGCAAAGCCTCGTTTGGATTCTCTCGCATAAATTGATAGCCACGCTCTGCACCACGTAAAAATGCTTCTACTAATTTACGATCCTTTTTTAATGTCTTATCACCCGTTACCATTACCAGTTCGTAGTAATTGGGAACACCGTATTCAGCGGGGCTTAAATAAGTTGGCTTATACCCTTCATGCCGCAATACAGGTACTTCATGATTAATATAAGCTCCTGTGACTGCATCCGTTTTGTTTGTAATTAAAGCGGGCACTAAATCAAACCCTACATCAACAAGCTTTACTTTATCCGGATTACCGCCATCTTCCTTCACCATAGTTCTTAAATACGCTTCACTAAGGGGGGTTCCGGAATATCCTACTGTTTTTCCTTCAAGGTCTTTTGGTGAACGAATACCTGCTTTTTCTAAGGAAACAATATGGTTAAGAGGAGAACGCACAACTGCACCAATTGATGTGATTGGTATACCCTCGTTTGCTTTTGCAATGACAACATCAGGCTGATAATATAGTCCAATTGTTACCTTGCCTGCTGCCGCTAATGTAAGCGGGTCTGTAGGATTGGCAGGATATTTAATATCTACCTCAATGTTTTCCTTTGCAAAATACCCCTTTTCTATTGCTGCGTATAAGTAGCTGTGCACCGCATTTGGATACCAATCTAGCATAATAGTTACATGCTTTTTCTTCTCTGTGCTACACCCAACTGATACAACGATTAAAATGATCCCAAGCATAAATAACAAAAATTTTCTCACGAGTGTTTCCCCCAGCTAACAAATTTCTTTTCAATGATTGCAATACATACAACCATGCCAACTGCCAATACTGATAACAAGACAATAGGTGCAAACACACCAGCTCCATCTAGCTGCGTCATCATCCGTTTGCTAAAGTAGCCCAGTCCTGCTTCAGCTCCGAGCCACTCGCCAATAGCTGCACCGATGACACTAAGCGGCGCAGCTACCTTCAATCCGGAAAACAAATACGGAAGCGCCGATGGAATATATAGCTTTATAAACAAATGACGTCTCGATGCCCCAAAGGTAGTCAATAGCTCTTTCCAATCTGTTTGCACCGCACGAAATCCATCGTACGTATTGACGGCAATCGGAAAAAACGCAATTAATACTGTCACAACAACCTTGCTCCAAATAGAATAACCGAACCACAGCACAAACAAAGGTGCCAGTGCAGTAATCGGTATTGTCTGCGAAGCAATCAAAAGCGGATAAAACACACGCTCTACAATCGGATACATAGCCATCAGAGAAGCGGTAAGCATACCAAGAGCAAGTGAGATAACCAGACCAATTACAACAACTTGAAAGGTAGCTATTAAATGAACCTGAAACAATATAGTTCGTAACCCCCATATTTTCAAAACAATCGCAGAGGGCGAAGGAAGAATATACATCGCATCAACAATACGCGCGCCGACCTCCCAGCATATACACAGTAAAAAAACGGTCCCTATAGAAGGAAGATATTGTTTCATAGCACTACCCTCTGATCAAGCATTTGAAATATCTCATATTTGAGTCTCAATACCTCTGACCTTTGTAAGTCTTCACGCATTCTTTGCCTCGGCAATGGTACAATAAACTCATTTGTAATTCCTGCCCCTCGCTCTGTCATAACCACAATCCTATCCGATAAAAATAAGGCCTCTTCTACGTCATGAGTAATGAATAAAACGGTTTTCTTCCAATTAACACACTGTGTATATAACCATTCTTGCATCTTCCTCTTGGTAATTGCATCTAAAGCACTAAAAGGCTCATCAAGCAACAGAACCGGCGCACCTGTTAAAAAGGTTCTAACAAAAGACACTCGTTGTCGCATCCCTCCTGATAAATCCTTTGGATACTTATTACAGTAATCAGCGAGCCCAAACAGCTCTAGGTACCGAATTGCATTTTCCTTGGCTTTCTTTGGTTTGACCCCGGTGCACTCCAAAGCAAGGGAAGCATTTTCTACTACCGTCCGCCAAGGAAATAACAAATCCCGCTGTGGCATATAACCGACCTTTTCCATTAACTGAATTGTTCCTCTATACTGCTTTTCAAGACCTGTTAACAAACGAAAAATTGTACTTTTCCCACAGCCACTTGGACCAATGATACTAACGAATTCCCCTTGCTTCACCGTAAAGCTATAATCTTGTAAGATAGGCTTCTCTTCCTCATATGAAAAGGAAACACGATTAAACGCCAATACTTCGTTCAAGCTCCCACATCTCCTTGCGATACGCCATATCCCAAAATAGATATTCAAAGCGACTTGTATTTAAAAAGATTTCCTCTAAACGTGCCAATTCGGTCACTGATTTTCCGTCAGCAAGCTGATCTAGCAATTCCATCATCCAAATGCACATCTCACCATATTCTACAGAGCTATAACTGCGGATCCATTCACCATAGAACACATGATCAGCCGCACCTGGAATGGTATTTAAGCGTTTACCAATCTCCCAATAACTCCACATACACGGTAGCAGAGCAGCTGTTAGCTCGGCTAAGGTTCCACTCTGCGAAACTGACAACATATAATTAGTGTAAGCAAGATTCATAGCTGAAGGCTTGGCGCGTTCCATCTCTTCTATAGAAACTCCTAAGCGTTTTGCATACTGTTTATGTAAACTCATTTCACCATTTAAAATACCATCCATTTGCTTTGCAAACTGTTCCATTATACGAGGATTCTGGGCCTTCACAACACCTAGCGCATATACTTTGGCATAGTCCAATAAATACAAATAATCTTGCACTAAGTAATATTGAAATGTCTCTATCGGCAATGTACCGTCACCAATACCTGTAACAAACGGATGATTATGACTTCGCTCCCAAATCTCCTCCGCTTGCTGAAATACCTGTTTACAAAAACTCATCTTCATTCCTCCTCTATAAAAATAAAAGCCGCTTTATACAAGCGGCAAAAAGAAACGATGTTAATCGCTCTAAGCCACTTCCCTTCGCCGGCATTACCCGGATCAAGTAATAAGGGTTAAGGTATAACCTCTCTCAGCAAAATCGCACCCCTAGTGATACATATGAGTTCATAAGAAAAGCCCAACCTTCGCGCACAAAGGTTGGGCTTTTAATAATAAGGCCGTCGCTTTCCTACGCTGGTATTATCCAGATCAGGTCAAGGGTCATCGACTTACGGTCGGACTCTCAGCCGGCATCACCAGCTCCCCTAGCATCTTATGAAATTAACAACAGTATAGCACTGCTTATAGAGAAGTGCAAACAAAACTAAAAATTCTATATATAAGATTTCACAATATTCTCTGTAACTATAGACAAATAGCGTTGTATATTCACTTAACTACATCATTCTTTATAAAGAAAAAATAATCGTTTTTAAGAACATTTTTACTTTTAAAGTCTTCATTTTTGGATTTTTATTTAAAATTTCCATATTTATCTTGAAAAAACGTAATAATACGTTATGATATTTTTATATAACAAAATATTCAAAGTTTACACTTTAATAATATATGTTACATCATTTAGTTTATGCAAACTTACGTAGGGGGCAGAGAAATATGAATGCAAAAGCAATAGCTTTTTCAGCTGTAGCATTAGCAAGTATCCCTTTTATTGCGGATTCAGCTGAAGCAAGCACCACAAAAACAGGAATTGTTCAGGCAATGTCTTTAAATGTCAGAAGTCAACCTTCAACAAGCTCCACCATCCTAGGCTCACTACCTCGTAATAGTTCTGTTTCTATTACAGGGGAGCAAGGGAATTGGTATCAAATTGTTCATAACAACAGGACCGCTTTTGTACATAAATCTTATATCACTTTACAAAATACAGCTGTGCCTTCAAAGTCGAATCAATATATGGTGAACGCAACTTCTTTAAATGTTCGCACAGGTCCAAGTACTGGCGCTTCTATTATCGGTTCTCTCATAAACGGAAAATTAGTAGAAGTTCTATCAGAAGAAAATGGCTGGTATAAAATCTCGTACAACACCCAAACGGCTTATGTTAAAAAAGAGTTTCTATCTGTCGTATCCGGTTCAGAAGTCAAAGGCATTACTGACCCTGGAGAAGTAAAAGCCATCACTCCTTCACCTTACTATGTAACAGTGTCAGGGCTAAGAGTCCGCACTGGCCCAGGAACGTCCTATGCAATTCAAAGCGTATTAGGAAACGCTCAGAAGGTTACCGTCGTCGGAGAAGTAAATGGTTGGTATAAAATTACCTATGGTAACGCGGTTGGATTTGTATCAAAAAATTATGTACAACCTGCTGGTTCTTCAGCAATACAGACAAGTGCTTTTATTTTCCCGGCATCAGCAGGCTATGTATCTTCTAAATTTGGTATGCGTTGGGGCAGCATGCATTACGGCGTAGATTTAGCAGCCTCAGGAAATGTACAAATTTTTGCAGCTGCCGATGGAAAAGTGAGTCGATCTTATTATTCTTCCAGCTACGGAAATGTAGTGTTTGTAAAACATACAATCAACGGTCAGTTATATACCACTGTATATGCTCACTTAAAAAGTCGATCTGTAAAAGAGGGAGACACTGTAAAATCCGGCCAAATACTAGGTTATATGGGGAACACCGGAAATTCTTTCGGACAACACCTTCACTTTGAATTACATAAGGGAGAATGGAACATTTCTAAAACAAATGCCATTGATCCGCTACCTTATATACAACGATAACTTTCAGGAGATAGCATCATGAATCGAAGTCTTATTAACATCACAGAAGCACTTGCTTTATTCGGATTACTTTGCTGCATATTTGTTCTACACGCCAATCTATGGTTTTTAAGCGCATTTATTGCTTTCGCTCTATGTGAAGTACTGCTTGAATTAGTAAATCGAACATTAAAAAAACCTGTCGCAACCTTCTACCATATTATCTTTTTTCTTATTTTCCTATCTACAAGTATATATGGAAATGGGTTACAGCTTATTTCTTTCTTACCTTTATTCTTTTGGATGACCATCGTAGTTATATCTAAGTATAAAGATACCTTTGACAACGATCAGGAAGAAATATACGTAAAATAAAAAACGCCGAACAATTCGGCGTTTTTTATTTATAATTAGCCACATGCGTACATCTCGTATAACTTTTGTAAATTATAACTTTTTTCTAATCGCAAACGCTCTTCCTCCGTACACCAATAGAACAACATATCATGAATGGTTCCATAACATTTATTTCTGATGAATGGTGCTATAAATGAAAGGAAATTATGAGCAAACTGTGAAAAAACAAAGTATCTCATAAATTCTTCTTTCTTCTCATCCGCCCTGCAAATTGTAAGTAATTGTTCAAAGTATGTAACTTGCCTTGGAACTTGCATTAAGTTAAAGAAAGGAATATAAGATAGGAAAGTAGCGACTATATCACGATAATTACATAAAAATTCATAGTCTGCATATAACATAAGTTCACGACATTCGCTTACAAACTCAAACGGAGAATCATAGTCAGCTATTGAAAATATATCTGATAATTGTGCCAGAATTATACGGTGACAGGTAACAGCTCTATGATCTACACCATATTTTTGCCATTGCTTAATGCGTGCTTCATAGAAAGAAAACAATCTATGACTAGCAACACAATCTATATAATGATTACAAATCCAAGCAGCTTCCATGATATGCTCATTTAATGCTTTCTTTTCTCTAGGTATAAACAATAACACAAACATAATAACCTCTTTAGCAGAAAAAAAGGGTTCGTAGTTTTTCCAACTACTAAATTTATATTTTATACGTCCCCATATATCATAATCTGGATCTTGTAAACCTACTGATTTTGATTTTAAAACGAGATAATTCCAAGCTGCCAACTCTGTTACAATATCCCATGAGCTATGCGTTAACGCCGTATATACAAAACGCTCTAAACCTTGACTCTTCATCAGTTCATAGCCTGCTTCATACTCTTCAATTTCCTGATATAAGCGTACAACTCGTAATATCACAGGAATTTCATCCTTATGAAATCTTGGTAGCTGTTCTATCATTTGTAGTGCATACGAAATTAATGACCTTATGTGATTCTGTTTATAAAATTCTTTTTTCTTCCATAATATAACTTTACTTTTCTCTCCATTTTCGTCCACTTCTTGTGGCATGAGCAGAGAGAGTAATTCTGTAAAATTTTGTGGATGAGCAAATCGTTCAGTAACTAAACTCCAATTTGGCAACATGTGTCCCCCCTTACTCATATTATAACAGCTTAATATATTGAATAAATAAAAAAACAAAAAAACAACGCGAATAGCGCTGTTTTCATACAGTTTCTATGCAAATATTAATTCTTATTCATTTGCTTTTTTATTATCGGGACTAGTGTGAGCTCTTTTCCGGACGGCTGCTTCAGAGTAGTTACATGATACACACCATTTACCCAATTTTCTAATTGATTTTGATACCATTCACTTTTTACATGACCTGACTGACCTGGTCCTACAATATGATACCCTTTATCCATATTAGACGTATCTATTACAAACCTCCATGGGGCGCCATGGTTGACAATACCCGTCTCTTCATCCCAACCAGCTGCTTGCACAGTTACACGGCTACCACTTAAAGGTATAGGAGATTGCGAATTGAAAATGTAAGACAGCGGTCCTACACTACTTAACGGATGTGAGAACGCCACACGGTGAAATGTGCCCCACGTCCAATTTTTCATATTCTTCCCTTGCTGTTTTTCAATTTTTGTAAGTGTTCTTTGTAAGGAAGTAGATAGCACCTCTTGTAAACCACCCATTTCTTCAATCCATAAACTTCGCTCACCTGCTGCAGCTTTACGAATTAATGTATCTGTCACTTGCGCCTTATCTTCAAATAGCTTTATTACATTACTTGATATATCTTTTTCAAACAGCACTACACTAATTTCCTTCATCCATAAGTTAAAGATAAGCGGGGCAGACAAATTACGGTCATCTTTATAATTCCATTTCTTTAATACAGCTAACGCCTCACGTTGCTTCTCACTCAATTGTATTCCCTCTAGTTTTGATAAAAATACCGGAACAAATTCACGTGCTTGCAAGTTTATCTGATCCATTTGTAGCTCCATCATATCCTGCGGGGTTATATTGTTTTTCTCATATAAAACTTCCTTAATTCGCATTTCTCGGTACGGCTGTGCCCATGAATTAGTAATATGATAGGAATATTGATGAATCACTTTGTTGTTAGCTGTAGCGATAAATCCTTCTGTGGGATTGACTATAGTAGGTAGATCATCCCAAGGGATAAATCCAGTCCATTCGTATTCATCCGTCCACCCAGGAACAGGTAGTGAACCATCCCCTTGCTTTCGAATAGGAATTTTACCATTTGCTCGATATGCAATCGTTCCATCTTTTGATGCAAACACAAAATTCTGCGCCGGTGTATGAAAATAAGTAAGCGCATCTTTAAAACTCTCCCAATCTTTTGCAACATTCATACGCAAAACAGCTTCCAGCTCTGTAGAAGGTTCAAGAGCTGTCCATTTTAATGCCAATGCCGTTTCTTTATCCTGATCGTGTGCAAAGTCAGAAATAATGGGACCATGTCGTGTTTCTAATACTTCAAAAGCAATTGGTTCTTTTCCTTTTACTGCAATCGGTTCTTTTATAACCTTTGCTGGCTCCCATACATTATTAAATAAAAATTCCTTGTCATTGACAGGGTTTCTTTTTTCCATATAAAGATCCTGTACATCTGGTCCAACATTGGTAACGCCCCAAGCAATAAAATCGTTATGCCCGAGAATAATACCGGGAATGCCAGCGAATATAACGCCGCTTACATTCACACCTGGTCCACTCAGTTTTGTTTGGTACCAGATAGCAGGTGTTCCTAAAGAAAGGTGAGGATCATCCGCAAGCATTGGTTTGCCAGACTTAGTTTTAGATCCGCTTACAACCCAATTATTACTACCATTAAAAGGGTTAGGAATTACTGCCTGAACAAAGCGATTGGATATATCCAAGGAGGTTTCTTCAATAGCTGAGATGATTGCCGGTGCATCGTCTGGATATGCAGGGAATAACTCTAATGCCTTTTCTGTTGATACAGTTTTCAAAAGGTGATATCGAAAAGCTTGCCCTTGCCAATGTCCACCTAAATCAAATGCCATGTATTTACCAATCGCCAAGGAGTCAATAGGTGTCCAAAGTTCAGGCTCATACCTAAGCAACGTGAATTCGATTGGAAGTCTATTTTTCTTTTTAGCCCCCATAATAAATGCATTTACACCGTTAGCATACCACTTTAATACATCTTTTGCTTCTTTAGAATAAGAATCGTATGATAATTCCGCTGCTCTTCTTAAACCAAATGTACGAAAAAACTTATCTCTCTCTATAGTTGCTTCACCAATAACTTCGCTTAGTCGCCCAGATGCTTGTCTGCGACTTAAATCCATTTGAAATAAACGATCTTGTGCAGTAATGTATCCCTGAGCCATATATAAGTCTTGTAAACTATTTGCTTTAATATGTGGTACACCAGTTGCATCTCTTATAATTCTCACTTGCCCTTGAAGTCCATCTATGGCAATTACACCAGAAACTTGTGGAAGACTTCGTTTTATATACAATGTACCTGCTGTATAAGCAACACCTGCAATAGAGATGAGAAAGACTAATGTGATAGCTAAGAGTCTTTTCCACCTTCGCGTCTTCACCCGCTTTTCCACTAATAGTTGTTCCATTCAATTCCCCCCTTATATATGAAATTTCGCTGTATATAACATTCTTCCTTCATTACATAAAAAGAGTTATTTTATATCTGACACACATAAGAAACTTTCTTTACTAGGTATAAGTTAAAAATAAAGACTATATTAAAACCTGACGTTGCTAATTGGCACTTGTTGATGGGAGTGAGGCGGATGGAACACATGTGGGAAAAGTGAGTAAAGGAGAGACGTTGCAGGCGAATAGCGCCGAGTCGACTCCCTGACTGCCCGCGGAAAGCGAACAAACCTCCATAACGGAAATCAGCAACGAACTTTCACAGAGCCTAAATAAAAATATACAAAAAAAACCAGTGCGAATGCACTGGCTTTTGGTATGACCCGTACGGGATTCGAACCCGTGTTACCGCCGTGAAAGGGCGGTGTCTTAACCACTTGACCAACGGGCCTTAATGGCTCCGCAAGTAGGATTCGAACCTACGACCTATCGGTTAACAGCCGATTGCTCTACCGCTGAGCTATTGCGGAATATATCACTAATGGGCCTAAATGGACTCGAACCATCGACCTCACGCTTATCAGGCGTGCGCTCTAACCAGCTGAGCTATAGGCCCACGTGTTTGGCAGGGGTAGTAGGAATCGAACCCACACCGGAGGTTTTGGAGACCTCTGTTCTACCTTTAAACTATACCCCTAATCGATGCCGGCTAGAGGACTTGAACCCCCAACCTACTGATTACAAGTCAGTTGCTCTGCCAATTGAGCTAAGCCGGCTTATAAAGAAAAGTGATATGTAAATTAAGAAGTGGCTCGGGACGGAATCGAACCGCCGACACGAGGATTTTCAGTCCTCTGCTCTACCGACTGAGCTACCGAGCCATAAAAATGGCGGTCCCGACCGGGATCGAACCGGCGATCTCCTGCGTGACAGGCAGGCATGTTAACCGCTACACCACGGGACCTTGGTTGCGGGGACAGGATTTGAACCTGCGACCTTCGGGTTATGAGCCCGACGAGCTACCGGACTGCTCCACCCCGCGACAATCATGAATTATTTAATTTACCATTCATATAAAATAAATGGCGGAGGAAGAGGGATTCGAACCCCCGCGCGGCTCTCACCGCCTGTCGGTTTTCAAGACCGATCCCTTCAGCCGGACTTGGGTATTCCTCCGTATGGAGCCTAGCGGGATCGAACCGCTGACCTCCTGCGTGCAAGGCAGGCGCTCTCCCAGCTGAGCTAAGGCCCCATGAAATCGGGAAGACAGGATTTGAACCTGCGACCCCCTGGTCCCAAACCAGGTGCTCTACCAAGCTGAGCCACTTCCCGTATAACGCGCCCGAAAGGATTCGAACCCATAACCTTCTGATCCGTAGTCAGATGCTCTATCCAATTGAGCTACGGGCGCATAAACAACTGTATATATTTTGTGTGATATAAAATACAGTATAAGCGGAAGACGGGATTCGAACCCGCGACCCCAACCTTGGCAAGGTTGTATTCTACCACTGAACTACTTCCGCATATATTGGTGCGGGTGAAGGGACTCGAACCCCCACGCCGAAGGCGCCAGATCCTAAGTCTGGTGCGTCTGCCAATTCCGCCACACCCGCAAAATGTGAGCCATGAAGGACTCGAACCTTCGACCCTCTGATTAAAAGTCAGATGCTCTACCGACTGAGCTAATGGCTCATAATTATGGCTGGGCTAGCTGGATTCGAACCAACGAATGACGGAGTCAAAGTCCGTTGCCTTACCGCTTGGCGATAGCCCATCAAAAATGGTGGAGGGGGACGGATTCGAACCGCCGAACCCTGAGGGAGCGGATTTACAGTCCGCCGCGTTTAGCCACTTCGCTACCCCTCCGATATATGGTGGAGGATGACGGGATCGAACCGCCGACCCTCTGCTTGTAAGGCAGATGCTCTCCCAGCTGAGCTAATCCTCCGTAAAAAAAGCCCAAATTGGGCATTGCCTAGCGACGTCCTACTCTCACAGGGACAAGGTCCCAACTACCCTCGGCGCAAAAGAGCTTAACTTCCGTGTTCGGTATGGGAACGGGTGTGACCTCTTTGCCATCATCACTAGACATATGAAGGCATGTTCCTTCAAAACTGGATAACAAGTGTATAATCTAGCTTCAGCTTGCTAAACGCTCGCTTCTGCTTTTTTTGGTTAAGCCCTCGATCGATTAGTATCAGTCAGCTCCACACGTCGCCGCGCTTCCACCTCTGACCTATCAACCTGATCATCTTTCAGGGATCTTACTAGCTTGACGCTATGGGAAATCTCATCTTGAGGGGGGCTTCATGCTTAGATGCTTTCAGCACTTATCCCGTCCGCACATAGCTACCCAGCGATGCCCTTGGCAGAACAACTGGTACACCAGCGGTGCGTCCATCCCGGTCCTCTCGTACTAAGGACAGCTCCTCTCAAATTTCCTGCGCCCGCGACGGATAGGGACCGAACTGTCTCACGACGTTCTGAACCCAGCTCGCGTACCGCTTTAATGGGCGAACAGCCCAACCCTTGGGACCGACTACAGCCCCAGGATGCGATGAGCCGACATCGAGGTGCCAAACCTCCCCGTCGATGTGGACTCTTGGGGGAGATAAGCCTGTTATCCCCGGGGTAGCTTTTATCCGTTGAGCGATGGCCCTTCCATGCGGAACCACCGGATCACTAAGCCCGACTTTCGTCCCTGCTCGACTTGTAGGTCTCGCAGTCAAGCTCCCTTATGCCTTTACACTCTTCGAATGATTTCCAACCATTCTGAGGGAACCTTTGGGCGCCTCCGTTACATTTTAGGAGGCGACCGCCCCAGTCAAACTGCCCACCTGACACTGTCTCCCGCCCCGATAGAGGGGCGCGGGTTAGAACTTCAATACAGCCAGGGTAGTATCCCACCGACGCCTCCACCGAAGCTGGCGCTCCGGGTTCATAGGCTCCTACCTATCCTGTACAAGCTGTACCAAAATTCAATATCAGGCTACAGTAAAGCTCCACGGGGTCTTTCCGTCCTGTCGCGGGTAACCTGCATCTTCACAGGTACTATAATTTCACCGAGTCTCTGGTTGAGACAGTGCCCAAATCGTTACACCTTTCGTGCGGGTCGGAACTTACCCGACAAGGAATTTCGCTACCTTAGGACCGTTATAGTTACGGCCGCCGTTTACTGGGGCTTCGGTTCAAAGCTTCGCTTGCGCTAACCTCTCCCCTTAACCTTCCAGCACCGGGCAGGTGTCAGCCCCTATACTTCGCCTTGCGGCTTCGCAGAGACCTGTGTTTTTGCTAAACAGTCGCTTGGGCCTTTTCACTGCGGCTCTCGCTAGAGAGCACCCCTTCTCCCGAAGTTACGGGGTCATTTTGCCGAGTTCCTTAACCAGAGTTCTCTCGCACACCTTAGGATTCTCTCCTCGCCTACCTGTGTCGGTTTGCGGTACAGGCACCTTTTACCTCGCTAGAAGCTTTTCTTGGCAGTGTGGAATCAGAGAGTTCGCCCATACGGGCTTCCCCATCACAGCTCAGCCTTACGATGAGCGGATTTGCCTACTCATCAGCCTAACTGCTTAGACGCACGCGACCAGCGGTGCGCATCTCCTATCCTCCTGCGTCCCTCCATTGCTCAAACGGTAAAGAGGTGGTACAGGAATATCAACCTGTTGTCCATCGCCTACGCCTGTCGGCCTCGGCTTAGGTCCTGACTAACCCTGAGCGGACGAGCCTTCCTCAGGAAACCTTAGGCATACGGTGGATGGGATTCTCACCCATCTTTCGCTACTCATACCGGCATTCTCACTTCTAAGCGCTCCACCAGTCCTTGCGGTCTGACTTCACAGCCCTTAGAACGCTCCCCTACCACTGATACCTTTGGTATCAATCTGCAGCTTCGGTAGTATGTTTAGCCCCGGTACATTTTCGGCGCAGAGTCACTCGACTAGTGAGCTATTACGCACTCTTTAAATGGTGGCTGCTTCTAAGCCAACATCCTAGTTGTCTAAGCAACTCCACATCCTTTTCCACTTAACATACATTTTGGGACCTTAGCTGGCAGTCTGGGCTGTTTCCCTTTTGACCACGGATCTTATCACTCGTAGTCTGACTCCCAAGGAATAAGTCATTGGCATTCGGAGTTTGACTGAATTCGGTAACCCGAGGGGGGCCCCTAGTCCAATCAGTGCTCTACCTCCAAGACTCTCACACTTGAGGCTAGCCCTAAAGCTATTTCGGGAGAACCAGCTATCTCCAGGTTCGATTGGAATTTCTCCGCTACCCACACCTCATCCCCGCACTTTTCAACGTGCGTGGGTTCGGGCCTCCATTCAGTGTTACCTGAACTTCACCCTGGACATGGGTAGATCACCTGGTTTCGGGTCTACGACCACGTACTATGTCGCCCTATTCAGACTCGCTTTCGCTGCGGCTCCGTCTTATCAACTTAACCTTGCACGGGATCGTAACTCGCCGGTTCATTCTACAAAAGGCACGCCATCACCCGTAAATGGGCTCTGACTACTTGTAGGCACACGGTTTCAGGATCTCTTTCACTCCCCTTCCGGGGTGCTTTTCACCTTTCCCTCACGGTACTGGTTCACTATCGGTCACTAGGGAGTATTTAGCCTTGGGAGATGGTCCTCCCGGATTCCGACGGAATTTCACGTGTTCCGCCGTACTCAGGATCCGCTCAAGAGGGAACGAAGTTTCAACTACAGGGTTGTTACCTTCTATGACAGGCCTTTCCAGACCGTTTCGTCTACCTCGTTCCTTTGTAACTCCGTATAGAGCGTCCTACAACCCCAAGAGGCAAGCCTCTTGGTTTGGGCTAATTCCGTTTCGCTCGCCGCTACTTGGGAAATCGCATTTGCTTTCTCTTCCTCCAGGTACTTAGATGTTTCAGTTCCCTGGGTCTGCCTTCCTTACCCTATGTATTCAGATAAGGATACCATTCCATTACGAATGGTGAGTTTCCTCATTCGGAGATCTCCGGATCATAGCTCACTTACAGCTCCCCGAAGCATTTCGGTGTTAGTCCCGTCCTTCATCGGCTCCTAGTGCCAAGGCATCCACCGTGCGCCCTTTCTAACTTAACCATTAAAAAGTTTACACTTTTTGAATTACACTTGTATTGTTATCCAGTTTTCAAAGAACATGTTTGAGAGATAGTTCTCTCAAAACTGAACGAAGTTGTCAAAACGTATTCATACAATGAACAGCGTTCATTGATGTCTCCATAGAAAGGAGGTGATCCAGCCGCACCTTCCGATACGGCTACCTTGTTACGACTTCACCCCAATCATCTGTCCCACCTTAGGCGGCTGGCTCCTTACGGTTACCCCACCGACTTCGGGTGTTACAAACTCTCGTGGTGTGACGGGCGGTGTGTACAAGGCCCGGGAACGTATTCACCGCGGCATGCTGATCCGCGATTACTAGCGATTCCGGCTTCATGCAGGCGAGTTGCAGCCTGCAATCCGAACTGAGAACAATTTTATGGGATTCGCTCCACCTCGCGGTCTCGCAACCCTTTGTATTGTCCATTGTAGCACGTGTGTAGCCCAGGTCATAAGGGGCATGATGATTTGACGTCATCCCCACCTTCCTCCGGTTTGTCACCGGCAGTCACCTTAGAGTGCCCAACTGAATGCTGGCAACTAAGATCAAGGGTTGCGCTCGTTGCGGGACTTAACCCAACATCTCACGACACGAGCTGACGACAACCATGCACCACCTGTCACTCTGTCCCCGAAGGGAAAGCCCTATCTCTAGGGTTGTCAGAGGATGTCAAGACCTGGTAAGGTTCTTCGCGTTGCTTCGAATTAAACCACATGCTCCACCGCTTGTGCGGGCCCCCGTCAATTCCTTTGAGTTTCAGCCTTGCGGCCGTACTCCCCAGGCGGAGTGCTTAATGCGTTAACTTCAGCACTAAAGGGCGGAAACCCTCTAACACTTAGCACTCATCGTTTACGGCGTGGACTACCAGGGTATCTAATCCTGTTTGCTCCCCACGCTTTCGCGCCTCAGCGTCAGTTACAGACCAAAGAGCCGCCTTCGCCACCACTGTTCCTCCACATCTCTACGCATTTCACCGCTACACGTGGAATTCCGCTCTTCTCTTCTGCACTCAAGTCTCCCAGTTTCCAATGACCCTCCACGGTTGAGCCGTGGGCTTTCACATCAGACTTAAAAGACCGCCTGCGCGCGCTTTACGCCCAATAATTCCGGATAACGCTCGCCACCTACGTATTACCGCGGCTGCTGGCACGTAGTTAGCCGTGGCTTTCTAATCAGGTACCGTCAAGGTACGAGCAGTTACTCTCGTACTTGTTCTTCCCTGACAACAGAGTTTTACGACCCGAAAGCCTTCATCACTCACGCGGCGTTGCTCGGTCAGGCTTTCGCCCATTGCCGAAGATTCCCTACTGCTGCCTCCCGTAGGAGTCTGGGCCGTGTCTCAGTCCCAGTGTGGCCGATCACCCTCTCAGGTCGGCTACGCATCGTCGCCTTGGTGAGCCGTTACCTCACCAACTAGCTAATGCGACGCGGGTCCATCTGTAAGTGATAGCCGAAGCCATCTTTCCATTTTGAACCATGCGGTTCAAAAAATTATCCGGTATTAGCTTCGGTTTCCCGAAGTTATCCCAGTCTTACAGGCAGGTTACCCACGTGTTACTCACCCGTCCGCCGCTAACCTCCGAAGAGGTCCGCTCGACTTGCATGTATTAGGCACGCCGCCAGCGTTCATCCTGAGCCAGGATCAAACTCTCCATAAAAGTGTTTGTCTAGCTAAAATAAATGTTGACGTTTTGTACTTCGTTCAGTTTTCAAAGAACTAACTTGTCGCCCAGAAGCGACCTCTACATAATATCATTTCTCAATTTATCTTGTCAATAACTTTTTCAAAAGCTTTTTTAAAAGACAAGCTTTACTGAGCAACGAAGATAAATATATCAGTTACCCATACAAAAATCAACCCCGTTCATTAATATTTTTTAATTACGGAATGAATTCCTAATAAAGCATTATGTTAGGAAAAATGAAAATACTATTACTAGCCTTTTACAAGATTGCGACTATCCTTCTGTTTTAATAAACACATGCTACACTAGCTGCAAAGAAAACAAATCAGGAGTGAGCTAACTATGATTAGAACTATTAAAGAAACTGATGCAAAAGCATTTTTAGAGCTTTGTCAAACTATTGATAAAGAAACCCCCAATATGCTCTACGAAGAAGGAGAGCGTGTTTTGACTCTAGAAGAACAAAAAGAAATGATTAAACACTATTTGCAGCAGCCAAACTCAACAATATTAGTTGCAGAGAAGGACAGAAAACTACTTGGTTATATCACAGCGACAGGTGAAACAGCAAATCGCACAAAGCATACTGCATCTATTTCAGTGGGTGTTCTACAAGCTTCAGCAGGCATGGGCTTAGGAACCCGACTATTTGAAAAGCTTGAAAAATGGGCAAAGCAAGCCGGCATTATCCGACTTGAGCTTTCTGTGTTATCAAGTAATATTCCAGCAATACGATTATATAGGAAGATGGGATTTAAAATTGAAGGTGCAAAAAAAGGTGCATGTATGATGGACGGTGTTTTGTATGATGACTTTTTCATGTCTAAACTACTAAAATCTACACGCTATGTAAAAAGACATAAACAACGACAATTTTCTACTTATTAATACACCTAAATACCCACGTTTTTTATAGTAAATAAAGGCGTTACACCTCAAGGTGTAACGCCTTTATCTTTTATTATGCTATTTTTGTTTTACGTTTACGCCCCTTTGTACCTGATAGATACTTGTGTAGTACACTAGCACCTAAACGAGCTATTACGTTAAACACAAGAACCATAATGATAAGGATTGCTGCTGATTTTGTGGCAATCAATTTGGCATCCGGTACAATTCCTTCTGAATTCAACTTCCAAATGTGAACTGCTAAAGTTTCCGCAGGACGAAATGGATTCAGCGGATGCATAGGGCTCGATAAGTCAGCTGCTGCATTTAAAAATGGAGTTGTAAGACCCGCCGTATAAATTAACGCTGCTGCTTCACCAAAAATTCTTCCGGCAGCCAGAATGATACCTGTAATAATTTGCGGCAAAGCAGAAGGAATACTTACTCTTACTAATGTTTGCCACTTTGTAGCCCCAAGACCAAGACTTGCTTCTTTTACATTTGCAGGAACTTCTGTAATGGCATTCTCACATACACGTGTTAAGCCCGGCAAATTTAGAATTGTTAAGGCCAATGCTCCACCAATGAGCGTATAACCCCAGCCTGTCAGAGTAACAAACACTAATAAACCGAATAAACCAACAACAATAGAAGGAAGAGAAGCCATTGTTTCAATACATAAGCGAACAAAATTTAAAAATCTTCCTTTTTTTGCATACTCCGCTAAATAGATACCAGCACCTAAGCCTAGCGGTACTGAAATAATTAATGTTAAGAATAACATATAGAAAGAGTTGTACAATTGAGGACCAATTCCGCCTCCCGGTCTTGTATTACTTGGGCGACCAGTTAGGAAATCCATATCCCAAAAGCCCCAACCTTTTGCTATGATTTCATATACTAAGAAAAGCAGCAAAGCTACAATAAGTCCAGCAATTGCATAAAAAACTGCAGTCCATATACTATTTACTGTTCTTGCATTCATAATTAACGGTCACCTCTTTGCCCAATTGCTCTAATTACAATGATGAATAGGAATGAAATTACAAGCAGGATCATTGCCAGTGTCCATAGCGCATTGTTCCAAGCAGTACCATTTAGCGTATTAGACATATCCATCGTCAAAATACCTGTTAGTGTAGATGTAGGACTATATAAACTTTCAGGTAGTTTAACTGTATTACCAATTACCATTTGTACTGCTAAAGCTTCACCGAACGCACGAGCAAGACCTAAAACGATACCTGTCATAATACCAGTTTTAGCTGCCGGTACAATAACACGACTAATTGCTTGCCATTTGGTTGAACCCAGTCCGTAAGAAGCCTCTAAATATTCAAAAGGCACAGCGCGGATGGAATCAGAAGCAATACTTGCAATAGTTGGCAAAATCATAATGCTAAGCACCACAATACCTGCAATTAAACTAAACCCTACTCCTCCATAAGCATTGCGTAGCAGAGGGACCAAAATAGTAACACCTAACAAACCATATACAACAGAAGGAATACCCACCAAAAGTTCAAGAACTGGTTTTAATACTCTATTACCAAACTTAGGTGAAATTAAATTCATGAAAACTGCAAGAGCGATAGCGATAGGAGCACTAATTAAAACTGCTCCTAAAGATACCAAAGTAGAACCCACAATAAAAATAAGAGCACCGAATGCCGGTTCATCACCGTTAGGAGACCATTTAGTCGATGTAAGCATTTCAACGACAGAAACGCCACTTTGTGTAAAAGATTGAATTCCCTTTCCGCAAATAAATGCGATAATAGCCAAGGTTGTAAGTACGATTAAAAAGCCGCAAGCTGTTACAAGCGTCCTTCCTATATACTCACTTTTTACGTAGTTTATTTGTTTCTTCCCCTTCATCACTGGATCACCTTACCTAATAGAATGAAATGAACAAGACTGGCTTGGCAGCCAGCCTGTTCCAAACTTAGATTATTTGTTTAATTTCGTCATTGGGATGTAACCCATTTCTTCTACAGTTTTTTCGAAATCTTTACCTTTAATGAAATCGATGTAGCTCTTAACAGCATCTTTCGCTTCGCCTTTTGTTACCATGTATTGGTATGCCCAGAACGGATACTTACCAGCAGCGATATCAGCAGTTGTTGGGCTAGCATTTTCAATTTTAACTGTTTTTAAAGCGCCTTTTTTATCGCCTACCATGTAAGACATTGCAAGATAGCTTACAGAACCAGGAGTCGAGTTAATCGCTTGCTCAACAGCACCATTAGAATCTTGCGTTGTACCAATCGCATCGTTAGCTTTTGTACCTTTTAAGATTGTTTTCTCGAAAGTTGCACGTGTACCAGAAGAAGCAGGACGGTTGATTACGTTAATTTTTTCATCTTTACCACCAACTTCTTTCCAGTTTGTTACTTTACCGGAAAAGATATCTTGAATTTGTTGCAAAGTTAAGTTCGTTACTGTCACATCTTTGTTTACTACTATACCAAATGCGATACCAGCAACTTTATTATCAACAAGCTCTTTTGCTTTTTCAGCGTCTAATTTTTCAGCAGCAGGAATATCAGAGTTACCGATTTGAACAGCACCTGAAGCTACCTGGTTAATACCAGTACCACTTCCGCCACCTTGTACTGTGATAGAAACGTTAGGATTTTCACCCATAAATGCAGCTGCAGCTTCTTCAGCAAGCGGTTGTAGCGCTGTAGATCCAGCAGCAGAGATTGTACCAGAAAGTTCTTGCTTAGGTTCTTTGTTTGTGTCAGTTGCTGTGTCTTCTGACTTACCACAAGCAGCAAGCGCTCCTGTAATCATAAATGCAGCAAGAGTGAATTTGAAACCTTTTTTAATCATCTTTGTACCCCCATATAATTTTAGGTTTTCTATCGACGTTTTGCTGTGCCTGTCCTTAGGCACAAATACATTGTACGGCACTAATATTGTGTTAGTGTTAAGCGTTTTTTAATTTTAAGTAAAGGAAGAATTCTTCTTTATCTTTTTCCTTCACATCTTGTTTTATTCTCCCTAAAAGTTGATTTTATAACACTTTTTTAGAATCCTTCTTTTAATTACTCTGTTAAAAATGAATTAGATAAAATTGAATTCTCCACTTTGTAAATTTAATGTAAATAAATCAATCTTTTAAAACTGATACAAACTCACATTATTTAAATTTCACATACATTCTTAATGAGGTGTTGCATATTTAGAATTGACACATCCAACACTTCTTCATAAGATATAAATAGATGTTTACCTAAACCAACTTTTTTGATAAAAACCTAAAAAAAGAGAGAGGGGAAATTTTTATGAAACACATCAAACCACTCTCCGATTTTCAAATGGGAGAGATAGTATTAATAGAAGCAATTGAATTAGAAGGAACCATGAAGCGTCGCTTGCTAGATCTTGGCTTTATTCCAGGAGGAGTAGTCAAAGTATTACAAAAAAGTCCATTAGGAGATCCTGTTGCCTATCAAGTAAGCAATACCACCATTGCTCTTCGCAAGCAAGAAAGTACCTGCATCATGGCTAGTTTAACGGAAGGTGATAACGATGAATAACTATCGAATTGCATTAGCGGGAAATCCTAATACAGGGAAAAGTACATTGTTCAATACCCTAACAGGAATGCGTCAGCATACAGGAAATTGGACTGGTAAAACCGTGGCAAAAGCTGAAGGAGAATATGAATTTAATCACAAAACCTATACCATTATTGATTTACCAGGCACGTACTCTCTCTATTCTAATTCTACAGACGAAGAAGTAGCACGAGATTACATCATTTTTGATAAACCTGATGTCACAGTAGTCGTAATAGATGCTACTTCAATGGAAAGAAACCTGAACCTGGCATTGCAGGTTATGGAAATGACAGAAAAAGTTGTTGTTTGCATCAACTTGATTGATGAGGCAAAGAAAAAAGGAATTACTATAGATGAGAACAAACTAGCAAGAAAACTGGGTGTTCCGGTGGTTAAAATTTCTGCTCGCAACAAATTAGGTATTTCCAAACTTCAGGCTGCCATTGAAGCTGTCGCTGCAGGAGAAATTATAACTACTCCTTACCAAGTGCGATATAATGCTGAAATTGAGTCGATGGTAAGTGCGCTGCAGCCGGAAGTTGAACAATTATTAGGATCACAATATCCATCAAGATGGATTGCTTTACGGTTATTGGATGGCGATACAGGTTTTCTAAAAGCACTACAGGCAAGAGGATATAATAAGAGAGAGGAGGTACGTATACCATGCAAAGAAACCACATCGGTTCATTCGACTCTATAGTAGAAAAAGCAAAAGCTTTAAACAAGGAAGACATCCGTGACAATCTTGTAGTTGGGATCTATCAATCCTCCAGGGAGTTATGCCTTGATGCTGTAACGTATACAAACAAAAGCAAATTGGAGCGCTCTGAAAAGTTAGATAAGCTGTTTACATCTCCTATCTGGGGCTTTCCAATTATGCTTGGTATTTTATCTATCATTTTTTATATTACTATTGCCGGCGCTAATATTCCGTCCTCAATGATTGCTGACGGATTCAGTTGGGCTGAGGGACATATAACATATATGTTTAAAGCTCTGCATGCCCCGGATTGGTTACACGGTATTCTAGTTCTCGGTTTATTCAGGGGAACAGGGTGGGTCATCAGTGTCATGCTCCCTCCTATGGCGATTTTCTTTCCGGTATTCGCATTATTAGAGAACTACGGTTATTTACCACGCGTTGCTTTTAATATGGATCGCTTATTTAAAAAGGCAGGTGCACACGGTAAACAATCTTTAACGATGGCGATGGGGTTTGGGTGTAATGCCGCCGCTATCATGTCTACCAGAATTATAGAATCGCCGCGCGAACGTATGCTTGCAATTTTAACAAATAACTTTGTACCTTGTAACGGAAGATGGCCAACACTTATTTTATTAGCTTCTTTATTTATGGCTGCTGGCTTCACAGGAGGAATTCGCACTTTTGTAACGGCGGCTGTTGTAGTCGGAATGGTAGTCATCGGTATTGCAGTAACATTACTCGTATCATTTATACTTTCAAAAACGGCGCTCAAAGGAGTACCTACCCACTACACATTGGAGCTTCCTCCATATCGAAAACCAAAGATTTGGGAAACCGTTGTACGGGCGACATTGGATAAATCGCTGTTTGTGTTGAAACGAGCGGTATTAGTTGCTGCACCAGCTGCTGTACTTACATGGATTTTAGCTAATGTGTATGTCACAGATAAAAGTATTCTCATGCATTTTGTCCAATTTCTTGATCCATTCGCTAAACTCCTTGGTCTCGATGGCTATATTTTAGCTGCATTTATTATCGGACTGCCCGCAAATGAAATTGTAGTTCCTGTATTACTGATGGCTTATTTGTCCACCGGTTCTTTAACTGAGTTGGAAAGCATGACTGAGTTGAAAAAACTCTTCCTAGCAAACGGTTGGACTTGGTTGACTGCTTTAAATATGATGCTGTTCTCGTTGCTCCATTTCCCATGTGGCACAACACTCTTCAATATTTATAAAGAAACAAAAAGTAAAAAATGGACACTTTTATCCTTTGCAATCCCAACAGCAATTGCAATTGGTGTAACTTTTGTAATTGCCCAGCTTGTTTACTTTTTTAATCTCGTGTGAGAAACCTAGAAATAGGTTTCTTTTTTTTCTCCAAAAGAAGGAAAGCGCTTTCAAATTTAGAATGTATATACGTGGTTATCACTAAAAAGGGGGCTATTTCTATGCAAAAACAGGCTTTAAACGAAATACCAAAACATTTGAGACCCTACGTAAGTACACAGCATTACAATCAATATACACCAATTGATCATGCTGTTTGGCGTTACATCATGCGCCAAAACCATCACGCTCTAAAAGATGTTGCACATCCAGCTTATACAGAAGGTCTACGTTCCTCTGGTATCAGTATTGACTCTATTCCTCAAGTAGAAGAAATGAATGCTTGTCTTGGAAAAGCAGGCTGGGGGGCTGTCACCATTGATGGTCTTATACCAAGTGCTGCGTTCTTTGGGTTCCAGGGATATGGTATGCTCCCAATTGCCACCGAAATACGTAAAGTGGAAAATATTGAGTATACACCAGCACCCGACATTGTACATGAAGCAGCTGGTCATGCACCTATTTTATTTGATGAAACATATGCGAAATACGTAAAGCTATTTGGCGAAATTGGCTCTAAGGGCTTTGCTACAAAAGAAGAACATGAGCTCTTTGACGCTATTCGCACCTTAACAATTGTTATGGAAAGTCGCACTTCTACTCCTAAAGAAGTGGAGGCAGCTAAATTAGCTGTAGCGGAAAAGCAAGCAGCAATTACGCATGTTTCAGAAATCCTGGAGATTTCACGCTTGTTTTGGTGGACTGTAGAATACGGTTTAATTGGCGATTTGGAAAATCCGAAAATATACGGCGCTGGTTTACTCTCCTCAGTAGGTGAAAGCAAGCACTGTTTGACTGATGCTGTGCAAAAAGTTCCCTATTCCGTAGAAGCTTGTATCCAAACAGATTACGATGTTACTGTTATGCAACCACAACTGTTTGTGTGCTCATCCTTTGAACAGCTAATTGAAGGACTTGAAACGTATGCCAACACAATGGCACTGCGCCGCGGAGGTACAGAAGGATTAAATAAAGCACTTCGTTCGGGAACCACTGCTACAACCGTATTAAACTCCGGAATACAAATTACCGGTACAATAGCTCAAGTTATAACAAACAGTGACGGAGACGCTATTTATATAAAAACAACTGGACCAACAGCTTTAAGTGTAGGTAACAGACAATTACCAAACCATAGTAAAGATATTCATGCAGATGGATTTGGTACACCAATTGGGTTATTACAAAATGATATGTGCCTGTCTCAATGCAGTTCAACTGATTTACATAACCTAGGAATCGTCCCTGGTCATGTTGCATCACTTACTTTTAAAAGCGGTATCCAGCTTTCCGGTCACGTAGAAGCCATTCATAAGAATGATGAGCATATAATACTCATCTCCTTTACAAACTGCACTGTTTCTTATGGTGAGCAAATACTATTTAATCCATCTTGGGGCTCTTTTGATTTAGCTGTAGGCTCTTCTGTTGTATCTGTTTATGCTGGTGCTGCCGATTGTGATGCTTTTTATGAGGATGTAGAATATACAACGACTGCGCCAACTGTACGTGAATGGACTGAACTAGAGCAAATGTATGCGCATGTACGGGATGTACGCGAACAAGCTCATTGGACCAAGCAGAATGAAAGGTTACTTCAATCATTGCTACAAAAACTTCGCGATGCATATCCTGGAGAATGGTTATTGCGACTTGAAATATTAGAAATGCTTCAAAAGCATAGCTCCGCATCTTACACTGCCTTAAAAGAAGAGTTACTAATGCTTAGCCAAAACGAAGAGCTATCGAGATTAATTTTAAACGGACTGGCACTACTTGAAGAGGAGGTTACGAAATGAGTGCTCTAACAACCGAACAAATTCAACAAGTACTACCTACCTTACAAAAATGGTCTTTAAAAGATGACAAGAGAATCGAACGAAAGTATGTTTTTAAAGAGTTCTTACAAGGAATCTCATTTGTAAATGAGCTTGCTCAATTATCAGAAGAAATGAACCACCACCCATTTATTACAATTAAATATAAAACAGTGCTTGTATCGTTAACATCTTGGAGTGCAAAGGGCTTAACGCAAACAGATTTTGAAATGGCTAGCAAATTTGAAAGAATATTTTCACGTATGACAAGTCATTCTTAAAAAAACATGAAAAGACACCTTGTGGTTTAATTTAACAAGGTGTCTTTTCATTAAGGACTTAACGAAATAGCTTGCTTACCCATTTGCTCCCATGCTTTTTCAAAATTAGATCGAGGAATGGCTGTTTGAGGCTCTTTTGCCAGCGGATCATTCACGTATACATATTCTTTGTCATAGCCAATAATAACTACACTATGTTCGTGATACGTAATTTTCACTTCACCCGCAGACGTTTCCCATGTTTGAAATTCACTTTCTGGGAGCGGCACAAACTCAGCATTTGTTATTACCCAAACTGGCGTACCCATACTAATAGCCTTATATATGTCCTCTACGTCACGACCTGTTAAATTAAATAAACCATTTGGCAAATACTTCTGTCCTAATGCAAAAATTGGTTGATGGTATACACCATATCCTGGGTTTCTTTTCGTATAAATATCTCCTACAAATCCTTCATGCGGATTTCCACGCATCCCATTCTCTTGAAATGGAACCTTTTTAATCTGTTGAGCCAGCTCCATTTTATCCACATTTACGCCCCCGTATTGCAAAAGCATGGCTAGACTTGTTACTTCACAGCCTCGCTCCAGCTCGGGAAGTTGTCGGATAAAAGGAACCCCTTCGACCATCGCGCTTTCCTTCATCTCCGAACTAACATCCATTTTCAATTCCTGAAATGTTTGTGAAAACTGTATCTTTCCCTTTTCCACAATATCCATTACATCAGTGCATCCACTCAGCAGCCCCATTGCTAAAGCTAGTACAACCAACTGATTTACCTTCCTCATGCCTAATTGCTCCTACTAAATATATTTTTCTATTTAAAACTTCGTTAAACACCCATAATATTTTCATATTATTTTAACTTCATACTTGATTGCAAGGCAACTTTGATTTAGGGATTGCCTTTTACACCTATACATTTCTTTATCTACAATAACTTTAGCATAACCTACAAAAAAATCTTTTTTCATTCACTTTACGAATCTAACACTCATCCTTGGATATTATTAGGTATTTTGGTATAACTTTATTAGACAGAAAATTCTAAAATAAGACATATGAGTTCAAATTTAGTTTACAATGTTGTTACCTTGATAACGTTAGACAAGGTAGCAAACGTCCATTTGTGTCTATTTTTCAACAATGTCTGTCAAACTATTGTCAATACTAGTTTTATAGGGTTATATTATTTTATTGACATAGTGATACCTAAAAAAGAAAGGAGATTTGCACCGTGCAACTCAAGAAAGCGTTATGGAAAGTTCTCCCGCTCTCACTGATCACGGCGTTTCTTGGCGGATGTCAAAACCTTGTTCTTTTGAATCCACAAGGACCTGTTGCGAAGAGTCAATCTGACTTAATTATTTGGTCTTTTGCATTATTGTTAACCGTTATCGCGGTTGTATTCATCTTGTTCACAATTGTTATTATCCGTTATCGTGAAAGACCGGATAATATGGACTATGAGCCACCTGAAGATGAAGGAAACGTTTGGTTAGAAATTGTTTGGACGCTAGTTCCGGTTTTAATTGTTATTGCATTGTCAGTTCAGACTGTAAAAACGACATTTGCTTTAGAAAAACCACCGGAAAAATCCAAAGATATTAAACCAATTGAGATTTATGTTACATCAGCAAACTGGAAATGGTTGTTCAGCTATCCGGAGGAAAATATTGAAACCGTTAACTACGTCAATATTCCTGCGGGTGTTCCTGTGAAATTCAAGCTGACTTCTGTTGGTCCAATGAACTCATTCTGGGTACCGGAGCTTGGCGGTCAGAAATATACGATGGACGGCATGATTATGGATTTATACTTACAAGCTGACAAACCAGGTGAGTATACAGGCCGAAGCGCTAACTTCTCAGGAGAAGGTTTCACACACATGGAATTCCAGGTTGTCTCTCAAACAGCTGAAGAGTTTAAAGAATGGAAAGAAGAAGTTAAATCTACAGCTCCTAAATTGTCTGAAGACAAGTATAACGACATTATCAAGCCAGGTGTTGTGGGACGCATGACGTTTTCCAACAATCATCTTGATTATGTAGATCCTGAATCTCTTGAGTACTGCGACTACAACTACTACAAAAATAAAAAATAATGCCTACTACAGATTGGAGTGAAAACAGTGAAGCTTGATGAATTTTTTGTCACAGGCGATCCCATTATTTATGGTGCCGACGCTTCTATTGTTTTAGTAACATTAGGTATCATTTTTGTACTGACAAAGTACAAAAAATGGCGTTGGCTTTGGGATGAATGGTTAACATCCGTTGATCATAAGAAAATTGGTATTATGTATATCATCTCTGCGGTATTGATGTTATTCCGCGGTGGTGTGGACGGCTTAATGATTCGTGCGCAACTAAGCTTCCCTGGCACACCATACTTGGATGCCGAGCATTACAATGGTATTTTTACAACGCACGGTACAGTTATGATTTTGTTCATGGCGATGCCATTTGTTATCGGTTTAATGAACATTGCAATTCCACTGCAAATTGGTGCACGTGACGTTGCATATCCTTATTTAAATGCACTTAGCTTTTGGTTATTCTTTATTGGTGCGATGCTTTTCAACATTGCCTTCGTTATCGGGGGATCTCCTGATGCAGGCTGGACAATGTACTTCCCATTAGCAGGTACGGAATTTAGTCCTGGCGTTGGAAACAACTATTACGCAATTGCCTTGCAGATTTCCGGTCTAGGTACATTGATGACTGGTATTAACTTCTTAGTTACCATTTTAAAAATGAGAACACCTGGTATGAAGCTTATGCAGATGCCAATGTTCACATGGTCTATTTTGATTACTTGTGTAATTATCATTTTCGCATTCCCAGTGCTTACAGTAGCACTTGCGATGATGACATTTGACCGCGTATTTGGAACAGCATTCTTTACCATGGCAAACGAAGGTATGCCAATGCTTTGGGCGAACTTGTTCTGGGTTTGGGGTCACCCTGAAGTATACATTGTTATCTTGCCGGCTTTCGGTATTTTCTCTGAAATAGTCAGCACATTCTCTCGTAAACGTTTGTTCGGTTA